>JAAFIL010000007.1:29278-121951 GCA_013297775.1 Bacteroidota bacterium
TCTAAATGATCGGCATCAACGCTTGTAATTAAAGCAATTTGGGGTTGAAGGGTTAAAAACGAACGATCGTATTCATCGGCCTCTACCACCATGTAAGCCTCGCTTTGTTTAGCATCGCCTAAAATTAAATTGGTATTATAGTTTTTAGAAATACCTCCCATAAAAGCATAACAATTTATTCCTGCACTTTTTAGAAGATGCGTTACTAAAGTAGTAGTTGTGGTTTTACCGTGAGTACCAGCAATGGCAATGGTTTTATAGGCTTTAGTTATTTCACCTAATACTTGCGAACGTTTTAAAATAGTGTAACCTGCGTTTTGTAAAAATAAATACTCTTGATGTGTGTTTGGAACAGCAGGTGTATAAATAACTAATACATCGCTCAACGCATAATTCGCTAAAATTTTTTGTAAGCGATTAACGTCTTCATCAAAATAACATGTAATGTTTTCGTTTTGTAAGTGTGTGGTTAAATCGGTTTGTGTTTTATCGTAACCGTATATTGTTTTGTTATGGTGATTGAAAAACCTCGCTAAGGCACTCATACCAATGCCTCCAATTCCTAAAAAATAATATAACTTATAATTTAATACATTCATTATGTGGTGTAGTTGGCTAGTTTTAAAACTTCGTGAGCAATAACGCTGGCAGAATTAGGATACGCAAATTGCCGAATATTGGTCTTTAATATTTGTAATTGCGTTTCATCGTTTAATAACTGAATGGCTTGCGCTACCAGTTTTTGCGGGGCTTCGTCATCTTTAACTAAAATAGCTGCTTGTTTATTAACCAAAGCCATTGCGTTTTTAGTTTGATGATCTTCGGCTACATTGGGCGAAGGTACGAGTATGCAGGCTTTATGCCCGTTACACAATTCGGTAACAGAGCTTGCGCCTGCCCGCGAAATAACCACATCGGCGGCGGCATAAGCCATATCCATGCGTTGAATAAATGCTGAGGCTTGCAGCAATTTACTTTGATGTTGTGTAAGCAGTTGCAAGGCTGTATCGGCATAACTTTTACCCGTTTGCCAAATAAGTTGCACTTGATTTGTTTTAAACAACTCCAAACCCGAAGCAATGGACTCGTTAATCGTTTTTGCGCCTAAACTTCCACCAATAACTAATATGGTTTTAAGATTCGGATTCAAATTAAAAAAAGATTGCGCTTGTTGGCGTTTGGAGTCTAAGTCATTTATATCTTGCCGAACCGGATTACCTGTTAACAGTATTTTCTCTTTAGGAAAAAAAACCTCCATGCCTTCGTAACCGACACAAATGCGATTTACTTTTTTAGCGAGTAGTTTATTGGTGATACCCGCATAGCCATTTTGTTCTTGGATAAGTGTAGGAATACCCATGGCTGTAGCTGCTTTTAAAACAGGTCCGCTGGCGTATCCACCTGTGCCAACAACAACATGTGGTTTAAACGCTTTAATAATTTTTCGGGTTAACCATAAACTTTTCAAAATTAAAAAAGGTAGTTTAAAATTTTGAAGGGTGAATCGGCGTTGCAATCCTGCAATAGGTACACCAATAATTTGATAACCTGCGGCGGGTACTTTTTCCATTTCCATGCGGCCTAATGCCCCAACAAATAAAATTTCGGCATGAGGTACTTGTTGCTTGAGTTGGTTGGCAATGGCTACCGCTGGAAAAATATGGCCACCTGTGCCACCACCACTTAATATGATTCGCAAAGGTTTCACGTTATTGCTGTATTAAATTGTTTCGAGTTTTTCGCTGGTATTATCTTCGTTGCTACGGCTCACACTTAAAATAATACCCATGGCTACCATCGTAAACCAAATGGATGTGCCACCCATGCTTACCATTGGCAAAGGTTGACCCGTAACAGGAAATAAATTAACAGCTACGGCCATGTTGATGAGTGCCTGAAATACTAAACTAAACGAAAGACCAATAGCTATAAGACCTCCAAAGGTTTTATCTGTATCACGCAAAATGCGAATGCCTCTAAAAAGTAAAATCATGTATAAAAATAACATGATGAACCCGGTGAGTAAACCGTATTCTTCGATGATGATAGCGTAAATAAAATCGGAGGAGGCTTGAGGTAAAAACGCACGCTGTGTGCTATTACCAGGGCCTTTACCAATTACGCCACCGTTGGCTACTGCTATTTTAGCTTGATCGCTTTGGTAATTGGTTTTGGTATCGCCACTGATGAAATTTTCGATGCGTGCTTTCCAAGTAGAGCCGCGTGGAATAGCTTCGGGAAATTTAAGTACGACCACGGTTAATAAACTTGCAAATGCTAAACAAGCCCCAAGGATGTATAACATAAACTTTGTGCGGATGCGTCCGATAAATAAAAGGCATAAGCAATTTAAGAATAAAAGTGCAGCTGTTGAAAAGTTGGCTGGTAAAATTAAAGCGCAAATTAAACCAATGGGTAACAGTAATAATTTAATAACCCCTTTAAATTCTTTTAACTCATCTTGCTTTATGGTTAATACGCGCGCTACATATAACAACAACATAATTTTGGCTACATCCGACGATTGAAAGGTTAATCCAATACCCGGAATTTCAATCCAACGGCTAGCATCACCAGCACTTACACCCCTTAATAATGTATAAAGTAATAAAGGCACGCATAACAAAAAACCAATTTGCGCCACCTTTGCAAATACGGTGTATTTTAATTTATGAAACACGTAAGCAATACCAAAACCCAGAACAATAATGACAAAGTGTTTAATTAAATAATACTCGGAGTTGCCTTGTTTAAATTTATGCGCTAGTGTTACAACGGCACTATATACTACTAATACAGAGATGAGTGATAGCAACATCATAATGGCCCAAATAACTTTATCGCCCTTTAAATATGTAAATAGTTTCATCTAACTTATTTTAAATACTGTTTACTTCACGCTTGAATCGATCGCCTCTGTTTTTATAGTTATCAAATGCTTCGTTGCTTGAGCAAGCTGGAGAAAACATAACCACATCGCCTTTGCCAGCTATCATTACACTTAACTCAACCGCTTCTTTTAAGCTGTGTGCATTGGTAATTAAGCAGGGTTGTTGACGCATGACGTTAAATAATTTCTCTTTCTCTTTGCCCATGTAGATTACTGCTTTTAATTTACTGAGTTCGGCATTTAGTAAAAATCCATAATCTACGTGTCGGTCTTCGCCTCCTATTAACAAGATGAGTTTTGCTTGTAGAGCGTTAATCGCATTTACTGTTGCCTTAATTGTAATAGAACGAGAGTCGTTAATAAACGTTACACCCTTGTGTTCGGCTACCCATTCCAATTGGTGAGGCTGGGCATTGATAGCCTTTAACACTGCGGTATTTAACACCGTTGTTTCCATTTTTTATAATGATCTTACAGCGGCTTTAAATTGCATACCACGGTCTTCGTAGTTTTGAAACAAATCAAAACTGGCGCAAGCGGGCGATAATAAAACGACATCTCCTTTTTTACTTAACTTGTAAGACGAAACAACCGCATCGGCAGCGGTATCGGTTTCAACAATGGTTTCAATAACGCCTTGAAAAGCATTGATGATTTTTTGATTGTCTTTGCCTAAACAAACGATGGCTTTTACTTTAGCCTTTACGAGTTCTATTAGTTCGTTATAATCGTTGCCTTTATCTTGGCCTCCACAAATCCACACAACTGATTTTTGCATGCTTTCGAGGGCATACCAGGCGGAGTTAACGTTGGTGGCTTTAGAGTCGTTAATAAACTCTATGCCGTTAATAGACGCTACAAATTCGAGGCGGTGTTCTACACCTTGAAAATCTTGCAGGCTATCGCGGATAGATTCTTTACGCACATCTACGATGCGCGAGGCCATTGCGGCGGCCATGCTGTTGTAAACATTATGTTTACCTTGCAATGCTAATTGTTCAATTGTCATAATTAAGGGTTCTTGCTCTGGTTTATAATTAAGGGTTAACTGGTTCGTATTTAAAAACGCGCCATCGCCTTCTATTGATTGATAGATGCTGAACGGAATCAGCTTGGCTACTGGGGTGCGGGAGGATATATAATTACTAATCACTTTATCATCGGCACAATACACAAAGTGGTTGGCTGCGGTTTGATTTTGAAGGATACGAAATTTTGAGGCAGCATAGTTTTCAAATTTATAATCGTAGCGATCTAAATGATCGGGTGTAATGTTTAATAAAACAGCCACGTCAGCTCGAAATGTAAACATTCCATCTAATTGAAAACTGCTAAGTTCTAATACATAATAATCGAAGTGTTCGGTAGCCACTTGATAGGCAAAACTTTTCCCAACATTGCCTGCCAATCCAACATTGTAACCTGCATTTTTAAGAATGTGATACGTTAATAAAGTAGTTGTTGTTTTACCATTAGAACCTGTTATGCAAATTGTTTTGGCCGAGGTGTAACGCCCAGCAAATTCAATTTCGCTAATCACAGGAATATTTTTTTCTTTTAGTTTCACTACTAATTCTACTTTATCGGGTATGCCTGGACTTTTAATAACCTCCGTTGCATTTACTATTTTTGCTTCGGTGTGTTGCCCTTCTTCAAACTCAATGTGGTGTTCTATTAATTGGGTTTTGTATTTTTCATTTACAAAATTTTTATCGCTTACGAATACGTCATACCCCTTCTGTTTAGCCAGTATTGCACTGCCTACACCGCTTTCGCCACTTCCTAATATGACTAATCTTTTATTCACTTAACGTAATTTGAGTGTTACAAAAGTTAATACTGCTAACATGATGCTAATGATTAAAAAACGCATGACAATTTTTGATTCATGAAATCCAGATTTTTGATAATGGTGATGAAGCGGTGCCATTTTAAATAAACGATTTGCTTGTGCATACTCTAAACCTTTGCGTTTCTTTTGATATTTAAAATAATACACTTGCATAATCACCGATAAGCTTTCTACAAAAAATACACCACATAAAATTGGAATCAGTAGTTCTTTACGAATGGCAATGGCAAACACGGCTATGATTCCACCGATGGCTAAGCTACCTGTATCGCCCATAAATACTTGTGCTGGAAAGGAGTTGTACCAAAGAAAACCAATGCACGCGCCAATGAATGCGGCAATAAATACTACTAACTCGCCCGTGTAAGGGATATACATGATGTTGAGGTAATCGGCAAATACCATGTTGCCACTCACGTAAGCAAAAATGCCTAATACCACTCCAATGATGGCACTTGTTCCGGCGGCTAATCCATCAATGCCATCGGTAATGTTGGCACCATTAGATACAGCGGTTACAACTATAATAACCATAGGTATAAAAATGAGCCATCCGTATTTCATGCAATCGTCGCAAGCCCAAGAAATAAATTTGGCGTAATCTAACTCGTTATTTTTTACAAAGGGTATTGTGGTTTTAAGCGTTTTTACTGGTGTTTCAGCATACTTCGGGATTTTTAAATCGGTTTGTTGATTGGGGTTATTAATGGCCCAACTACTTGTTGAGTTAGAGTCCACACGTTCTTTAATAACTACATCGGGGTGCCAATACAAAACGCAACCTACAATTAAACCGATACCTACTTGACCAATAATTTTGAATTTGCCTTGTAAGCCTTCTTTGTTTTTTTTGAATACTTTGATGTAATCGTCTAAAAAACCTAAGCCGCCTAACCATATTGTAGAGATGACCATTAGGATAATATAGACGTTTAATATTTTAGAAAATAATAAAGTGGGAATGAGTATAGCTGCAATAATGATTAACCCGCCCATTGTAGGTGTGCCCGCTTTTTTGGTTTGTCCTTCGAGGCCCAATTCGCGAATGGTTTCGCCAATTTGTTTGCGTCTAATAAATTCGATGATGCGTTTGCCGAACACCATAGATATAAGTAGTGATACAATAAGTGCCAAAGCGGCTCGGAAGGAGATGTATTGAAACGCGCCAGCTCCTGGGATATTAAATAAACGATCGAGGTATGTAATTAAATAATACAGCATCTATATTCCTAAGGTTTGAAAGGTTTCTTTTAATAATTCGAAGTCGTCGAAAGGGTGTTTAATGCCTTTAATTTCTTGGTACTTTTCGTGTCCTTTACCTGCAATCAAAATAATATCGCCTTTAGAGGCTAGGCTGCAAGCGGTTTTAATGGCTTCTTTACGATCGCTAATGCGTAGTGTCTTTTTTCGATCGGTTGGTGCTATGCCCTTTTCCATTTGATTTAAAATTTCTTCGGGGTCTTCGCTACGTGGGTTATCGGAAGTTAAAATAACACGGTTACTGTATTCGCAAGCAATAGCAGCCATTACAGGACGTTTAGTGGAATCGCGATCGCCGCCACAACCCGCTAAAGTGATAACTTGTTCGTTACCGTTTCTGATGTCTTTAATGGTTTCTAATACATTTTTGAGTGCATCGGGGGTGTGCGCATAATCCACAATGCCTATTACGCCTGTTGTGGATTTAAGGTATTGAAAACGTCCTTCAACCGAATTCAAATTGCTTAGTGCGGTTAACACGTTGATTTTATCTTGCTTCAATAAAATGGCAGCACCATATACGGCCAGTACGTTGTAGGCATTAAAAGTACCAATGAGTTTTACCCAAAGCTCTTGATTATCTATGTTTAATAATAAGCCATTGAGGTGATTTTCGATGATGCGGCATTTAAAGTCGGCAACGGTTTGTAAACTATAAGTATATTTTTGTGCTTTTGTATTTTGCATCATCACTAAGCCATTGCGGTCGTCGCGATTTACTAAGGCAAACGCATCGGCTGATAGCGCATCGAAAAATCCTTTTTTAGCTTTTATATAGTCGTTAAATGTTTTATGATAATCTAGGTGATCGTGTGTGATGTTAGAAAAAAGTGCACCTATAAATTGTAAGCCGGCGATGCGGTGTTGCGCTACTGCATGTGAGCTAACTTCCATAAACACATACTCGCAACCTTGTGCTACCATAGTTTGCAACAGTTCGTTAAGTGCTAAGGCATCGGGTGTGGTATGCGTGGAAGGGATAATGGTGTTATTGATTTTATTTTGAACGGTTGAGAGTAATCCAACTGAATAGCCTAATGATTTGAATAAATTAAACAGCAACGTTACGGTTGTTGTTTTACCGTTAGTACCTGTTACACCTACTAGTTTTAATTTGGTAGAAGGGTTATCGTAAAAATGACAAGCCATTAAGCCTAGAGCATAGGTTGAACTACTTACTTTTATATAGGTTACTTGCTCGTTTAATATGCTTGGCATTTGCTCGCAAACAATAGCATTAGCGCCCGCTTCGATGGCTTTATCAATAAAATCATGTCCATCTACCGCAGTGCCTCGTGTAGCAATAAACACGCTGTCTTTTTTTATTTTACGGGAGTCGAAAGTAATACCAGCTACGGCAATGTGCGTGCTGCCAACTACTTCTTCGAGTCTAACTTTATATAATATGTCGCTTAGTAGTTTCATTTACGAACTCAGTAATAATTCTATTTTTTCACCTTTTGCAAATTTTTGTCCAGCTTCTTTACTTTGTTTTTTTACTGAACCAAAACCTTGTACTTTAACGTGAAGGCCGCAGTTCTCTAACAGAAATAAGGCGTCTTTAGCCGACATGCCTAATACATTGGGCATGACACGTTTATTTAATTGCGTTTCAATTTTACTTTCGTTAGCTACAACTTTAGAAGTATCGGCAGTGTTTATTGTTACATAGCGTTCGCTTTGTGCGTTTACTTTAGAAGGGATGGCCAACTGTGTTGTTATATAGCGTAACTCGTTGCCTTTGGTTTTAATAACACTTGGTGTTTGACTTAAAAAATCGTTCGATTTGTTTAATGGTTTAATAAAATCTAATCCACCTGAATATACTTTTTCAGCAATTTCTTTAAACACCGGGCCTGAAACTAATCCACCGTAATAATCGCCTTTAGTAGGATTATTAATGATAACAATACAAGTGTATAAGGGATTATCGGCTGGGAAATACCCTACAAATGAAGCTTGATAGGTTGTACCTTGCGACTTGTAATCGCCGTTCTTCGCAATTTGAGCCGTGCCTGTTTTTCCACCAACTTTAAATGCGGTAATGTTTAACCCTTTACCACTTCCATTTTTAACAACCCCTTCCATCATTTGTTTGGCTTTAGCAATAGTGGAAGGCTTCACTATTTTTTCGGCAATAATTTCGGGTGCAAATGTTTTAACTAAGGTGCCATTGCGTCGAATTTCTTTAACAAACATGGGCTTTACCATGGTGCCGTTGTTGGCAATAGCATTGTATAAACTTAGGGTATGCAAAGGTGTTAAGAGGCTTTCGTAACCAATGCTTAACCAAGGCAAAGTTGTACCATACCAATCTTTATCTTTTGGTTTTTTAATACGCGCCGTTCCTTCGCCAGGAATAGATAAACCGAGTTTGCCGTTGAGGTGAAAGGATAAAAGTTTATCGGTAAATTGTTTTGGGTTCTTAGAAAAGTATTTTGTTATTAGTTTACTAACCCCAACGTTAGAAGAGGTTTCAAACACTTGTTGCACGGTTAAAGTAGTTGTTTTAGGGGGATGTGCATCGCGCATACGACGGTCGTAATACACGCATTCGCCATTGCCCACATTAACTTTTTCATCTAAGCTAACCTCGTACGAATCGAACGTAGCTAATAGCGATGCTAACTTAAATGTTGAGCCTGGTTCGGTTGGATAACCCAATGCGTAATTTAAGTTTTCGGTATAGTTGGTAGAGTCTCCCATTTTTGTAGAATGTGATAAATTAGCAATGGCTTTTACTTGTCCAGTTTTCACTTCCATTAATACGGCACAGCCATGCGAGGCCTGATTTTTTATTAAGGCTTTTAATAACGCATGCTCGGCTACATCTTGAATGTTGATATCAATGCTGGTATATAAATCGCTACCATCTTTTGGTTCTACTTCGTTTTCGTCGTTAATGGGTCGCCACACATCGCCTGCAATTTTTTGCATTAAGCGTTTGCCGCTAACACCCATTAAGGTGCTATCGAAAGCTCCTTCTAAACCAACAGGTTTAATGCCCGTGCGCGACATGCCAATAGTGCGGGCGGCCAACATTTGAAATGGGCGTTCGCGACGGTTCGTTTGTAAGGTTACCAAACCTCCGCGTCGTCCTTTTCTTAAGATAGGAAATGTTTTAAGCGTTTGTAAATCTTTGTGCGCTACGTTGCGCTGCAAGACCACATAACGGTCTTTTTCTTTCCGAGCGTTTATTAATATTTTTTTGTATTCGGCTGGGCTTCTATCGTGAAATAAACTACTTAATAATAGTGCTAACGAGTCGCGGTCTTTCTTAAACAATTTAGTGTCTATGCTTGGTGCGCAAATATCTATACCTACTTCGTAATAAGGCAAACTAGTGGCTAATAAGGCTCCATTGGCATCAAAAATATTTCCACGTACTGCTTCAATTTCAAATACTTTGGTGGTGTAGGTTTCGGCTTTATTACGCCATTCATCGCCTTGTACAAATTGTATTACACAGATGCGATAGAGTATGGCAAAAGCAAACACGCACATAAAGATGTACATGAGGTAAGTACGGGATAGTATGTCTTTTTTATTTTCCACGTTTACTTGATTACTTTGTATAATTCGTTACTGTCCACTTCAATTTTCATGGGTGGTACTACTGGCTCTTTCAGTCCTAAAGTATCTACTGCATTAGCCACTTCGCTTTGTTTACTGGCAAACATTAATTCGCTTTTGGTAGAAATATAATCGGAGCGTAATTCTTTTAATTGATTGGCTATTTTATTTGTTTCGCGTATGGTATCATCGGCATAATACCCGTAAGCAATGTATAAGATGGCAATACCTGCTAAGAACATGATGAAAGGCACGGTTTTCAACGTTTTTTCGTTGGTTAAAAATGCGCCACTAAACACGGTTGATAAGCCTTTTGCTAAAACTCCTTTTTTATAATTTTTTTTAGGCTTTTCAGTAACAGCCACGTTTTCTTCCCGTTCGGTTTTTTCTTCCGAGCGATTGGTTTCTACGTTAGGTATTTCTCTGTATGTATTAGCCATTGCTTTACTTATTTATAATTTCTCTGCTACTCTTAATTTGGCACTTCTGGCGCGTGTGTTTGTTTTGATTTCGGCCTCGGTAGGTAAAATTGGTTTAGAACTTAAATTCTTAAACACTTTTTTGGTGCTGCCAAAAATCACATCCTTTTCTTCTTTACCTTCTGTGTTGCCTGTTTTCATTAGGTTTTTCACCAAACGATCTTCTAAACTGTGGTAAGAAATAATGACTAAGCGCGCCCCTGGTTTTAATACTTCTAAACATTGGGTTAAGCATTCTTTTAGGGCTTGCACTTCTTGATTTACTTCTATTCGCAGGGCTTGAAATACTTTAGCCAAGTATTTGTGATCGTCAAACTTAGGGGTGCAAGGTTTTATTAACTGCTTAAAGGCTTCGGTGGTGTCAAACGCTTGTGTGGTTCGTGCGCTACAAATTGTTTGCGCCAAACGTTTTGCGTTTTCCACTTCTCCGTACTCTTGAAAAATAGTTTGCAACTGTGCCTCAGTGTATGTTTCGATAATTTTAGCGGCGGTTAATTGGCTTTGCTGATTCATGCGCATGTCTAACTGCCCATCGAAACGAATGGAGAACCCACGCGAGCCTTCATCGAACTGATGAGAAGATACCCCCAAATCGCCAAGAATGCCATCTACGTGTGTAAGCCCTTGCAAACGCAAGTAATTTTTCAGATAGCGAAAATTTTGAGGAATGAGTGTAAAACGCATGTCCTTCAACGCATTCGCTTGGGCATCGGCATCTTGATCAAAAGCAATTAATTTCGACTGTGCATCGAGTTTATCAAGTATAGCTTTTGAATGACCGCCACCTCCAAAGGTTAAATCAACATAAACGCCACTTGGTTGAATGTTGAGTTGATCCACACCAACTTGCAAAAGAACGGGTATATGGTAAATGGCGTTATTCATCTCCAACACCATTAAAATCTAAATTGCCTAATACGTCTTCTGCCAATTTTTCGATATTGATATCTTGGTTTAAAAACTCGTCGTATAATTTTTTATCCCAAATTTCGATGACGTTATTGCTACCCAAGACCTTAATATCACTTTTCATATCTGCATACTCGCTTAGAGCTTTGGGGATAAGTAGGCGGCCTGTTGAGTCGGGTTCGCAGGCAGTTGCCCCACCGGTGAAACGCCTAACAAATACGTCGTTGGCCTTAATTAGGCGATTTAGTTTGCTTAATTTTTTATTGAGTTTATCCCACTCGTGGATAGGGTATAACACCAAACATTTTTGGTGTAGGTTGCGGTTCATCACAAAACCTTTTTCGAAGCCTTCATTTAACTGCTTTTTTAGGTCAATAGGAAACATGAAACGCCCTTTTGCGTCCACCTTGCAATCATATTCCCCAATCAAACTTGTCATGCACTGATAATGAATGTTTTACAAAACTAATTAAATTTTACCACTTTTTACCACTTAATACCATTTTTTACCACTTTGTTGAAAAAAGCCAAGTTTTCAACAATTATTTTTGGGCTTTTTTGAGCCTTGGTTTTTTATTTTTTGATGAAAGACTGCCTGTTGATGCGCTTTTAAAACGTTGGCACTTCGGTAAAAAGCCTTTACAATGTAAATTGGATATTAACAAGTTAGATTGTACTTTTGCCGCCTTTAGCTTTATGACGGAAACAAAAAAATTTATTGATGTTGAAAAAGTGCTTCGCGAAAAAGCGAGTACCTTGTATAAAATTTTGCCTCGGTTTGCTATTAATTGGTTAAAGCGAAAATTGCATGAAGATGAAATTAACGAAGGCATGAAGTACCTTGGCAAATTTCATGGTTTAGCTCATAATGCTGAAATTTTAAAGTATTTGAATATAACGGTAAAGGTAAATTATGCTGAACGTTTACCAAGTACTGGAGGTGTTATAATAGCGAGCAACCATCCGTTAGGTGGATTGGATGGTATGTCGCTTATTAAAGCGGTGGGTGATATTAGGCCCGATGTGCGTTTTTTTGTAAATGATATTTTACGCAACCTCACCAATTTTGGAGATATTTTTGTTGGCGTTAATAAAGTTGGAACAACCGCCCGAGAGGCATTAACGCGGGTAGAAGCGGTTTACGCCTCGGACGAAGCGGTGTTGGTTTTTCCAGCGGGTTTAGTGTCGCGTAAACAACCCCAAGGCATAGAAGATTTAGAGTGGCAAAAAAGTTTTGTGAGCAAGGCTTTGAAGTATAAAAAACCGATAATTCCGGTATTTATTGAAGGACGTAATTCTTCTTTTTTTTATAATTTGGCCTTATGGCGCAAACGTTTGGGTATTAAGGGCAATATCGAAATGTTGTTTTTACCAGACGAGATGTTTAAGCAACGAAACAAAACGATTGTTATTCATATTGGAGAACCTTTATCTAATGATTATTTTACCTCTGATAAAACGCATCAAGAATGGGCTTTAGAACTCAAGAGAAAAGTGTACGGCATGGCTCCTAAGTAAAATTAACTTCTACTACTTAGATTTTTCAAATGCTTCTACGCCTTCGTCAAGCCATTGTATATAGGCCGGAATACTAGGGTCGTAACCTCTTAACGCGTTTAATGGTTTTTCGTTATGGTCGAGCAAGACGTATAAAGGCTGCGTACTTTGCGCGTAGCGGGTTTCTTCCATGTATTTGAATTTATCGCCAATGTCAGTAATTTCTCGTTCTTTACCATACCATTGTACTTTCATATAATCTTTAGGGTCGAGTTCGCGTTTGTCATCTACATATAAAGAAACCAATACCACGTTTGCATTTAAACGCTTGATAACTTCGGTATCGGGCCACACGTAATCTTCTGTTTTTCGGCAATTGGCGCAGGCATGACCTGTAAAATCAACCATTAGTGGTTTACCTACTTTTTTAGCATAAGCCAAAGCGTGTTCGTAATCGTTTTTAAAGTGTACAATTCCACTTTTAGTTACCTCCATGTATTTTCCAAACTCGGGATCGGTAATAAGTGGTGTTGCTTTTTCGGTGGAGGCACTCGCTCCAAATCCGTGTGGCGATTCGGAATATTCTAAGGGTGGTAAAATGCCACTAAATAATTTGAGTGGGGCGCCCCATAAACCTGGAATTAAGTAGAACGTTACAAAAAAAGCAGCGATGGCAAAATATAAACGGGTAACTGATATTTTCTTAACGTCGCTATCGTGTGCCGTTTTAAATGACCCAATAAGGTATAAGCCTAATAAGCCAAAAATAACAATCCAAATACCAATAAATACTTCGCGGGTTAAAATACCTGCTTGCACTACCAAATCGGCATTAGAGGCAAACTTTAGAGCCAAAGCCAATTCAAGAAATCCTAAAGTTACTTTTACTGAATTTAGCCAGCCTCCCGATTTTGGCACGGCATTTAACCAACCCGGAAAAGCTGCAAATACACCAAAAGGTAACGATAGTGCCAAAGCAAAACCAAACATACCCCAAAAAGGCCCAGCAATATTGCCCGTAGCCGCCGCTTGAACCAATAATGTGCCAATGATAGGACCCGTGCATGAGAACGATACTAAAGCTAATGTAAATGCCATAAAGAAAATACCAGATAAGCCGCCTTTATCGGCTTTAGAATCCATTTTATTGACAAAAGCACTGGGCAACACAATTTCGAAGGCTCCTAAAAACGAAGAAGCAAATACCAAGAGTAAAACAAAGAATGCTAAATTGAACCACACGCTGGTTGATAAGGTATGCAATGCGCCAGCCCCAAAAATGAGTGTTACACCCAATCCGAGTCCAACATACAAAACAATTATGAACAGTGCGTAAATTAGTGCATTTCGTAAACCCTGCGATTTGTTTTTGCTTTGTTTAGTGAAAAATGCCACGTTCATTGGTATCATTGGAAAAACGCAAGGGGTTAATAAAGCTGCAAAGCCACCAATTAATCCGGCAATAAAAATAGCCCACCACGACATGGTCTCGACGGGGGCATCACCTTTTATGCAGTTTGTTTTGGGATTTGATTCGATTGGTTGCGAGGCATTTGTGGTGGAGGTATCTGCGGTGGTACCAGCAACCAATGCGGTTGAGTCGGCGAAACTAGAATCTTGAGGTTGAACTGCAATCGAAGTTGTTTGTGCGCATGTTGCTTTCGCTTTTAAATCAAAACTAAAATCGTCGGCGGGTGGAAAAATACATTTGGAATCGGTACAAGCTTGGTATTCGTATTTCCCTAAAATTTTTATAGATTTATCGGTTTTAAGTTTAATACGTTGTGTGAAAGTGGCTTCCTTTGTGTAAAACTCCACTTTCATTTCAAACATTTCATCTTGTTCAACAATGGGTTTACTCTGCTTCATTTTGCCAAGCAATTCGTAATCGGGGCTTTTTTTGAATTTGAAAGTAGTTGCATTAGGTCCTTCGGTAGGATTGGCTCTGTTTAGAGAATATAAATGCCAGGTATCGTCAATCTTTGCTTTGAAAATTAAATCGTATTCGCAATCGCTAATAGATTTACTGCTTAACTCCCATTTAACGGGGCTTTCTTGCGCTCGACCCATTAAACTTAAAACTCCTAAAAAAATGGCAATTATTTTTTTCATAGCTACTATTAAAACGATTTAAAACAATAAAAATACAATTTTTTGTCTTATTTTATTTGAATGGTTAGACTTTCTGTTTTGGGTGGTAGGCACATTATATCGTTGCACGACATGAATTCGACTTTACAATTGAGAAGAAATGCGGTATTACCATTTCGTTTAATTTTTTGGCGGAACTCGGCTTTATCGGTAAACACAAAAATTTTGGCATCAAATGCTTTTACGAACTCTTCATGTGCATTGGTTTCGGCGGTTCTGCCAACAAGCGTGTAAGCCTTATTGGGTTCAAACTTAAACGAAGTAGGAATTGGCCCTGCTTCGGTGGCTCGTTGCGAGTATGTATGCCAGTTTTTTTCGATTGTAGCCGTTAGCACTAGCTCGCCCTCGTTAGCTGACGTGGCTAAATAAGCGGCAGCCCACTTAACTGGATTTTGAATTTGCGCCCAACTTGTGAGGCTTGTTACTATAAAGGCAATTAAAACAAATACTTTCTTTTTCATATACTTTAAATTTAAAGTTTTAAATATCTTGAATTTAAACTCAATTTTTGAGTTGAGTAACAAAAATTAACGCCAGTTCTACATCTTTTAGCAAATAGCGTTATGTTTGATTGTGATTTATGTGTTTAGTAATTTCTTCACAAATAAACTCGGCAGCTTTACCGTTACCATAAAAAGAAGGATACTTTAAATCGGTTTTAGTACTTAATTGTTCAAATGCCGATTTGATGATGGTTTCGTTTGCGTCTGCCAACATTGCCGAGCCACACTCCACCAATTCTATCCACTCTGTTTCGGGTCTTAAAATAACACAAGGCTTTTCAAAGTAAAAAGCTTCCTTCTGAACGCCACCACTATCGGTCATTACCATTCGGCAATGTTTTTCGAGTGCTATCATTTCTAAAAAACTAGCGGGGGGCATTAACTTAAAACGTAAATTACATTTTACGGCCTCGTAGATGTCTTTACTGAGGTTATTGGCTAATAGTTTAACGGTACGCGGATGAAGTGGTAAAGCAATGTCTAAATTAGCTGAATAACTTAGGTCGTTTAACGATTTAAAAAGCGCATTTAATCGAACTGGCTCATCGGTATTATTATTTCGATGAATGGTTGCTAAAATATAATTATTATTTGTGAGTTGATACCTCGCTAAAATATCGGTTTTTTTATCGGCTATGGCACTAAAGTAAAGACTGTTATCATACATAATATCGCCGCAATGGTAAATCTTAGGATTATTGGCGGAGTGAGGGGCTTGGGTATCTGGTTTAAAGCCTTCGTTCAATAGGTTTTGAAACCCCGTAGCTGTGGGTGAAAATAATAAGGTGCTAACATGGTCGCACATTATTCGATTAATTTCTTCGGGCATTACTTTATTAAACGAGCGCAGCCCTGCTTCAATGTGTATTACGGGAACATGAATTTTGGAAGCGGCAATGGCTCCTGCTAAAGTCGAATTGGTATCGCCATAAAGTATAATAGCATCAGCTTTTTCGTTCAATAAAATGGTTTCGATGCCGCTTATCATAGCTGCCGTTTGCGAACCGTGAGAGCCACTACCAACATTTAAATTATAAACTGGGGAGGGTATTCCTAATTCGTCAAAAAAAACCTGACTCATGTTTTCGTCGTAATGTTGTCCAGTATGTACAATTATTTCGGTGAGTTGGCTCGAATAAAGCCGTTGAATAGCTCGACTAATAGCCGCGGCTTTGATAATTTGTGGTCGGGCACCAATAATAGTAACCAGTTTTAACATACAGTATTTATTTAGCGCAAATTTAAGATTAGTAATGGATTATAACCACGACTGGTCGGCAAAACTAAAGTAATCGCCGTCGCCTATAATTAGGTGGTCGAGAAGGCGAATGTGAAATAGGCTGGCGGCTCTATTTATGGAACTGGTAATGTTTTTATCTTCTTGGCTGGCTTCGAGGCTTCCGCTGGGGTGATTATGAGCAAGCATGATGCCCACGGCGTTGTACTCGAGGGCAAGTTTTATTACAATACGAGAATCTATTACGGTGCCAGTAAGGCCACCTCGGCTGAGGTTTTGTAATTTAATAACTCGGTTGGCTCGGTTTAAAAACAACACCCAAAATTCTTCGTGGGGTAAATCGGTGAGTTTTGCCCGAAACAACTCAAAGGCTTGTTTACTAGACCTAATTTGCTCGACGGGTAGTGGTGTAGTATTGATGTGCCTGCGACCTAACTCGAAAGCAGCACTAATATTAATGGCTTTAACTACACCAATGCCTTTGTATTTTTTAAGGTCATTTATGCTTAACTTAGCTAACTTATTAATATCTCCGTGATTTTCGGATAGTATGCGTTGTGCCAATTGTAATGAACTTTCATTTCGGCTACCAGAGCCTAATAAAATAGCCAGTAACTCTGTATTGCTGAGGTTAGTTTTGCCAATATTAACTAGTTTTTCGCGTGGACGATCATCCAAAGAGAGAGTCTTAATGGTCATAGTGTTTTGGTTTAATCTTAAAGGTACAAAACTTTTTTTGGTTTTTAATTTTTTCTTTTCAACATTCCTATGAAATCCATCCCTTCTCTCCAAATTCTAAATATCTCTGCCTTTCGATCGTTTATTTTGGCGAGGTTTCTACTAACGTTTGCTATTCAAATGCAATTTGCCACTATTTATTTACAGGTATATTACGAATATACAACCAACGAACTTTATACAGGCTTTATAGGTTTAGCAGAGGCTCTTCCTTTTATCATTACTTCATTTTTTAGTGGGCATGTGTCCGATACTAAAGATAGACGATTTATTATTTTGACCTGTGTTGCCTTACTTTTTTTAGGTGCCTTGTTTTTGCTATTGAATAGTTTATCGGAAATTACCCTTTTAAAAAAATTTGGATTAATTGCTTTGTTTGGAAGCGTTGTCGTCTTTGGTTTGGTAAGAGCTTTCTTAAGTGCCAGCACCCATCCCTTTATGAGCCAACTTGTGCCACGAAATTTATATACACATTCTACAACTTGGAACAGTATTGCCTGGCATATTGCTGCCATCTTAGGCCCTGTTGCTGCGGGTTTAATTTATGGGTATAATAATGGCAAACATGCCGATTGGTGCCATGGTATAAATTGTATGGTGTTTATAGGGGCAATTTTTTTTATTTATAAAATACCAAAACAAGCTAAAGCGAATGCACGTGTTGAAGAATCTATCTGGCAAAGTACAAGAGTAGGCTTACGATTTGTATTTTCAAATAAATTAGTACTTAGTGCGCTATCTCTCGATTTATTTGCCGTATTATTTGGTGGAGTTGTAGCAATTATTCCCGCTTTTACAGATAAAATTTTGCATTTAGGCCCAGAGGCTTATGGCTTACTTCGCACAGCACCCGCTATTGGTGCAGTTATAATGGCTGGATTTATGTTTATCTATCCGCCGCAGAAAAAAGCAGGATTAGCCTTATTGGTATCGGTGAGTTGCTTTGGGTTGTTTACTATTTTGTTTGCGCTAAGTCAACAATACTGGGTAGCCTTTGCATGTTTGCTATTAACAGGCGCATTCGATAATGTAAGTGTAGTTATTAGGCATAGCATTATGCAACTAGCAACCCCCGACTCGATGCGAGGAAGAGTGAGTGCAGTAAACGGTATTTTTATTGGGTCGAGCAACGAAATTGGTGCTTTTGAAAGTGGCTTTGCGGCTCGTGCCCTAGGGCTTATCCCATCTATCATTTTTGGAGGTTGCATGACACTTGGTGTTGTAACGGCGATTCAATGGTTAAATCCGAAACTTAGTAGATTAAATTTACTTGATTTAGAAGAAAATAAAAAAGCATAATAAAATAGCCCATTCGTCAGTTGAATGGGCTATTTTAATGACACGATGTTACTCAAATTAAACGCCTATTAGTGCTTTGTAAGCAGCATCAGATAGCAATTCTTCTAATTCTGCGGGATTAGTTATTTTAATTTTAATCATCCAACCCGAATTGTAAGGGTCGGTATTCACACTCGCAGGTGCGCTATCAATGTCTTTATTAACTTCTAAAACTTCGCCAGTAACAGGCATAAATAAATCACTAACTGTTTTAACAGCTTCCACTGTACCAAAAACAGCCTCTTTGTCTATTACTTCGCCAACTGTGTTTACATCTACATAAACAATATCTCCTAACTCACGTTGTGCAAAATCAGTAATACCAATTGTGGCAATATCACCTTCTACCCTAACCCACTCGTGGTCTTTAGTGTACTTTAAATCCGCAGGAAAATTCATATTTTTTAATTTAGTTTACAAATGTAAACTATTTTACGAAGTAGTTTTTATCTGTTTAAATTTTATTGAAAATTAATGCGCAAACTAAATCCACCTGTTGCGTTAGAGGTTGGGAAAGAAGCCGTTGTTTGTGGTCTATTTCTAATCCAATCGTAAAATAAACGGATGTTTATATTTTGAGTAATATTATAATCAGCACTTGAGCGCAAGGTTATAATGTCGGTTCCGCCAGTTGGTGTACTAAATTCTTTTACAATATTGCGAATGACGGTTAAATTTCGTCGGTAACTCACATCAACTTTTACATTTAAGTCGCTTTCTAAAGGTTTGCCAAACACCTGAATCTTTTTAAGTTTAAGCCTTGGGTAACGGTAACCTAAACCAACAATATACTCTTGTCCTTTTGTTTCAATAATTTGAGGCCCTGTTATATTAAGTGTAATTGTTTTATCGCGTCGCATTTCGGCATTGGCTTGCCAACCTGTTTTTACAAATTGGAAGTCGAATTTAAGCAGTGGCGAAAAGGCTTCTGTTATTGTTACGGCGTTAATGCTATAGTACGGCACAAAAATATCGGTATTTTGAACGCCATTAATCACTAAAGCTGAATTGGGGACACGGTTTAACTGCGCTGCACCACGGTCTCCAAACAATAAATTATTAGAAAACCCTCCTATGTTGTAGCTACTTCTGTAACCGTGTCGAATGGTAATGCTACGAAATGTTTTTTGAAGCGTTTTAATTTTGCCCAAACCATCCCAGCTAATGGTCCAGTTAGGCATAGGAAAAGTAGGGAATGGATTTTTAGTGCCGTAATCTTTTATTTTTCTTCCAGTATAGGTATCATAAAATGTTCCTATAATAACATCTTGTTGATTAATTGAATACCCATCTATGAATGTTTTCCCATTAGCATCGCGTTGCTCACCCTTCGAGTTGATATTGGCTGAACCTAACTGTCGGGCATAATCTGCACGGCGACTTAAAAACTCGGTAAATAAAGCCGACTCGGCACCAACCCCGCGATCGGTAAACGATTTAAAAAACGAGAAGTTAGAAATACTAAAATTACCGCTTTCGACTGGGCTAATTCCAAAATCGAAACGTTTGTTGATGGTATCGTAAAGCATGTACTCACTTAGGCTACGTGCTTTAGTAAGATTGCCATTTAATTCTATTCGCAAGCTACCGTGGGGCTCAATGCTCGAACGATAAGTAATATTATTATTATATGTTTCGGTGTAAGGTGTTGTTTGAATCGGAATTTGCGCTAACCACCCATTTTGTGCCGAGCGTTGCCGGATTTGTGCATCGTACAAGCCTGTTGTAAATAAAAAACCTGGGGCTTGGTTTTGACTAAAATCCATGCCACCATATTGCGAGTTGGGTTTAAAGTTAGGCAATGCTTGCCCGTTAGTTTGTTGCCAGGTTACAGAAACGTTCTTAATCATCATAATACCCTTCACTATAAATGCGGCAATGTCTTTAAAGTTTTCGTTTTTCTTGGGGTTGGTGCTATCTGTTAGCGCAATTTTAGATTTGGCAGCTTCTTTACTGGGTTTAGGGCTATTTAATTGCCCTGAATTAACCCGTTTAAAATAAGGTATTTTATTGTATAAGGTGAGTAAATTGAAATTGGCCGTAATGTTGTGGCTGTTGGTATTTTGAATGGTATTGCCAATAGAATCTGTCGCAGCAAAAGGTCGCCGTACCCATGAATAAGTGCCACCGTATCGGTAAGTTAGTGTAGCAAAATCGAGAATTGGAATTTTATTAATAGGTACATTATAATTCAAATTCATACTTTGACGATAGGATATATTAGTTCCTCCTTTCATTAAATTATTAATTACCGAATCGCGTTGCGGCTCATAGTTTTTATCTACACGACCAAATGGCTCTAATACACGCCCCTCGTTGTTGGCACTATAATCAAACTTTAATGCTTTGGTTATATCCCAACGTAGGTTATAGTTTCTGTTAATTAAAAATTGTTTATTAAATTGAGCAAAGGTTAAATCTTTAGCCTGACTGTAAAAACTGGTGATGTCTCTATTCTTTAATTCACTAAAGTTTCGTGTAACGTCTATTCCTGCACCAAAGCTATTGGGTAACAATTGTAAATTAGCTTCTTTTATTAATACCATCCATTTATTGTTAAGCAACTTCGATTTCGACTTAGAAAAGGGCTTAAATACGGGTGGTTTTTGGAGGTTAAACTGGTAATTAATATTTCCTCTATACTGTTTGGTAACATTGTTTTCAATATTTACATTTTGGCGCGACATTTCGTTGTAGGCATAAGTAACCGCAAAATTACTGATGTCCCAAGGCATGGGTTTTGCTTTTTTACGCTTAAGCCCATCTATTCTTACATTGGTAAAGTTTATCCCTTTTCGTTCCGTAAAATCTCGTCCATCTTTTATGATTTTTCGTTTAATATCATCCGAAATATCATTCGATTTTTGCACATCACTCATGCGTTGATCGGGGTCTAATGGATTAAATAAAGGTGTAATAATGGTTTGCCCATAATTATAAAAAATAGGCAAGGTTACTTTCCACTTTTGTGGGAAAAATTTGCCAGCGTTTAAATTAGTGCTTACGTCCCAATTAATTTGTGTTTCCTTACTACGCTCATTAATTTTTTTCTCAACACTACCAAAAAAAGGCGTGCTATAGGTTCCGGCTAAAGAAACTTGACCCAAATCGGCCAGTTTTGCTTGCATTTGCCCAGTAGCAGCCCATCCACCTTTATTATTAAAATCGGTTAGGCGTAATTCGTTTACCCAAACTTCGGCGCAATGGGCTAAACGTCCGTCATCTTTCGGATTTCGGATGCCTATTAATATGCCTTTCACGGTTCCTAAATTGGGATTACCAACTACCGTAATTTTATACCCACCCGAAAAATCTTGTGTGTAAGGCGTAGAAAGGGTATTCAAATTAGAGAAATACCCGAATTTGGCGTTTCGATTGGCTTTAGCTACACTTAAATCGGCAAATTTTATATCAATTTCGTTAGCCAAAGGCCAAACTTGCCGGCGAGCATCGTCACTATTAGGGTCGTAAGTACCTTTTGGTGTGAGTTGCAAGGGGATTTCGTATTCGTAATAGTTGTTATTATAATCACTTCCTACACGCACAAAAACAGATAAATCGCCACTGTTTAAAGGAAGTCCGCTTAATTGTTCGCCATGTACAAACATACGGATGTGTTCAAACATACGAGTGTCTAAATCCATATTTTTAAAAATGGCACGGCTATCGCCGTCTCTTAAATTACATACGCGCATTTGTAGGGCTTGCTCGTTTAATAACACTAAATTGGTAGTTTGTACATTTTGCTGTTGTTGTATAGTTGGCGGAATAACATAGTTAACAGGCGATTTACTTGAGTTTTCTTGAACGCTAACGGCCGACACATCGAAACTTGTTCCGTTATCATCACCTTTGATGTACTCGCCAGGTTTAGTTAGGTCGAATTGGTAACGACGCCAATCGCTTCGCACCAACTCAAAGCGTGCTAAACGCAGCACTACTGGGCGATCGAAGCCTTTCATGTAAACACGCATGAAACGTATCGAGTTGAAACCTTCAATATCGCCAATGGCACTTTCGAATTGGTTAATTGGCACCTTAAATTGATACCATTTCACGGTTTTATTAATGCCATCTATACTAGCGGTGCCATCAAACGCATCCACTAAATAGTTGGTGCCTACCATGCCAGGTTTAATATCTTGTGGCGTAATCCGGATTCGGTATTGGTAGTAATTTTCAGTTTCGCTTAGTGTATTGTCTCGGTTAATGTCTTCAATATTAGGAATGGTGGTAGCCACGGTTGGATAGTTTCCTGAATTACCCAATGCGTTGTATTGCTGTTCGGTAGGAGAATTACCTTGTGTGTTATTATAAAGTCGGTAGCGTTCTATTGTTCTTAGCCGATCATCGTCATAATCATTGCCTCTAAAAAAATGATAATCATCGCTCGAAGGGTCGCGTAAAAGTTCTCTAATTCCTATGGCGTTGTTATCAACTCCGCCAGGGTAATTATTAACCGCTGTTAATACACGTTGAAAAGCCAATTGTTCGGCGGCATTATCCATTCCATCGTAACCTACATCTTGCTTAGCACGGTCATTATTATCAGTACTAAAAGCATTAGCAATAGGGGGCAACGATGGGCTAATACCAACATTGGTAGTGTCGTTTTGTAAACCTTGTGTAATAGAACTTAACCCTTTTAAACCATTTTCGTAAGACATTTTTCCGTCTTTAATAACATCTTCGCTTACATTACCGAGGTTAATAAATAAATCACCACTTGGTAAACGGTTTTTGTCAAACGCCGAGTCGGTTGCCACGTCGTAATCTTCGTTGTAAGGATCCATCATCCAAAATTGAACGTACTCAATGTTTGCCGCTTGAAAATCGTTGGTTTCTAATCGGCGCACAATACCGCCCCAACGGCTTTTGGGGTTATTGAGTAAGCCTTTTGAATCCATCCCTGCACTCGAACTTGTAGGCAATACATCGTAATTATAAGGCCCGCGTTGATTCGGATAATACGATAACTCTAATAGTGGTAAAATATTGGGTTGTCCATTGGGGTTTCCTTTACCCGGAAACAACTCCGTTTCTAATACTTGCCGCCAAAGGTTATTTGCAAAAATATTTTTATCGTAATAAGAGGGCGTTGTACCCGATTGACTACGTGTAAACATGGGGTCAATGGTGTACCAATTTAAGCGCGCCCTGTTGTTATTGGTTGATAGTGTATTAGAACTCGAAGCCTCAGGAAAAGATACTGGTTGACCCTGCGGCACACTTGCCAAAAACCAAGAGTTGGGATTGCGAATATCTATTAAAGAAATAGAGCCTTCAAAGTCATCAATATAAGAATTTCCATTTCGACCTATGGCTTTGGCATTGCCCGGAAATAATTTGGCAAACTCTCCTCGGGTAGTTAAACTACTCATTTCTTTAGTGCTGATGAGCGGGAGTTTATCAATCCAACGGGTTAAAAATGGCAATTCGGTTTTGTAATTATAATCTATTCCCGCAATAATATTACTTACGGGTTCATCGCCAATATTAACTTTCTGAGTTATTGGGCGCTCGTTGTAACGCATAAAAGTACTTCCAATAGTTAAATCGCGGTTAACTCTAAAATCAAAACGGTTGGCTATTAAACTTTTCTGTTGGATGTTAAACAAGGAATTACTTTCGACCGAAACTTTAATTTGTGAACCCGAATTTAAGATGCTTTCATTAATGATTTTTACACGACCTAAAGTGTAATCTACTGTATAATCGGTATTCTCGGTTAGGGTTACGCCATTGGCTGAAACAACTACCGCACCTTGCGGAATGTTAAGTGCATTTAAAGTGATTTCGGAACCCGATGCCGATCGGTAGCTTCCTTTTATTTTGTAGCGCGATTTTTCAGTTATAAAAGAAGCAGCTACTTTGGTTGAGTCGTATAATTCTTGAAAAATGTATTTGTTTGCAGCTGGAAAGTCATCGTTTTGATTAAACTGTTTGCTTAAGCCCGAGCCAAAGGGCTCTACCAAAGGAAAATATACCCGACCATTAACTGGGTTTATAGTGTAATCTTTTAAAAAGTCATACATACCATCTGGCGCTCTATCGCCGTTAACGGTTAATTTATCGCAATTTAAAACGCGAATTAATTGGATGCCATTCACCGAACCAAACGGTAAATAAGGTATATCTACGCCAGTTTCGATGTTATTATAAAAAACATCGAGTCTAAAATCTTGAGCGTTTAAGTTATAAGCACCAAGCGAGTAAACGTTTTTCATCATCAAATCCCAAGTTGAATAGCGCGTGCTTACCAACGACCCTTTCAATAATTTAACGATAAGTGCTTTTGTGTTATCGGGATATTGATCGGCAAATTCACCAACTTGATACGTTTTACCTCCAAAGGTGTATTGAAATGAAACGGCTAAAACTTGGTCGTTATTGATGGTTTGATTGAGCGAGATGTAACCCAAACGTGGGTTAATCGTAAACTCGTTTGAATTTAAACGGCGGGCATTGTTAATTACATCAAAATCGCGAGCTTGTAACATGTACTCTTTAGATGTGTTGGCATTGTTTTGAGCATTTTGTGTGGAGCCTAATGCCCCCTTTACATTACTGCCTACCCTGTCTCTAATGAGGCCAAGCCCATTGGTAGAGTCAATTAAAATACTATAAAGGTTATTAGAGCCATTGGAGGGAAAGTTTCCGGCACTATCCACTAAAGCAAATCTACTAGGTACAACATTGTTTTGAGAGGCTTGTAAAGATTTTAGCGTGTGTACCGAGTCTTCTCCTAAATCGGCAAAAGCGGCCACATTGCGCGTTTGATCTTGGTTACCAGTTTGATTTAATACATAAACTTCTACTCGGGTAATAACAATTGGTGAATTAACAATTGGTAAAGAAGCCATCCAATTATCGTAATTATCGCGGAAATAATGCCCTAAAAAATAATGTTTGTTGGCTTCATAGTTTTCGGCACTTACTGCAAATTGTTGGGTTTGTGCGCCACCTTGAACGTTTACTTCTTGCTTCTTTCCGCGTTGTTGCGATAAAATGGTGGTCATGCGTAAACGGCCAAATTGCAATTCGGTTTTTACACCAAATAAACTTTGGCTTCCTGTTATTAAGGTACTATTTAGAGGAAGGGTTACATTACCCGCTTCAATTTTTTTAATAATTTCATCTTCGTAGCCCGTGTAATCCATTTTAACTTGATTTTCCCAATCGAACGATGCTTCGGTGTTGTAGTTAGTGGTTACTCGCAATTTATCGCCAATTTTACCAATCAAATTTAACTGAATGCGCATGTTAAAATCGAAGTTGGTTACCTTTTGTTGACGTTGTGGAATAGCTGGGTTTAACGTTTTATTTCGATTTAACCCAAAGATAAGTTCGGCAGTACCTGTTGGGCGTATATCTACTGTATTTCCACCAAAAATACGATCAAACAATTCGCTATTAACTTGTAATTTTGGCACTAAGCCTTTTTTAGGGCGATTGTTCAAATCGTCGGCGGCTACCTTTGTGCGCCAATAATCGCGTACCGATTTTTTAAACATATAATCGCGGTACTCTTTTAAACTCATATAGGTTTCTGGTCGGTAATCTATATCGCCTATTTTTTGTTTCACATCGTAAGAACCATTTTGAGCATTGTACTCGGTAGTGGTTTTTATATTGCTAGGATTTTGAAGGTAGAGTTTATTGGGCGGATCGTATTGAGGTGGCTTGCCAGTGTTGTCTTTAAATTCGTAAGGTAACTCTACAATTGGCGAGTCGATTGGTAATTTTTTATCTTCTTTTTCGAGCAAATCCTCGGCTTCAAACGCATAATTGGTAAACTTAGCATCGGTGCCTTCGTTGCCACTTTTCAACATCATGCCAGTTAAGCCAGCCGTAACGGTTCCTACAAGTACAAAATTTATAAGTGTTCCAATTTTCACGTATCTAAAACTGTCTTAAAGATTTTTTAAAGCTGCTTTAATTAATTCATCTACTTTTCCGGTACTAATACCTTGTTGTTTAATGGTTTTCTCCAATGCTTTTTCGGCTACCAATTTAGGAAACCCTAACGTAATTAATGCCAATAACGCCTCGTCTTTGTTTTTATTGTACGATGGATTGACAATGCTAGAAATGCCCCCTTCGTGTTTGCCTAGCTTTCCTTTTAAGTCAACCACAATGCGCTGAGCCGTTTTATCGCCAATGCCTTTAATACTTTTTAGAGCCGCCACATTGGCGGTATTAATAGCAGTAGCAATTTCGGTGGCACTCATGCTACTCAGCATTAAAAGGGCACTTGCCCCGCCCACACCACTTACGCTAATTAGCTTTCTAAATAATTCTAATTCTTCCTCGTCGGCAAAGCCATAGTGCTTGGGATTATCGTCTCTGATGTAAACGCTTTCTACAAATAATTGAGCTTCGGTTTGACTTTGTAAACGGGTATAAGTATTTAACGAAATTAATAATCCATAACCAATGCCATGGCTTTCGATAACCAGATAGGCTGGTTGACGTTGGGTGATAGTTCCTTTTATATAATGTATTAACGACATCTATTTTCGTTATTTTTTATTTTGAGCATCTACTACTGCAATAATAATCATATTTACTATTTCGCGCACACTGCTGCCCAATTGCAAAACATGGACAGGTTTATTTAATCCCATTAAAACTGGGCCAATGGCTTCGGCACCGCCTAATTCTTGCATTAATTTATAAGCAATATTGCCTGCAGCTAAGTTTGGAAAAATAAATGTATTAACATCCTTATCAACCAAATTACTAAACGGAAACTGTTCTTTTAAAAGATTGTTGTTGGTAGCAAAATTGGCTTGAATGTCGCCATCAACAATTAAACCGGGGTAATTATTATGAAGGATACTCACTGCTTCGCTTACTTTATTGGGCACTGCGCCTTCGCTTGACCCAAAATTGGTATAGCTTAACATGGCAATACGGGGTGTAATGTTAAATTGCTTCACGGTATTGGCAGTTAAAACGGCTATGTCGGCCAGTTCTTGTGCGGTTGGATCGGCATTCATGGTTGTGTCTGCAAAGAAATAAGGTCCTTTTTTAGTCATCATCATGTAAAGGCCCGCTACACGCGATACGCCCGATTGCACACCGATGACCTCTAATGCAGGCTTAATGGGTTGCCCATATTTTCGGGTTAATCCACTAATCATGGCGTCGGCTAAACCCGTTTCTACCATCATGGCTCCAAAATAATTACGGTCGCGCATCAACTTACGTGCATCGTATTGTGTTAAACCGCGGCGTTGGCGTTTTTTCCAAAGGATATCACCAAATTCGTTGCGGTTACTTTCATCTTCTAACAAAGGGTCAATAATGGTCATGTCCGACAAATCAATGTGATTTTCGTCGGCAATGGCATTAATTTTTTTGTGGTTGCCTAATAAAATAGGTTTGGCAATATTTTCGTCTCGTACCACTTGAGCCGCCTTTAGTATTTTATAGGTATCGGCTTCGGTAAATACTACTCGCTTTGGATTGCTTTTAGCTTTATTAGCTAGGCTACGCATCAATTTATTATCTTTTCCTAAGCGATTTTCGAGTTCGGCTTTATACGCATCCCAGTCGATAATTTTACGTTGAGCAATGCCACTATCAATGGCCGCTTTGGCAACAGCCGCCGAAACTTCGGCAATTAAACGGCTATCTATGGGTTTGGGGATAATGTAGTCGGAACCAAAACTTAAATTTTTAGAGCCATACGCTAAATTAACATAGTCGGGCACGTCTTGTTTGGCTAACTCGGCAATGGCTTTGGTAGCAGCTAATTTCATGGCTTCGTTTATACCCGTGGCGCGCACGTCCATGGCGCCTCTAAAAATAAAAGGAAACCCTAATACATTATTAACTTGGTTAGGATGATCGCTTCGACCTGTGGCTACAATAATATCGGGACGAGAGGTAATGGCTTCTTCGTAAGAAATTTCGGGAGTTGGATTGGCTAAGGCAAACACAATACAGTTTTTAGCCATGCCACGAATCATCTCTTGATTTAAAATATTTCCTTTGGAAAGCCCAACAAATACATCGGCATCTTTTAGCCCTTCTTCTAATGAACCAATGTGGATGTGTTCACTGGCAAAAAGTTGTTTATAAGCATCTAAATCTGTTCTGTTTTTATGAATAAGTCCTTTGCTATCGAACATTAAAATGTTTTCTTTTTTAACTCCAACTGCCAAATACATTTTAGCACATGAAATAGCCGAAGCTCCAGCCCCGTTAATCACAAGTTTAACATCTTCGAGTTTTTTACCCGACAGTTCAACGGCATTGATTAATCCGGCGGCCGAAATAATAGCCGTACCGTGTTGGTCATCGTGCATTAATGGAATATTTAGTTCTTCCTTTAAGCGGCGTTCGATTTCAAAACATTCGGGTGCTTTAATATCTTCGAGGTTAATGCCTCCAAAGGTGGGCGCAATATTTTTTACGGTTCTTACAAACTCTTCGATGTCTTTGGTATCAATTTCTATATCAAATACATCAATGTCGGCAAAAATTTTAAAAAGCAAGCCTTTGCCTTCCATTACAGGTTTAGATGCCAATGCACCAATATCGCCTAAGCCCAGCACCGCCGTGCCATTAGAAATAACTGCTACTAAATTCCCTTTGGCGGTGTACTTATAAACATCTTCCGGATTTTTTTCAATTTCTAAACACGGTTCTGCCACGCCAGGCGAGTAAGCCAAGGTTAAATCGCGTTGGGTACTGTATGGTTTAGTGGGGATTACTTCAATCTTTCCAGGACGCCCCTGTGCATGATAATCCAATGCGTCTTCTCTACGAAATTTCGCCATAATTTGTTTTTAAAGGATAGCGAAAGTACAAAAAATAAATGGTTTTCGATAATATTTACAGCAAGTTAACCGACTGATTTTCAGGCTAATAAAATACATACTAAATTTACTTTTTTTACGTTATTAATGTCTTTTGTCTAATCCCCAAAGTAATTTGTTTCTGAGGGTTTCAAAAAAATGTTGCCCTTCTAAATTGATAAGATTAAACCTAAAATCAGCTTTTCTAATTCTAATTTCGGAATAACTGGGTATTTGTGCGCTACGCGAATCGAGGCTAATATTGATAACATCTGAACGCCCACTTACTTTAAATCGAATTTCTTTTTTATTAGAAATAACGATAGGGCGTACATTCAAATTATGCGGCGCAATGGGGGTAATAATAAAATTATCGGAGTCGGGAACCATAATAGGCCCGCCGCAACTTAAACTATAAGCCGTTGAACCCGTTGGCGTAGATGTGATTAATCCATCGGCAAAATAAGAGTTCAAAAAAACAGTATCTACATAGGCATCTATGTGAATCATGGCCGAAGAATCTTTTTTGTGAATTGTAAATTCATTCAAGGCGTAATTAACTTGACTAAAATAACCATCACAACCCTCTAACTCAATTAGCTCGCGTTTATCGAGTGTGAAACGTTCTTTTAACAACAAGAGTAACGCTTTGCTTAAATCATCTTTATTAACCGAAGCTAAGAACCCTAAACGCCCTGTATTTACGCCTAAAACAGGAATTCCTGATTTCCTAACCAATGCCAATGTTTCTAAAAGTGTGCCATCTCCGCCCAAAGAAATAAGGTAATAGGCTTTGGCAATTAACTCTTCGGAAGTTGTAAACGTATCTAATGGCAGGTTAAAAGCATGGTTTTGTTTTAAATAATCGTAAAATGGTTTAAATACGATTAATTCAACATTTTCTGCACTAAGCAACTGATGAATTTCTTGCACATAAGCAGGTAAATTATCTTTTGTTGATCGCGCGTATAAGGCAATAATCATGGTGCTGAAGCGTTATATTTTGAGAAGCAAAAGGGGAAGTTGCATTCGGAATAAATGGCAAAATACCTTTATGTCTTCCTAAAAAACGATAAAAGTAAACATTATTTCGTGGAAATACGGCTATTTTACTATTTTTGTAAGCCTTAAAATGGACTTTAAATCGCATATTGACCCGCTTAATATTCCTAAGCACGTTGCCATCATTATGGATGGGAATGGGCGTTGGGCTAAAAAACAAGGCGAAGATCGTATTTTTGGCCATTACGAAGGGGTTAATTCGGTTCGCGAAATTGTTGAAGCCTGCGGCGAAATTGGCGTTCGTTTTTTAACGTTATATGCCTTTAGCACCGAAAATTGGAATCGCCCAAAAGAAGAAGTAGATGCGTTGATGGAGTTGCTAGTAAGTACCATTGCCATGGAAACGCCCAACCTCAACAAAAAGGGAGTTAAATTAAGAGTAATTGGCGATATTGAAAGTTTACCAACCTCGTGTCAAGCCGAACTACAAGAATCTATTGCGGCTACCGCTGCTAACACCACCGTAACACTCATCTTGGCCCTCAGTTATTCAAGCAAATGGGAAATTACCAATGCTGTTAAACAAATTGCGCAACAAGTAGTCAATAATAAATTAACCGTTAAAGACATTCAAGCAAAACATATCGAAGCCTATTTAAGTACTAACGAATGGCCCGACCCCGAATTAATGATTAGAACCAGTGGCGAACACCGCATCAGTAATTTCTTATTGTGGCAATTAGCTTACGCTGAATTTTATTTTACCGATATTCTTTGGCCCGAATTTAGAAAACAAGATTTTTTTAGAGCTGTTTTATCGTATCAAAAACGCGAACGTCGTTTTGGTTTAACCAGTTCGCAAATTAGCCCCAACTCGCATTCATGAACTATTTTTTAAACGTCATCTTTTTTCTGTCTTGCATTACCTCGGTTTGGGCGCAATCCGATACACTAGATTATGCCAAACCAACAACCTATAAAATTGGAGGAATTAGTGTGCAAGGAGCCGACGAGTCTCTTAATGGCGTTACAGCAATTGATAAAAACGCACTGATACTTATTTCGGGGCTAACTGTTGGCGATAAAATTAGTATTCCTGGCGATAAAATTAGTGATGCGATAAAAGTTTTATGGAAGCAAAGTTTATTTGAAAACGTTGAAATACTTAAAGAAAAAATAATTGGCGATGCCATCTTTTTAATTATTAAAGTAACCGAACGCCCGCGTTTATCGAGTTTTACATTTAAAGGCGTTCGCAAGGGCGAGGCCGACGACATTCGCGGTAAAGTGCGCCTTACACGCGAAAAAGTAGTAACAGATTATACTTTAGGTCGAATCAAAAATACAGTGAGCGAATATTTTAGAGACAAAGGTTATTATTTTGCACAAGTCAACATTCAAAAAACCTTAGACAAAGAAACCAAAACCCCTCATATCAAACTATTGATAAACGTTGACCGCGGTAAAAAAGTTCGCATTAAAGATGTTGTTATTAACGGCAATACCGTTATTAAAGATTGGAAGTTGCGCATGAAATTAAAAGATAGCAAACGCCTACGTTGGTTTAATCCCTTTAACAGTGGCAAATATTTAGAAGACAATCTTGAAAAAGATTTACCCTCCATTGTAGCTAAATACAATGCAAAAGGATACCGCGATGCACGAATTGTAAGAGATACCGTATTATTTGTTAGTAAAAAAAGAGTCATTATTAAAGTGGATATTGACGAAGGGCGCAAATACTATTTTGGTGCATTTAAGTGGTTCGGAAACACCAAATACCGCAACGGTCAACTCGATACGATTTTAAACATTAAACGTGGCGAAGTTTTTGACCAAAGCAAACTCGATCAAAAATTATTTATGAACCCCAATGGTTTTGATGTATCGAGTTTATACATGGATGACGGTTACTTATTTTTTCAAGTTCAACCACAAGAAAGTAGCGTTAGTAACGACACCATTAATTTCGATATTTTAATGTACGAAGGCAAGCAAGCCATTATTAACAAAGTAAGTGTAAGAGGAAATGATAAAACCAACGACCACGTTATTTACCGCGAAATTCGTACGCAACCCGGGCAACTATTTCGCCGCAGCGATATCATTCGTACGCAACGCCAACTAGCACAATTAGGCTTTTTTGATCCCGAAAAATTAGATGTAAAACCAAAACCAAATCCTGCCGACGGAACCGTTGATATTGAATATGTAGTAGAAGAAAAACCAAGCGACCAAGTAGAGTTAAGCGGTGGTTGGGGCGGCCGAAACAACATTGCTGGACAAAATAGTTTAGGAATCATTGGCACCTTGGGTGTTACTTTTAATAATTTCTCGGCACGTAATTTCTTCAAAAAAGAATCGTGGCGACCTTTGCCAAGTGGCGATGGGCAACGCTTAAGCGTAAGGGCGCAAACTAACGGTATTTTTTATCAATCGTATAATTTTTCGTTTACCGAACCTTGGTTAGGGGGACGCAAACCAACTTCGTTAACGTTTAGTGCCTTCCACTCTTTGTTTAACCCTTCTGGAAAAAGTAAATTCATTAAAAGTAGCGAAGGAAAAATTAAAAACCCCGAACGCTCGAGCATGAGCATTATCGGTACTTCTATTGGTTTAGGTCGGCGTTTAAAATGGCCCGATGATTACTTTAACATGTTTAACACCTTAAATTATAATTATTACGATTTAACCAGTTACAACGCCTTCATTTTTAGTACAGGTTATGCTAACGATATTAACTTAAACACCACTATTAGCCGCAGTAGCGTAGATGCGCCCATTTATCCGAAAACAGGTTCTAACTTTTCGTTATTGGCGCAGTTAACCCCACCTTATTCGTTGTTCAACAATAAAGATTATGTAAGTTCACCTATCAACGAACGCTATAAATTTATCGAATACCAGAAATATAAAATTACAGCCGAATGGTTTACGCAACTAACAAACAAACGTGCCGCTGAAGGTAAAGAAGCTCGCAATTTAGTACTACGAACCAAAGTGGGTTATGGCTTTTTAGGTTGGTACAATAAACGTGTGGGCGTTTCGCCATTTGAACGGTTTTATGTGGGCGGTAGTGGCATGAGTGGTTTCCAAAATTTTGTGGCGCGCGAAATTATTGCTTTACGCGGTTACGACGAAGGTACTTTATCGTCGGCACAAGGCGACCCAATATGCGCCCGCTACACCATGGAGTTGCGCTATCCCATTACGCTAAATCCACAAGCCACCATTTTTGTTTTAGGGTTTGCCGAAGCAGGTAACTCGTGGAGTACTTACAAAACCTTTAATCCATTTCAAGTAAAACGCAGTGCAGGTGTTGGATTGAGAGTCTTTTTACCCATGTTTGGCTTGTTAGGTATTGATTATGGCTGGGGTTTCGATGCCATACCAGGCTCACCTAACACTGGTAATGGCAAAGGTCAATTCCACTTTACAATTGGCCAACAATTAGGCGAGTTGTAAGCAAAGAATGTTAATTGAACATTTATGTGTATATTGGCACGTTTTATGATTAGTATAAAATAAGAAGATGAAAAAAGTAGTTTTTAGTATTGTTTTTTTTATGATGCTTTTAGGGCTAAATGCCCAGCAAGGTCTCAAGCTAGGATATGTTGATACCGACTATATTCTAAGTAACATTCCTGAATATAAAGCCGCCGAAAAAGAATTAGACAAAGTGAGTGTAGATTGGCAAAAAGAAGTAGAAGCCAAATACAGCGAAATAGATAAACTTTATAAATCGTATCAAGCCGATGCCATTTTATTAACCGATGAAATGAAGAAAAAACGCGAGAACGAAATCATCAATAAAGAAAAGGAAGCCAAAGATTTGCAAAAGCAACATTTTGGTGTAGAGGGCGATTTATTTAAAAAACGTCAAGAACTCGTAAAACCCATTCAAGACAAAGTATTTAGTGCCATTAAAGCAATTGCCGAAAAAAGTGGCCTAGGTATGATACTAGATAAAAGTGGTCAAGTAGCCATTTTATATGCCAATTCCAAATACGATAAAAGCGATGATGTATTAGTATATTTGGGATATAAAAAGTAAAAACACAATTAATAAAAACTTAACGTTAAAACGACAACGAACGCAATGAAAAATGTAATTAAAAAAGTAGCCTTAGTGGCATTAACCCTTGGATGTTTAAGCACAATTCAAGCACAAAAAATTGCTCACATCAGTTTAGACTCTCTCGTCAATATGATGCCTGAAACCAAAACTGCAAAAGACTTAGCCCAAAGCTATTTAAAAGACTTAGAAAAAATTGTGGCAACCATGAGTTCAGAATATGAAACTAAATTGAATGCCTATCAACAAGAAGGTGCAGGCATGAGCGATTTAGTGCGTAAAACAAAAGAAGAAGAATTAATTGGTATGCAAAAACGCATCGAAGATTTTCGTATGCAAGCCCAACAAGATTACCAACGTAAGTCGGGCGAATTAACGGCTCCTATTATGGAAAAAGCCAAAAAAGGAATTGAAGCCGTTGCCAAAGAAGGCGGGTTTAAATATGTTTTAGACACGAGTTCAGGAAATGTATTGTACAGCGAGTCGGCCGAAGATATTTTAATGCAAGTGAAGAAAAAATTAGACAGCATGCCTGCCGCAGTTATCCCAGGTGCAGGTGGTGCTCCCAATGGTGGCGTTAAACCGCCAAAAGGTGGTGCTGCGCCAGCTCCAAAGGGCAAATAAGTCCCTTTACCCAAAACGACGCAATAAAAATTTGAGTCTAAAAAATAGATAATAAAAAAGCCTTATGAGTTTCATAAGGCTTTTTTATTGATGGATAGTTAAACTTTGTGCCTGTTTGCCTGTTACCTATAAAACTGTTCTATAATGCCCGCAAAGTACTCAATTAAAGACCTCGAACGTCTATCTGGCATCAAAGCTCACACGCTTCGTATCTGGGAGCAACGCTACGCTATCCTTCGTCCCGAACGCTCGGAAACCAATATTCGCCATTACAGTAACGGTGATTTAAAACGAATTTTAAACATCTCGTTATTAAACAATAATGGGCATAAAATTTCTAAAATTGCTTCGCTATCCGACGAGGACCTTGTTAAGGAAGCAGAAAAATTACTTAACAATTACAATAATGAAAGCGATCAAATAGAAAACCTCGTGTTATGTTTGATGGATTTCAACGAAGACCGTTTCGATAAAACGATTACCAATTCGGTTATACATTTCGGATTTGAAAATACCATCGAAAAAATTGTATTTCCATTTTTAAAACACTTGGGTAACATGTGGCAAGTTGGTATGATTAATCCAGCTCAAGAACATTTCTTATCCAATCTCATTCGTCAAAAACTAATTGTTGGGATAGATGGTTTAATGCCTAATTCACTGACGAGTCCTAAAACTTGTGTATTATTTTTACCAAACGGCGAACTTCACGAAATTGGTTTACTTTACGCTAACTTCATTTTGAAGCGGAAAGGCCACCGTTGCGTCTATTTAGGCCAAAGTGTTCCATTAGAAGACCTATCCATGATTGCTAAAACCATGAACCCAGATTATGTGATTAGTATCATTACTTCTAAACTCGAAGACATGGAACTAGACACGTATATCCAACACCTCGCAACCGAAATGCCCGATGCCCAATTCTTGTTGAGCGGCCGCATGGTGGTAGATGGTCCTGAAGAATATACTTTACCTAAACGTTTCAAAGTATTTGAAGACTTTGCCTCCTTCAAAAAACAAATTTCGGAGTTGTAGCATAGAATTGATTATGCAATTCAAATGAAATAGTAATTGCCTTTTATACTTAATCCTATAAAACAAAAAACCAGACAAAAATCTGGTTTTTTTTATGAACTGAATTTAACCGCGCTAATACACAGAACCAAGCACATGCATCAACTTATCTACTTGGTTATTCCAAAGTAATTTAGCCGACTCTTGATCTGATTTGCTATCTGCAAAATCAACAATAATTAAAGAAATATCGTTGGTTAATTCATCGCGTTGAATGCGAAACTCAAAATAACTTCCATCTACCTTATCCACCCATTGAAAGCGAACCAATTGCTCATCAATCGTTTTCAACAAACGCGCTTGCTGCATCTGTCCATCCCAAATAAATGTATAAATACCATTGCGTATATTAACATCGTCGCAAAACCATTCGCTTAAACCGCTTGGCGTTGCCAAAAATTCGTATAACATTTCGGCCGAAGCCCGCGTAATGTATTCCATTTCAAACTTACCATTCGGTTCTTTTTCGAGTTTAACCGCATAGGCCTCCGAACGTTTTACTGGATTGGTAATTGAACTGGTAATAGAAGCAATTTTAGAAGCCGATAACTCCACACGCTCCACCTTAGGAATGGTATTATTAATGGCAATAACATCTTTGGGCGTTGCTGCCTCCTTTTTATTAGCTTTACTGGCCACTTCTTTAACAACGGCTTCGCGCTTTACAGGAGCTTTTACCTCGGCTTTCTCTACCTTAGCTACTACTTTGTTAGGCACCGATTTTGCTGGCTTTAACAGAACTGCCGAAACGGCTTTTTTAGCCACTACAGGCTTTGATTTTGATTTTACTTGAATTTTTTTAGATACCAATGAAACTTTTTTAGGTGTTACTTTTTTAACCGCTTTGGCTAAAGGTTTCTTAACGGCTTCTACCACTTTTTTAGATGCCGCTTTAGCTATTGCTTTTTTTACTGGCACAACTTTACCTACTTTTTTAGGTACCAATTTTTTTGAAATGTTCGCTTTTTTAGGTGCTACTTTTTTAGCAACAGGCTTTGAAACTGCCTTAGCAGCCGTTTTAGCGGGCTTTTTGGGTGCTGCCTTTTTAACAGCCACCTTTTTTACCGGCGCACTCTTACTTTTTTTAGCAGATGAACCCTTTACTTTTTTCGACATACTCAAAAAATTTGGAGGCAATATATACAATTTTTTGTTTTATTCTATAAAAAATAGAAAAAAAGTATAAATCATATCAAAATAAAATATTAATCAGTATATTTGCGTCCCTAAAAAATGGCGGGATAGCTCAGATGGTTAGAGCGCAGGATTCATAACCCTGAGGTCCCGGGTTCAACTCCCGGTTCCGCTACTAAAAAAATCAGAGCAAGAAACAATGCAAGAGTAACGTTTCAACCTCTGATTTTTTCTTTTCACTCTGTTTCACAGTATAAAATCACTCCAAAACTCGAGTTACAAAAAAGTAACAGTTTCTTAAAATCTGGATTAAACATCTACATCAAATAATTTATTCTTAATGGCAAACAATACCAATCCCGCAGTATTTCTAGCTCCTGTTTTTGCCAGTAAATTATTACGATGTCCATTTATGGTGCTTTCGCTTAAGAATAACTTTTCAGCTATTTCAGGACTGGTGTATTCCTTACAAATATAAAGCAGTATTTCTTTTTCGCGGTTGGTGAGGTCTTCAATGTTTTGCAGGTTATTTTTTTGACCCTTTCCAGGTTTAAAATTGCGCATCACGCGCATGGTGTTTTCATTAAAATAATAATCGTTCTCGGCTACAGATCGAATCGCTTTTTCAACTTCGTCTGGGTCGGCGTTTTTGGCAAGGTAAGCATTGGCGCCTTCTTCAATAAGTTTGTGTATAAACTTATCTTCTTCGTGTACGGTTAAAATGATACTTTTTATTTGGGGGTAATGAAGCCTCATCTGCTGAATGGTTTCAATACCGTTTAGTACGGGCATACTTATATCTATAAGTGCTATATGAATGGTTTCATTACTCAGAGCCAGCGCATCTAAAAGTTCTTTTCCATTACCCACTTCAATACATACATTTATATTTTTAAAGGTAGATAACAAAGTACTCATCCCTCTACGGAATAATAACTGATCTTCGGCAAATGCGATGTTTATCATAAGCTGGTGTTTTGAATTAGTGGTAAGGTAATGGTACATTCAAATCCGGCATTGGGTTGCGAAGTGAAGTTTAAATCACCGCGCATTAAAAGCACTCGGCTTTCAATGTTTTTTAAGCCAATGCCTTTAGCGGTTGGTTTTAAAGTTGTTCCTTGCCCATCATCTTTATAGTTAATAACGAGGCATTTGTCCTTTTCAATGACATCAATTTCAACAGTAGTGGCTTTTGCATATTTAATGCAGTTCGACAGCAGTTCCTGAAAAATACGGTAAATAGCAAGGCTAGTCATTTTATTTAATTGTTTGAGGTTTGCATTATTTTTAAAAATAATGTGAATACCCGATATGGAAGTGATACTCTCAAAATGGTTATCTAGCGTTTCTTGTAAACCTAATAATTCCAACTCAAAAGGTACAATGGCGTGCGAAATGCGCCTGATACTGTCAATACCCGATTGCACCAACTTTTTACTATCAGCTATTTTTTCTTCTGGCAAACGCAACTCATCTTTTAAACGGTTAATGGAAAGCGAGAGAGTCGAAAAAATGCTTCCAATTTCATCGTGCATGTCTTTGGCTAACTGCATGCGTTCTGTTTCAGCCGATTGGATGCTGATAAGCAAGAGTTCTTGTTTGTGTTGGGCATCTAACTTAAGAAGCTCTTGCTGTTTAAAAAGAAGACGTTTTTGGTAACGTATGGCTATAATTATAAATCCACCCGCAATAATTGCAAAAGCCAACATGGCACTAATAATGCCAAAATAAAACTTTACTTGGCTCTCGCTTTCCATAGACCTATTGAAATGAGGATGTAGAGTTGTACGGCAAGCAAAGTGTGAATGGTCCAGATGTTCATCTTCAAGTTTACACTCATTTCATTAACAAAACTGCTACAGGCAAACAACGTTATAGCGCCAGAAAAATAAAGAAGAAATCCAGCATTAATGTAATTAAACCCTTGATATTGAGAACGGAAATCATCGTCTTCGGCAACAATTTTTACAAACCAACAAATTGAAAAAAAGATTAATAGTAAAGCCTCGACCGACCGACTTAAATTATTATACTGATAAATATTTTCTACAAATAGAATGCTTAAAATTTCTAAGATAGGAAACAGAATTATGAGGATAAAAAAAGCAGATTTATTAAGAAATCCTTTTAATAAAACCCAGTAATAGGTTAACAGTATCAAAAATTCTAAAACTGTATATAAATGCAGAATCGGGAGATTGTTAAGTTTCATTTTCCACGTTATAAATGATACTAGCTGCGTACTGGCAGCTAGTATCAGATAAATAAATAAAAATTTAAACTCTTTGTAAAGAACTCTTTTTATGAACATAAACATGGCTATTGGTAAAATAATCATCCAATTAAAATAGCCATATAAAATAGTTTTGAGAGTCTCCATTTTAAATAATAGGGTAATCCAACTTTATAATCAGAAGTATCTTATCCTTATGAATTAAAAGCATTCATCTTGTCAATGATTTATACCAGTACCCGAATCGGCACATGTTCCGGGACAAGGAAACGAAAAGTCGTAGATTGAAGATTTGAGTGGGGGAATTGTAGTTTGAGGTAAATCCTGAACATCCTGACCGCCATCATTAGCGTCAGAGTCAAACCCAGTTACTGCCACACCAATTAAACAAGCTATTGGAGAAATTGGTCTTTCTAAAAAAGTTTCTTTACCAAGATAAAATCTTATTGCATTAATTGGGTCTTTAATTGTATGTTCAGTTGGAAGTATTGGATTGGGTTTATTCGGATTATTATATTTATAAATCCTTATAAATAAATCGAACAAATCTGCTAATTCAAAAGTGAAGCCTTCACTTGTCAAAACCGGCAAATTATGCAGTGTGGGTTGGTCTAGCAGTGCGGTTTGAATTTTTTTCTGATCAGTATTCCATTCTGTACACCTTTTTTTTGCTTCCTCTAAGGTAATAGTAAAATCTCGAGCCATAAAGTTAATTTTTAAAATTAGTTAATAAATGATTTGATAATAAGTTCAACCCTTTGTTCTAAATAAAATATAAATCATGATAAGTAAGAGAATTAAGTGGTATTGATTTAAATTTAAACATAGACCAAAAGTATTTATAAAAGCTTTTATATGTCAAAATTAAACCATCTAGCATCATTCTAATAGCCTATTTTTATCTGTTTTTAAAACCAGATAAAACTATCTGGTTTTATTTTTATGAGGGCGTATTGGCGTTAAAATAGATTAAGAAAACGATATTACAATATAAGTATAACGTTGTTTAAATTCATTAATCCATCTTAATCAAATTTTATGTTTGATTTTTTTACTATAGCAATGGGCTATTGGTGGCGCATGTTGGTGGACAAGGAAATGTAAAATCATGAATAAGATTCAACATATCATTGCCATCGGTATCCACACCCACATAAATGAGTTGGTACTGGCCTTCCCTATCCATGCCCAGATAAAATCTTACCATGTCTGGTTGTTGCGTGTCAATTAAAGCTTTCAAATCTTCTGTTTTAATGCAAATTCTTTAATACCCATGTTGGCATACGCTTCTGAGTTTCTCCAATTGGTAGTCCATTCAATGGCTGTCGGTAATGTAATTTCAGGATTCATTATAGTTGTTTTTTAAGGTTTATATAAATTTAATCATTTGAAATGAGTTATCAAAAAAATTGAAGTTATTATCTAAAAATTGCTACATCTTTATTTTGTAAGTACTAACAATGTTCGTTAAAGGAAGCTCCAAGTCTTTACAAATCGAGCCTTCTATGGGCAACCCAACAAAACTATCTGTTTTCAAAATCAAATAGTTTCCATCTTAAAATTTTTTATTGAAGTCTGTTACTTTGTATCCAACACTAGCTAATGTTAAACGTGGAGCAGAACCCACAGGGAAATTAGAAATGTTGAATTAGAAATTACAATTGAAAGATTCTAATTCTCGATTTGATTACCCAAAAAACGAACTGACCCGTACAGTAATAAAACGGGGGGCGAAACCGAAAAGCCTTATGAGTAGGGAAAAGATTAAAAACATTTACTGTTTAGGCCAAACAGGAAATAAAACCAACAGTTCTTTAAAGAAAATTTCCGTATCAGGCATGTACATGGAATAGTTGTTCCAATAAAAAACGAAACGTACAAATTACTGAGCGGAAAGATTGGAAAGGAATGAATGGTAAAATCAAAATTGGTTTGCCAACATTTTGCAAAACAATTTTAGTGGAGCAGAACCCACTTACGAAATGATAAATGAAGAATGTTGAATGATAAATGGATAAACAGTACCCAATTTAGAATTTATCATTTAAAATTTATCATCTCTAAAAAACGGACTGGCTGCAACAGTTTAAAAAAAACGGGGCCTTACCTGAAAAGCCTTATGAGTAAGAAAAAAATAAAAAACAATAAAATGGCACAAATAAATATTTTAATTGCGGTTGATGCTCCAACTTTAGCTCAACAAATACAAGATGGTTCGTTACCATCAGGGGCAGTAAATGCGCCACATAACTTAGGTTCTTATACCTCTTCTAATGTGTATATTAGTATGGTAACTCAAAATAACAATGTAGACAATAATACACAAGGACTGTCAGAGTTAACTATCCGATGTGATTCTGGTGATGAGCTGCAATGGTCTATGGTATCATTTGATATGAATACAGGATATACACCCTATTTGTATAATGGAACATTTGTTAGTGTAGTCTCTCTAGAAAAACCCACCCCTACAAACACACCCCCCGGAATAGCGCCACTAACCTACGTAACAGCTGAAGTTGTAAATTACTTTCCACTAACTGCTGAGCCAACAGATGCTCCAGTAGAAGCAACTAATACTATTGCTAGAGCAGTGTCGTTCGTAACAGAACCTGGTCAAACAATTCAGTATACACTTTCTTTTGCTTTGGTAGACAACGCAAATGGAGAAATAATTGGTTATTTCTCTTGGGATCCATTTATTGCTACCAATTCTGCTTAATCCGCTAGCAAATAATTAGATAGATGGCTAATAAAACGTTTGTATGCAAGCATACTTCAACGTTTTATTGGTTACCTATCTTTAAAAAATCAAAAGTGGAGCAGAACCCACTCAAATAAACGCCTTGTTCCACAAAGGTTTAAAGCGGAAATATAAAAACAAATACAACCTCATGACTAAGAAAAACAAAAAAGGAAAAACCATAAATGTGTTAATTACCATTGATGGTGAAACTTTGTATAATTTATTACGAAATGGCGCTTTATTACCAGGAACAGTGAGTTCCCCAACTAAATTAGGTTCTTATGAATCTTCTAAAGTTTATATTAGTATGGTAACTCAAAACAACAATGTAAACAATAATTCTCAGGGACAGTCAAAGTTAACTATCACATGTGCTTCTGGTGATGTTATTCAATGGTCGATAATCACTATTGATGCGAATACAGATCAAACAGCTTATTTATACGATGCTAGTTTCAAAACAATAGATTATATTAATCCTTTAAGTACAAGCATTCTTGGAATTAGTAATCCTTTAAAATATAAGACCATTTCAAAAGTAAATTATTTGCCGCCAGTTAGCAACCCAACAAGTACACCAACAAAAGTAGATAACACTATTGCAACTGCATCAGGATCAATTATCACTAAAGTAAGTCAAACATTGCAGTATACTCCATGTTTTGCTTTGGTAAATAATTCGAAAAACACCATAATTGGTTACTTTTCTTGGGATTCGCATATAGTTATTAACCCAAATACTAAAAAATAAAATTACGCCTTAACAAATTGATAATTGAGAATGAAATAAGCATTTATGATTAAATGACAATTTTAAAAAACGGATTGGTTGCAACAGTTTAATAAAAACAGAGCAGTTTCTGAAAAGTCACATGAGTAAAAGAAATATTTAAAGCATATAATATGGCAATGTACTATTCAAAAGTAAGCTAAACAAACATCCACTTTTAAACTATAATCCATCAGGCGCAGACTAAAAACTTGCGCCTGTTTTTTATTTCAGAATGTTGTAGATATAACCTGTGAAATACTATTTATTAAATAGTCCAATTTAATTTTATAAAAATGTACTTGAAAGAATAAATAAATTCTACCTTTTCTGGGGTAATTTTTTTTAAGAACATGATCTAAATGCCCTTAACTTTTCGGTTGATTCATAACCAACCAAAGCCTCCAAAAATTATTAAAAGTTTTGTTTCAATAAAGAGTTACTATAATTAAGCCTTAAGGTTTCGGATTTGGAGTTGCGTCTAACCGCTAAGCCTTCTGCTATTTCCATCAGCCAAGTCTTTGTGATATGTATTTAAATCTTATTTAAGCAGACCCTCTTTAAGTGCCTGGTAAATAACACCAGCCGAGTTTTTTACCTCAAATTTTTCATCAGGTTCTTTCGATGGGTTTCTACTGTTCGGTTGCTTACAGTACCCAATTTAGAATTTATTATTTAAAATATATCATCTCTAAAAAACGGACTAACTGTAACAGTAAAAACGGGGCGGTATCTGAAAAGCCTGATTAGTAGGAAAAACTAAAATCTAATTAGCATGAGTAAAATTATTCTTCAGGCTGACGACGGCAAATACACCAAAGCCCTAACTAAAAACCAGCAGTTAGGATTATACGCCCACGCCGACAGTAAGGAGGAAGCGACAACTCTGGAAGTTATCAATCACAACTACGTTATGAATATTCTGAAAAACGAGCAGTTTGGGTTGAAAGTCCCCAATATTCTGGATGCCACAAAAACAATGGAAGATATTCTAGGTGGTTCTGGTGTAAATCATTCAAAGCGAATTGTGCTTCGAAGAGGGAGTGAATACGTAACCCTTGAAGGAATTTCCTTGGTGTTTGTTCCCAATATTAATAAGGCGGTCTATTTCGAGATGGCGAATGTAAGAAGCAACCAAATTGCCTTTAAAGCCGCTAATGGCAAATTTGTTTCCCGACATACATTAGGCTCAAATATGCTCATGGCTAACCGCGGTGCTCTCGGTTCATGGGAAACTTTCCCCATAATCAAAGTAGAATAACGCGTTCCCGCGCCAGACAGGTAGGAAATAAAACCAAAGGTTCTTTGAAGATAGTTTCCCCCTCAGTCCTTTACATGAAATACTTACTCCAATAAAAAACAAAACGTACAAATTACTGAGCAATTCGATTGAAAAGAAATGAATGTAAAATCAAAATTGGTTCACTAAAATGTCGAAGAGTAATTTTAGCGGAACAGGCCCTACTCTTCCACAGCAAAAAAAGATGGATTCACAACACCACTATCTCCAGTTTAAGCAAAAGTTCCACTTCGTAAGATAATCAAATTGAATGGTATCCTTCACTTTTTGTTTTTATTTAGGTAAGGCAGATGGGTTTGTTACAATGCCCTTTAAATCGAAAAATCTAACGGAACATAACTTACATCACTCAGAAAGATAAAAGATACTTCACAACTGCGCTTCGGATTGGTTTACACAACTTAGCTATAAAAACGAACTCCCCTCTTTTACAACGCATCCAGTTTATATTTTTTTACTACGTGCGCGCTCACAAATACGCTTATTTCGTAAAGTAAATACATGGGTACACCCACCAGCATTTGACTCGTAACATCAGGACTTGGTGTAATAACTGCCGCCGCAATTAAAATAACAACTACAGCATGTTTACGGTACTTGCGCATAAATTGTGGCGTTAATAAAGTTAAGCGGGTTAAAAAATAAACCAAAATAGGCATCTCAAAGATAATGCCGCTCACTAAAGTCATGGTCGAAATTAGAGAAATGTAATCATCTAACGTATTGTTTGTTTGTATGTCGTTGCCACTTGTAATTTGATACCCAATCAAAAAATTATAACTCATCGGAAACAACAAAAAATACCCAAAAGCAATACCCGTTAAAAAAAGAACCGATCCTACCACCACAAAATAACGCACCGGAGAGGTTTCTGTTTCTTTTAGTGCTGGCCGAATAAACTTCCACAACTCCCATAAAATAAATGGAAAACCTAAAATAAGCCCACCCAAAAAAGCAATCCACATGTGCGTAAAAAACTGTTCAGAGGCCTGCAAAGTTTGCAAAGGACGTTCGATTACCTTTAAACACATCGCATCGCCTGCGCCAATACTTTGCCCTATTTTACACAAAGCGCGGTACGAAATAAAATCTTGATGGCGTGGTCCAAAAATAACTGTTCCAAAAACAAAATCGCTAAATACAAAAATAGAAATAGCCATTAGTACCACCACAATAGCACTGCGCACTAAATGCCATCTCAAAGCCTCTAAATGCTGAAGAAAAGACATTTCTGCTCCCGAATTTTCACTTTCACTCGAACCAAACAAGGCCATAATTTAAAAAGGTAAATTTACTTAAAATTAACTCGCTCTAGTGAAAGAAAATAAACGGTTTTTTCTTCTCTTATTTTTTCTAATCTTGAAAAGAGTGATTCCAAATTTCAAGAAAGAGGGTCTTTAGAGTCAAGGTTTAGTAAACTTTTGAGCGAGTTGGAACGTTGGTAAAGGCATAACAATAAATACATCGTGTATTTTCAACGAAGAGAAAGGGATAATGTTCGTTCAAGATTGAACTACTTTGTATTTGGAATGATGTCGTTGCCATCTCCTAAAATAACCTACAACAAACGGGTTTGCATCCCGCTTTGCCACCCCTGTCGCTCAAGTTGTATGAGTTTTTGTTTAGCCGCTAAGCCGCCAGCGTAGCCTGTTAAATGACCATTACTACCTACTACACGATGGCAAGGCACAAGTATAGAAATGGCATTAGCACCGTTAGCAGAGGCTACTGCACGAATTGCCTTTGCATCGCCTAAACGTTTACTGAGTTCTAAATACGAAATGGTTTTACCGAATGGAATTTGAAGTAATTGATTCCACACCTTGATTTGAAAATCGGTACCCGCCAAACACAAGGGTATCGTAAAGTTCTGACTATCCCCTTTCAAATACGCCTCCAACTGTTGCATGGTATTTTTAATTACCATATACATTTCCAAGTCATTTAATTTTACATGGTGATACGCACTATTAGTATATTTCTGAAGACGTGCGTCTATACTCGCACGCATGCTGCGGTATTTCCAATCGCATAAAATCAGTTGATTTTGCCAAGTACCAATTAGCAACTCGCCTATTGGTGTTTTATAATTAAAAACAAAAATAGGCTCAACCACTGTTCTTTTTTTTTGAGATTAATTTTCGGTTGGCGCATCACCCACATACTCGCCCCTTTTATAAACAGCAATGCGTTTTAAAATGCCATTATCATCATAAACATACACTTTGCCTTCTATTAAGCGACTGTCTTTAAACAAACCCACTTTAGCAACTTGCTTACTTTTATTATACAATGTATGTTGCCCATTTAAAACAGTTGGTAAACCAAGGGCTTGGGCTTCATTTGGCTTTTCGGTTGCCTTTAACGAAACGGCTGGTGCCATGGCCAAGGCTTCATTTTTACTTGGTGTTTCGGCATTTTCGTACAATTTAATAGAGGCTACATTTACCGCACCGCTCTCATAACTTTTCTCTGCTTTTAACTTTCCATTATCGGCCCATTCTTTAAATAAACCACTTTCTTTCCCGTCGTTAAAAACCCCTTGCACAGCTAGTTGTCCGTTGTTGTGATAATAATTCGAAATGCCTTCGCGTTTCCCTGCAATGCTATAATTAAAATCGTGTTGCATTTGGCCACTTTCATAATACAATTTGTAAGCCCCAACCCAACGGTTATTTTTCCAATTCCCCTCTTCTTTTACTTTTCCATTTTCAAAATATAAAACGGCAAGCCCATCTTGGCGACCATTTATAAAATTGACTTTAGCTTTAGGATTACCATTACAAAAATATTCTAACCATTCGCCCGTTTTTCGATTTTCTTGATAACGACCCGTTTCAGCAATTTGAACAGGCGCATAACATTGATTAGGCTTATGCTTACCATACAGTATCCATTTGCCTTGCTTTCTGCCTAAATTATCAATAAAATTGATGGTGTCTTTCTTATTAACCGCATCTAACTCGTAGGTTTGAGCCTGTAAATTACAAAATAGATTACTGAAATAAATAGCAATAACTAAATTAAAAAGCCTCATATATCGAAGTTAGTTAAAACGTTTTACTAAGTCAATACTAAGAAAGTTGGAAAAGACATTAATTAGACGAAAGCCCAAATTATTCGACAAGTTTTAAATCTAATACCAATTTTAATTATTGGTTAGACCAAATAGGCGAAGTTATTCGCTTCAGCTACGCTCAGCATATATTTTATTTAGACGATGAAAAAAAATTGCCTAGTGTAACTATAGAAGACTTTTTTGAAGAAGTATAAATGAAAAAGAACAGATAGATTGGACTTTATAATAGTTATAATTAATATAAACTAAAAAGAATGGGATTAATTCTCAATTTGCGTATCACCCACGTAAATTCCATTTTTATAAACAGAAATCCGATTCAAAATACCGTTATCGTCATAAATGTAGGCTTTACCATCCATTAAACGGTTGTCTTTAAACACACCGTCTTTAGTAATCTGTTTATTTTTATTGTATAAAATATGTTGCCCATTTAAAACCAATGATCCTTTAGAAGCTGTTACCGCATTGGGTTTTTCATCCGATTTAACCATTACTTTTGGTGCATTGTCCGCCGCTTCTATCCCCTTAGGTTGCAATGGCTTTTTAGGTTGATACTCTTTAATGCTGGCTAAATCAATGGTTCCTTCTTGGTAATTTTTTTCGGCTTTGATATCCCCATTCTCGTAATATTCTTTAATAAGACCCGTTTCCTTTCCACCTGCAAAAGTCCCTTCAATGGCTATTTGTCCGTTATCGAAAAAATATTTTTGTGGTCCTTCGCGCTTGCCACTTTGGTTAAATACAAACTCGTGTTGCACTCGCCCATTCTCATAATACAAACGGTAATTACCCGTCCAACGGTTGTTTACCCAATTTCCTTCTTCACTAATCTTTCCGTTTTCGTGGTACATAATCGCATACCCATTCGGACGACCATTCTGAAACGTTAATTTATTTTTCATATTACCATTACAGTAATATTCTACCCAAGAACCCAATTTCCGATTATCGGCATACTTCCCTTCTTCTACCTTTTGGGTAGCTTGGTAACAAGTTCCTGGCTTATGCTTACCAAATAAAATCCACTTCCCTTGTTTCTTACCGCCAATATCTATTTTATTTATAGTGTCGGTTCCCACTAATTCGTAAGACTGAGATTGAGCAGCAGAGAAACTACAAATAATGATGAATAAATAGAGTGTTTTTTTCATTTCTATACCAAATATATAAAATTAAATACCTGTCAAATGGCTTTTTAGATTAGTTTTAACTTTTCTTCGATAAAGCGGACAAAAGGTAAAAGCAATAGATAAAGCAATTATAGCAAATGTTATACGGTAAACTTAGTAAAAAAGTTACAAGCTTTTACTAAAAATCTAAAATTTTAGTTCACCCCCTTAATTAACCTAAATAGAAGCGTCTTTTATTAACTGATTTACATAGAAATAAACCGAAAATACCCCTACAACTTTTAAGTTTAAACCTTACTTTTTAAATTAGACAGCATATTTTCTACCAATTTTGGTAAATCATAATGTGCCTTCCATCCCCAATGCAATTGGGCTTCGGCATCGTTAATGCTTTTGGGCCACGAATTGGCAATGGCTTGTCTAAAATCAGGTTGATACGTGATGCGAAAATTCGGTAAATGCTTAGTTATTTCGGCGGCTAACTCTTTTGGCGTAAACGATAAACCCGAAACGTTATAACTGCTCCGAATTTTTACTTGCTCGGCAGGCGCATGCATCAGTTCGAGTGTTGCTCGTATAGCATCTTCCATGTGCATCATTGGCAAAGCCGTTTCCTCACTTAAAAAGCTAGTATAACTGTTAACTTTAAGTGCTTCATGAAAAATATGAACGGCATAATCGGTGGTGCCGCCTCCCGGTGCGCTTTTCCAACCAATTAAACCAGGGTAGCGCAACCCACGCACATCCACTCCATATTTATGAAAATAATATTCGCACCAACGCTCACCCGCTTGTTTACTAATGCCATATACCGTACTGGGCTCCATAACCGTGTATTGAGGTGTATTAACAGAAGGCGTTGTAGGCCCAAACACCGCAATACTACTGGGCCAATACAATTTCGCAATATGTTTTTCCTTAGCCAAGTCCAAAGTATTAAACAAGCCTTCCATGTTTAACTTCCAAGCAAACATCGGGTTTTGTTCGCCAGTAGCACTCAACAAAGCCGCCAAATGATAAACCTGAGATATATCATGCTTTTTGACAACCTCAAATAAACGTTTGGCATCCATCACATCCAATTGCTCAAAGGTATTCTCAATTAAAGCGGCAGAGGGCTTCAAATCCGCTACCACAACATTATTAGAGCCATAGAGGCGATTCAAATTCTCGGTGAGTTCAACACCAATTTGCCCACCAGCACCTATAATTAGTATCTTTTCGTTCGTATTAATTAACATAAAATGCGTAAGCCTTTTTTAATTTTTAAACAGTACATTTGTACAAACCTAAGTATTTTATAAATGTTTTAAAAATGAAACCTTAGTTGTGAACATATTTAGTTAAGTTGATAATATAACCTGCAATTATTTTTATCATGGCATTATTAGTAAATAGAATTAGTAAACACGAATTAAAAGCGCAGCTCAAAAAAGAGGCCATCGAACGAAAAACCATTTCGTTTTACCGCTACGTGAAAATAGAAAACCCAACGGCTTTACGCGATGAATTGTACAAACAATGGTTCGATAAAAAATGTTTTGGGCGCATTTATTTAGCTCACGAAGGCATTAATGCGCAAATGAGCGTACCCACCGCCGAATGGGAAAATTTCGTAACGCACTTAAACAGCTTACCTTATTTTAAAGACGTACCATTTAAACATGCCGTTGACGGAAACGGCAAATCGTTTTATAAATTGATTGTTAAAGTGCGCGATAAAATTGTAGCCGATGGTATTGACGACCCTAGCTTCGATCCATCTAACACAGGTACTTACCTCAACGCCAAAGCTTTTAACGAGGCATTGGCAAACCCCAATACCATTGTTATAGACATGCGCAACCATTACGAAAGCGAAGTGGGGCGTTTTGAAAATGCGTTTTGTCCCGATGCCGATACATTCAGAGAAGAACTGCCCTTGGTAGTAGAGCACTTAAAAGGCAAAGAAGATAAAAAAGTTTTGATGTATTGCACAGGCGGCATTCGCTGCGAAAAAGCAAGTGCTTACATGAAATACAAAGGGTTTAAAGATGTTAATCACCTACAAGGCGGCATCATTCAATACGCCAAAGAAATAAAAGAACAAGCCCTCGAAAGTAAATTTAAAGGGGTCAATTTTGTATTCGACGAACGCATTGGCGAGCGCATTACCAACGATGTGTTAAGTACCTGTCATCAATGCGGTGCACCTTGCGACACGCACGTGAATTGCAAAAACGACGATTGCCATTTGCTGTTTATTCAATGCGAAAAATGCGCCGAAAAAATGAACGGCTGTTGCACCGATGTTTGTCAATCTATTGCCAATCTACCTTTGGAGGAGCAAAAACTATTACGCAAAGGCCGCGTTAAAAACGGTCCCGAATGTTTGGCCGTTTATAAAAGTCGCTTACGCCCAAATTTAAAAGATATTTTAACCAAACAAAACGAATTAAAATTAACCCATTAACAAAATCAAATATGAACGTATTAAAATTAATGCAAATCGGTCTATGTACTTTGCTTCTGACAGCCTGCAACAAAAAAGAAACTCCCAAAGCCATTGAGTTCGAACTACCCTACTCCACCGCAGTAGATATACCTGGCTCGGGCTTAACCATTAATTCTCCTATCGAATTTACAAGTTCCGATATTGCAAGCAATGCGTCTTCCTTTTTAAGTAATTACAGCACCAGCAGCGACAACATCGAATCCGTACGCTACACGCAATTTAAAATTGTAGCCACGGCACCCTCGGGTCAAAACTTAGATTTTGTAAAGTCATTTAAACTATACATGAAAGCTGCGGGGCAACCCGATGTGCTTGTGGCCAGCAACGAAAACATTCCAACAGGGGTAACCAACGCCGACCTTAGTTTGTTAGATGTGAATGTCAAAAATTACCTCTTACAAGATAAATTTCAGGTGCGTGTAGTGGTAACGCCTCGTGCAGCTTTAGCATCGGGAGTAACCGCTAAAATAAGCCTCGACCAAAAATTAAAAATAACTGGTAAAACATTGATTAAGTAATTGATATAATTATGCCCATCTATCATCAAGTCGGGAACATCCCCCAAAAACGTCACACCGTTTTTAAATCGCCACAAAATGCGTTTTACTACGAACAATTATTTGGCACCGAAGGGTTTCATGGCATGTCGTCGTTATTATACCACGTTCACCGCCCCACCCAAGTAAAAGAAATTATTAAAAGTTATTCGGTTGCGCCCAAAATAGCCATCGAAAAAAACATTAAAGCCCTCTTACTAAAAGGCTTTCAACTTAAACCAGAAGCCGATTTTTTAGAGAGTCGAAAAACTCTTTTAATAAATAGCGATTGCAGCATTGGACTTGCAGCCCCTACACAATCGCAAACCTCTTACTTTTATAAAAATGCCGATGCCGACGAAATGCTGTTTATACACAAAGGTAAAGGCACTTTAAAAACGTTTATGGGCAACATCCCTTTCGAGTATGGCGATTACCTCATTATACCCCGAGGTATGATTTACCAATTACATTTTGAAACCAGCGATAACCGTTTGTTATTTTGCGAGAGCTACTCGCCCTACTACACCCCTAAACGCTACAAAAATTCACATGGTCAGTTATTAGAACATTCACCGTTTTGCGAACGCGATTTTAAACTTCCGCAAATGCTCGAAACACACGACGAGAAAGGCGATTTTATAATGAAAATTAAAAAAGAAGGCATCTTACATGAACTGGTGTATGCCACGCATCCGTTTGATGTGGTGGGTTGGGATGGTTATAATTTTCCGTGGGGCTTTTCCATTCATAATTTTGAACCCCTAACAGGGCGTGTACATCAACCGCCGCCTGTTCATCAAACGTTTGAAACTGCTACTTTTGTAGTGTGTTCGTTTTGCCCACGCCTCTACGATTATCACCCGCAAGCCATTCCAGCACCTTATAACCATAGCAACATTGATAGCGATGAAGTTTTGTATTACGTGGATGGCGATTTTATGAGCCGCAACAACATCGAACAAGGGCACATCACGCTTCACCCCAAAGGTATTCCACACGGGCCAGCTCCTGGTGCCATGGAACGCAGCATTGGTCAAACCGAAACACAAGAGTTGGCAGTAATGATAGATACCTTTCGCCCACTCATGGTAACCGAAACGGCAATGGGCATTGATGATGGTAAATATTACAAAAGTTGGGTTGAATAACTCACTTAATAAAAAAATAATTTAATTTTAATTTCTAAAAAAATCGAAACATGGAAACAAAAGATATAGCACCCACCCTCGAAAAAATTTATAAAACAGCGGGCGATTTTTTACCCTTAAACGGTACCGATTACGTTGAATTTTATGTAGGCAATGCCAAGCAAGCCGCCTACTATTACCGCACCGCTTTTGGATTTCAACCATTAGCATACAGCGGCTTAGAAACAGGCAACCGCGAAACAACTTCCTATGTGGTGGTGCAAGATAAAATTCGTTTAGTGTTAACCAGCCCCATGAACTCGGCGCATCCCATTAACCAACACCTAGCCAAACACGGCGATGGCGTAAAAATTATTGCCCTCTGGGTGGACGATGCCCGCAAAAGTTTTGAAGAAACCACTAAGCGCGGTGCCAAGCCCTATCAAACCCCACAAGTTAGCAAAGATGCCGACGGCGAAGTAATTACTAGCGGTGTTTATACCTACGGCGAAACCGTACATTTATTTGTAGAACGTAAAAACTACAACGGCACTTTTTTACCAGGGTACAAAGCGTGGAATAGTACTTATAAAACCGAACCCGTTGGTTTAAAATTTATTGACCACATGGTTGGCAATGTAGGCTGGAATGAAATGAATACCTGGGTGGACTATTACGAAAAAGTGATGGGCTTTATTAACCTCCTCTCGTTCGATGATAAAGATATTTCTACCGAATACTCAGCCTTAATGAGTAAGGTAATGAGCAATGGCAATGGCCGCATCAAATTCCCTATCAACGAACCCGCCGAAGGTAAAAAGAAATCGCAAATTGAAGAGTACATAGAGTTTTACGAAGGACAAGGCGTGCAGCATTTAGCATTAGCCACCGATAACATTATTGATACTGTAACGCAATTGCAAAGCCGTGGCATAGATTTTTTAAGAGTTCCGCAATCGTATTACGAAGAAGTATTAAACCGTGTTGGACACATTGATGAAGACATTAAAAAATTAGCTGAATTAGGCATCCTCATTGATAGAGACGATGAAGGGTATATGTTGCAAATTTTCACAAAACCTGTCGAAGACCGCCCTACTTTATTTTATGAAATCATTCAACGCAAAGGCGCACAAAGTTTTGGGAAAGGTAATTTTAAAGCCTTGTTCGAAGCCATCGAGCGCGAGCAAGCCTTACGTGGAACTTTATAGTTTTTAAAACAACGATGATTAGCTACAATCCAAGAGATTGGTTTAAACTTATTTTTCAGTTTCATAAAAGCGATACCTTTCGCATATTACTCCCCAACATGATTGTTTTGGGTGTATTTACAGGTATATTAGTCTATCTAGAAACTGATTACTACCATGTAACGTTTAAAGCTACTACTGTTTTTCATCAAATATTAGGTTTTGTTTTATCCATGCTTTTGGTTTTTCGCATCAACTCTGCTTACGACCGTTGGTGGGAGGGGCGCAAACTTTGGGGCCAACTGGTTAATAGCACCCGCAGCTTATCCATTAAGTTAAACGCCCTTATGGATGATAACCAAGAAGCTACCAAACAAAAATTTTCGCTGCTTTTACAAACCTATATTTTAAGTTTAAAAATGCTCTTGCGAAATAAACGTTTACAACCCGAAGATAGCTTGTATCGAAATGCTGCATTTGAAGCGGGTTTGACGAATACCCCGCACCAACCCAACTATGTAGCGGCCAAAATTATTACCGATTTAGTGTTACTAAATAAAGAACGCCAAATTGAAACCCTACAACTCTCTTTTTTAAATGATGAATTAAAAGCATTAACAGATGTAAGTGGAGCTTGCGAACGCATTAAACACACGCCTATACCTTACGCATATAGTTTGTTCTTAAAAAAAATAATTTTTATTTACGTTATCACCATGCCCCTCCCCTTTTCGATAGACTTTAAATATTGGGCCATTCCTATTGTTATTTTTATTTTTTATGCCTTTGCCTCTTTAGAATTAATTAGCGAAGAAATTGAAGACCCCTTTGGCGAAGATGCAAACGATTTACCAACCGATGAAATTGCGCAGCGCATTAACGATACTATAAAAGTATTGCTCGAAAATAAATAGATAGATTACTAAACTATTTTATAAAGTATAGTTACAACTTACTTCCAAATGCCAAATCGCCTGCATCGCCCAAACCAGGCACAATGTAGGCTTGAGAGGTTAACTCTTCGTCAATAGCACCCGTCCACAAGGTATAGTTAGTCGAAGGCATGTGCGTCTTCACATAATCTATTCCCTGCTTACTCGAAATGGAAGTTACAATATGTGTATGCTTTGGTGTTCCGCGGCTCATAAGGGCTTTATACGTTAACACCATACTCGAACCCGTTGCTAACATAGGGTCGCAAAGAATTAAAATCTTATCATTCAAATCCGGACAAGCCACATACTCTAATGCAATTTCAAATGTATTGTCCTTATGGTGTTTACGATACGCACTCACAAACGCATTTTGCGCTCTATCAAAATAATTTAAGATGCCTAAATGCAAAGGCAAGCCTGCCCGCAAAATAGTGGCAATCACAGGTTCAGAGGTTAACTTAAACGTATCGGCAATGCCCAATGGTGTAGTTACCTGTGCCAAATCATAATCTAACGTTTTACTAATTTCGTAGGCAAATATTTCGCCCATGCGCTCTAAATTGCGACGAAAACGCATACTATCTTTTTGAATAGAAACATCACGTATTTCAGCAATGTATTGATTAAAAATGGAGTTCTGTTGTGAGAGGTTATAAATCATAATTTTTAAAATTAGCGGTTCAATTCTACTTTCAAAACAAGCTCGGCTCTATACGATGCTTTATCCAAAATGTCTAACTGAATACTTTTTTCTTTAAAGCCTGCTGCCTCGGCTTGCAAAGCGTATTTTCCGGGTGGTAAAATAACTATAAAACGCCCGTTTTCGGGGTTAGCCAAATAATTACCAACCAACTCATTTGTTTGTTGATTGTTAACTGTAATAAATACATCCTTGTAGTCCATCTTATCTCCGGCATTCGCACTTGCTATCTCGCCAATAATAATGGTATAATCGTTTTCTTGCTCATTAAAAATAACGCGGTAAATATCCATATCGCCTTTGCCATTGCCTCTTAACGATGCCAAATAACCGTAACGCCCATTTTTAGAAATACGAAAACTATGATCATCATAAGTAGTATTAATAGGGTAACCAATATTCTTAACGTTCTCATACACCTGCGTCAATTCGTTAAATGTCGTTTTAAAAATATCGTAGCCCCCCATGCTACTATGCCCCTTGCTGCTAAAATAAAGTGTTTTCCCGTTGGGCGAAAGGTTCGGAAAATCCTCATCCTGTGCAGTATTAATTGTAGGACCCATGTTTAGGGCTTCGCTCCATTTGCCATTGGGCAAGCGTCGGGCTTCATAAATATCGGTTCCACCAAAGCCCCCTTTTCGGTTACTCGAAAAATAAATAATACTAGCATCGCTATTAATACAAGCCGCTATCTCATCGCCATTCGAATTAATGGGAGCGGGCAAAGCTTGTAGCTTCGAGAAATCGCCATTGGCTTGCACTTGGCTCATGTATATTTTTCCCTTGCCTTTAAAATCGGTTTTATAAATCAATAGCACATCGCCCTTGGTCGTCATGCCTATTACTTCCTCGCCCGAGTTTCCCTTACAAATAGGCTCACCTATCACATCGGCCTCTGTAAACTCTCCATTAATCACCTTTGAAATGTAAATCGAATTGGGATAATGTCCGTTTTCTAAACGCAAGGCATTCTTATCCATCGGACGTGTACTATTAAACGCAATAAAGCCTTCGTTTTCCGTAATAAAAGGATAGAAGTCTGAAAACTCACTATTTATGGCCGATCCAAGATTTTGAAATGTAACGTTAACCGGAAATTTTATAATCTCTTTTGCATTAATACAATGCGTCAGCATCAAGTCCACTTGCTTTAAATTCTCTTCGCTACCCTTGCCATTCTTTTTAAATTTTTCAAACGCATCAATTGCATCATCAAATCGGTTGGCATAATGATAGGCTCGCCCTAATAAATAATCTGCATTTGGGTTGTGCTTTTCTTGCCGACTAACAATCTCTAAATAAGGAACTGCCTTAGCTTTATTAATGTTGGTGTTTAAATAACAAACGGCCAAATTATAATTGTAACTTTCATTTTTAGGTGCATTACCCACCAATTGCAAATACAACTCTAACGCTTCTTCATAATTACCGTTTTGTAATTTAACTTCGGCTTTGCTCACCAACTCACGGTTTTCCTTTTCGGTTTGACCCAACAAAACCAAATGCCCAAAAACAAATACTATTAGCCCGAAAAAAATATTCCGTTTCATAAGGTGTATCAAAGTTTTATAGGTTGAATATAAACATTTTTTAGAACAGCTAATACCAATTGATTTATAATACCACACTTTGTTAAAAGCTAGGTTAAAGGTTTTGTAGTGCCTGCAATTTTTCGTAAACGTTTATCACTTGCGGAATAAGTAAACGTTGTTCATCATTACAAATACAAAAATGCGAACGTTTTATTTTCTCCTCTTCAGGCAATTGAGCTTCCATTTTTTTTTGCACCGCTTCCGCACTTAAACCGTCGCGCGCCATCACCCGTTGAAGACGCAAGGCCAAAGGTGCTGTTACCAAAATAATTTGTTCAACTTGGTTTTCGAGTTTGGCTTCAAACAGTAACGCCGTTTCTTTAATAAGAAGAGTACTTTTAGGGTGTTGACTGGCAAAGGCTTTAAAATCGTTAGCTACTGCTGGGTGTATAATGGCTTGAAGCTGTTGGCGTATATTCGCCTCTTCAAAAATACGTTGACCAATATAGGCTTTGTTAATACGTTGAGGCGTTTCGTAAGCCTGCGCCCCAAGTAATGCTAATACACTAGGCTTTACAGATTCAAAAAAGTAGGCTGCCTTTGCACGTTCGTCGCTGTAATAAATAACAGCCCCTAATTTTTCAAAAATTGTAGCAACCGTACTTTTGCCACTTCCAATATTGCCAGTGAGTCCTACTATCATTTTTTCAAAATTATAACTTCAACCAACTCGGGCTGCAAATTTAAAACACGAACATGAGTTGAGTTTACACTAATTTCTAAAGGTATTTTTTGGGTTCGTCCCACCGCCTTAGAAGCATTCACGCTAACCAACATCCCCTTTTCGGGAAACTGCGCCGATAATGGAGCCGTGTATTGCACTTTAACTTGTTGCGGAAAACACCTGGCCACGCAACCCACGGGCACATTCGTCATTTGAATGGGTAATGTTACGGTGTGGTCTAATAACTTCTCAACGCTTACATCAACTTTTATTTGATTGGTACTCAGTATTAAATTGGCATCGGGGTTCAATACAGCCAAACTCACCTGAACCGAACGGTTCATTTGTGTATAATCTATCGGTTCCGTGTAAAGTGTATCCAATTTTTTTAAACTAACCGAATCGCCATAAACCGTAATGTATGGAGGGGTAATTTGTTTATCAACAATGGTAAAGCCTACACTCGGTTTTAAATTTAACAAGGCTTTTACGGGTATGTTTTTAGAGCGGCCTTTTTTCTCAATTAACACTAAAGAATCGGGATATACTTGTAAAACATCCGACTTTATTGGTAAAGCCTCTTTCAATAATTCTGTATTGCTGCCAATCGAATACACTTGTTTTCGGGCATCACTTTTTAAGTTATTAAAATCAATAGTAATAGGTTTAACCGTTTTTTGAAGTTTCAAAAAAATAAGTTTAAGTCCACTTAATTTTAAAGTAAGGCTTAATTGACTGGGTAAGGGATTAGAGGGCAGCTTTAATGCGGGTAAGTTTACAAAACGAACAGGCACTTTTAACGTATAAACATAACTGCTGTTGAGGTTATGAATAAGCCATAAAAAAGCGGCCACACAAACGCAAATAAAAAAAGCCGTCGTTTTATGCGGCTTATTTTTTTTTGATTCGGACATGGTAAAAATTATCCCTGAGGTTGGTTCAATGCCGTTGATGCTTCAGATGAAACAGCAGTCTTGCTAATGCGCATACGGCTTCCATCTTCTACCTCCATCACCAAAGAGCCATCTTCACGCATTTCGGTTATCTTTCCATAAATGCCGCCAATGGTTAAAATTTTATCGCCCTTTTTTAAGGCTTCAATATATTTTTTTTGATCTTTCGCTTTTTTCATTTGCGGACGAATCATAAAAAAATAAAATACCACCACTATGGCTACTAGTGGTAAAATTTGTCCGAGTCCGCCACCAGCTCCACCCGGAGCGGCCATTAGTATTACTTGTTGAATTATTAGCATATTGTTTTGTTTAGAATTTATAATTTATTTTTTATCGCTTAAAGATTGCGGCACAATAACCTCTGTTTTAATTTTTAAAATACGCGTAGAAGGTTCGCAATTGGTTATTAAAGTGATTGTTTTTTCTTGCAAGCCACTTTTACCTTCGCTATTAAACACCACATCTATTTTACTTTCGCCTCCAACTGCAATAGGCTCTTTCGGGTAATTCGGAACCGTGCAACCACAACTGCCACTGGCACCGGATATAATTAAATTTTTACTGCCACTATTTTTAAACTTAAATGCAAAACTTATTTTTTCGCCTTGCGTAATTTTACCAAAGTCGTGAACTTCTTCTTCAAATTTAATTTCGGGTAAATCGCCTTTCTTATCTGAGTTAGCAGTAGCCTCAACACTTACCGAGTCGGTGCCTACTTCTTTTTTTGAATCGTCGGTTTTGCAGGCAGCCAAACCAAAGAGGCTACATACAATTCCTATACCAATAACTTGTTTCATAATAGCTTGCAAATATACATAAGAATTGGTGAATATACAGCAACAAGACCCGCTGGATTTATCTGTTTATTAAGGTTCGGTTTCAAAATTAATTGGTACAAAGTTGTTTATCCTTTTGTTTTTTTCTCGCTTCCATCCATCACTAAAAATTGAAAATGATCCTTTTCATTCACCTCAATACAATTCAAAAATTAAATAAATGGAATCATTAAAACTTGGCACGGATTTTACGAACTTTTCGTTTTTTACCGCCAAAGAAACCGCCATAGCGCGTTCTGTAAAAACTGCTTTTACCTCGAATAACATAACTATAAGTGAGGCTCATGGTAATATAAGAGTCTTTGTTGGTTTTATCGCCACGCTTATTGCCCCAAGTATGCGATAAATAAGCCCCTCTATTTTCTTCTAAACCCGCTTGACCCAATTCGGGGGTGCGTAAAACAATATCGCGCGTGAGGTTGTCGGCGGGTGGGCTATCGGGATAGTTTCCACTGATATCATCTATATAATCGGTAAATGTTTTCCGCCAATTAAATTCATAACCAAGGCGGTGTTTTTTATCGAAGGTGAAATAAAATCCAAAGCCGCTAGGTAAATTTAACACAACAGATTTATAAGGTACGCCTTCTGTTTCAAGCGGACGTAATCTGACCCACTCGCCGTTGTAATTGGTTTTAGGATTGGTGTAAAATGCCCCAACACCAGCAAATATATAAGCTCTAAACCCATTTTTATAGCGGTAATTATTTCCTAAATCGTTGTTTTCATAAAAGAAAAAATGCGCCGTTCCGCCAAGGTCAAACACATCGTTTCTAAAGTTAAAATTTCGGTAACGTCGCCCAGGATTAGAAGATAATTTATCATTCCCTTCTAAGCGAAGGTAGTCGAGCGCCAAACGGAACGATACCCGAGGTAACCATTTATAGCGCACAAAGCCACCCACATTCCAACGGGTTTTAGCAAGTTTCATGTCTGCAACAAAATCGCGACGTGTTTTTTCTTTTCCACCAATATCGCCCAAATAATTGGAAGCACCAATGGCCACACCATAATCCCAGAGCCACTGCGATTTAAGCGTTCCAAAAGTGAGTAGGAATAGAAAAATGAGTAAAACGTGTTTCATTGCAATAAATCCTTTTTTAGGAAAGCTAAAATTACGAAAAAACATGGTGATAACAAAAGAAATTACCGAGGTGCCAAAAATGGTAAACGTCTCCACCAAAAGCGGCTAAAAACGAGCGCGTATTTTTCGGATTGAACGTTTTCCTTTTCCGCCAAACAAACCGCCTTGTTTGCGATAGAAACCACTCTTACCACGTATGGCATAACTATAATACAACGAAATGGTGGCAAAGTTATCTTTTCGGGTTCTATCGCCGCGCTTACTCCCCCAAATATGCGAACGGTACGCTCCTAAATTAGCATCAATAACCTCTTTGGGCAATTCATCTGTTCGTTTAGAAAGTGCTGCACTCGTTGGGTTTTCGGGGGGTGCACCCGGATAATCGCCGCTAATGTCATCTAAATAATCGGTAAATGTTTTTCGCCAACACATATCTAAACCAAAACGGTGTTTACGATTTAAAGTAAAAAAGAAACCAAGCCCCAAAGGTATTTCCATAACATATTTTTTATACCTCACGCCTTCGGTGCGCAAAGGGCGCAAAGCCACCCACCTGCCGTTGTAAAGTGCTTTGGGGTTATGATAAAAAACACCCGCACCAAAAAACGCATACGAATTAAACGCCCAACTATTTCTAGTAGCTACGGTTAATTCCTTGTCTTCTAAAAAATGCCACTCTGTACACGCATTAACTTCAAAAATATCGTTACGAAAGTTAAGGTTACGAAAACGACGACCAGGATTCGATGATAATTTATCGTTTCCTTCCACGCGTAAATAATTCAAGTTTAAACGAAAATGAACATCGTCGAACCAACGGTAGCGCACAAATAAACCGCCATTCCATCGGGTTTTAGCAAGTTTTAAGTCGGCTACAAAATCCCGACGCGTTTTTTCTTTTCCGCCAATATCCCCTAAATAATTAGCAGCTCCAGCTATTATACCAAAATCCCATTGGTATTGCGAATGAATTTTACCTGCTAAAACAAATAAAAAAATAAGGATTACTATTTTGTTGCTTAATTTCAAATATTCACGTAAAATTAACAAAATTTTTAAATCAGTTTAGGTATGAGCAAAGTTTTTAACAATAGCGTGTGTAAAATGTTTGGAATTGAGTACCCCATTATTCAGGCTGGAATGATTTGGTGCAGCGGGTGGGAATTGGCAAGTGCCGTAAGCAATGCGGGTGGGCTTGGTATTATTGGGTCAGGAAGCATGTATCCTGAGGTGTTACGCGAACAAATTCGTAAATGCCAACGCGCTACGACCAAACCTTTTGCCGTAAATGTTCCTTTGCTATATCCCAATATAAATGAGCACATCGAACTTATTATTGAGGAAGGTGTCAAAATTGTGTTTACCAGTGCTGGTAATCCCAAAACCTATACCGCCTTATTAAAAAGTAAAGGAATTACGGTGGTTCACGTTGTAAGTACCGTAAAATTTGCTTTAAAATGCGAGGAGGCTGGTGTAGATGCCATTGTGGCCGAGGGTTTTGAAGCAGGTGGGCATAATGGGCGCGAAGAAACAACAACCTTAGTCCTTATTCCTGCGGTTAGAAAAGCCGTTAGTTTACCGTTGATTGCGGCGGGCGGCATAGGCTCGGGCGCACAGATGGCCGCCGCCTTCGCCTTAGGAGCCGATGCCGTTCAGGTTGGTAGCCGTTTTGTTGCCAGCATCGAAAGTAGTGCCCACCCTAATTTTAAAGCCGCAGTAGTAGCCGCTAAAGAAGGCGACACACAACTTTCGCTTAAACAATTAACCCCCGTGCGCTTGCTAAAAAATAAATTTTTCAATGCTGTAGATGCTGCCGAAAAAGCAGGGGCATCGAGTCAAACCCTTCAAGAATTGTTAGGAAGGGCAAGGGCTAAAAAAGGTATGTTTGAAGGAGATTTAGAAGAAGGTGAATTAGAAATAGGACAAGTAAGTGCCAGCATTATGGATATTCAACCAGCGGCGCAAATTGTAGAAGAATTGATGAACGAATTTAACGACGTTATAAATAAATTGAAAAATTGGGGTTAATACCCATTCGTTTTTTGGGGCGTGTCCCCTTGTCTATTTCTATTGCTCGGCTTAGTAAAGAGTTTTTTGCATAATTAAACTATTATACTTTAACATTAAGGCGGGGTCGGGCTATCAGCTTCAGCCAATGCGGCTTTGGCGGCATTGCCATTGTTGTCCTTTAAGTAACTTTCAGAGGAATTGGTTAAGGCTTCCCTCACAGAAAAAAAGCCCCTACTAAATTTAAGAACACCTTACTTTAAATAAAAAACCAGCCCTAACCATTAATCACTTCCTCCTTTACAAATCTTGAATCTTTGCGTTCCAAGGTTCACATCAAATCATTTATAGTTTTCATCATAAAGCCTCGCCATCTTCAAAATTGAGTATAGCACACTAACCTAAATAGCAATTCTTCGATAAAATGTAATTTAAACTGATTAAATTTGAAATCTTAATAAATTATGGACTATCATTTTAACGCCATTGAAAAAAAATGGCAAGCGCGTTGGGCAAAAGACAAAACTTTTAAAGCAGATAACCACGCTACTAAACCAAAGTATTATGTGTTAGATATGTTTCCCTATCCAAGTGGCGCAGGCTTGCATGTTGGGCATCCGTTAGGCTACATCGCATCCGATATTATGGCACGCTACAAACGCCACAAAGGCTTTAATGTGTTGCATCCCATGGGCTACGATAGCTTTGGGTTACCTGCCGAGCAATACGCCATTCAAACAGGGCAACACCCCGCCATTACTACCGAACAAAACATTCAACGCTACCGCGAGCAATTAGATAAAATAGGTTTTTCGTTTGATTGGGATCGTGAAGTGCGTACCTCCGACCCTTCGTATTACAAATGGACCCAATGGATTTTTATTGAAATTTTTCAATCGTGGTACAATAAAACAAGCAATAAAGCCGAGGCCATTAGCGAGTTAATTCGCCTATTTGAAAAACAAGGCAACACCAATGTAAATGCCGTGTGCGACGAAAACACACCTCTTTTTACTGCGCAAGATTGGAACAACTATTCGGAAAAAGAACAAGCCGATGTGTTGATGCGCTACCGTTTGGCTTACTTAGGCGAGGCTTATGTAAATTGGTGCGCTGCATTAGGAACGGTACTCGCCAACGACGAAGTAAAAGATGGGGTTAGCGAACGTGGCGGATACCCCGTTGAACGTAAACTAATGAAACAATGGAGCATGCGCATTTCGGCTTATGCCCAACGTTTGTTAGATGGGTTAGAGACCATTGATTGGAGCGAAAGTTTAAAAGAAAGTCAACGGTATTGGATTGGAAAAAGTGAAGGCACCAGCTTGAAATTTAAAATTCAAACAGACCGCTTAAATGCCAATGTGGCAGCACTTTCAACAGATGTTATCGAAGTTTTTACAACACGCCCTGATACTATTTTTGGTGTAGCATTTGTTACCCTAGCCCCCGAACACGAGCTAGTGTCTGTGTTAACTACTCCCGAATATCAACAAGCCGTTGAGGCGTATGTAACGCTTTCTAAAAATAGAAGTGAACGAGAACGGCAAGCAGAAGTTACACGCATATCGGGTGTATTTACGGGAGCTTACGTAACGCATCCATTTACTGGAAAACCCATTCCTGTTTGGGTGGGCGATTATGTGTTGGCAGGTTATGGCACAGGGGCGGTAATGGCTGTGCCAGCGCACGACGAACGCGATTATAAATTTGCCAAACATTTTGGTTTAGCTCTCCCTCAAGTTATTACGCCTAACAAACCTCACGATTTTGAAAAAGAAGCTTGGGGAGAAAAAGAAGGAACTTTAATACATTCCGATTTTTTAAATGGATTAGATGTAAAATCGGCTATTCAAGCGGTGATTGTTGAAATTGAAAAACGTGAGTTAGGAAAAGGAAAAATAAATTACCGCTTGCGCGATGCGGTATTTGGTCGCCAAAGGTATTGGGGCGAGCCTATTCCTATTTTTTATAAAGATGGTATCCCTTATGCCTTACCCGAAAATGAATTGCCATTGGTGTTACCCGAAATAGATACCTTTTTACCAACCGAAGATGGTGAGCCTCCTTTGGGTCGCGCCAACAATTGGAAATATAAAAATGAATACGAGTATGAATTAACCACCATGCCAGGTTGGGCAGGTAGCAGTTGGTATTTTTTACGTTACATGGATGCCAACAATACCAAACAATTTACAGATAAAACGTTAAGCGATTATTGGCAACAAGTGGACTTGTATATTGGTGGCAGTGAGCATGCAACAGGGCATTTGTTATACGTGCGCTTTTGGACAAAATTTTTAAAAGACCGTGGACACATAGGCATTGAAGAGCCTGCAAAAAAATTAATTAACCAAGGAATGATACAGGGCACCTCAACCATGGTACACCGCGTTAACAATACCTCTAAAATTGTATCGGCGGGTTTAAAAGCTAATTACGATACAACGGCTATTCACATAGATGTCAACTTAGTGGATAATACCTTGGTGAATGTGGACGCTTTAAAAAATTGGCGAGATGATTTTGCAAACATGGAATTTGAATTAGAACAAGGTAAATTACATTGCAGCACCGCCGTTGAGAAAATGAGCAAACGTTGGTATAATGTGGTTAACCCCGATGATATTTGCGAACGCTTTGGTGCCGATACTTTACGTTTATACGAAATGTTTTTAGGTCCATTAGAGCAAAGTAAACCTTGGAATACCAATGGCATTACTGGTGTGAGTGGTTTCTTAAAAAAATTGTGGCGTTTATTTTATCAAAATAATGTATTAACCGTTAGCGATGCAGCACCTAGTAAAGCTGAATTAAAAACCTTGCATAAAACCATAAAAAAAATTAGTGAAGATATTGAACGGTTTTCGTTTAACACATCGGTTAGTAATTTTATGATTGGCGTGAACGAATTAACGGAGGCTAAATGTAATAAGCGAAGTATATTAGAGCCTTTGCTTATCCTAATATCGCCTTATGCCCCACACATTGCCGAAGAGTTATGGGAGCAATTGGGTCATACCGAAAGCATTGCGTTTAGTGCATTTCCGATAGTTGATGAGGCGTATTTGCAGGACGATGCGTTTAACTATCCAATTTCGGTAAATGGTAAAACTCGGTTAATGATAGAGTTACCCCTTGCTTTAGATACCGTTGCCGTTGAAAAAGAGGTGATGGCTCGCGAGGATGTGCAAAAATTATTGAACGGTGCCACGCCTAAACGTATTATTGTTGTACATAAAAAAATTGTAAACCTTGTGATTTAAAGTTGGGGTTTTTTTGAGAAACAGTTAACAAAAAAGTTAATAATTACAAATAACAAATTTTGCTTTTTAAATTTTTAAAAGTAATATTAAAAAATATTGTCAAAGCAAATGATGTCCAGCATAAACAATGCTTCTTTCGGTGGATATACACGCCAATTAAGAGAAGACCGAAATTTACCATTTCGGATAATGGCTGCTGAATTTGACATTGATGCTGCAACACCTAGTAAGATTGAAAAAAATGAAAGAAATACAAACGAACAAACCATTGAAAAGCTATCTGAAATTTTTACAATTGATAAAGTAGATTTAAAAGTTTGCTATTTAAGTGATAAAATCACCTATCAACTACTTAACGAAGAAGATGGAGTTGAAATCCTTAAAGTGGCAGAACAAAAAATAAAATATCACAAGCAACAACAAGCACAATGAACCTAGATAAAACTTTAAAGAATAGTAAAGCAGAACTACTTACCTACTTTAGAGATAGAGCTAGTGAAGCATTCCATGTAATTAAAGAAAAATATTCTGAAAATCAGTCAAAGAAAAGAGCTAATGCTATAAATAAAAGTTTAAACAAAACGAAGCAACAACTAATAACGACCTTACTTCAACAGGCTGAAAAAGAAAATTGGACTAATCAAGAAAAACTTGAAATTTTATTAATGATTACTTATTGCCACATAGTGGTGATGATTGAGAGTAGAAATTCTGTTAGACTATATGAGTATATGGATTTTTCAAGAAGAGTTGGCGAACTATGGGACCCCTTTTGTCAACTTTGTTTTGACTATCCGTTAAATGATTTATCGTTGTTTATTCCCCCTTTATTTTCAGATGCCAAAAAGAAACTTTCAGATGAAATCACAAATTATATTGGTGCTTTAACAATTACCAATGAGCAAAAGGATGAGTTAAAAAAATACTATGATAAAGTTTGGAGTTTAGTTACATCAGGTGAAATACAATTAGAACTTGACCTTCATTTTACTCAAAATAGCAGTATGTATGTGGTTGATTTCAAAAGTGGCTTTGGTTCAAATGAAAAGGGCAACCTAAATAGACTTCTTCTTGTTGCAACGGTTTACAAATACCTTGACGAGAATTACAAATGTATGCTCTTTGTTCGTGCTGAAGAAAACAACAGCTACTTTAATACTCTAAAAAACTCAAGCGTATGGGAAGCCTATTGTGGAATTGAAGCATACAACAAAATCAGAGAATATTCGGGTTACGACTTAAAAAGTTGGATTGACACAAATATGGATTGGGCAAATGATTTCAAACCTGAAATCATTACCCATTTTCAAGAACAAAATCTCTTACAATATCTCTTATGGTAAGGATAGCAGAAGCGAGGAAATATCAAGCATTTTATACCAAATCAACACCAATAGTTGATTATATGGTTCGCAAATTAAATCTTAAACCAACAGACAAGATTTTTGAACCCTGTGGTGGAGATGGTGTTTTCATTGAGGCAATTGTTTCTGAAAATGAGTTTGCAAACATTGATGTTTGCGAATTGAATGACAATGCTTTTAAAACTTTGATAAGTAAATTTTCATCTTACCCTACAATAAACATAAGGCAATGTGATACTTTACTTGACAACGATTTAATATTCAACTCTGGTTTTGGTGGAGTGTATGATAAAATAATTGCCAATCCTCCTTACGGTGCTTGGCAGGAATTAGATAAAAGAACTGCATTAAAAAAAATATACTCAACCCTTTACGCAAAGGAAACCTATGCTTTATTTTTATACCGTTGCATTGAACTTTTAAAAGATGGTGGAATTTTAAGTTTTATAATTCCTGATACTTTCTTAAATCTTCATGTGCACAAGGCAATAAGAAAGCATATTCTTACTAAAACAAAAATACTAGAACTTGCCTTGTTCCCCTCATCATTTTTCCCAGGAGTTAATTTTGGATATGCAAACCTTTCAATTATTACACTTCAAAAGACAAACAGTCTTAATGACAGTTTGAGCAATGAATTTAAAGTTCTTAATTCATTTAAGACTGTTGAACAATTGGCAAACATAAACGAAAACGAACTGAAAGTTTTCACGTTCACTCAAAAGGAAATTTTATCTAATCCAGACTTCGCATTTCTAATTTCAGAGAATTCTGAAATTGCATTGGCGATAAATAACTCAAGAATTAAAGTCGGTGATATTGCAAACTGTGTTACTGGTTTTTACTCGGGCAACGATAAAACATTTTTACAAGTTAATAGTACAGATTTAAAGAATGGAAAAAACTATGACTTAGTAAATGCTGGTTCAGTGAATAGACACTACAAAAGTATTCCCAATATCTTGGACGGAATAGAAGGCGAAAAACATTTTTTACCTATTGTTAAAGGTGGCAATGTTAAGTTTTTGAAACCCGAAGGTTGGTTTATGAATTGGAGTAAGGAAGCCGTAAGTCATTATAAAAAAGATAAAAAGTCAAGGTTTCAAAATCCACAATATTATTTCAAATATGGAATTGGTGTTCCTATGATCAGTTCATCAAGTATTACAGCTTCGCTAATTGAAAACAAACTCTTTGACCAATCAATAGTTGGTATTTTCCCTAAAGACAAATCTTTAACTTTTTACTTATTGGCATTCTTAAATTCACCTACTTGTAATAAACTAATTAGGACGATTAACCCGTCTGCCAACAATCCTGCCAACTATATTAAAAAAATACCATTTATTCGACCAATAGATGAACAACTAAAAGTTATTGATAACGCTGTTAGCGAAATAATAAATAGCATTAAAACCACAGGTAGTTATAACGAAGAACTTGAAAAAGAATTAAATGAAATTATAAAAACAGTTTACGGATTTTAGCCAATGCCTCTGGTTACACATTTGCATTTTTACTAACACTCAACGTATAAAAATAAAGGAACTATTAAGTCAACGCACAAAGATACCACAAAATGGATCACACGCCAATGACAGACAGAACGTCAGCACCCACCCAAAACGCAGAATTTCTTGTTCCAAAGAGCATTTCGTATTTAAGCTACATTAGTTTTTCAAATCAATCGTTGTGTTAAGCGTCCCGCGCTTCACAAAAGAATAAACGTACAAATTATGTACACCCTACTAAAAAGAAAGTGAACCAACCCATCATTTTCATGAACTAACTTGCAAATAAATTTTACTATTTTTCATAAACATATTTACTAACCACTGCTGTTTAATTTTTTTAAACTTAATAGGGAATGTGCCATGATTTTATTCTCAATTATTATTGTTAAAATAAGTACGACCAAACTAATATTCCTTATTTTTGCGACCTTAAAATAAATATACAAATGCTTCTCTTCAAAAAAAATGCTCACTTTAACCTACCTTTTTTAATATTGATTTTTTTTACCATTCTATCTAATAACTCACATGCGCAAGCCGACACGCTGCATTTAGATTACCCCGGCATACAAATCAAGTTACCCGATAGCTTAGACATTAAATTAAACGAATGGGCGAAAAAAATAACTTTAAATACTCAGAAATACGATGTAGATGTGATTGCGTATTACCAAGAGTCAGATTTTAAAAAATATGCGGAAGAGCGTTCTAGCGACATGTTTCTAATCTTAAATCGAAAAGCACGCGAAGCCATTAGTATAAATGTTATTAGCACTAAACGCGGTAAAAAGTTTCAACGCTCGCGAGTAGATATTATTTACAAATTGAAAAGCAACGTCTCAGAATCAAAACCTCAAAAAACTGAGAAAAAGAAATAGTAAGTTGCCAACTGTTAAAAGCCAACAATGTGGCTGCAAAACTGCAAGCAGTGCATTGTATAGAATTTACCTATGCACCACTAGGCCTGCTTTATAGAACATAGATGTAATCATTCTAACACCTAAACCCCTTTCCCTATTTAGAAGCACCGCATTTTAAATTTAGTTTTTTTTAGTAAAAAACTTTACCAAAAATAAAGGTAATTCCTGCATTGCATTTAAAAATTAATACTTTTGTTATCCGAATTTCAATTGCTTCATCACCGATTGATTTCGAAACTTAAAAGAAACGTATTGGTGTATGCTATAAGCACCGATAATGCTCATGTAAATAGGTTTAATTATTGTTAGACATAATATTGTTTTGAAAAAAGAAATAGTAATAGGCACGCGTGGTAGCGATTTAGCACTATGGCAAGCGAATTATACCAAATCTTTATTAGAGGATGAGGGTTATACCGTCACAATTAAAATTATAGAAACCGTTGGCGATAAATCGCAAGCGTGGAATACGAGTTTCGATAAATTAGAAGGTAAAGGTTTTTTCACCAAAGAATTGGAAGAGGCACTTTTAAAAAAGGAGATTGATTTAGCGGTGCACTCGCATAAAGATTTACCAACAGAAATGCCTTATGGTTTACTAATTGCAGGGGTTTCTAAACGTGCCGACCCAAGTGATGTGTTATTGATTAGAAAAGAAGCTGTAGAGGATGCACAAAAATGGCAATTGAAACAAGGTGCTGTGGTAGGTACTTCCTCGGCACGGCGCAAATGTCAACTGTTAACGTTTAGACCCGATGCGGTATTGAAAGACATGCGCGGTAATGTACCCACACGTATAAAAAAATTACGAGCGGGCGAATTTGATGCCATTTTATTAGCGGCCGCAGGAATTGTGCGCCTCGAATTGGACTTAGACGATTTGCATTGTGTAACCCTCGACCCCGAGGAGTTTGTACCTGCCCCCGCACAGGGGGTGTTAGCTTGGCAAACCCGCGAAGAAGATGATGATACCATTGCTGCCATTGATAAAATAAGCGATTTTGATGTGTTGATTCGTATTAATATTGAACGGCGTATATTAAGTTTGTTAGATGGCGGTTGCCACTCACCTCTGGGGGCTTATGTAGATACCGAACACGACGACGATGACCGTTTGCGCTTTAAGGCTTGGGTAAATTGGGCCCCCACTTGGGACAAAACGCCTAAACAATTATTTTTTCAAACGACCAATACCGAAGATTTTGCCGATAAGATTGTGGAGCACTTGCAACAATTAAAACCGCAAAAAGTATTCATTAGCCGCGAGTACGGTAAAAACGATTATTTAAGTCGGACGCTTATCAATTTAGGCTTTGCGTTAGAAGGCAAAAGTTTAATAGAATTTAAAGAAATAAAAATTAGAGAATTGCCCAAAACAGAATGGGTGTTTTTTAGCAGCAAACATGCGGTACGTTATTTTTTAAATCAAAAACCTAAACTCGATGGTGTAAAATTTGGTTGCATTGGTTCAAGCACCTCGCAAGAGTTACGCAGCTTTGGCTACCGTGCCGATTTTATTGGTGCCAACACCGATACCAAATTAGTAGGTAAACAATTTGCTGCTAAAGTGGGCAGTTCTAAAGTGCTGTTTCCGATTGCAAAAGATAGTTTGCAAAGCATACAATGGCAAATGCCTAAACGTGATAATGCCATTAATTTGAATGTATATTATACAATTAAGCACAGCATCGAAATTAGTAGCGATTGTCAAATTTTAGTATTTACCAGCCCAAGTAACGCCGAGGCGTATTTTGAAAAAAATAAATTACTGCCTCATCAAAAAGTAATAGCCATGGGCGACGCAACGGCCTCTTCGTTAATGCGCTTAAAAGTAAAAAACACAACGAAGCCTATTCGTTTCGATGATTTGGGTTTAGTGCAAGCTATATTGGCCGCTGCACATACACCCGTTAACCCCACACCCACTAATACTTATTAAAGATGATGCCACAACGCCCCCGCCGAAATAGAAAAAACGCTGTGATTAGAGAGATGGTACAAGAAAATCATGTTAGCACCTCAGATTTAATTTACCCACTTTTTTTAATAGAAGGCAAAAATAAAAAAAACGAAGTTAGTTCCATGCCCGGCATTTTTAGGCTAAGTACCGATTTGTTATTGAAAGAAATAGAGAGCTCTTTACAATTAGGGATTCGCAGTTTTTGTTTGTTCCCAAGTTTAACAGATGCTTCAAAAGATCAATATGCAACCAAAGGATTAAATCCGAAAGGTTTATACCCGTCGGCCATCCGTACCATTAAAAAACGATTTCCAGAGGCGGTGATAATGACCGATGTAGCCATGGATCCATACAGCAGCGATGGACACGATGGTTTAGTTAAAGAGGGTGAGATTTTAAATGACGAAACATTAGAGATACTTGCCGAAATGGCCTTGATACAAGCCGATGCTGGTGCCGACATTATTGGCCCTAGCGATATGATGGACGGACGAGTAGGCTTTATACGGTCGGCCTTAGACGATAATAATTTCACAAACGTTTCCATTATGAGTTATACAGCTAAATACGCCAGTGCATTTTATGGTCCGTTTAGAGATGCTTTAGATAGTGCTCCAAAATTTGGCGATAAAAAAACGTATCAAATGAACCCGGCAAACAGCAGAGAGGCTTTAATAGAAGCAGAACTAGACCTCAACGAAGGAGCCGATTTTTTAATGGTTAAACCTGCTTTAAGTTACTTAGATGTGATACACCTTTTAAACACCAATTTCACGCTTCCTATTGCCGCTTATAATGTAAGTGGAGAGTATGCGATGGTAAAAGCCGCAGCAGCCAAGGGATGGATAGATGGTGAAAAAGTACGTGATGAAATTTTGATGAGTATTAAACGGGCTGGCGCATCGGTTATACTAACTTATTTTGCGAAAGAATTTGCTAAATCGAGAAAACATGAACTATAAAAACCAACATGTATTTTTATGCGGGTTTATGGGGTCAGGTAAAAGTACCCTTGGCAGGCAATTGGCCAAACGCATGAACCGACAATTTATTGATCTTGATAAATTTATTGAAAACAAAGTACAAAAAAGTATTGCCGATTTATTTAAAGAGCAAGGCGAAAAAACATTTCGTTTATTAGAAACGCGTTACTTATTTGAAGTGATTAAAATAAAACAGCCAGCCGTGGTAGCCTTAGGTGGAGGCACCGCTTGTACAGCCCTAAACTTAGATATTGTAAAGCAAAATAGTATTATGGTTTATATTTCGGTTAGTGCCAACGAGTTGTTTGAACGCTTGCGAAAATCGAATACCAAACGTCCGCTTATTAAGGGTTTAAGTCCCGAAGCTTTAAATTTGTATATTCACCGTACCCTACAAGAGCGAGAGCCTTTTTATAAACAAGCCCATTTGCAATTAAATGGTTCTGGTTTAAACGATAGTCAATTGTTTGATGCGGTACGCCATTATGCGCCTTAAACTTGGGATATACCTTTTGGGATTACTTAGCTTAAGTAAAGCATTACCTGCACAAAACGATTTATTACTAAATACTACAAATGCTGGCTTTAGCGTGGGGGCGCACTTTGCACTCGGCTCTCACTTTCAACGTTTAGGATTAAGCATTAATGCGTTTTATGTGAATTCGTCGTTTCAATTTAACGCCGAGGCACGGGCTTACTTTAGTGCCAAAAATTTAGGTCCTCATTTATTTTATACCGAAGCGGTAATGGCTTTAGGTGTGGTGTATGGTTTCGGAAAAAAAGAAGTGTACAGCAATCCTTTTCTTCATAGTGCTTCTAACCAAACGGGCAAACAATATGCTTTAGCCTACGCGTATCAAACCTATTGGAATAAAATACGCACAACTCAACAAACAGGTATTATTGCCTTACAATTTAATAAGATTCAATTTATTACCGAAAACGATTTATTTGCCAAACCCAGTTTAGACCGCTTTCGAACAGGTGCTTTTTTAATTCAATACCGCTATGAAGATTTGATGCAGCTTGGTGTAAATGCTACACTATGGACTGGTAAACTAGGCTTCCCAGTTCGTACCGATAAAAATTATCCTGGGGCTGGGTACATGGACACAACGGGAAACGTGTATGGTAACACCTCGCATGGCTTGTTGTCGGCGCAAGCACTTTTCAATTTAGGAAATGGGCAAAGCATAAGAGGTAATTTGGGTGTAGATGCCGAAAAGGTAAGACATGTGATTCAGAATCGTCTTATACATGATGTGTGCTGGTTACCTAAAAAGTGGTTTCCACGTAAAAATTGTCATATAGCCATGTTGGATGAAAAAGGGCAACTTTATTTATTTAAAAAAGAACAACGCATTCGCCCAAGTCGTTTATATTGGAATGTTTTCTCAAATCCATCTTTATTTTATTAGAGTAAGTTTTAGCCAAATTAAAAACGAAATGGCTCGCCAAAACGTAAAGAGTTCGCTAAGGAAATAAATGTATATTAATTGTTCGTACTAGATTAAACCCTAAATTTCAAGAAAAAAGTTAGCTATTTTATTTTAACGAACTTCTTTCTTGAAATTATGGTTTAATAAATGTAATTGAAAAGAGAGTCTATATAAAGGGTATTACATTAGTAAAGTTTTTCTCCATTATACATTCATTTCAATTGGTATTCTTCGAGACCGAAATAGGCATTAATATTTCCTATTTAAAATTTGCTGCCACCTTCTCTAGGTTTTCACAAAAATCATTTAAACTTTTATTCTTTTGTCTAAAACTTTTCAATTCTTTTGATTTTCTGAATTTTGTGGTAAGCTCTTTGTAACGCTCACCTTCGAGCATTTGGCGTAATTTATTGGCCATTTGCTTAGAAACAATTTTATCCCAGTTTTTTTCTAACTCTTTTTTGGGATTATTTGATTTAGAAGTATCTGCTTTTGACAGTGTACTCGTCGTAAGTACCCAAGCATCTATTTCTTCAATAGCAATGGCGTAGGCTATTTTTTTGGTGTAATTATTTTTGAGCCACGAATTAATTTTTTCGACAACTTTTTTTCTCAATTCGATGCTGTAATCTTCTAAGTCTTTAGTGTTTTTTGTTGGTGTGTTAACATCGTATCCTGCTAAATGTCGTTCCGCTGTATCTAAATGAATAACTGCAAATCTATTGTCATCAACGGTTTCAAAAAAAATATTCATTTTTTCACGTTCTTCACATTCTTTTTTTACCAAGGTCCAATTACTAAATTTTTCTACTTTTTGATTCTGCAAATCGGTTTCATCTTTTTCTAATTCAGGTAAATCGTATTGAACATCACTTTGATCAATGTTTAAAACACCTTTTAAAATATTGGTAATTACTGCCGAGTCGGCTGGCCCTTCGGTATATAAAGCTACTCTCAAATTAAAAGTGAGGCTGCGGTAGCCCTCCTAAATACCCACGCATCCAAAGTTCTGATAATTTTAAACCTTCGGTAGCTTTTGTTTTGAGCTTTAATTTTATGCGTTCTACTTTAGTGTATCCTTCATCACTGCGTTTTACAACAAACAAGCGTTGTTCATCGTCGTTTAAATTTAAACCATCTAAAATAGCGGGATTGTGTGTGGTTATTAAGGTTTGCTTATCATTTTCTTTGGCAAGAATGGCAAGCTGTTTAATCAAATCGCGACATAATTTAGGGTTCAATGCCGTTTCAATGTTATCAATAGCAAAAAATTTTGGGGTTTTTTTGCTGATGAACAAGGTGAAGTAAAATAATAAATACAAGATGCCTTCATTGGCATTTTCGGCCGATAAGATTTTTTTTTGCTTTTTCATGTACTTATCTGTAAAGTACAAAATCGAATTCGATTGGCCTAAACTGTGCTTTTGACTTCTAAGTTCTAACTCTTCGTCAATAACAATATCTTCTAACCATTGAATGGTTTCCATTAATTCTCCTAAACTCTTTTTTTCTTCTGCTGAAAACGTTTTTATTAACGTATCAAAACCCTCACCATAAATACCAAGAGGAAGTCTTTTACTTAACTGGGCAATTCCACGAAGCGCATTTGTATTAAGAGAGTAAATAATAAATTCATCCAAAGAGGATTCTATAAAGGGTTCTACGTTTAGTTTCGAGAGGAGTTTTGTGAGTATTTTATTAAATTCTATTTTCGAGAGTTCTATTTTTTTTTCAGAATGAGGTTTACTCGAATTATCTTGCGCTTCATTAGGGATATTACTTATCAAACCCTCAAATTCCTTTAATTTCAACTCTACAACACGATCTCTCCACTTCGAGTATATATCATCTTTATTCTCGCAATAAAGCTGGGCTTTCATTTTATCGTCTAAATCAATTGAAATATCTTTTCCTACTCTAAACCCAAGGAACGAACTGGTCATGAGTGCAGGTTTGGAAACACGAACCCCTCTATTTATTAATTCTTCAGGAGTTAGATCACCAGTTTTCGCACCACTCAACAGCGCAACGGCTTCGAGAATATTTGTTTTCCCGCAGCCGTTCTCGCCAATGAATACATTAAAACGTCCTAGTTCTACTTCAATATCAACAATTGATTTGAAGTTTGATATTTTAAGTTTAGAGTACATCAATAATTACGCTTTCACGTTTGCTCTAATAATATTTAAAGCACCACCTGCTTTAAACCATTCAATTTGTTGGGCATTGTAACTATGGTTTACTTTAAATTCTTCTTTAGTTCCATCTGCATGGTTTAATACCAAGGTTAACGGTACGCTTGGTGTAAACGAAGTTAAACCCAAGATGTCAATGGTGTCATCTTCTTTAATTTTATCGTAATCGGCAGCATTAGCAAATGTTACGCCTAACATGCCTTGCTTTTTTAAATTGGTTTCATGAATGCGCGCAAACGATTTTACCAAAACTACACGCACACCTAAATGACGAGGCTCCATGGCCGCATGTTCGCGCGACGACCCTTCACCGTAATTTTCGTCGCCTACTACAATGCTACCAATACCTTGTGCTTTGTAACTGCGTTGTACTTTGGGCACGCTATCGTAAAGGCCCGTTAATTGATTTTTTACAGAGTCGGTTTTTTCATTAAACGCATTTACCGCCCCAATCAACATATTGTCCGAAATGTTATCTAAATGACCACGGAATTTTAACCAAGGACCCGCCATGCTGATGTGATCGGTTGTACATTTTCCTTTGGCTTTAATTAATAATTTTAAGTTTTTTAAATCTACACCTTCCCATGCTGCAAACGGATCTAACAATTGTAAACGTTTGCTAGTAGGCTCTACCAAAACTTTTACTTGGCTTCCATCTAAGGCTGGTGCTTGGTAACCCGCATCTTCAACGGCAAAGCCTTTACTTGGCAATTCATCGCCAGTAGGTTCATCTAATTTAACCGCTTCGCCTTGGGCATTAATTAACGTGTCGGTTAACGGATTAAAACTTAAAGTACCTGCAATGGCTAGTGCGGTAACCAATTCGGGACTTGTAACAAATGCATAGGTATTGGGGTTGCCATCGGCACGTTTTGCAAAATTGCGGTTAAACGAGTGAACGATGGTGTTTTTTTCTTTCTTTTCGGCACCTACACGATCCCACATCCCTATACACGGGCCACAGGCATTGGTAAATACAACTGCACCTACCTCATCGAACACTTTTAAAAAGCCATCGCGCTCAATGGTGTAGCGTATTTGCTCAGAGCCTGGGTTAATCATAAACTCGGCTTTGGCTTTTAAACCTTTAGCCGAAACTTGCTTGGCTAAAGATACGGCCCGTGAAATATCTTCGTAGCTGGAGTTGGTGCAACTGCCAATTAAACCCGCTTCAATTTTCATGGGCCAACCATTGGCTTCAGCTACTTCTTTTAACTTAGAAATGGGAGTTGCTAAATCGGGCGTAAATGGGCCATTAACGTGCGGCTCTAATTGCGATAAATTAATTTCAATCACTTCATCAAAATATTTAGAAGGATTGGCATACACCTCGGCGTCGCCTGTTAAATGAGCTTTAACCGTATCGGCTAAAGCGGCCACATCGGCTCTACCTGTGGCTTTCAAATAACGGCTCATGCTATCGTCGTAACCAAAAGTAGAAGTCGTTGCCCCTACTTCGGCACCCATGTTGCATATTGTTCCTTTTCCAGTACAACTGAGGCTTTGCGCCCCTTCGCCAAAATATTCAATAATTTTATCGGTACCACCTTTTACGGTTAAAATACCCGCTACTTTTAAAATAACATCTTTCGCGCTGCTCCAGCCATTTAATTTACCGGTTAATTTAACGCCAATTAATTTTGGCATTTTTAACTCCCAAGGTAAACCCGCCATTACGTCGCAGGCATCGGCACCACCTACACCAATGGCTAACATGCCCAATCCACCGGCATTTACAGTGTGGCTATCGGTGCCAATCATCATACCACCCGGAAAGGCGTAGTTTTCTAAAACCACTTGGTGAATAATGCCCGCACCTGGTTTCCAAAACCCAATGCCGTATTTGTTAGAAACCGATCCTAAAAAATCAAAAACCTCTTTGCTTTCTTTGTTGGCAAATTCCAAATCGGTTTTAGCACCAGCTTTGGCTGTAATTAAATGATCGCAATGCACCGTAGAAGGCACTGCCACCTTAGGGCGACCCGCTTGCATAAATTGTAACAAGGCCATTTGAGCCGTTGCATCTTGCATGGCCACTCTATCCGGATTAAAATCTACATACGATGAACCCCGCGGATAATCCCGTAAATCTGTATGTTTATCTAAGTGCGAGTAAAGAATTTTTTCGGCCAAAGTTAATGGACGGTTTAATGTTTTACGTGCCGCTTCAATACGCGATGGCATACCTTCGTACACCTTTTTAATCATTTCAATGTCAAATGCCATGATATTTTTTTTTAAATCAAACTAATTTTGAATAGCGTTTAAAGGTAGGTATTTTTTAAAAAAAATAAAACCAATTCTGTTGCTAAACGTTATATATTCTACTAATAATTGCGAAATACTTAAAATAAAGGCTTTTTGTTATTTTGTTAACTAGATAATATTACCTAATTTTCAAACGTATGCGCTATATACATGTTTATACTTCGATAGCCCTTATTTGCGGGTTCACAGCTTTAGCACTGTTGTGGTCGTTGTTTCCATGGTTAAGTTTTGTATATGCTTTAATAGGTTATTTTTTAGTGATGAAAGAGGTTTCTACTTACACCTCCAACTATCAATTTGCTGTTGCTTTTTTTACAGCTTTGTTAACCGGCTTTTTTTGCGATTATCCGTATCACCATTTTCCATTTATTAGTTTAGCCATGTTAGCCTCTGTTAGCGGGGCTTTGGTGCGCATTATTTTCTTAGAAAAATTTACGCTTACAGGCAACAAATGGCTCGAACCTACTTTTTTAGGATTAGCAGTTATACTCTACCTTGGTGGTAACGTAATAAATGAAAGCGATTGGAAAACGTGGTTATTTCCGGGTTTGGTGATTGCCTTTCAATCTTTGTTAGGCTGGGGTATTTATAAAGACCAGAAACAATTATTGGTGCATGTCAATAATGGCTACAAAGTAAAACTAGGCATCGAAGCTCCTAATTTTACTTTGCCTGATCAAAATGGCTTACCGGTTTCGCTATCCGATTTTAGAGGGCAACGCCACCTTTTACTCATTTTTGTTCGTGGAGATTGGTGTCCCGCGTGCCACATGATGTTGCGCACCTACATGAAAAACGGACACCGCTTTCAAAAAAAGAATATTTTTTGCATGGCCATAGGTCCCGACCCTGTTGGCGTTAACCGCGAAATGGTGATGAAACTGGGACTAGAATTTAAAGTGTTAGCCGACGAAAAACAACGCACCGCTATGGAATATGGCGTTCAATTAGACGAGTACGATAACGATTTTGCAGATAAATACGAAGAAGGTATTCCATTGCCTGCTTCATTTTTAATAGACATTAACGGGAAAGTGCGCTACGTCTCGCGTCCCGATAAAGTAGGCGAGTTTTTGAATCCCGAAAAAATATTTCCAATTATTGATAATTTAGAAAAAGAAGTGTAACACATGTTTTATGTTGTAATCGTTATTCTAGTTAGTTTTTTATTAATAACCTTGGTTATTGCTGGAGGCGTTTCTTTAAAGCAAAAAACCATTACCACGGCTTTAACTCACCTCGAAAAGGATAAAAATAATTACGAAAGTATTATTGAACAAGCCAACGATGCTCTTTTTGTGGTTGATATTTCTAACGGGGCTATTTTGCAATGCAATCCTTCGGCCGCCGATTTATTGGGCTACATAAAAGCCGATTTATTGAAAAAAACGTTATTCAATATACAACCCCCCGAGTTTTTAAACGAGAGTTCGTTGCGAGTTGCCGATGTGTGGGAAAAGAAAGGTTTAATTTTTACCGACATCCCTTTTGTTAATGCTTTAGGCGAGGTGTTGCCAGTTGAATGCAGTGCTAAAGTAGCCCCATTTGCGGGCAGGCCAGCTATTGTCATTTATGCCCGCGATATACGCGAACGTTTAAAACTAGAACGCGAGGTGCGCGAACAAAATAAAATTATTGAAGAAAAAAATAAAGACATTACCGACTCTATCACTTATGCAAAACGCATACAAGGCTCGGTACTATTGCATCAAGAAAGTATTAAAGATTTATTTAACGACTCGTTTATTTTCTTCCTTCCCCGCGATATTGTTAGCGGCGATTTTTATTGGTTCGATAAAGTAATAGCCACACGGGGCATCAAAAACGAAAAGAAACCTGTAGAATTGCTATGCGTAGCCGCCGCCGATTGCACGGGACACGGGGTTCCGGGTGCATTTATGAGTATTATTGGTAATAATTTATTAACCCAAACTTCTTCTCACCCAAAGGTGAACTCGCCCGCTGAAGCACTTGATTTTATAAATAAAGAATTAAAAAAAATATTAAATAACAACATCAGCGAGAACGATACTTTTTTGCGCGATGGCATGGACATTGCTTTAATTGCCATTGAAAAAGAAAGTAAACGTTTGCATTTTGCAGGGGCCAATAATGCCATTTTCATTGTGCGGCAAAACGAATTAATTGAATTGAAACCCGATAAGTTCCCAATTACCGCTGCCCTCGACCAAGAGCCTAATCATTTTACCGATAAAACATTTGAGTTACAAACAAACGATTGCCTGTATTTATTTACCGATGGCTATGCCGATCAATTTGGAGGCGATAGAGGTAAAAAATTTATGTACAAACGCATGAAAGAATTATTTGTTGAAATTGCCAATCAAACCATGGCGCAGCAAAAAGCAGTTATTGAAAACACCTTTCACCAATGGAAAGGCAAAACCGAGCAAATAGACGATGTGTTGGTGATTGGACTAAAAATTGATTAAGCATAAATTCTATACATTTTAATGCGTCAAAACTAATTCAAGTAGATTAGTGTATTCAATCTGTGAAATTCATAAAGTACCCATTTTACTTGCGTGGCGGCTATCTTCTGGCACCAGTTAAATCCAATTGGTATAATCCCTTTTACTATCTTTACGCTTCAATTATGCTTTTATCTCTCATTAAAAAAGAGTTTCGTTTAGAATTTCGGCAAAAGACTACACTTGGCGGCATATTGGTTTATATTATTGGAACTGTATTTGTTAGCGCCTTGTGTTTTAAAGGCAAGGTTGACAAACCCACTTGGAACGCTCTATTTTGGGTCATCTTATTGTTTAGCTCTATTACCATTTCGGGCAAGAGTTTTCTGAAAGAGCAAAGTGGTCAAGCTCTGTTTAATTACTTGTATTACAAACCCACACAGTTTATTTTATCGAAAATGCTGTATAACATGGGTTTTATGCTAGTTCTCAGTAGCATAACCTTATTTTTTTACACATGGTTTATTAAAAACGAAATTGAAAACGTGAGTTTATTTATTACCGTGTTGTGCCTAGCCTCAACGGGGTTTGCGGGGGTGCTTAGTTTGATGAGTGCCATTGCCGCCAAAGCACAAGGCCATTTTGCATTGATGAGTATTTTAAGCTTTCCGGTATTAATGCCACTTTTAACCTTAGTTATTCGCGTAAGCAAACAAGCAGTAGATGGGTTAGCTTGGAGCGTCAGTTATCCTTTTTTGGGAATTTTAATTGCATTAAATGTAATAATGTTGATGTTGGCAATACTTTTATTTCCGTATCTTTGGCAAGATTAAAAAACAGGTTGTTACACATGTTTTAAACGAAGGTTACAAATGCGTTTGGAAGTTAAAAAAGGGGTATCCGTTAAACTGTAATGAAGCACCTTTACAAAATACTCTCAGTTGTTCTTATTCTTTATACCATTGTATGGGGTTTACTCAATCCCGTTCCACGCCTCGATATTTTAAACGAAACCATTCGTAATGTGTATTACCACGTACCTATTTGGTTTGCCATGTTATTTCAAATGGGGTTATCGCTTTTTTACAGCATCAAAAGTTTAGGAACTCAAGCCTTATTAAACGATGCCAAAGCACAAACCTCAGCCGAAACAGGTTTATTTTTTGCCATACCGGGCATTTTAACTGGCTCTATTTGGGCGCGCTATACCTGGGGCACATTTTGGACTTTTCAAGATCCGAAATTAAACGGTGTGGCCATTGGCATTTTAATTTACTTGGCTTATTTCATTTTACGAAGTTCCATTACCGACGAAATTAAACGCACGCGCATTGCAGCCGTATATAACATTTTTGCGTTTGTGATGTTAAACGTCTTTATTATGATTTTACCCCGCTTAACCGACTCGCTGCACCCAGGCAATGGTGGCAATCCAGCTTTTGGTAAATACGATTTAGATAGCAACATGCGCCTAGTTTTTTATCCGGCTTGCGTGGGTTGGATTTTATTTAGCTACTGGATTTTTGAAGTTAAAACCCGTTTTATACACTTAAAAAAATTAAACGATGAAGAGTAAATGTTGGTTATTGCTATTGTTTTTATCGGGATTGGTAACGTTTACTAATGCACAAACTCCTCCACCCGAAATGGCCGATGTGTTTAGAGCCGATGGCAAAATATATGTAGTAATTGCCGTGATGGCATTGGTGTTTATTTCGTTGGTGATTCTTTTACTCATCATCGAACGGCGTTTAAAAAAATTAGAAAATAAATTCAATAAGTAAATCATGAAAAAATTACACATTGTCGGCATCATCATTATTGCAGTTGCCATTGGTGTTATCTTCTCGTCGTTAAAGAACACCACCACTTATGCCAATTTTGACGAAGCCATGGCCAATCCGGGTAAAGAGTTTCATGTGGTTGGCAAACTTAATAAAGACATGCCGCAACTATATGAACCAACGGTTAATCCAGATGAGTTTAAATTCACCATGTTAGATAACAATGGCCTCTCTAAAAATGTAGTACTTCACAAAAGTAAACCACAAGATTTTGATAAAAGCGAGCAACTCGTTTTAATTGGGCAAATACACGGCGAGGAGTTTCATGCCAACGATATTTTAATGAAATGTCCGAGCAAATACAACGATGCTAAATCTCAACTTAATCAAGTACAATAGCAATGGAAGCAATTAACTATGTAGGCGAACATTTATGGGCAGGGTATATAGGTAATGCGTTTGTCGTCTTATCGTTTATTGCGGCATTAACAGCCTCTGTATTTTATTACCTCAGCACAAAAGATAAAGCGTATTATAAAACGGCGCGGCTTAGTTTTTTAATCCATTCGTTAAGCGTAGTAGGGATTGCCGCAACGCTATTTGTAATGCTCTTTAACCACTACTTCGAGTACCAATATGTTTTTCAACACAGCAACACCTCTATGGATATGAAATACATCTTATCCTGTTTTTGGGAAGGACAAGAAGGTAGTTTTTTATTGTGGACGTTTTGGAATGTGGTCTTAGGTTTATTCTTAAAAAAACAACTCGATACCGAATGGGAAGCACCAGTAATGATGGTATTTGCATTGGTTCAGGTATTTTTAGCCAGTATGATTTTGGGTATTTATTTAGGCGAGTATAAAATTGGTAGCAATCCCTTTTTATTGTTGCGCGAACACCCCGAAACTAAAATGGCACCGTTTTTACAAAACGCTAATTATTTGGCTAAGTTAGATGGACGTGGCTTAAATCCTTTGTTGATGAACTATTGGATGACCATTCATCCACCTACATTGTTTTTAGGATTTGCCTCCACACTTTTACCTTTTGCATTTGCCATTGCTGCACTGTGGAATAAGCAATACACCGCTTGGCAACGCATTGCTTTACCTTACACTTATTTTGGTATTTTAGTTTTAGGGATTGGCATTTTAATGGGTGGCGCTTGGGCCTACGAAGCCCTTAGTTTTGGTGGCTTTTGGGCTTGGGATCCTGTCGAAAATTCATCATTAGTACCTTGGCTGGTGTTAGTAGCTGCGGGGCATACCATGCTCATCAATAAAAATAAAGGCGGCTCGGTATTTACCACGCACTTATTAGCCATTGCTGCCTTTTTATTAGTACTCTATTCTACTTTTTTAACCCGAAGCGGCATTTTAGGAAATGCTAGTGTGCATGCTTTTACCGACCTTGGTATGCAAGGGCAATTGGTAATTTACGTTTTAACCTTTGTGTTTATTACCGTTGCGTTACTTGTTCAAGACTCATTAATTAAAACTTCATACATTGTGGGTTCGTTATTACTTTTAAGTTTTGCCATCTTCTTCAATTTTAAACGTTACGCTTTATTTATTTGGATTCCTGCAAGCGTTGGCTTAACTATTTTTTCTTACCTCCGCTACTTTCCTAAAGAGAAAAAAGAAGAAGAATTATACTCGCGAGAATTTTGGTTGTTTTTAGGCTCTTTAGTATTACTGTTATCTGGGTTAATTATTACCTACTTTACATCTATTCCGGTTAGCAATAAATTATTTGATATGAAGCAAGCTCCTTTAAAGGTGGGCGATTACAACGTTTGGATGATTCCGTTTTCGATAGTGATGTTAGTGTTAATGGCCAGTGCTCAATTTTTAAAATACAAGCACAACGAACGCTCTGTATTTTTTAAAAAGTTACGTTACAGTTTTTTTGCGGCACTCGTGTTTGGATTTGTATGCGCCATTCCACTTTACTTTTTGCGAGATTTTTCGGAGGCAAGCAATGGCTTAGAAAGATGGAATTTAATTAGTTATGCCCTGCTATTGGTTTGTGGTTTTTTTGCCGTATTTTCAAATGCAGAGTACTGGTTAAATATATTAAAAGGTAAAATTTTAAAATCGGGGGCTTCTATTGCTCATATAGGCTTTGCTCTTATTTTAATTGGGGCTTTAATTTCAACTTCTAAAAAAGTAACGCTATCTAAAAACACCTCCGACAAAAAAGTAGAAAGTTTGGGCAAGGGTTTCGACGGGCAAAAAAGTATTTTATTAACCCAAGGCGATACCTTACCCATGGGTCCTTATTTTGTTTCGTTTCGCGAGAAAAAACGAATTGGCATAGATGTTTATTTTAAAGTAGAGTATTACAAACTCAATGAAAAAAATAAACCTGTAATAGATTTTGTTTTAAACCCACGCATACAAGATAACCCGCGCATGGGTAAAGCACCCGAACCCGATACCAAGCACTATTTAGGTAAAGATGTTTACACCCACATTACTGCCGCCGACTTAAATACCAATAAGCCCGATGCTGCTAAAAAAAGTGCGTATAACGAACCTAAAAATTATGTGGGGCATGTGGGCGATACCATATTTGCGAGCAATGCGTTTGTTATTATCGAATCCATTCAAACCAATTTATCGCAAGAGGAGTACAGTAAAAACGATTCGTTGTTAGTTGTAACCGCAGTATTAAGTTGTGTGGATGCGCAGTCAAACGTTTACAAAGTATATCCACAGTATGTGATTAAAAAAAATGTAGTTATTCCTAAAGAAGCCATCGAAGAAAAATTAGGATTAAAATTTGCCTTCTGGAAAATAAATCCAGATGAAGGAACTTTAGAAATTACGATGAGCGAACATGTGCGTAACGCCAAAGATTTTATTGTTATGGAAGCGTATGTATTTCCATTTATTAATGTACTGTGGCTTGGCTGTTTAATTATGGCTTTTGGTACAGGTATTGCCATTGTTGAGCAAGTACGACTTAATCGCCTAAAGCAACAAAAGGCAGCGGCATGAGTTTAAAGCCATTCATCGTTATTATTGGTGCTGGTCATTTAGCCTATCACTTTAGTAAAGCGTTTACACAACTTCAAACCGTTGAGGTTTGTGTTTACAATCGCCGCCAAACACCTTTGCTTAAACGCATCCAACACGAGTTACAACTTAAAACAGTAACGCAGCTAAAACAATTCCCAAAAGCGGCAACGCTTTATTTAGTGTGTGTAAGCGATGCTGCCATTGCTTCTACTGTTAAAACAGTTGTTCCTTTAATTGAACGCGGCACGCTTTGCCATTGCTCGGGTTCAACGCCCATCGAAGTGCTAAAAACCGATAAGTTACCGTATGGTGTGTTATACCCTTTGCAAAGTTTTAGTGCCAAGCGCACTTTAAACTGGAGTAACATTCCCTTGTTGATTGAGGGTAACGCTCTTAGCACCACACACCTCTTAAAAAAAATGGCGCAATGCTTAAGTCCTAAAGTTCACGTTACCAATTCTGAAAACAGATTGCAGTTTCACTTGGCGGCGGTGCTAGTTAATAATTTTGTTAATGCCCTTTATTTGGCGGCTTCGCAGCAATTGGGTTCGGCAAAAGCTTTTCAATTATTAAAACCTTTGGCATTAGAAACGGTGCAAAAGGCTTTTGAATTAAATCCTGTTTTATCGCAAACTGGGCCAGCTAAACGTGGCGATGCGCTTACCATTAAGCGGCATTTGCAAGTATTAAAAAATTCTAAGTCAACGTGGCAAGTTTATAAATCCATGTCGGCTTACATTCAACAGCAATTTCCTTAACCCTAATAGTGTATGAATTTTAAACAACGCCTCACTAAAATTAAAACCCTTGTATTTGATGTGGATGGGGTAATGACCGATGGTAAAGTACTGGTTATGCTCAACGGCGAAATGGTGCGCAACTTAAATAGTAAAGATGGTTATGCTTTGCAACTGGCGGTTAAAAAAAATTACCGACTAGTGGTGATAACAGGCGGTAATAATGTTGCCGTAAAAAATTCACTCGAAAAGTCGGGTATCCGCGATATTTTTATTAATCAACACGATAAACTAAAATGTTTTCAAGCGTTTGTTGAAACAAACGAATTAAACGCCGATGAAATTTTATACATGGGCGATGATTTGCCCGATTATGAGGTAATGCGTCGGGTAGGGTTGCCAGTTTGCCCCAACGATGCGGCTATCGAAATTAAAGATATATGTCCTTATGTATCGCCCTACAAAGGCGGCGAGGGTTGTGTGCGCGATGTTATTGAACAGGTTATGCGCGTGCAAGGCACATGGGAAATTGGGAATTGGTAGAAACTTTCAAAACTAAAAAACGCTGTTAAACACCTTGTTTAACAGCGTTACGCTAACCATTAAAATTCAATTTACTTTTCAAAGTTTGTAAGCACCAAAGCCAAGCCGCTTTCTAACCGTGCTACTACTTTATCTTTTCCCATCAAGGCTAAAGTATCAAACAATTGCGGGCCACCCGAAGCACCTGTTACTAAAACCCGTAACACTTGCATGTCTATTTTTCCACCGTTTGCTGTTTCGGCTTCGTGAAAACAAGCTGTAACCGTGGGTATATCCCACGTGTGTAAAGCTTTAAATTTTTCGAGTACTAAAGTATAAGTAGCGGCACTAGTTTCTTTCCATTTTTTGGTAAGAACGGCTTCGTCTAATTTTTCGGGGGTTTCAAAAATGAAACGACCTTGCGCCCAAAAGTCGTTTACAAATTGTACTTTCTCTTTTACTAAACGGCAATATTCTTTTAAAAAAGATTCATTGGGTTCATAGCCTTTTTCTTTTAATAATGGACGAAAGCTACCGGCTAATTCAGCATCGGTTTTGGCTTTTAAATACTGTTGATTAAACCACTTTGCTTTTTCGGGGTCAAACTTGGCACCACTTTTACTCACGCGTTCAAACTCAAACAACGTTGCCATTTCGTCCACGCTCATCAATTCTTTGTTGTTGCCAGGATTCCAACCGAGCAGGGCTAAAATATTTACAAACGCTTCTGGGTAATACCCTGCTTCTTTGTAACCACCATAAGGCGTGTGTTCGCGGGGGTCTTGCCAACTTAAAGGAAACACCGGAAAGCGCGCTTCACGTTTTGAGATTTTACCATGTCCATCCGGATTTAAAATTAACGGTAAATGCGCCAGTTGAGGCATTTCGTTTTCTAGACCTAAATACCTATAAATGAGGATATGCGCAGGTGCACTGGGTAACCATTCTTCGCCACGCACGGCATGACTAATTTTCATTTCGATATCATCTACAATGTGCGCCAAATGATAGGTAGGCATACCATCACTTTTTAGCAATACTTTATCATCTACCTGCGAAGAGTTTACCACAACCCAACCCCGAATAATATCTTGAAAACGAATTTCTTCGTTACGAGGAACTTTTAAACGTACCACATACGGCGCATTACTTTCTAATAAACGCTTAACCTCATCTTCTCCTAAGGTTAAAGAGTTACGCATGTTTTGACGTGTAACCGAATTGTATTGTGGAGCCACTACTTTGGCAGCTTCTAATCGTTTACGCATTTCATCTAATTCCTCCGAAGTATCAAAAGCATAATATGCGTGCCCCGCGGCAATAAGTTGGTCTGCATATTTTTTATAAATACCTGTTTCTTTACGTTCGCTTTGACGGTAAGGTGCATAAGGACCATCACCAAAACCTACCCCTTCGTTAGGTTGAATGCCACACCACGTTAGCGCATCTATAATGTATTGTTCGGCACCTTCTACAAAACGATTTTGATCGGTGTCTTCAATTCGTAAAATAAAATCGCCGCCATGTTTTTTAGCAAACAAATAATTAAATAGAGCCGTTCTAACCCCTCCCATGTGCAGCCCACCCGTTGGGCTTGGTGCAAAACGCACCCTTACTCTTTTTTCCATAAGGGACTAAAGATAGAGTTTTTTAGAAAGTTTTACAATGCTAACTATCTATAATCCTAGATAACGCAATAGAAATCTATTACGAGCCGAAATCCCTTCAAAACAGTCACTTTTTCTCCTTCACCATAGCAGCACTATGCCTCAGTCGAAAAAATACCTGTTTTATTGGGCTTTCGCCTCTCACTACGATTCCTATTGCATAATTCCATCTAACTCATTTTTTAAGCGGTTCTTAATTTCTCTTTTCCCCTCGTCCTTGTTTGAGCGTTAGCGGAAACGAGGACGTGCTAAAGGGGCGTTTGTAACGCCAACGCTATCACTTTATCTGCGTTACAAACGCAGTTCTAAAACGTCCTCGTTACGCTTCGCTAAACAAGGACGAGATTAAAACATTTCTAATCACTGCGGCAGGTTTTATTTTGTGATAGATTTCGACGGTTTATCTCCATCTAACTCATTTTTTAAGTGTTGATTTTAAATAGTTTACAGAGTTAGCTATTTTATTCTAAAGACCCTCTTTTTTAAAATCTCAGATAATAATTGCAATACATTGTCGCTTCTGGATTTATATACTCACAACATGACAATCGGATGACAAAAAAAATAGGCATTTCTTTAATTTTACACCGTTGCATTATTTAAAGTCCATAGCGTTTACACATAAAATTTTCCCGCTTGAAACGATAGGTTTATTGCACCTTAGCGAAGATCGACAAACAGAAAGTTTAGGGGCTTTAAAAATTAATTTCGGTTTAGAAGAACTCTGTTTTTTAAGCACGTGTAATCGTGTAGAATTGATTTTAGTAACCGAGCAAGCCCTAACCCCAACTTTAGTGAAGGAATTTATTTTGTTTCTTAATCCGAAATTAAATAACAAACAGTTGGATATGTTAAGCGCCGATGCGGAATTGTATGAAGGCGACGAGGTGGTTAACCACGTGTTTCGATTGGCTTCTTCGCTAGAGTCTTTAGTAATTGGGGAACGTGAAATTATAACGCAAGTGCGCAAGGCTTACGACTTTTGTAATTTGATGGGCTTAACGGGCGACACCATTCGTCTATTGATGAAACAAACTATTGAAACCGCAAAAGCAATTTATACCGATACGGCCATTGCTAAGAATCCAGTTTCTATTGTATCGTTAGCTTACCGTCAATTACGCGACTTAGGCATTAAACCCAACGCACGTATAGTGATGATTGGAAGCGGCGAAACCAACACGGCCATGGCTAATTATTTGCACAAGCATCAATTCTCTAATTTGGCTATCTTTAACCGTACCCTTAGTAATGCGCAAAAATTAGCTAACTTTTTAAATGCAAAAGCCTATCCATTAACCGAATTAAAAAATTATAAAGAAGGGTTTGATGTTTTAATTACCTGTACCGCTTCAAACGATGCAATTATAACTGAACCCATTTATCAACACCTGTTAGCTGGCGAAACCACTCGGAAAATTATTGTTGATTTAGCATTACCATCTGATACGGCTCCCGAAATTTTTATAAAATATCCAGTTCACGCTATTGATTTGAATAGTTTAAAAGACCTAGCCGAGTTGAATTTACAACTCCGACATAACGAAATTCAAAGTTGCGAAACCATCATTGCCTCTAAAATAGAATTGTTTAAGTGGCTGCATAAAGAACGTAAAGTAGAGTTAGCATTTAGTAAAATACCACGCGAAGTGAAGGCCATTAATGAGTTAGCTTGTAACGAAGTATTTGCAAAGGACATTAGTAATTTAGATGAAAATAGTAAAGCGGTACTTACCAAAGTACTAGCTTATGTGGAGAAAAAATACAATGCTGTGGCCATGAAAACTGCAAAAGAGGTGTTGTTAAATGCTCAAGAAAAATAAATAGGCTCTAAACCAATACCAACTAATACCAAGCTGCTTTTTATAGTTAGAATAGTGAGTACCATTAAGGAAGTACTCCGAAAATTTTCATGTTATCAATGTTTAATTCTTTAACAACCACCCCATTCCATTTATTGAGATAATATTTGTTTTTTCCCGATTGGGTTTCACTTACAAATTGTTTTTGCCGAGTGTTGATGTCGTCCGAAATTTTTTTATAGATTTTATCGGCTTTCTCGGCTGTTTTAATGCCTTTCAATTCCTGTTCTAATTGCCGCCGAGCTATTTCGTATAAATCGAAATAAATATTTATAAAGCAGTCTAACTCTGGTGTTTCGGGTAAATTAACAAAGGTTTCATATACATCTAAAATTGTTTTGGTAAAGGTTTGGAGTGTATCACCAGAGAGATTCACGTCTAAAAATAATTGAACTTTTAATTGATATAGATGGGACTAATACCAATATCGGTTCTAAAAGATAGATTCATTTTCTTTCTTATATCGCTTTACCAAACAATACTTCATCTCAACAGCGAAATGAATTATGAAAGAAATCTATCAAAGTAAAAAGCCCGAATGTAAATCATTCGGGCTTTTTGCTTTTTAACTGGACAGTATTTTTTGCTTAAAGCCAGTAGTTTTATAAATGCTTCGTTTTTAATTAACGGCAAAGCTAATGGGCGCATGTGCTTCTTCGCTTGTTGCGCTAATAAACACCACTCTAAACCAATACAACTCACCAACGTTTAAGTTTTCTATTTCGGTACTGGCTGCATTGGTTAGTTTTGCGGTAACCCATGTATTAGACGCTAAAGGGTCGAGGCCATATTGCCATTTGTAAATGGTTTTCATACGAGGCTTTACACGTAAACCAACGGCGCCTTGGTGGTCGAGTTGGTACACCTCAAACTCGGGACGGTTAACACTTACTGATTTTTTAATGTCTAATTTAGCTAGGTAAACCAGTTCTTGATCGTTATCGCAAAAGCTTTCTACATAATTGGCTAAATCGTTCATGAGTTTCATTAAAGCATGTTCTTTAACACGCATTAAAGCGGTTAACGATTTGCCACCGTCTTGTGCATGTTGCCAAGCCTCTTCTAATTGGTTAGTGGCTTTGTTTACCTCATTTAGTAATGAAGTGGGGCTACCAAATAAAGAGAGGTTAGTGGTAATGGCATCGTGTACATTACGTGCTTTGTTTATTTTTTCGGGTACTGATAATTTACTCATATTCAGTACCACTTTTAAATTAGTTGATTTCATTGTTTTGAAATGTATTAATTATTAAATGCTCCTGAACCTACTTTTATGGGGAGTATCTTCTTCTGTTTTTTAACCATAAACGTTAACTATTTTAAAAATTTACACTTCGTAAAGAGGTATTTGGATGATGTGAAAACGTTTGTTGTAACACTTTAAATACAAGTTAACAGACTTTGTAAGTACTATGGTTGATGCTTTTTTGATTACATATTTTCTAATTTGTTTAGTTATTCGTTTGTTTAATTATATGTTGCTTAACGCTAAATCAGTAGGTAAGGTTACAAATATAGTAACCGTTTTTACACCCTTTAACACTTAACGGATTTAGATTATTGTAAAGCGATAAAACTTGATAACGCTTACTGAACAGACCGATGTAGCTTTAATACTAATATCTTTTTTCCTAACGGAATTAATATAATTCTTAACGGCTTTAATATAATTCCTAACGGAATTAATATAATTCCTAAAGGAATAAATCTATTTTTTTAAGCTAATATCTTTTTTCCAAACAGATTAAGCCAATTCCCTTTAACCAATATCTTTTTTTTCTTACGGATTAATACGTTTTTTTTAACCAAAAACCGTTACTCTAACAGATTAACTATTTTTTCTAATAGATTAAAGATTTGGCTTAACGGATTAACTACTTTTCCTAACAGAATAAATCTATTCCTTTTAACCAATATCCTTTTTCTTAAAGCATTAAATGCTTTTCGTTTAGCCTAAACTTATTCTTTTAACCGTATTCATCTTTTTGCTTACGTTAAAATTGGTTTTTGCAAAGCTAATTTATAAGTAGTGTTAAGGTTTAAAGAGCGTGTAAAGAAGATTGTGTAAACAGGGTTCTCGTCCTTGTTTGAGCGTAAGCGGAAACGAGGACGTGCTAAAGGGGCGTTTGTAACGCCCACAGCATCACGTTGTCTGCGTTACAAACGCAGTTCTCAAACGTCCTCGTTACGCTCCGCTAAACAA
>JAAFIL010000070.1 GCA_013297775.1 Bacteroidota bacterium
AATTTTTGGGCGTGTCCCCTATCAAGTTTTACTTAGCTTAGTGTAATAATTACACTATCAGTTTTAAGGTAACGCAGGTTATACTTTGGGGTCGGGTCATCCGCTTTAGCCCCTTGGGCGTTTTGCTATTTTGCTGCTGCCGCGCTGAGCCTGCCCGAGTCGCTGCGGGGTCTTCGTGCCTCAGCCGCCTCGCTCTGGCAAAATTAGCAAACGCCCTTCGGGGGCTGCCGCTACTGCCCCCTCACGCAGTAGGGTTCTCAATAAATTTATGTTACATAATGTGGTTTTAAACATTTTACAGAGTTAGCTATTTTATTCTAAAGTGTCCGATTTCTTAAAATCTCGGTTTAACGAAGTAAAAATCAAAAAGGCGCATAAAGGCTTTACTTAGTTTGACTTTAAACAACTTCATTAACCTTCTGGTAATTTAAGTTCATTTTTCCTAACAATTAAATAGTGTTGCTGCTTTATTAAACTAAAAACAAGCGTGTAATATTGTATTATGAATTTGATAAACGTAAACGCTCTATTAAAAATAAAAATACTTGTTGGCTTCATCAAGACTCAGTTAGCGTGTTGTTTCAATTCGGTTAAAACAGTTTATTTCAACGACGCATTAAACGTTTTGCTTACACGTTCAACCATAAATACCCTTCTTCACAACACAGCCAAAAAACAAAGTGATGGGCTCATTTACTTCACACAGTTAATGAGCCAATTTTTATTCCCGTTTCGTAACCCTCAGGGAGTTTAGCAAAATTTTATTGTCGGGAGATAATAAGTAAAGTTTAACACAACTAAAATTAACGTGCAGGTAGTATTACCGCACGTTTTTCTATTTTTTGATAACATACCCTTTATACTCAAGCAATCTAAAGCAACGATATTTGAGTGATTCTATTTCAATGAAAACAGTTTATAAAACTATTGTACTATCCGATATTCATTTAGGTATTAAAGCCAGTAAAGCCAAACAAGTTATACACTTTTTGAAACACAGCAAATGCGAAACACTCATTTTAAATGGCGATATTATTGATGGCTGGCAGCTCAGAAAAAATGGGAAATGGAAAAAACAACACAGCAATTTTTTTAAGCACATCATTAACTTGATTAGTAAAAGTAAATGCGATGAAATTATTTATTTAAGAGGAAATCACGACGATTTTTTAGATGAAGTGATGCCATTCTCCTTAGGTAATTTTAAAATTAAAAAGCATCACATTCATTATGGCGTTCATAAAAAATACTTTGTTACCCACGGCGATATTTTTGATAACGTTACCAGTCAGTTTAGATGGTTAGCTAAACTAGGCGATGTAGGTTATACGTTTTTACTGTGGATAAACCGACACTACAACAATTACCGCGAACGGAAGGGTTTACCTTACTTCTCGCTCTCGCAAACCATTAAAGCAAAAGTTAAATCGGCGGTATCGTTTATTTCCGATTACGAAACAGAATTGGTAAAAGTAGCTAAAGCACGCCGTTGCCAAGGGGTGATTTGCGGACACATCCATCAGCCAGCTATTAAAACAATTCAAGGCATCGAATACATGAACTCGGGCGATTGGGTAGAAACCCTTTCGGCATTGGTTGAAGATGTTAATGGCAATTGGCGTATTATTTTTTATACCGATTGGCTACGCGAACACGAAGCCCAAAAAGCTTGCGTTAAAAACACATTGCTCACCGAATTATTACCTACAAACGTTGCAGTAACTACCCCATGAATACACCATCCAAAAAATACATTCTAGTGGTTCAAGGCGAGGGCCGCGGACACATGACGCAAGCCATAAGTCTTTATGAATTGCTATTAGAGCAAGGGCATACCGTTGCCGCAGTTATTCTAGGATCGAGCGGTACGCGCGATATTCCTCAATTTTTTTTCGATAAAGTAAAAGCCCCCATTCATAAAGTCATTAGTCCTAACTTTAGTTGCGATAAAAAAAACAAATCCATTAACATTACCCGTTCGTTAATAGACAATGTTTTAAAGTTGAAAACCTTTAAAAAAAGTTTGCGGCAAATGGATGCCATTTTACAAGAACATCAACCCGATGTGATTATTAATTTTTTCGATTTATTACTGGGCTTGTATTACCGATTTTACAAACCCAAATTTAAAATGGTATGTATTGCTCATCAATACATTTACTTTCATCCTGATTTTGAATTTCCGAAAGGGCATGTTTTAGACCGTTTGGCCATTAAATTATTTACACGCCTCACCGCCTTTGGCTCTTCAAAAAACTTGGCACTATCGTTTTATAAAATCTACACCAATCATAGCGATGTGGTTGTGGTGCCACCGCTACTCAGAAAGGAAGTGTTTGATTTAAAAGTGCAAACCGAAGATTACTTTTTAGTCTATTTAGTTAACCGTGGTTACTTTGAAGAAATTTTAAATTGGCATCAATTAAATCCCAAAAAAGAAATACATTGTTTTACAGATAAGCCCGAAAGCATTTATGAAGATTATACCTTCGATAAAGAAAAATTATTTATACACCGCATTAACGATCAACTTTTTTTAGAGAAGATGAGCAAAGCCAAAGGTTTAGCCAGCTCTGCCGGATTTGAAAGTGTATGCGAAGCCATGTATTTAGGGAAGCCTGTTTTGATGGTGCCAATACAAGGCCACTTTGAACAGTTTTGTAACTCGCGCGATGCACACCGTGCAGGTGCAGGTATATACGATAGCACTTTCGACTTAACCCGCTTTGAAACGTATTGCCGCACAACCGATGGTAATAACCAATGGTTTCGGAATTGGGTAGCGGTGGCGCAAAGCCGCATCATTAATGAGTTAGCAAGTGTTTAAAAACGTGGAAGCAGTTATTAGTTTAACTTGACGGTACACCGAACAACACATTTCTTTTTTACAGAACAGATAAAAATAATTTTAGTTCTTCTCCCTAAAATAGAGAATCATTGGGTAGCATTACTTTTAAGCGACGAATTAATAAATAGATAACGAACCCTGAAACTAGCCCAGCATAAACAATTAATGGTGCTACCGAAAGCGAAAGGGATAAATGCGTTAGTAGAACTGGAACAATTAAAAAGAAATGTCCAATAAATAAAATGGTTAATACATTGCCGAGGTAATGAAGACTGGTGTGCCAATCAATAGCTTTTAAGCGAAGTATAAAGAGGCTAATAAAAACTAAACTCAGCAATCGAATGTAGGTGATGTATGGCATGGAATTTAAAGACCCTTGTGTCAACAACTGTAAAAATTGATTTAAAAAATAAGCACAAGCCATAAGTAGTAGTGCCAAAAATGCTAATCGGTAAGGTACATTAAAATCGGGTGTGCAGGCTGCTTCGTTACATAAGCTACTGCCCACAATTACTTTACGGTTATATGAAATGAGTTTATAGAGTTGCCGCAATAAAAAATAAATAGGAGCAAATTTAGCAATGGGTTTTACAAAGGGTAATTTGGTATTTAAAAGTTCAACCAAACTGTCCACGCCATAAAATACGGTTTGTGTTTGTGTATTGTACAAAGCAATTTCGTTTCGGGCGCGGTTAAGGTCTAAAGGGGTTTGTGCGCCCAGTTGCGAAAAGGGAACACGACCGCTTGCCGATAAAAAATTATATTTTACAAAGAGCTTTGTGTAAGCCACACACAAAGGACAATCTTCGTCGTAAAAAAGTTGCCAGTTATTCATAACTTATCTTTTTGAAGTGTTTAACCAATCGTGAATAAAAAACCGAGTAAAGTAAATGGCAATGGGAAAGCTAAAACCTACACCAATAGCCATATACATAAAATTAGTAGGTTGATTTAAAAATGAACATGGTAAAAAAAGTAGAATTAGATAGATGGAGCTTATCGTAAAATAGCGTTTATACTTTCTAGGAAATCGTTTTTTGTTGTACACAAGATATAAGCAACTTAATAAAAAGTACAATACATGAGCTAAGCCAACGAAGAGAAAAATTAGTCCTATAAAGAAAAAGCACCAAGGCATTATACCAACTAATACCAAATTTATGAGGGGCGGCAAACCATACCACAACATTACTTGGCGTTGATGCGGCGTTAAAGCCGATAGTTTAAATAGCTTCGCTTTCATATATATGATTTTCGGAAGCAGTTGAATCGTAGTGTTGCTCGCTGGCATATACTACTTTTGTAATGTAGTAAGAGCCCAAAAGGATATTACAGCTAAAAAAGAGTTGTAAAAAGATACGTTCGTTTTCAAAAAAATTCAAATCTATTAAAATGGCTAAACCTAAAAAATAAACCAAACAACCTAACCAATACACCGTTAAAGACCGAGGTAAAGCGGCCCATTTGAATAGGTAACTTAAAAGCCTTATACTCGAAGCAACCAGGTGAAAAGCTCCTAAAAACAAAAGTCCGATTAAAACGAGTAAAGTCGTTAATTCGTTAAAGAAAGAACTCACCACTAAGCCGTAAGGTAAAACGTAATTGAAAATAATTGTTTTCATTGTTTTGATTTTTAAAGGTTTAATATTTTATTTAGGCATACCATTTTCACACAAGGGTTGTAGGCAACCTTGTTCTTTATACTTTAGTTTAAAATTTACTTAAATGCTTTTACTAAGGTGCCAAAAAACCAATGTTCATCGGCTTTTAGTAAAAAATCCATGCTCTTGTCCATTTTATCTACAAATGTTTCGAGGTTCCCTACAGTTTCGGTAAACTGCTTTAACGCTTTGTCTTTTTTATCGCCTTTTACTTTTTTCAAATCTTTTAGCACGTCCTTTAAGGGTTCTATTTCGCGGCGTTTGCGTTCGCGTGTAATGCGTCGGGCAATTTCCCAAATATCTTTTTCGGCTTCAAAATACTCTTTCCGGTCGCTGGGTTTAATTACTTTTTCGATGAGGTTCCAGTTCATTAAGTCTCGCAAATTCATATTGGCGTTTCCCCTCGAAATTTGCAAATCGCTCATAATTTCGTCGGTACTTAAAGGTTCGGGAGCAATTAACAGCAGGGCGTGTACCTGCGCCATGGTGCGGTTAATGCCCCACTCTGAGCCTAATTTTCCCCAAGTCTGGATAAACGTTTCTTTTGCTTTTTCAAATTCCATGATGTAAAGGTATTGATATTTATTGTATTTTCAATAATTACTGAAAGTATAATATGTTAAAAAACATAAAGTTTTAATATTGAATGGATTACAATTTATACCTATTAATAACTTGATTTATAATTTAGAGCAATCGTGAGTCAAAACTTACCATTCTACTTCGTTAGATTAAAAAATGGTAACGTTGTTAAAGAATCTACTTTTATACCCTCTTTCTTTTATGTTTTATACCAATATCGGTTCTAAAAGATACAAGTTGAACCAGAATTATTTTTCTTTTAGGCGACGAAAAAATTATAGGCGTAGCAAGGCCTACGGGTATAATTTTTGAGGAAGTATAAGAGAAAAAGAAACTGGGTCAACGTATCTTTTAGAAATGATATTGGTATTAAGGGTGTATTGGCTACTTCCAATCTCATTCCACTTGTCAATAACCCGCTTCAAATATTAATATCTTAATTTTTTTAATCCATATTAAACAAGCTATCTTTGCGAAGTTTGTTTTTTTGTATCGTACTCAATTGTTTTTTGCGAAAAATAAATTAAAAAATTAGTTATATGCCTAAAGATACGTCTATAAAATCTGTTTTAATTATTGGTTCAGGTCCTATTGTTATTGGTCAAGCCTGCGAGTTTGACTACTCGGGTTCGCAAGCCGCCCGCTCGTTGCGCGAGGAGGGCATTGAAGTAACGCTTATTAACAGCAACCCGGCTACAATTATGACGGATAAAGTAACGGCCGATCATATTTATTTGTTACCGCTTGAAGTAAAATCTATCGTAAAAATTTTAGAGGAACGCCACATTGATGCAGTGTTGCCAACCATGGGCGGACAAACGGCTTTAAATTTAGCCTTGAAATGCGATGACATGGGCATTTGGAAAAAGTACAACGTGCGCATGATAGGAGTAGATATTGATGCCATCAAAGTTACCGAAGACCGCGATTTGTTTCGCATTCGCATGAACGAAATTGGCGTGGGCATGGCTCCTTCGCGCATTGCCAAATCGTTTTTAGAGGGAAAATCGGTTGCGCAAGAATTTGGGTTTCCGTTGGTGATACGCCCCTCGTTTACCCTTGGTGGCAGCGGTGGTAGCGTGGTTTACGAAAAAGAAAACTTTGATGCGTTGTTAAATAGAGGTTTACAAACCTCACCCATTCACGAGGTGTTAATTGATAAGGCAGTGTTGGGTTGGAAAGAATATGAACTAGAATTACTGCGCGATAGCAACGATAATGTGGCTATTATTTGCTCTATCGAAAATTTTGACCCAATGGGTGTACACACTGGCGACAGCATTACCGTGGCGCCTGCCATGACTTTGAGCGATAGCACTTACCAAATTATGCGAAGTATGGCTATTAAAATGATGCGAAGCATTGGTAATTTTGCGGGCGGCTGCAATGTGCAATTTGCGGTGAGTAACGATGCCAAAGAAGAAATTATTGCCATCGAAATTAACCCGCGTGTATCGCGCTCGTCGGCATTGGCGAGCAAAGCCACGGGTTACCCCATTGCACGCATTGCCAGTAAATTGGCCATTGGCTATCATTTAGATGAATTAATTAATCAAATTACAAAATCTACTTCGGCTTATTTTGAACCAACTTTAGATTATGTGATTGTAAAAATTCCGCGTTGGAATTTTGATAAGTTTAAAGGTTGTAACCGCGAGTTAGGTTTCCAAATGAAATCGGTGGGCGAGGTAATGGCCATTGGGCGCAGCTTTCAGGAGGCTTTACAAAAAGCGTGTCAAAGTTTAGAAATTAAACGCAATGGCTTGGGAGCCGATGGGAAAGAAATTACCAATCAAGCCGAGTTGTTGCAAGCATTAGAACGCCCAAGTTGGAATCGTTTGTTTATGATTTACGATGCAATGAAATTGGGTATTTCGATTAAAACTATACAAAAGTTAACGAAGATAGACATTTGGTTTTTAGAACAAATTGAAGAATTGATTGGCTTGGAAACGGAAATGAGTAAATACCAATTGAGTTCTATTCCGAAAGATTTGTTATTAGAAGCCAAGCAAAAAGGGTATGCCGACCGACAAATAGCGCATGTGTTGCGCTGCTTAGAGAGTGAAGTGTATAACAAACGCCAAGCTTTTAATATACAACGCACGTATAAATTGGTGGATACGTGTGCTGCGGAGTTTGAGGCTAAAACGCCTTACTACTACTCGACCTTTGAGATGGAAAACGAAAGTGTGCGCAGCGATAAGAAGAAAGTGGTGATTTTAGGAAGTGGTCCAAATCGAATTGGGCAAGGCATTGAGTTTGACTACAGCTGTGTGCATGGGGTTTTGGCGGCTAAGGAATGTGGTTACGAAACCATCATGATTAATTGTAATCCTGAAACAGTAAGTACTGATTTTAGTACCGCTGATAAGTTATATTTTGAACCTGTTTTTTGGGAACATATTTATGATATTATACTTCATGAACAACCAGAAGGTGTTATTGTGCAATTGGGTGGGCAAACGGCTTTAAAGCTTGCCGAGAAGTTAGAACGCTATGGTATAAAAATTATTGGCACCGATTTTAAATCGCTGGATTTGGCTGAAGACCGTGGAAGTTTTTCGACGCTATTACACGAGCACAACATTCCTTATCCTAAATTTGGTGTTATTAACGATGCTGAAGAAGCTATTAATTTATCGCGGAGTTTGGGCTTTCCGTTGTTGGTGCGCCCGAGCTATGTGTTGGGCGGACAAAGCATGAAAATTGTAATTAATGAAGATGAGTTAGAACAACATGTTGTTAAGTTGTTAAATGATTTGCCCGATAATAAAGTATTGCTCGATCATTTTTTAGAAGGTGCTATTGAAGCCGAAGCCGATGCTATTTGCGATGGAGAAGATGTTTATATTGTTGGTATTATGGAGCACATTGAACCAGCCGGTATTCATAGTGGCGATAGTTACGCGGTTTTGCCGCCGTTTGATTTGAGCGAAAAGGTTATTCAGCAAATTGAGCAACATACCCGCACTATTGCGGTGGCTTTGCGAACGGTGGGTTTAATAAATATTCAATTTGCAATTAAAGATGAGGTGGTTTATATTATTGAAGCCAACCCGCGTGCCAGCCGCACTGTGCCTTTTATTGCTAAGGCTTACGATGAGCCGTATGTAAATTATGCAACGAAAGTGATGTTGCGCGAGAAAAAAGTAAAGGACTTTGATTTTAGACCACGGCAAAAGGGTTATGCCATTAAAGTGCCGGTGTTTAGCTACGAAAAGTTTCCTGAAATTCAGAAGGAGTTAGGTCCTGAAATGAAAAGCACTGGTGAAGCGATTTATTTTATTGATGATTTGTACGACGAGTATTTTCAAAACATTTATAGCGAGCGTAATTTGTATTTGAGTAAGTAGTACTTGGTGGTGTTATTCGCCCATTTAGAATAAAATTTATAACTCGATTAAATGAGGCTCGCAAAGGCGGAAATTAAATTTTGAAAAAGAATTTTAGAATAAATAAAATCTATAACTCAATAGATCATATTAAAAATAGCACGCAAAGACGGAAAATAAATTTTGAAAGAGGATTTTAGAATAAAGAAAATCTATAACTCAATAGATCATATTAAAAATAGCACGCAAAGACGCAGAGGGCGCAAAGACGGAAAATAAATTTTGATAATTAGTTTATGAAATATCTTAGTATCCTTATTTTAATTATAAATACCGTTAATACTTTTTCACAGTCTTTTGCCTCGCATACCGTAGAGTTGGCGCCACTTGTAAAACCAGTAATTACTTTTGACGAGGATGCCTACCGCTCAGAATTGATAAAACGTTATAAAGATAAATTTAAAGCAAAAGACCGATTAGAAAATTTTGTTGAAATGCAATTAGAGACGGCAAAGTATAATGTATTTTCTGATATTCGGTATAAAAATTTAGAAGCCGAAACTGCTTATTTAAAAGAGGTTATAAAAAAAACAATTCCCGCAGCTTATACTACCAAAGATATCAAAGTACACATTATTAAAGATCCAGAAATAAATGCAAGCTGTAATGAGGATGGTACAATACATGTTTATATGGGTTTACTGGCGTATATAAAAAATGAAGCCGAATTAGCATACACCTTATCACACGAGTATGGGCATTATTATCAAAAACATAGTTACTCAAGGTATAAAAAAATAGAAAACACCGAACTAGTTAAAGGTATATCTAGCTTTGGAGGTTTAGTTGGTGCTGTAGTAAGCTTTGCTACAACGGCCAATACGTTTACATACATGAAAGAGCAAGAGCAAGAAAGTGATTTTTTTGCCATCCGTTTTTTTAGAGAAAATGGATATAATCCACAAGCTATAATTGATGATCAACAAGCCTATTTGCGACTAGAAGAAAGTTGGGAACAGTTAAGTACCTACCGAAAACCAAATCGTCTGTTTACTACACACCCTTCTACTAAAAATCGTTTAAAGTATTTATCGGATAGCGTTCGTTTTCTCCCTCAAACTAATACCCGTTTTTTTCAAGTCGATTCCATTCAATTTCAAAATTTACGCAAGCGTGCCATTGATGAATGCATTCATTTATCGTTTCAAGCAAATGATTTTGACGAGTGTTTGCGCCGAGCTTATGCACAACATTTACAATTTCCTAAAGATGAGTTTTATACTTACTATATTTTAGAAACACTTTACCGCTACCTAGTTGCTTTTCCAAGAGTTAAAGATGAGTACTTTATAACCGAAAATTATAAATTTGGCAAACGCTCTGTTGGAGCAGTAGATGTGAAAAAATCAATTACCCATCAACTCGAAAAGGTATATGGTTGGAATGACGCATGGATAGCGCAATTTCCAAATACACGTTTAACAGATAAAAATGCCATTCAATTTTCAACTAATCAACAAGCCTTTGATTACTTTTTAAAACTAGCGGAAACAGCTTGTCAAAATTGTTATCCTGTTTTAAAACGTGTTGGTAAACCTTATGCACTTCCTGACAATAAAACAAACTTAAACGAACACGAGCAACAAATATACGAATGGGCTACGGTTAAAGACACCAGCTTTGATGTTAAACCAATTCCCGTTTTTATCTATCGCAATTTTCAAACAAGACCAAGTAGTGATAAAATATACAAAAGTATCATTGAGGAAACAGATTACGAAAAAACAGAGTACAACTCATTCCTTGAAAAAAATGCAATGAAATTATCGGTTAATACCTTTTTTCCAACTAAATTAAATTACCGCGAGCAGCTTACTTTAAATTCACAATTTGAATTACTTAGCTTCCAAATTGTAAACAAACATTATCCTGTTAGTGGTGCTTATTCAAAAATTGTTTATTTTACTAACTCTACATCCATGTTAAAGGCGGATGTTGAACCCGCTAAAATAGTGCCAGAGTTATATTCGATTGTAAATAAATACGGACAAGGGAAAATCATTTTTATTGATATTCTAAGAACTTATGGTGCCAGTACATTTGGTGACTATATTTCTAAACTTAATGCGCTTGCTTACTGCATGGACTTCAAAACAAAAAAATTATACCGTAAATATATTAAGGTGAATGATTTGTACTCTTCTTCTTCACTCGAAAATTTTTATACTGATTTATTTAAAGAGCTAGAAAAATTTAATGCAGAAGTTTTAAAAACTGAGAAGTAATGATTTTATACTTTTTTGAGGATTAAAAATATTCACTTTTCAGTGATTAGGTATCCATAACAACCTATTAACTTTATAAACTTTAGTTTTTTTAAACGTGTTGGTGTTTGCAGGGAACACATCCTAATTAGACTAATTTTATTTTTTTGAAGCTACAAAAGGTGCTATGCCAAACAAATCTTAATTTATGTTACAATTAAGAGGTGGGGCTTTGCAGGGCGAAATAATTATCGTTAACTCCTAAATAAACCTTACCTTTGCGGCATGGCAAAAGATACTACTATCCGTTGTTCGTTGTGTAATCGCGATAAAAAAGAAGTTAAAGTTCTTATTGCAGGGCTTAACGGTCATGTGTGTGATAATTGTATTACGCAAGCCCATTCGATTATTAATGAAGATGCTACTCACGCTGCCAGTAAACAAGTGCAACAAGCTTTGACTTTGTTAAAGCCTAAAGCTATTAAAGAGAAGTTGGATGAATACGTGATTGGGCAAGAGTCGGCCAAACGTGTATTGAGTGTTGCTGTTTATAACCATTACAAGCGCATTACTTATTTTCATAAGCAAAACAAAGAAGATTTAGAGATTGATAAAAGTAACCTCATTTTAGTAGGCGAAACGGGAACTGGAAAAACGTTGTTGGCGCGCACTATTGCGAAGATGTTGAACGTTCCATTTTGCATTGCTGATGCAACGGTTTTAACGGAGGCGGGTTATGTGGGCGAAGATGTAGAAAGTATTTTAACCCGTTTGTTGCAAGCTGCCGATTATAATGTAGAAGCTGCCGAAAAGGGAATTGTGTTTATTGATGAGGTAGATAAAATAGCACGCAAAAGCGACAACCCTAGTATTACTCGCGATGTGAGTGGCGAAGGGGTTCAGCAAGCATTATTAAAATTATTAGAAGGCACGGCCGTAAATGTGCCGCCACAAGGTGGACGTAAACACCCCGATGCGAAAATGATTCAAGTGAACACCAGAAATATTTTATTTATTTGCGGCGGTGCGTTTGATGGCATTGAGAAAAAAATTGCTTCGCGCTTAAATACCAGAGCGGTTGGATATAGTGCAAGTGTTAGCGCGCAAGAAATAGATAAAGCCAATTTATTACAATACATTAGTCCACAAGATTTAAAAAGTTTTGGTCTTATACCCGAGTTAATTGGGCGTTTGCCGGTGTTAACGTATTTAAAACCATTGAACCGATCTACTTTACGCAGTATTTTAACTGAGCCTAAAAATGCGTTAATTAAACAATACGTTCAGTTATTTAAAATGGATAATTGTAAACTTGATTTTGAAGAGGAAGTTTATGATTTAATTGTAGATAAAGCCGTTGAGTTTAAACTTGGTGCGCGTGGTTTGCGAGGCATTTGTGAAGCCATTATGAACGATGTTATGTATGAAATTCCGAGTGAAGATAAAATCAATAAATACACCGTAACTTATGAATATGCCATTGAGAAATTGAAATCGGCACGTTTAACGCAGTTACAAGTTGCTTAGTTTTTAGGTAAATCTTTATCCTTTTTTTTTGATTATTGCGCGCTTTAACTTAGGTTAGGTTGCGAGTGTTGCTAATCTTTATACCAAATTTTGAGAGCGTATTTTTTTGGTGGGATGTGATGTTGTAGTTAGAAGTTAGAGTAACTGATTGAGATGGCACGCAAAGGACGCAAAGATTCGCAAAGCTATTATTTGATTAGAACCTTGTGTTTGAAATGGGATTGGCACGCTAAGGCGCAAAGGGTTCGCAAAGGAGGAAAGATATTAAGCGGTGGTGATAAGTTTAATGGCAAGCAAAGGCGCAAAGGACGCAAAGGAAAAGAGGAAAGGATGGTATTAAATTTTTAATGGCACGCTAAGGTGCAAAGGACGCAAAGGAAAAGCGGAAAGGATGGTATTAAATTTTTAATGGCACGCAAAGGCGCAAAGGTCGCAAAGCAAGGAAATACGTTAAGTTTTGGTGCTACTTTGAGGTTTAGAACAAACTATTTTTCTTAGCTACTTGGTGAATGAACGAAGTTAGTTGGCATTCACCCACAAATAATATCCACATAACTTGTATTCATTACATGTGAATAAACGTTTAGAAACAAGTTATAGGTTTAAATCAGAAGCGCAACCTTTATGATATTGGATAGAAATGCAAGACCACAGTTTAACCGAGATTTTAAGAAATCGGACACTTTAGAATAAAATATCTAACTCTGTAAAATGCTTAAAATCAACATTTAAAAAATGAGTTAGATGGAATTATGCAATAGGAATCGTAGTGAGAGGCGAAAGCCCAATAAAACAGGTACTTTTTCGACTGAGGCATAGTGCTGCTATGGTGAAGAAGAAAAAGTGACGAAGTTTACTGTTTTGAAGGGATTTCGGCTCGTAATAGATTTCTATTGCATAATCTCGGTTTAAGGTAGTTTAAGGTTTCAATAATATGAAATACGTTAGTTAGTAGAAACGCTTGGGGAAAAACTACGCTTACTGTTATGCTTATCTTTGCTTACTTTCCTTTTTTAACCTCGTAAATTTCCATTTTTTCGCGAAGTACTTTTAAATATTCTTCTAAGAGATCGTAATATTTTTGTTTGTAGTTAAAATTCTCTTCGACTTCGGCGGCAATAACAGCCTCATCTACGAGTTCGGGAAAGTCGGTTGCAAAATTATACCGCAGTGCTTTACCTAAAACAATTAAATCATCAAACGAAACGTAAGGATCTTTATACATTCGGTAAAGTCGGGTATGGCTTACTTTGGTTTTTTCTGTTATTTCCTTTGCAGATAGCCCGCTTTGTATCACGGCTGCTCTTAAAATTTCTCCACGGTGTTTCATAAGTTACTTGTAATAATTCTATAATGCGAATATCTTTTACAGACAGACATTATTTTATAATAAAAACGTGTATTTTGTTTATTATTACAAGGGTAATTGGATTAGTTTTGTTTCCTAGACTGCTACTTATTGTTTCAATAAAAATAACAAATTCGTAAATATTTTATAGCATGTAAATACGGTGGGTTAACGTTAAACAAATAAGAATTACACTTAACTTTTTGTGACAGATGCAGAAAACCTTGACTTACTTTCCTTTTTTAGGATCGTAATTTTCCATCTTTTCTCTAAGCATTTTTAGGTGCTCTTCGAGCAACTCGTAATACTTTATTTTGTAGTTGATGTTTTCTTCAATTTCCATTGGTGTTGCGCTATCAGCCGACAATTCAGGAAAATCGCTTGCAAAGTTATACCTTAATGCTTTACCTAATAAGATCAGTTCATCAAAAGAAACATAAGGATCTTTGTACATACGATACAAACGAGTATGACTTATTTTTGTTTTCTCTGTAATCTCTTTGGCTGTTAAACCACTTTGTCTAACGGCTTCTCTTAAAATTTCACCACGATGTTTCATAAGTTACATTAATTATTACGTCTTACGAAGTTCCTTTTCAAATGCACATTGTTTTATAACAAAAACATATATTTTATACGTTATTACATTTTTAATTACGTTCGTTTTATTTTACTTAACTGTTTGTTTTATTGCGATAACCTAAAACAATAGATTAACATTGACTTTTAGGAGTGCCAAAATGTGTAAAAACAATTAATGTTGTAACACCTAAAATAAGGCACTTTTATCTTCGTTTTAGATTATCTCAATTTGTTCAATCAAAAATAACTATTTACCGATAGTAAAGCAAGTTTCGACGTTTAATAATATAACTTTATCTTAAACGCAAAAATTCTTATGTTAAGAAAATATCTATCCACTGGTGTTCCGTTTACCGAATCTGTTGGTCATTATTGGGCTTATAAGGTATTGGTTACCTAATATTTTTTCATTAATCCCCGAAAATAAGTGAATTAGTAAAGATTTCTTTACATGAATCGTACCCGCTTTCTTCTTTGAATGTTGGTTTCGCTAAAGTCAAAACTAACTGTTGTTAGACTTTCGTTTTTCGTACCAAGTATAATCCAATTGTATAATACCTTTATACATTTAAAACAGTCTAAACTTTGTCTATTTTTTTCTACTTCATTTGAAATGTTGGCCCGAAATACGCAACCAAGCTAAATGGTACGTCTGCGTTTTCGGACTTGTATTCTTTAAAAAATTTCTTTCAGATTTTTTGGACTATTTTACAAATTTGGTATTAGTCTAAAAATTGATTCTATATTTGTGTATGCGTTTTATTGTTTGGTTATTTGTTTTATTACTGAGTTTAAAATCGTTTGGGCAAGGTTCGATGGTTTCATTTACTATTTCGCAAGCTATTCCTTATTGTGGTGGTGCTGCACCTACAGCCGAAATGGTTACCGAGAGTGAAGTGATGCGGCCCTATGCCAATAAAACACTTTATGTATGCACTAAAAAAGGTAGGTGTATAAAACAGATTACAAGTAATGCCAATGGTGTGTTTATTACTTCTTTAAAATCGGGGAGTTATTTTTTATTTGAGTCTTGGAAAGCTTTAAAAAAGGGACCCTTTGGCGATACACTAATAGATTATGACTTAACATGCCTTAAAGCCGAATGGAAAAAACCTGATGTTATTATTCTCTTAAACAAATCGAAAACTGCCATTGAAAATAAAATACCGAGTACCGCACTTTGCTTTTGGCAATACCCTTGTGCTTTACACAAAGAAATGCCTCCAGTTACTCGCCCCCATTAATCACTTTTTGAAGAATAAATATGCGTTGCATAGCTGTTAATTTTTTAATATTCTGCTCCGTTCTTACGTTCCATTCTCAAGAACTAAAGCAAACCATCCGAGGTGTTATTACCGAAAAGCAAACGCAATTACCCTTACCAGGTGCGGTTGTTCAACTGCTTACGAATACAACTATCAATGCGGTTACGACCGATGCCAACGGGAAATTTAGATGGAATGAAGTACCCATTGGTCGCCACCAAATTAAATGTAGTCTTTTGGGTTACAAAGAAAAATATGCCACAGTTATTTTAAATTCGGGGAAAGAAAGTATTGTAAACATTGAGTTAGAAGAAAGTATGATTCAAAGTGAGGAAGTTACAGTTGTTGCCGAACAAGATAAAACCAAAACCAACAATAAAATGAGTACCGTTAGTGCACGTGTGTTTAGTGCCGAAGAAGCCGCCCGTTATGCGGGTAGCCGAGGCGACCCAGCGCGCATGGCTGCAAATTTTGCAGGAGTAAGTGGTGCTAACGATAGCCGCAACGATATTATTATTAGAGGTAACTCGCCCTTAGGTATTTTATGGCGTTTAAACGGACTAGATATACCCAACCCCAATCACTTTGGTAGCGCGGGTAGCACTGGTGGTCCTATTTCTATTTTAAACAACAAT
>JAAFIL010000071.1 GCA_013297775.1 Bacteroidota bacterium
ACTTCAATCCTAATGCACGGTAGGTAATCTTTGTAGTTAATTTTTCGGCAATAATACTCTCTTTTAAGTTTTCTGTTATCATTTTAGTTGACTTTTATGGGTCAACCTATTTTAGGACGAGACAGAAAAGTTTAGGCACACGTTTGAAACCAGTGGACATCACAAGTCTTTCAAAAACTACCTTTCCTTTATATTTTATTTCCGTCTGTTCTAAAATCATTTATTGTATGTTTCGATGTCGTCAGTTGGGTTGTCCTACAATGACCGCTAACGGTTTGCAGCTACCCGAAGGGCGGGACTTTTACCACAAAACTTGATTTGAAAAACTAATGTTTGATTAACCACAAAACTGTCTTTGGAACACGAAACCCCGCCTTTTGGGTAGGTGCTGTTGGCAGCTGGTGTTATTTCTGTCGACTTACTTGTCATGCGTTTACAAGGTTGTTCAGTCCGATGTCAATATGTTTTAAACTACATTGTCTTGGTAGTTTTAATTTGTCTGAGAAAACAAATATTTCTTTGCCTTTATATACTTTCGCAGCTGAATATTGAAGGTCATATAAAAAGTGTCGTCTTTTGTTGTAAAGATTTACTATGTCTGGAACTCCGTCATACGATAGAACCCAATTATGATTTATTTCTGTCTGAATAACTTCTGCTATTCTTGCATGGTCAGACTTTTTGTATGCGTTTAAATAAAGTTCGCTACCCTTTTCATAGTATGGAGGGTCTAAGTATATTAAAGTATTTTGTGGCAGATTTGGAATGTAATTTTGAATGTAAAACTCTGCGTCATGATTGGTTAAAAAAATATTGTCCTTAAATTTAGTGATAGCTTCTATTCTTCTAATTAAGTCATTTCGAGAAAACCTAGCATCCATTTTATAATTTCCAGTTTGGTCAAGGCCACCAATTACTCCTGCTGAAAGAACCCCTGAACGATTGCACCTATTCAAAAAGAAAACGCTAAATCCAAGTTCCAATTTTTTTCGTTTGTCGGATTTTTTTACAATAGCTTTTCTATTTCTCCATTCTTCAACTGTCATGGATGCGGAAGCTATCATTCTACATAATTCATCTGGTTTGTTAATTACTGAATGCCAAAAAGAATATATTCCAAAATCAGAGTCGTTAAGATGAATGCTATTAACCTTTTTATTAAGTAGCAAGTGAAGTCCGACTCCTGCACCACCAGCATAAGGTTCTACGTAATGTCCATTTGTAATATCATTTGCAGTTAGTAACTCTTCAATAAATGGAGAAAGTCGCTGCTTACCACCAGGGTAACGTAAAGGTGTTTTAAAGTCTCCCATTAATTCATAGCTTCTAAAAGTGGATAAACATTGCCGAACAAAATACAGATGTCGGAAGGTGCAATAGAGAATAAAGGGTTGTGAACTAAATTATTCATTGAGGTTACAGATAAAAGTCCTTCTGATTTGCCTATTTCAGTCATTGCACCGTGAAGGACTTTAACCATTTGTGTATTTGAATTATTGCTTGTTAAATGCAATGTAATACCTCTCAATACTTCTACCAAAGTTTTGTCTTTACCGCCCGATTTTGTCATGCTCAAGGAATGGTCGGCCGAATATGCTTTGCCTGAAATTTCAAACATACTTCTAAGGATAAAACAAAATGCTATTGGATTGTCAGCAATTTTTAATTTTTTCAATTCATCCCGAAGCGTTACTACCTTTTGTCTATTCGTTCCTCTCGGTGCAAACTTTTTTAAAAGGTTCGCAACGTGTTTAGGGTCATTTACTGCGACTGCTTTTGGTGTTGTCTGTGTTGGAGTTGTAGAAGTATTATTGTTATTGGTTGAAGTGGTTGTTGGAGTAGGTGTAGTGGTGGTGTTTTGATTATTTGTATTTGATGGATTGGTGTTTGGATTGGTTGGATTTGGATTAGCAGTATTTGTCTGTGTTGGATTAGCAGTTGGGGTAGCAGGAGGAACAACAATTGGTGGAATTCCGTAATTAGTTGGAAAGTCAAACTGTGAATTTCTTAGTGTATCAAATTTAATTTGCTCAAGTCCAATGTCAAGTAGGATGTTTTCCAATTCAGGTAAAAAATTGTTGAGTGGATATTTTTTCACCAAGTCTGCAACGCTTGTGAATCCAAGTCTTGTAAAAGATTTTCTTAATGCCTCATCTAATACAGTTAATGGGTATTCACCTCCCCATCTTTCCTTTTGTTGACTATTTAAATTTGAACCATTTTTTAAATATTTTTCGAGTAAGTCAAGCCCATGTTCTACAGCTTTTTTCACATCTCTGTTGTGTCTTGCTCTTGCAACTGAATTCCAAGGGTCACGGCTTGCTTTTTCGCCCTTACCATGTGCAAGAGTTACTACTCTGTCCACTTTGTCGGCTTCCTTTTCAGAAAAAATAGTGCAAGGAACTTTTAGGTTTTCTGTTTTCCATTTTGGGTCAATTTTATTTATGCTGTCTGTTATAGAGGTCGGTAAACCAAAATCCGCAAGTTTGTATAGTCCATGTATTAGTTTTAATGCAGCTATACGTCTGTTTCCTTCTTTTACAATATTATCAGTTCCGTCCTTTAAAACTATTATATTTTCTGTTGGCAAATATCCGTCTTCAATAATGCTTTCCATAACAGCAAAAAACCTGTCAGGTTTTATTGAAATCATTGCCTTGATTGCATCAATTTCCTTTTTTTGAGGAACAGTTCTAAAGTTTTTAAGGTCGAGTTTTAATTTACTTACCTCTAATTGTGATGTTGTTGGCATATTGATTATTTGTTTTACAAAGGAACTAATTTATTGTTATAATTTGTCTTGTCGGTTAGCTTTTACGTTTGTTGTCGACCACTTATGTTTAAGGTTAGCACTGTCCCCTACACTTGCTGCCAACTCGCCGCTAACCGCCACCCTCACCAATTCACCATTTAATAAATCAACTTTCTTTAAAAATACTCATTTTCTATAAAAACATCAACTAAATCATAAAACACTGATTAACAGTATTTTAACTCATTATTAACCGACAACAAACGTTTGTAATTACTTATAAACGAATACAAACGTTTAACAACCGACTAATGCGTAAAGAGGGCAGTAATTTTGTATCGTCGAAATTTGAAAAAACTTGCGCAAGGAAAAAACTCGAAACCCGACACATTAACTATTAAAAATTAAATAAAAACTAAAAATTAAGTAACATGAACAGTATTATCAATCACGTACAATTAGCAGGTAACGTGGGTGCCACTCCCGAAATTAAAACACTTGAATCAGGAAAACGCTTAGCTAAATTTCCAATGGCCATACACGAATATATTAAAAACGCAGAAGGCGAGTATATAAAAAATACACAATGGCATACCATTACTATATGGGGCAATTTAGTGCAACGTGTAGAAAAATATATACAAAAAGGCAGTCAAATAACCATTAGTGGTAAATTAAATACCAATCAGTACATTGATAAAAACGGGCAAAAACAATACCGTACCGAAATTGTAGCCCGCGATTTAATGGTTCACTCCAAGCCATCCATCACTAACTAATCCATTTATCCTTTATTCTTCAGCGGTTGACCGAGGCAACTCATAACACGCACCTTTAAAGCAAAGGCTGTTAAAGTCAACCGTTTAAGTTTAAAATAATAAACTAATTTTTTAAATTGAATTAAATATGAATGCAACTCAAAATCACGTACAATTGATAGGCAACCTAGGCGCTAACCCCGAGGTAAAATTTGTTCAAACTGGTAAAAAAGTAGCTAATTTTTCGCTTGCCATTACCGAAAGAGTAAAAAATAAAAACGGACAAATTATAAAAAATACCCAGTGGCACAAAATAATAGCATGGGGTGCTTTGGCGCAAATTGCTGAGAACTTTTTATTTAAAGGAAGTAAAGTTACCATAGATGGCAAATTACGCAACCGCACCTATGTAGATATAAACGGTAAAAAACATTTTCTTACCGAAATTGAAGCCACTCAACTCGTCATTATGAATAACAAAGTTATTGGGCTTCAAATTTAATTTACACTTAATTATTAAAAATATGAATCAAGTAAAACTTATAGGAAACCTTGGCAAAGATGCCGAAACCAAAACCTTCAGCAGTGGTGCTAAAAAAACAAACTTTAGCCTAGCTACAACCGAACGGTACACCAATAAACGTGGCGAAACAGTAACCGATACCCAATGGCACACCATTTTTTATTGGGGTCAATCGTTCGATGCTATTGAACCAGAACTAAAAAAAGGAGCAAATCTTACCATTATTGGCAAACTGCTTTATAACCGTTATACCGATAAAGAAGGTAAAACACGGTATATAACTGAAATATTGGCTCAAGAAATCCTAATAACCGCTAAAACACAACCAGTTGCTGCTGCGCCCGTAAGCGCAAACACCAACAGCGATTATTTACCTTTTTGAAGCCAGTTAATCGCAAGTAACAACCCCTTGCGGCTTATGGAACGGCACAACCACCGTTACAATAAACGTTGAAGACTTTCTGCTTAGGTTGGGTTACTTTCCCCAACTAAGCCAACAAGTCGTAAACAAAAGCCACTGCCTAAATACTGGTCCGGGATAGGTGTTTAAGTAGAGGTAACAAACAACACTTGCCGCCCACGTTTAGTAAACTTACTAAACGTGGCTAACGGCAAATTATCTCTAATACAATTGTAACTATTAAAGAACTTTATATTAATTATCAATACCAAAAGCAACTATAGTTTAGTTCAATCTTTTGAAAAAATTTGACGTTGTTTTCGTTACTAATTTTACCAAAGAAATATCCAGTAGATATTTGAGTCAGTTGTTGTTTAGCCCTGCGAAGTTAAAGATTACCGCCTCAATTATCCCGGTTTCTATTGGCAAAATCGTTGAACTAAAACACATCACATTCGGTTTTATTTCAGTTAACCTATTCACAAAGCATTAACTATTCTAAAACATGTATCTTTACATAACTATTTCTAATACAAATGTATGACCGAACCTATCATAGACGAAACCTTTCAACAGGTTGTTGATTTTGTTACCCAAACCAATCAATCGGTTTTTTTAACTGGAAAAGCTGGCACTGGTAAAACTACTTTACTTCGGTACATAAAATCGCATTGCATCAAACAAATGGCCGTTGTTGCACCAACAGGTGTTGCCGCCGTTAATGCAGGCGGCACAACCATCCATTCACTTTTTCAATTGCCCTTCCAGCCCTTTTTACCACAATATGCACGCCAACTTTTAGAAACTATAAAATATCAACGTAACCGCCTAACTTTATTACGACAACTCGAACTGTTAATTATTGATGAAGTAAGCATGGTGCGTGCCGATATTTTAGATGCTATTGATGCCGTGTTAAGATCGGTACGTCGTAAGCATAACGAAGCCTTTGGGGGTGTTCAAGTATTACTAATTGGAGATATGTTTCAATTGCCGCCAGTTATTAAAAATGAAGAACAAATTATTCTATCAAGCGTTTACCCCTCGGCTTTCTTTTTCGATGCCCAAGTGTTACAACATCACAAACCTGTTTATATCGAACTAAAAAAAGTATTTCGTCAAAGCGATCAAACGTTTATTGATTTACTGAATAAAGTGCGTAATAATCAAATGGATGCATCAGCAATCACGCTCATTAATAGCCGTTATAATCCAAATCTAACCCAAGCGGAACTTCAACAGCGCATTACACTCACTACCCACAATCACAAAGCAGATACCATCAATCAAACGGCACTAGCTAATTTAAAAGGCAAAACGTTTTATTTCAAAGCTACCGTTAAAGGCCATTTCCCCGAGCGCAATTATCCGGCAGATGAAACGCTTGGTTTAAAGTTAGGTGCAAGAGTGATGTTTTTAAAAAACGATCCCGAAAAACGTTTCTTTAACGGTAAAATTGGGCTTGTTACCGCCATTTCAGATACAGAAATTAAAGTACGATGCGAAGGCGATTCGTTCGATATTGCAGTTGTACCCGAAACGTGGGAAAATATTAATTACACCGTTAATAAAAGTACCAATCAAATTGAAGAAGATAAACAAGGTGAATATTCGCAATACCCATTGCGTTTAGCCTGGGCAATTACCATTCACAAATCGCAAGGTTTAACTTTTAACGAAGTTATTATTGATGCACAAGAAGCCTTTAGTGCCGGACAAGTATATGTGGCACTGAGCCGTTGCCGAAGTTTAGAAGGCCTCACTTTAAAAACACCTTTACACATTCAGAGTTTATATAACGATCAAAACGTACTCAGCTTTTCAGAAACAGCCACCCATCAAGATAACATCAACGCTACATTTAGAACAGCTAAAAACAATTATATAGCCGTTGTATTATTACAATTATTTCAATTTACCGAATTACTAGATTTGTGTAACGATTTAAAAGGCTATACACACTTACACCAAAAACATTTAAGCAATGCAGGTTTAATTTGGTTTCAAGAATTATATACCAAACTAGAAACCATACAAGCAACGGCTTCTAAGTTTAAACTTCAACTAGAACCATTAACGATGCTTAGCTTAAATCCCGAAAGCGACTTAGCCCTTCAAGAGCGCATTAGCAAAGCGGCTATCTATTTTGAAACGCAATTGCAAACCATTGTTCAACATCTTAAAAATCATACCCTAACAACCGAAAGCAAAATAGCACATCAAGATATTAGTCCGCTATTACAAAGCCTTTACGAAGAAAGCCATACAAAACACTACCTCATTAATGGGTGTACGAATGGTTTCATCTTGCAAACGTTCGTTAAACATAAACTGCAATTGTTGCTTCCGCCTGTTCGCCTATCGGCCTATGCCACAGCTAAACAAGATTTTAAAAGCAACACCCCGCATCCAGCTTTGCTAAGGGCCTTATTTTTGGTGAGGGATGAAATTGTAGAAGAAACCGGACAACCCATTTACATGATTGCCAAAAAAGAAACCTTAGAAGAAATGGCAGAGTTTCTTCCATTAAAAATAAGCGACTTATTTATGATAAAAGGGTTCGGTAAAGCTCGTGTAGAAGCCTATGGTGAGCGTTTTTTACAACTGATTCAAAATTATTGCAACGAAACAAACATACCATCTAATATGCTGGCTAAAAATCCAGCTATGAAAAAGAAAGAGAAAAAAGTAAAGGTAGAAAAAACAATAGCAGAGCCTAAAGACGATGTAAAAACCAGTGAACCAAAAGTGAATACTAAACAAAAAAGTTTTGAATTGTTTCAGCAATTAAATTCAATAGAAGCCGTAGCTAAAGAACGTGGGTTTAGTGTAAGCACCATCGAAGGGCATTTAGCACATTACATTAAAAACGGTGCCCTAAGTATCAATAGTTTGGTTACGCCTCAACGTTTGCAAGTAATGGAGGGCGTTTTAAACAAGGTAAATAGCAGCGAAGGGCTAACAGCAGCTCTGGGCTTATTGCCTGTTGGTTATGGTTATGGTGAGTTAAAAATGGTTTTAGCACACCGCGAATGGATGCAAGAGAAAATGTTGAGTTAATTTAAGTCGGATTTTAAGAAAGAGGGTTTTTAGAATACATTTATAATTTACTTTAACAACATACGTTCGCTAAACTGTGGCAATTTTGGAGTTTTATGTACGTTATTTTTTTTAGTGATTTTAACTCAGATTTTAAGAAAAAAGTTCTTTAGAATAAAATATCTAACTCTGTAAACTATTTAAAATCATAATTTGAAAATGAGTTAGATGGAGATAAACCGTCGAAATCTATCACAAAACAAAACCTGTCGCAGTGATTAGAAATGTTTTTATCTCGTCCTTGTTTAGCGAAGCGTAACGAGGACGTTTTAGAACTGCGTTTGTAACGCAGATAAATTGATAGCGTTGGCGTTACAAACGCCCATTTAGCACGTCCTCGTTTCCGCTAACGCTCAAACAAGGACGAGGGGGAAAGAGGAATTAAGAAACGCTTAAAAAATGAGTTAATTGGAATTATGCAATAGGAATCGTAGTGAGAGGCGAAAGCCCAATAAAACAGGTACTTTTTCGACTGAGGCATAGTGCTTCTATGGTGAAGGAGAAAAAGTGACGAAGTTTACTGTTTTGAAGGGATTTCGGCTCGTAATAGATTTCTATTGCATAATTCCATCTAACTCATTTTCAAATTTTGATTTTAAACATTTTAAAGAGTTAGCTATTTTATTCCAAAGTGTCCGATTTCTTAAAATCTCGGTTTAACCGCATCCAAAAAAAATGGTGCTGAAAACTCAACACCATTTTTATTTTTATTAAACTACTTTAACCTTATAATCAAATTTTTACAGCTTCTATTTCTAAAGAGTTTTTTATTTAACCGTACTTAATACCTCTTCGTTTACTTTCACTTTGTACTTGTTTTTTAAGTAGGTTAACCATTCGGTATCTAAATAATTTTGATAATCGGCAGTAACTAAACCACGGCTTTCACCCAATGTTTTGGGGCTTTTTGGCTGAATTTTATTTACTACTAACACCACTACTTTATTTTCTTTTTCATCTTTAATGTCTTTAGATGAAATCCCTTGTTTCCAATTGTCATCAACCATTTTGTTTTCGCCTTTGAGATACGTTACGTTTTCGGCAGAAATGTTTAACTGAGATGTTTTATTGAGGGTTTCAATAATTTCTTTTTCAGTTTTACCTTTGCTCAACATCTTGCGTAATTCCTTAGCTACTTTGTCGTTTAAACATTTGTAAGTAGTTACATCGGCACGCTCATCCCACATAAATTTAGCCTTATTTTTTTCGTAATATTCTTTTAAACCTATCGAATCTTTTACAGCTTTGCTCCACACTTTTTGGTCAGTAATATCGAACAATAAAATGCCATCGCGGTACTCGCGCAATAAGTTTTTAAAGTCAGGGTATTTATTTTCCAATTGACTGTCTTCAAATTCAACAGCATTGTTTTCTACCCAAGTTTTGTAATGGCGTTTCATAATTTCAGCAACATCTTTATCGCTCATGGCTGTCATTTGGTTTTCCAAATAATTTGCAAAATCCATTTGCGTGTATTTTTTGGTGCCTAAACTCATTATTTCTTTATTACCAAGTTTGGCGGCTTTTTCAGCTTTCCAATCGGCTTTTAAATAATTGCTATCTAAAACTTTTAAAATCTCATCTCTGTTTTTAAGATTTTCAATAAAGTTGTTTTCTTTTTTAACGCGCGCAATAAGGGCTTCGCGACCCATTTGCGAGCGACCATCTCGGTTAACGCGCATTTTCAATTCGTTTTTAATATCGTTAAACGAGCCAATGCCTTTTAAGTCGAGGCGTTTAATAATATGCCAACCATATTCAGTTAAAACAGGTTCCGAAAAATCTCCATTTTTTTCTAACTTAAACGCAGCATCTTCAAAGTCTTTGGGTAAACGTCCGCTTTTAAAAGGTTGCAATTGCCCGCCGCGGTCGCTCGTTTGTTTATCATCACTAAATTGACGAGCAAGGTCTTCAAACTTTTCGCCGCTTTTTAATTTTTGATAAATTTCGTTGATTTTGGTTTTTGCATTTTCACGATCTTTTTCTGTAGATTCTTTTTCCACTTTAGTCATAATATGCGCCGCAAACAATTCGCCACGGCTGGCACGCTTATCATAAATTTTTAAAACATGGTAACCAAAACGCGTTCTAACAATCGAACTAATGTCGCCTACTTTAGTGGTAAATGCAGCTTTTTCAAAAGGGTAAACCATGTCTAAAGCACTAAAATAATTTAAGTCGCCTTTGTTGTCAACTACACTTGGGTCATCGCTGGTTTTAGGCGCAATAACAGAAAAATTATCGCCCGTGCCAGCTTGTTTCATTAAATCGGAAAGGTTTTTTACCGAACCTATTTTAGCTTTGTAAATGGCACTGTCTTTCTTCTTTAAACGTAAAGCCACTTCAAATGTACTTTTTAATAATTTATCGTATTCACTAATTTGCGCTGCCGTGGGAGCTTTACCCATTAACGCATTCCGAATAAGCGTGATGCGCATATACCCTTCGGCTGTATCTTTTGGCAAAGCGGTTTCATCTAAACGAATTAAAATATGCGAGGCGCGTACTTCCGTTTTCATGCGCTCGTAAGCTTCGGTTAATAAATTTTCATTGGTATTTTTGTCAGTTAAATAAGGTGCTGCCAATTGACGACGGTAGCCCGCTAATTCTGTTTTGAACGTTGAAAGCGTATCTAATCCTAAGCTTTCGGCTTCTATCACTTTCATTTTAAATAATGAAAACAAATCCACATATTCCTTCACCGATTTGCTGGCATTGGCTACTTCTTTGCCATTATTTTTTTTATAAACCGCCTCAAACTCCGATTTGCCAATGTTGCGGTCATTAATGCTCATGATGGTAGGATCTTGCGCTTTTGTCATCTGTACACAGCCTACCGTAAGTACTGCAAGAACTAATTTTTTCATAATCGAACGTCTCTTATTTTTGAAGGATTGAAGTTAATAAAATCATTTAATAATCTCGGCTAATTTTTCATCTAAAGCCACACCACGCAAATTTTTTGCAATAATGATGCCGTTTTTATCTAATAACAAGTTTTGCGGAATACTCGAAATGCTAAACAATTTGCCAGCTTCATTGCCCCAGCCTTTTAAATCACTTACTTGCGTCCAGTTTAAATTATCTTTTGCAACGGCTGCTAACCAAGCATCACGGTTCGAGTCGAAACTAACCCCCAAAACGGTAAAGCCTTTATCTTTATATTTATTAAACGCCATTACTACGTTTGGATTTTCTTGACGGCATGGGCCACACCAACTCGCCCAAAAATCAACTAACACGTATTTACCTTTTAAATCACTCAATTTTACAGCTTTTCCATTAGGGTCATTTTGGCTAAAGTTAGTGGCTTCGTAACCAATCATACTGCCACGCATAGATTTTAAGCGTTCGTTGGCTAATTTCCCAAACTTAGTGTTTAGGGCTATTTTATCGAGGTTACCAACGGCCATTTCTATATCTTGTAAATTAAAAACTTGCGGGTTGTTAAAGTCGTAGTAAATAATAAAACCGCTAACAGCCGATTTATTATGGGTTTTAATAAACTCTTGAAGATTACTTTTTACTTTTTGATTCAACGATTCATACTCCTGTTGCTTCTGATTAACCAGTGCCATATCTCCCGCATTTCGTGCTTGGTTATATTCGGTAACTAACTGTTGATTTTGCGCCGAAAAGCCCGCCATAAGCATTCTGTAATCAGAATAATCAGTTTGTGTGCTACCACCTTTAACCGTTGCGTAGGCTATCGAGTCGGCATGGAAACGAACTTTAATCACTGCCGGATCTACAAAGAAAATACAATTGGGTTGTGCATTAATGTTGTTAGTAGTTGTAAACCAGTGCATGTTAGGCTCGGCACTTTTACCTTTAAAAACAAATTTACCATTTACTATTTTGATCGAGTCCGTATAATCTTTATCGTTCCATTTGTGATGAAGGTAAATATAAGTTTGCTTTAGGTCTTTAACTTCTCCTTCGATGCTAAAATTAAACGGCTTTTGATTTTGTGCCAAAGCACAAGAGCCAGCCATAAATAAAGCAACCAAAAAATAATTTTTCATAGTTTCATTTTATGTGAGGTATAAAAATAAAGAAGTTTTAAGGAATACGGCTATTGTTAAGGAATTTTAACAGGTTCTACCGCATGATAAGTATGTATTTCGTTCACGTTAATACTAACCCTTCCCAGTTTATCGGCATCTTGTTTAAGGGGTGTAAACTTCACGTTTTCGAGCATCTCTTCAGCCTTATAAGAGTAGCGCGAGAAAACCATTTGCGATTGGGTATCGTTAATGCCCTTAATTAAAATAATCATTTCGGCATCTCGCTCTAACAAATCGCTGACGCTTAAACCATATATGGGGCTTTTATCATCAATCGGATGAACGATGGTCCAACTAAGGGTTAAAAAATTAATTTTATGCCGTTCGAGGGGCAATTGCAAAAAATCGCGCCGTTTGGTTTCGGGGTTATTGATAGACAATACAATTTGAGCTTCGGTTTCTATTAACTCGTATTGTTTATAATTGGCCACTCTAAACATCAACGCGGTTATATCCATATAAGGTGCAATAATGGCGTTGTTACTGTATAACAAATGAGCTTTTGGGCGCGAAAACCGTCCATAAATAACCCCCGTTGCCAAGGCAAACCCCATTAAACCTAACAACGATTCTATAGCCGCTGCCGAACTGGCCGCATTGCCTATGGGGTGTATGTGCCCGTAACCAACGGTTGTTAACGTTTGCGCACTAAAAAAGAAAAGGGCTAAAAAATTATCGAGCATACTGCCATAAGCCACACCGCCAAAAAACTCGGCACCAATGGCATAATAAACAACCGCAAAAAGTGTATTAACAGCCGTGTAGCCCAATAAAATAACTATAATTAAATTGAGCAAAGAAGTCGAAATAAGCCAATGGTAAATGTCTATGTTGGCTAAACCCGCCAATCCCGTTCGTTTTACATTGATGCGCCCATCTAAATTAATAAACCGAACGCGATTATTATAATTTTTAGTACCAAAGCCTAATTCGGTTTCTTCTTTGCGTTTATTTGTAAATATGGCCATTAATCAAATATCTTTGTAAAATGAAAAGCAAAAATACATATTATTGGTTGTTTTTAATCTTAATTCCCATAGTGTTTTTAGGAGGCTATTTTTTAAGCAAGCAACAAAATAAACCCACGCGGCTTTTGCCTTATTTTGGCCCCAAATCGGCATTAAAAGTAAACGATACGTTATATCACCAAATTGCGCCTTTTCAATTCATCAATCAAAACGGAGATAGCATTAGCGAGGTATTTACCGCCAATAAAATTTATGTAGCAGATTATTTTTTTACCACTTGCAAAAGCATTTGCCCCATTATGAGTAACAACTTGGTTAAGGTTTACCAAGCCTTTAAAAATGAACCGTCCTTAGTGTTACTTTCACACACTGTAGATCCGGAAACAGACAGTGTGCCTCAACTTAAAAGTTATGCCCTGCAACACGGCGTAAACGACGGCCGTTGGCAATTTTTAACGGGTCATAAAAAAGACTTATATGCCTTGGCTCGCAAAAGCTATTTACTAAATGCCGAGGAGGGTAATGGTGGTGCCGAAGATTTTATTCACACTCAAAACTTTGCCCTCATTGATAAAGAAAAACACATCCGCGGCTTTTACGATGGCACCGATAGTTTAGAAATTAACAGGTTGATGATAGATATTAAACTTTTATTAAGCGAGTATGCCTATAAAACAAATCGTTAGTACGTGGTGCATAGTTTTGTTACTAGTTGGCAGTGCAAGTTTTTATGGGCAATCGTCTTTAAAAATTTATAAAGTAAATACCCTTCTTCAACGTTTAAAAGCAAGCGATACCGTTTTTGTAATTAACTTTTGGGCCACCTGGTGTAAGCCTTGTGTAGAAGAATTACCCCTGTTTGAAAACTTAAACAACAGCAACCAAAAAGTAAAAGTGATATTGGTTTGTCTCGATTTTAAAGAAGCCCTTTCAACCAAAGTAATTCCCTTTTTAAAAAAACGAAACTACACCGTTGAATGCGTTTTGTTAGATGAAGTAAACGGACAAGATTTTATTGATCAAATAGATAAGCGTTGGAGTGGGGCTATACCCATGACTTTAATAAGTAAGAAACGATTTACCGAAAAACAAATTTACGAGCGTCAACTAAAGTCGGGCGAACTCGAAACCTTTGTGCCATAATTTGTATTTATAGAATTATTCTCATTTCGGTGGCTGCATTACAGAACCGAAATGAGATAATACCGTGTCCCCCTTGTTAAGTTAATGAAGGTAAAAGTGAATACGTTACTAATTTTGTTTTTGAGGATTGATGTTTCACTTTGGGGGTCGGGCTGTCGGCTATAGTCGCTTGGGTGTTTGCCATTTTACTACGGCTGCGGTGGCTTCTGAGGTCGCCTCCTCGCTCGTGCAAAATTGGCAAACACCCTGCGCTCGCTGCCGCCTCCATCCCTCACGGAAAGAGGGGTTTAATTGAGGTAAATGGTTGGCTTATACTATAGCCGTTTGTCTTTTAGACCTTATGTTTTTTCTTTAGGATTTGTACCTTTTCTTTTAGACAAAGCTTATTTAGCCATTAAAGTTTACTAGACTTTAACTTACTTTTAACAAAATGCAAGCTACAAAGCCTCTTTTTTAACTGATTTTTACATTTTGTTCTTATACATTGAGTCAATGTTTAAGAACATTGTAGTAATGTATAAGAACATTGTAGTAATGTATAAGAACATTGTAGCAATGTATAAGAACATTGTAGCAATGTATAAGAACATTGTAGTAATGTATAAGAACATTGTAGTAATGTATAAGAACATTGTAGTAATGTATAAGAACATTGTAGTAATGTATAAGAACATTGTAGCAATGTTTAAGAACATTACAGTAATGTATAAGAACATTGTAGCAATGTATAAGAACATTTTAGTAATGACTAAGAACATTACAGTAATGTATAAGAACATTGTAGTAATGACAAAGAACATTGTAGTAATGACAAAGAACATTACTATAATGTATAAGAACATTGTAGTAATGACTAAGAACATTGTAGTAATGTATAAGAACATTGTAGCAATGTATAAGAACATTGTAGTAATGACAAAGAACATTACTATAATGTATAAGAACATTGAATCAATGACAAAGAACATTACAGTAATGTATAAGAACAAAACGGCTTTGCGTAGCCAAAAAATAGAAGCGGTTAAGGCTTTTTGCCTAATTCCTCTCTTCCCCTCGTGCTTGTTTGAGCGTTAGCGGAAACGAGGACGTGCTAAAGGGGCGTTTGTAACGCCTACACCATCACTTTACCTGCGTTACAAACGCAGTTCTCAAACGTCCTCGTTACGCTTCGCTAAACAAGGACGAGATAGGGGGGCATTAGCCTATTTAATATATCTAAGCGTTACTTATATTCTACCCTCGTGCTTGTTTGAGCGTTAGCGGAAACGAGGACGTGCTAAAGGGGCGTTTGTAACGCCCACAGCATCACTTTATCTGCGTTACAAACGCAGTTCTCAAACGTCCTCGTTACGCTTCGCTAAACAAGGACGAGATAGGGGGGCATTAGCCTATTTAATATATCTAAGCGTTACTTATATTCTACCCTCGTCCTTGTTTGAGCGTTAGCGGAAACGAGGACGTTCTAAAGGGGCGTTTGTAACGCCCACAGCATCACTTTACCTGCGTTACAAACGCAGTTCTCAAACGTCCGCGTTACGCTTCGCTAAACAAGGACGAGGTAATGGGTATTTAATGTTTTTTCTAAGCCTTGGACTAAACCATAAGTACTTTTCACAAGCACCAAAGTATGTATCTCCTTAAATAAAGGTAAGAACCCGCCATTAAAAAATTACCCAATTAAATAATTTTAATATATATTTGTAACATCGTTTTATACTTAATAAACCTTAGTTTATTTTAAATGAAACGATTTATATATAACGTTCAACTGTAGGTGAAAACTGCAAAACTTTGCAAGCGGAAGAACAGAAAAGGCAACACGCATGGCGTGGGTTTTATCTGTTTTTTTTAATCTTGTTAGGGTGCTTAGCGGTACCTACGTTTAGTTGAATTAGGCGGTATAAGGCTCACGCCTAATTAATTTAATAACTAACCGTTTTGCAGGGGCTTTGCAAAAACCATAAAACCGAAAGGAGGTAAACCATGCCTTAAACCACACGCACCACAAAGG
>JAAFIL010000072.1 GCA_013297775.1 Bacteroidota bacterium
ACAATTCAATTAACACTCTGCCCCTTTTTTTAACAAGAAGAAATTAACTAGATTGAGTTGATAACTCTAATGCAGTTGATTTACAAGTGGATAATAAAAACTAAAAACTATTCGCCTTTTTTTTTTATTTCTCTTGCTTTTATTAATCGTATTTCGTAAGTAAATTAACTTTTAATGTTAATCTGGTTATGGATTCGCCCTCGCAGCGCATGGTTTAGCCTATTTACGATTTAGAAAAAATAACAATTGTATATAAAGCAACCTAAAATTATTGGTTACCTTTATTAACCATAAATAAAAAGTTGAAAATGTATGATACAACAAAGCCTGCCGAAGCTATTAGAAACGTTCGGTTTCGCGGTCTTCAAAATAGCATCAGCTATTCTTACAGTCCTCGAACCTGCGCTTCAAAATATCCTTGCAGTTTTCTACTACAACTTCAACAATTTATTTAAGGTTTAAAACGCTTTTTTAAAATGTAATTATGGATAACGAAATAATCAATAAAGTAGCTGGTAGTGGTATTGTAAGTATAGATTTAGAATCATTTATAACACCCGGCGAGCGGATAGTTTTCGATATTAAACCCTTGTTATTTCATGAACTTATTTTAAAAGAACAAGATTTTAGAAATTTTATAAAAACACACAACTGGTCGGCTTACGACAATAAATTAGTGGCTTTAACCTGCACCGCCGATGCCATTGTGCCTACCTGGGCTTACATGTTATTGGCTTTAGCACTCGAACCTTATGCGCAACGTGTGGTTTTTGGTACACTTAACGAATTAGAAACCTTATTATTTGCCGAACGTTTAGCGCAGTTAAATGTGGCGGAGTTTAAAGATGCCCGTGTGGTGGTGAAAGGCTGCGGCGATAAAACCATTCCCATCAATGCGTATTTACAATTAAGCACCATGCTTAAACCCATGGCCAAATCAATTATGTATGGCGAGCCTTGCAGCACCGTGCCACTCTATAAAGCCGCTAAATCAAGTAGCTAATAACTACTCCGTTTTCACAAATTTTTGAGTAATAACCGGAATTTCTGAAGTACCCAATTCCATTTGGTTTATTTTTAATAAATACATAGCAGGATTTAAGTCATTTAAATCGAGAGAAACGCTATTGGTACCTGCTCTCAAACTGAGGTCTTTACTGGGTAAAACCATTTTACCTTTTACGTCAAAAGCAGTTAAACGAATAGTGTTAGCTTTGCCACTTAAAATTTCGAGTTTAAGCTTGTTTTCATAAACTAAACTCGATACCAATTGCAGTTCGGTGTTGGTTACAATAACGCCGTTAACGCTTATTATTTTCGAATAATTAAACGAGCCATCCGAATCCACCATTTTTAAGCGGTAATAATAAATTTGATCTTTAAATATGGATTTGTCTTCTTGGTAATAATTAGCAACGCCTTGCCCATTGCCCTTGCCGTTTACCCTTGCAATTTTGGTAAAATTAATAGCATCCTCCGCACGTTCAATTTCAAAATGGCTAAAGTTTAATTCGTCAGCACTTTTCCAAATTAGTTTATTAGCATTCACTTGCTTACTAGCCGAAAAATCTAATAGGTTTAACGGCAAAGGCGATATTTGCCTGAGTTGTATATCATCTATGGCAACCGACGGGTCTGTGCCGGAGCCATTGCCGTTATTGCGCCAATGAAAACCCACACGAATGCCAGCGTTATTATTAAACGCCGCCGGAAGGGTATAGGTATAAGTAGTCCATTGCCCTTGGCTATACCCATTGCAAGCCCCACAGCAAGGCGTTGTTAAACAAAACTGATACCCTACTGGCCAAGTAACACCGTTATTATCGCTTAACTGCAATTGCGCCCTATCATCAGCGCACGCCGCACTCCCAAAAGCAATGTAATCAAATTGCAAAACAATATTGCTGCGCCCAAGGGTACTAATAGAGGGCGATACTGCTCGGCGATAAGTAGCATTCACTGCACCTGTTTCATTGAAGGTTGCGCCTTGGTCGCCACCGCCGCCTGCATTGGCACCAATGTGTAAGCACGCATCGCCTATACACGACGATCCACATCCTGGAGGCGCAATGCCCTCTTCGGCACAACTTACATACCAAACATTAGGCGACGATCCCGAAGTACCGCCAGCGTTATTAGTTACCGTCCAACCACCGTAAGCCGTTAATAAACAATTGGCCGTGCAGCCATTATTAAAATTTTCGGTATAAAACACTTGTGCCTTATCAAAACAAAATGAAATCAATAAGATAATTATTAAGAAGAACTTTTTCATTTTTTTGAGCGATAGATTAAATCACCCTCTAAGATAAACTTTTTAACTGAAATGTAATTGTAGTGTAAACGAAAGGTTAAATTCTAAACAAAGCAAATTAGAAATAAATGCAAATGCAATAAAAAGTAAATAAAATCATTGGTAAAGTTAACATATACAACCTTGGCTTAGTGCAAATACTAAAAAGATAAGCCGTTGCAAAAGGTAAAGTACTTGCTAATAATCCTAGTTGATAAACCCAGTTCAAACGCATTAAAAAAGAGAAAACAAAAAGTAAGAGCATTAAGCCCAAAACCAATAGCCCTTTTATCCATAAAGCATGGGGTTTATATTCGATTAACCCAATGCACACAACAGCAAGCAATAATCCATTTAACAACAACGGTGCCGGAAAACCAACAAGTGGGGCATTAAAACTAACAAAGCCGCATAAAGCAAAAGCCATCAACGCAAGTGCGTTTAAACACGTATTCAAAAATTTGAAACGATACAAACGCAAAGGTGCTTCATAATTTAAAAACAGTAAACCCCAAATGAGTATGGCTACAAAAAAAGTGCGGTACGAAATGGCCAATGAGCAAACTACAATCCATATCAACCACGCATTTTCAACAGGATAAGAGGCTTGAAATGCGGTGGGTGTGGCTATAGCTCGGGCTTTAACTTTATAAAAGTAAGCACACCAACCTAAACCCAATAGTAATAGTAAAGGGAAGTGCCACAAGTTACTCGGGTTCAGTTGCCAATTCGATTCGTATAATTGACGCGCCAACAAAGCACCACTGCAAAAAATAATTAAAGGAGCTAACAAACGCCACCATTCTACCAATTGGCAAAAATGCAATACACGTTTCGGAAACAAACAAAAACATAAAATAAGAATAAAGCCCAAATTAAACGTTAGCAAAGCTAGAGTAGTAGAGTTATCGTCAACGGCATAGTGTAAATGTAACGCATTGACAAAAATCTCTAATAAAAAAGGCAATGCCCCCGAAAAAAAGAGAACCGTATAAATGGAGAACGCCGCCAACAAAGCCCGAGCCAAACGTTTGGTTTTTGTATAAACGTAATTAAAACTTGCTACCACCAAAATAACAATTTCGATGCGGATGCCCCACGTAGCCCCTCGGCTTAAACTCGCTCCTCCAATGGTGAAATACGAAAACGCCACCTCGCGCCAGCTATTTAAGGCCAAGTAATTCATTTTTACACCCATGCCTCTCGCTACAAAAATATCTATCAAGGGTGCCGTTAATGCAATGCTAAAACAAGTAATAACCAATTTAAAAACACGCCGTATGTCCTCGCCCGAAAATAGATGCAACTGTATTAAAAATGCCAACACAATACACATAAACCAAAGGCTAATGTGTAGCACATCGGCCAAGGTAAATAAACGGTTGTTCGAAAAAAATTCGAGCGTTAAACGTAATACCAGAATAGCAAAAAATAAAAACACATAACGCTGTAGCGAACTCGCCTCCGTTTCGATGCGATTAACGACTCGAATAAAAAAAGTTTGAATGCTATTCATTTATTTACTGCTAAACACATACAAGTTACCACTTCCTAGTTCAATGTTACTAAATTTATCGCGCACCGAAACAGCACCCATCCAAAATGAGGATTGTTTTTGATTTATTTCTTGATTTAAGACTTTAGGCATTATGCGTAACGTTGTTTGAACTTGTGGCAATTCTACCTCAAATGCTAAAGGATAGGTTTTTTGTGTTGTTGAACTCATCCAGTTAGAATGAGGCAACACCGTAACCAATGCCTGTGTTTGCTCTTGATAGCCTTTGAAAAAAATAGGTTGCACTTCACCACTTGGCGTTATCACTTGAAAGAAAGATAAAGCCCCTTGCCCCGGTAACCACGCATCTAACCAAACTAAGGTTTGTCCTTTATACCGTTGCAACAAGGCATCCAACGAATTAAAAACACTAATAGTAATCATAACAGGTATGCCGTGTTGGTGTGTTCCTTTTACTTTGAACAAAGCTGGCATGGTTTCAACGGCATAAATTGCATGGGCTTGGTCTAAACAATGCAATGGCAACGAGTCGCGCTTGGGATAAGTAATAGTATAAGTGGAGCGTTCGGTTTTATCTAACGAAGTTATTAATTTGAACTGTGTTCTATTCAGTTCCCACTCCCACTGTGCCGTTAACGTATCTGGCGCGCGCCAAGCCGTTGCAATCGGAAAGGTTTGCGTTTCATCGCGTGGCACATCTGGCACATAATGCGTTTGCCATTTAAAAACTGAATCTTTTTTTTGCCAAGTACTCAAATAATAGTGGAGGGTTTGTGTGGCTTTTCCCGATAAAGCCGATGCCATTAAACACCAATGCACATCAGCCTCCGACGGCGATGTAGGTAAAGTATTAATTAAATAAAGTTTAGAAGAATTAGCCTCCATAAACAAAGGTAACTCGCTCTTAACAGGTTTGGTGTAAGCACACGCACTTATAAAACCTATACATACAACCCTACCAATTGCACCTACAAGATGCTTCAATCCTAAGTAAAAATTTCCCTTTCTTCTCTTTTGAAAATACGGAGTATAACACTTGCTAGGTCTGCATTTTTTACTTTGAATACTAGAAAATTGTAGTGTCATAAATAGGTGCTATTTGATTCGTACAAGCGTAAAGTATGTCTTGTTTAGTTGGCCTTTAACCACGTCCTATAACGCACTAATACTTCTATGGCTTGAGCCGTTGCAAAGATATATTCCTTTTTAACATAACGTAAATCCTTAATGGGAAAGAAACCGCCATCCCAACTGCCATTGCTAAGTTGCGCTTGTAGTAAAAAAGCAATACCCTTGCTAATGGCTAATTGACCAACTTTACTTTTATCGTTTTCTAATCCTAAAAGCATAAGTGCCGTTTGCAAACTAGCCGATGTTTGCTTGGGATACAAGCTATCGTAAAACCACCAACTCCCATTGGCTTGTTGGGCTTGATAACAATAAGTTAAGGCTTTATTTTTTTGAGGGGTGTTTAAGTTATGTTGAAGCATTACTTGTAAACTGGGCCACAAGGCATAAGCTGGGCAGTGATAATACTCCCAAGCATAACCCCAATGTCCTTGAGGGAGTTGTGCCTTACTTAAAAACTCGAATGCTTTTTTGTACGAAGGCAAGTGGGTTAAATGCTGCTCTTGCAAAAGAACCAGCATAAAGGCCGTAACCGAAGCATACTTTTTAGTTTCGTTCACATCAGGGTTACCAATTAACCAAGCCCCGTCGGGTTGTTGCAAACCCAGTAAGCCCTTTATAGGTTGTTGAATGGGTTGCCCCAAACGCGCTAATAATCTGAAATACGCCACCGTTGTTTCAATACAATAGCCTTGCTTACATTTTTGATTATGACACAGCCATCCAACTGCATTTTGATTGGTTTTTAAATAAGTCAATGCTTTTAATAGAACGGTATCTCTTTGGCTACCACTAGCGTGTTGAATGGCACCACTTGCTATGGTAGTTTCCCACAACTCAAATAATGGATTAACTGTATCGCAGATGACACCGTTAGGTTTTTGAAGGTTCATTAAAAATGCTTGTCCTTTTTCAATAGCCGTCTCCAATTTTAAAAGATGTAAACTATCTGTTTGCGCACGATAAGGATAAACCAATACTACGATTAAAAAACGAAGCAAAAAGGTGTAATTATATAAGAAGTGTTTCATACAAGTAGCATCACAAACACCGTTATTAAACTAGATAAGTAACAAATAAAAATGGGCAACTCATTATAAGGTTTACGGTATAAAAAATAAATATGTGCTGCACATGTTAATGCAGCCAAGGCGTAAATAAAATAATGCTGTAATAAAAATGCACCCATGAAGTAAGCCAAAAAAGTGAAGCCAGCAATGAATAAGCGGGCTTTGCGTTCGCCCAACAAAACGGGTAGGGTGTTTACATTCATTTGCTTATCTCCAGCAGTATCTTTTAAATCTACAAAGTTAGCGGCAAACGCCAATGGACCCATCACAAAAATTAGCCACAGCAGCGGAATATCGCCAAAATGACCACCTCCTAAACGGAACCCCGTTACCATCATTACCAACGAATTAAATCCAATTAACGATTTAGCAATAAACACATACCGTTTTAAACGCAAGGGCGGACACGAATAAATAAAATAACCGAAAGTAATTAAGAAAATACCAATAAATACTTTTGAGCTTATTAAAAAAGCAAGCCCAAATGCGATCAGCAAACTCAAGTACCCAGCAAGCGTGTAACTCCGTATTTCAACAGCACCCGTAACAAGCGGCCGTTTAGGATTGCTAATGCGATCGGTTTCTACATCGGCTAGGTTATTACTAACAATGGCAAATACAGCAGCATATACTAATGCTATAAAAAATAAAATCATCTGTAAATACAATATCAAATTTTCTTGATGGAGCGTGGTTAAACGTTGGCGTTGATATAAACCCACCCCCAGTAAAAACAAAGTAAAGTAATGTAAAATACGCAAGAGACGTAAATCCTTCAAAATAGCTAATACTAAACGAGATTGCCAAAGCCACAGCAGCAAAGGAATAACAAAGGCAAATAGCACGATTAATAAACTAAAATACATCATCACGCACGTTTCATAGTTTGAATGGATAATGAACCATTCCATAAACTCAAATGTATAAAAAACTTAGAGATACATACGTGTTTATTCAACTCACTTGCTTTAGAAATGGGTTGAAGTTCTTCTCCACCTCAACCGTTCATTACATTCTAAATAGCATTAATCGTTTATTAAAATTCGGTTAATTGCACCCATTCCACTACATTTACGCATTCTATTTTAATGAATGCTAATGCCATAAAATTAGGTTTACTACTGCTGCTATGCGTTGGCTTGGCTTTACTCAATCTTTTTTTTGCAGGTAGTGAAAGCCTGTCGTTTAACCTCGACAACAACACGCCCTTTATTTTTTGGCAAATTCGTTGGCCCAAAATGTGGAGTGCTATTTTAGCAGGTTCATCTCTAGCCATTAGTGGCCTTATCTTACAAATTTTATTTCGCAATCCATTAGCCGGACCCTACGTTTTAGGCATTAGTTCAGGTGCTAGTTTTATGGTGGCACTTACGCTTTTAGGTTCGTCGGCTTTGGGTTGGCAATTGCAGGCTGGGCTGGGTACTTCTTCAATAGTGGCAGCAGCAGTTATGGGCAGCTTTACGGTTACCTTACTTATTTCGGCCTTATCTCTAAAAGTAAAAAACAATACCCTTTTGTTATTAATCGGTTTAATGTTTGGTCAAATCATTGGTGCAGCACAAGGTTTTTTAGAGTACTTCGGCAACAGCGACTCTTTAAAACAATTTGTGATTTGGAGCATGGGCTCTGTTAGAAATGTAACAGCGAGCGACTTAGTTATTTATGCGCCATTAGTAGTCATTGGTATAGGGCTTTGTGTGCGGTATGCCAAGCCATTGCAACTATTAACCCTCGGTAATCAATATGCACAAAATTTAGGTTTGCATATAAAAAATAATCGCTTTTTGTGGATTAGTTTATCGAGTGTACTTACAGGCGTTACCACCGCATTTTGTGGCCCCATCGCCTTTGTAGGCATAGCTATTCCTATTGCCTCTCGTTTATTATTTAAAACAGCGTCGCAACTTTTTCATTTACTCAGTTGCGCTTTATTAGGTAGCTGCATGTTACTACTCAGCGATTTGATTTGTTTTTTATCAACACCACACCTGCCTTTAAACATGGTAACTACTTTATTAGGTTGTCCATTGGTTATTTATTTAATGTTTAAACAAAAAACATGGTAACTAACGCTACACCCATTTTGCAATGTATTAACCTCACCTTAGGTTACGAAAAAAAAGTGGTCAATCCCTTTTCGTTGACGGTGAATGCTGGCGAGTTCGTTGCCCTTATTGGCAACAACGGTGTTGGCAAATCAACCTTTCTAAAAACCGTAGCGGGCTTTATTCCGCCTTTAGCGGGTCAATTACTCATCAACAACCAAGCCATTCAACAAACTCAGCCGCTGCAATTAGCGCAGCAGTTAAGCATTGTTGGCACCGAAAAAATTCAAGGGTTTAATCTAACTTGCCAAGATGTAGTTAACACTGGGCGCAGCCCCTACACCAATTGGTTAAACCAATTACAAGCAAACGATGTGGCCATTGTTGAGGCTGCCATGGCCGCCTGTCAGTTAGAACCTTATAAACATTACTTACTCGAAAACCTTAGCGACGGCTTGTATCAAAAAACAATGATAGCCAAAGCCCTGGCACAGCAAACGCCTTTTTTGCTGTTAGATGAACCCAGTGCGTTTTTAGATTACCCCTCCAAACACAACTTATTTGAAGTCTTAAAAAACCTTTGCCAAAACGGAAAAACAGTAGTGGTTAGTAGCCACGATTTAGACATCATCCGTCTGTATTGCTCACACATCGTTCTCATGGATGCATACGAAGGATTGATTAAGTACGACCTGCAAACCACCAATTATCAAGCAATTTATCAAAAATTAGTTAAGCCTTCTGTTTGAATTTAAAACCGTAATTGCAAGTTTGAAAAAAGCCTTGAGTTAACCGTAATACTTTCAATGCCATCTATTTTTTTGGCGTGTCCCCAGTTCCGATTTCCACTTTAGTTTGTCGTATTCATTTTACATTAAAAACTTTTAAATTAATATGGGGTCGGGCTTTACGCTTTAGCTGCTCGGTCTTTTGCTACACCTGCTGCGGCGTGCGGGGTCTTCGTGCCTTAGCCTCCGCCGCTCGCGTAGGTGTTCGCAAAAGACCATCGCAGGCTACCGCTTCATTTATATTGAGCGGGGTCGAAATAATCCCTCACGCAGTTTTTTTCAACCGTAAATAGACCATTCAAATCTTAGCGAAACACAAAAGTTGAAAGGATATTAGGAAGTTCACGTTCAAGGACTTTAAGAATAGCTGAGGTTACTTTAAAGACCGTAGAACCGAGTATTTCTAATGGCTGCCACCGAATTTATATTAAGCGAAGTTGAAATAATCCCTCACGGAAAAAAGAGAGAATACAAATGGATTTAATAGTTTAGTTTTGTATATTCAAATTTTAAATTAAAATGAAAAAAAATAGTTTAAGTTTAATCCTACTCAGTTTATTCGTGAGTGTACTGACTCTTCAAGCACAGAAAAAAATTTTATTCAATGCCACCAAAGCCGAAACCGCTGGAAACGCAGATTGGATAATAGATACTGACTTTAATAACATAACATGGAATCCAAATGCTTGTTTAAATTGTGGCAGTTTCGCTAATGAATCTAATCCACAACGTTTCCCTACACCTGCGCAATCTGGCATTACAGTTGGCACCCCCGAAACCTATTGGAACGGGGCTTTATCGGCCTGGGGAATAGATTGTGCAAAGCGAGGGTTTATCGTTGAAACCCTGCCTTATTACGGTAGCATCACTTACGGCAATGCCGCTAACCCGCAAGATTTAAGCAATTACCGTGTGTTTGTGCTTCCCGAACCCAATATCCTATTCACCACTTCCGAAAAAGCAGCACTTATTAATTTTATAAAAAATGGAGGCGGTTTATTTTTAATCTCCGGACATGCACAAAACGATCGCAACAACGATGGTAACGACACCCCGCTTATTTTAAACGATCTCATCAGCAACAACGGCGTGGCCAACAGTGTTTTTGGCTTTACCGTTGATGCGCAAAGTTTTTCGCAAACCACCTCTAACATTCCTTACTTACCCGCCGACTCTATTTTAAATGGCACTTATGGCAACGTAAACCAAGTTAAATGGAGCAGTGGCACAAGCGTTACTTTATTTCCTTCTCAAAATAACAGCGTGAGAGGTGTTGTTTATAAAACCAGTGGAAGCGGCACTAACAACGTATTGTGTGCCTATAGCCGTTATCAAAAAGGCCGCATTGCCATTATTGGCGATAGTTCTCCAGCCGATGATGGCACGGGCGATCCCAACGATCAACTATATCCCGGTTATTTAAGCGAAGTAAATGGCAACCACCAACGTTTAATTATGAATATAACATTATGGCTCTCCAATAGCAACGCTGTTATTTCAGTACCCGAACTTAGCAAAGCGCAAAACTTAGAGGTCTATCCCAATCCAGCCACCAATAAGCTATTTATAAAAAGTAATGAAGCAAGTTTGCAAGCGGTTTTACTTTGTAACAGTAACGGACAAGTAGTAAACCTTAGCATCGAAAAAAATACCGATGGTAGTGAATGGCTTTTAGATACAGACAAGGTAACACCTGGTGTTTATTATTTACAACTTCAATCTACACTCGAACGCACAACGCATAAAGTAGTTTTAGTAGCGCACTAAACCTCAAAAAACCGTTAATATTCCTTTAATTTTCACGCATCTGTTTTACTAAACCGCTTTTTCGCTAATTTTATAACAATGCAAAAATTACATTTCACTCTTTTATTGTGCTTCCTGTCATTCCAACAATTTGCGGCTTACTTGCTAATACCGATGGACGATAGCCAAAAAAATCATTTAAAAGCTTATGGCATTGCGTACTGGGCCTTGCAAGGTAACCTCGAAATTCATTGGTTGTTAAATTACCGTGGCGGTAGTTTTATGATTCCAAGTTCTAAAAGCGTAAGTGGCGAGTGTACCATTCGCGGTATTAGTTACGAAACCATTAGCGATGCCCAAGGCAATAATCTTTTAGCTGAAATTGCAAACCCCGAAGCCAATCAAGATGCTATTAAACTCGAGAAAGCACCACGTATTGCGGTTTATTCGCCAAAAGGGAAACAACCTTGGGACGATGCTGTTACGCTCGTTTTAAAGTATGCTGAAATTCCTTACGACGTTGTTTACGACGAAGAGGTTTTTCTTGATAAATTAAAAGATTACGATTGGCTTCATTTACACCACGAAGATTTTACAGGGCAATACGGTAAATTTTACGCACAGTTTGCTGGTGCCGCGTGGTACCAAGCCGAGGTGCGCGAAAACGAAGCCACCGCCAAACGTTTAGGCTTTGAAAAAGTATCGCTAATGAAATTAAATTCAGCAAAAAAAATACGCGATTTTGTATTTAGTGGCGGATTTTTATTTGCCATGTGCAGTGCCACCGATAGCTACGATATTGCTTTAGCCGCCGAAGGGATAGACATTTGCGAACAAATTTTTGACCACGACCCCGCCGATAAAAACGCCAATAGTAAAATAGATTATTCGAAAGGCTTTGCATTCGAAAATTATAAACTCTCTATGAACCCACTCGAATACGAATACTCCACCATAGATACTTATTCTTCGCGCAATCAATACGGTCCTAATGAACGCAACGATGTGTTTACCTTATTCGATTTTAGTGCCAAGTGGGATCCCGTGCCTACCATGCTGTGTCAAAACCACACCACCACCATAAAAGGCTTTTGGGGGCAAACCGCGGGCTTCGATAAACGCTACATCAAAAAAAGTGTATTGGTGATGGGCGAAACCAAAGCTTGGGGCGAGGCACGTTACATTCATGGTGATCATGGCAAAGGTACTTGGACGTTTTATAGCGGACACGACCCCGAAGACTATCAACACCGAGTAGAAGAACCCCCAACCGATTTAAGCCTACATCCCAACTCGCCTGGCTACCGACTCATTTTAAATAATATTTTATTTCCAGCAGCTAAAAAGAAAAAACAAAAAACCTAATTAGCCGTCGTGAATAGTTTATTACAACATAAAAGCATTGCATTCTTAAAACTCATCCGAGTCGAAAATTTAATCATTATTGCCCTCACGCAATATGCGTTGCGCTATTTAGTGTTGCATAAAATTTTAGAATCCAATCAACTCTTGCCCGCTATGGGGCATACACTGTTTCATCTTATTGTAATAAGTACACTTTGCATTGCAGCAGCGGGTTATATCATTAACGATTATTTTGATGTCAAAACCGACCTAATTAATCATCCCGATACGGTGGTGGTTGATAAAATTATTAAACGCCGTTGGGCCATTATTTTGCACATTGCGCTGACTACTTTGGGTATTTTATTAGGAGCCTACACCGCTCTAAAAACGGGCTATTTGCGCTTGGTTGGGTTTCATATAGTAGCTGCTATTTTATTATGGTTTTATTCAACGCACTTTAAAAAACAATTATTGGTAGGTAACTTAGTGGTAGCTGCACTTACAGCAGCGGTGGTGTTTATGCCCTTTATGTTCGAGATGGGTATTTTACAAAACCGACAACCCGGTTTTCATAAACTTTATACAACCGTTGTTTTAACCTGTTTAAAAATGTCGGTACTCTTTGCCTTGTTTGCTTTTTTAACCACCCTAGCCCGCGAGGTTATTAAAGACCTCGAAGATTTTGAAGGCGATCAATTAACAGGAAGCCACACAATGCCCATTGTTTGGGGTAAAGTTAGTTCTAAACTATTTACTTGTTTTACACTATTTATAACCATTATTTTATTAAGTGTTACCATATACAACCATTTTAAAGCGCATCATACTTTTTTTTCTCCAACGCCACTCTATATATTTGGCGGATTAATTTTACCTTTACTCCTCTTAATACTCTGGATTATTAAAGCCAAAAACAAAACGCACTATAAACAAAGTAGCCTACTTTTAAAAGTGATTATGCTCATTGGTATTGCGTATTGTTTTATCATTCATTAAAAAATAAATTATGACTAAAGTTGAACAAATTATTAAAGAATTTCCTTATCAAATTATATTAGGCTCTGCCTCGCCGCGTAGGCAAGACTTATTAAAAAGTTTAGGCTTCGATTTTTTAAACAAACCCATTAAAGTAGATGAAAGCAAGTGGCCTGTTGATTTATTGGCGCAAGAAATTCCGATTTATTTGGCAGAGTTAAAAGCCGATGCTTATGAAGACGATGTAAAAGAAGATGAAATTTTAATTACAGCCGATACCATTGTTTGGTGCGATGGGAAAGCCCTCAACAAACCTGCTAACTTTGTAGAAGGTAAAAAAATGTTAGAAACATTAAGCGGTAAAATGCACCAAGTATTTACAGCCGTTTGCCTTAAAAGTGGAAATAAACAAACTACTTTTTACGATGAAAGTAAAGTATATTTTAAAAAATTAAAACCCGAAGAAATTGAATATTATTTAACCAACTTTAGTCCCTACGACAAAGCGGGCGGCTATGGGGTGCAAGATTGGATAGGGTATATTGGTATAGATAAAATTGAAGGCAGTTTTTACAATGTGATGGGTTTACCAGTAAAAGAACTTTACGAAGAATTGATTAAATTTTAATTAAGCTATGCGTTTTTATTCAGGTTCAACAGCAGCCATTTTTGGAGTTGTTATGATGGTAGTTGTTTGTGTATTAGGAATTACTGTTCTATTTACCGATTGGCAAGCACAGGCTTTATACGGTTGGAAACGCCCCTTTTTTGTGGTGTTGATGTTTGCTTATGCTGCTTACCGTGGTTTAAGAATATACCAAACTTACAAGCAACAAAAATTAAACGATGAGTAACAGTTTAACTTCTCCCATTAAAAAAATAAGTATCGTGCTAGCAAGCATCCCCTTTTTTTTAGCTTGTACAGACCCCATTTTTAAAAACGATTACATAGATAACTCGCCTACCTCGGGGCAATTAAAAGTGTATTGCGAGGAGGGTTTGCTTTTGCACGTCGAAAATCAAGCTTACACGTTTATGGGGCAATACCCAAAGGCAAGCATCGAAACCATTGCCGTTAGCGAAACACAGGCCATAGATGCGTTTTATAAAGACAGTTGTAAAGCCATGGTGATAACCCGCGAGTTAAATGCCAATGAGTTAAAAGCTTTTGCTTCCAAACAAATGAACCCAGCGCACTCTAAAGTAGCTTACACAGGTTTAGCACTTGTTACCAATAAAAAAACGGGTCTCAGTAAACTCACTTACGAGCAACTGCTGCAAGGGTTAAGCAATACATTTTCGGTAACAGACTCGCTAAACCAAACACATCCTTTGTATTTTATTTTCGATAGTCCCAACTCAGCTATTATACACTATGTTCAAGATTCGATTTTAAAAACCAAACAACTCTCGGCCAATACACGCGCCCTAAAAAAAACAATGGATGTGTTAAACCTTGTGCGTAAAAATCCTTATTCGGTGGGACTTATAGACTTTGCGTGGTTAAGTGATGCAGACGACTCGCTTTATAAAGTTTTAGAAAGCAGTATAGACTTTGTAGCGGTTACAAAACCCAACAGTAGTCTTTATGTAAAACCCTCACAAAGTAGTTTTAAAACGGGCGAGTATCCCTTTATACGCCACATTTATGTTTATCGCCGAACCGATGATTTTAGTTTAGCCAAAGGTTTTGAAACATTTGTAGCGGGTCCCAAAGGCCAAATGACTTTTTTAAAACAAGGCTTATTACCTAACCAACAACAAGAGCGTAACATACACGTTAATTTAGAGCCCTTTAATAGTCAATAACACCCCATAGTGAAAACGAATTACAAAAAATACGCACTTTATTTATTAATTGCTATGTACGCCTTTGGTGCACCAGGTTTTATTTTATTTCCGCAATTTTTTAAACCCTTTACCCCCTTTACATTACTTTTCACCTCTTTTGTTTTTTTAATTCATCAGCCTTATAACAAATGGTTTATAATTAGTTTTGTGGCCGTGTGTGGCATTGGCTTTGCTGCCGAGGTTATTGGTGTAAAAACAGGATGGGTATTTGGTACATACCGTTACGGCAATGCTTTAGGGTATAAATACGCGGGTGTTCCTTTGGTTATTTCTTTAAACTGGGCTTTGCTGGCCGCATCCAGTTTAATAGTGGTGCAACGGATAAGTAAATCTCCACTAGCGGCGGCTTGCATGGCGGCATTATTAACTACTGGCATAGATGTAATCATTGAACAAGTAGCTCCCCATTTAGATTTTTGGTATTTCAAAACAGGTTTGGCAGGCTGGCATAATTATTTAGGGTGGATGTGCTTATCGCTTGGCGTTGGCCTTATTTTTCATAAGCCCTTTGCAAAAGGCAATTATAAAATTGCGGCTTGCATGTTGGTGCTTCAAGTTTACTTTTTCGGTTGTTTAGTTTTAGGGCGGTAACAACGTGAACGCTCATACCAATATCGGTTCTAAAAGATACAAGTTGAACCAGAATTATTTTTCTTTTAGGCGACGAAAAAATTATAGGCGTAGCAAGGCCTACGGGTATAATTTTTGAGGAAGTATAAGAGAAAAAGAAAC
>JAAFIL010000073.1 GCA_013297775.1 Bacteroidota bacterium
TTTTCTCTTATACTTCCTCAAAAATTATACCCGTAGGCCTTGCTACGCCTATAATTTTTTCGTCGCCTAAAAGAAAAATAATTCTGGTTCAACTTGTATCTTTTAGAACCGATATTGGTATAAAACGCTTAGTGTATTTGTTACACTTAGCTACACTAATTGGATAGAAGTAAATAAATCGAAGATAAAGTTTTTATTCTTTTCCTTTAATAGAAACACTGGCATTCAAATGAAAGAGTGCGTAATGGGTATTGCTAATGTCGGTAAAACGTGCAATTAAACGGTTACCACTTTTAACACCAATGGTTATAAATCCTAAGCCGGCTCCTCCTTTTTCGCTGATTTCATTTTTTTCGAGGTGTTCCATATAGTAAGCTTTCAACTCAGCGGCATCTTGAAAATTATTGATGACCGAAATGTCTTTTTCTAATTTGAGAATAGCTGTTTTATAAATTAGATTGGCCGATACAATATTTATAATATCGCCTGCTTGGTAAAGAATAAAATAATTGTATTGAAAACCATTTTCATCTTTAAACCCGTGTATAAGCATGTTTTGAAGGGCTTCTACACAAATAAAAAATACTTTTTTGAGTGGACCTTTTGGTATTTTAAGCGAGGCAACAGCTTGTTCAATTTCGCCCTCAATTTTTGTAATTGTTTCGGGGTTAAGCACACCGTCGTAGGCCAAAATTAATTTACCCTGCGTTTTTACCTGTTCAATTTCATCTTGAAACTGAGCATCAAAAAAATTAGTTATTATGTTTGTAGGTTGGCTCAATTATTTGAATAAACCGTTCAGCTCGCCATCAATTAAACGGATGACTTTGCCTAAATCTTCTTTCTTTTCTATAAAATTAGTATCGTCCACATCCACAATAAGTAACTTACCAGCTTCGTAAGAACTAGCCCATGCTTCGTAACGCTCATTGAGGCGTTTTAAATAATCGAGGCGTATCGAGTTTTCATAATCGCGCCCACGCTTTTGAATTTGTTTCACCAAAGTAGGAACGGAAGCTCTTAAATAAATAATTAAATCGGGCGATTTGATAAGCCCTTCCATTAATTTAAACATCGAAAAATAGTTTTCATAATCGCGCGAAGTCATTAAGCCCATGGCATGAAGATTGGGTGCAAAAATGTAAGCATCTTCATAAATGGTTCTATCTTGAACTACGGTATGTTTTCCTTTTCGGATGTCTAAAATTTGAGCAAAACGACTGTTTAGAAAATAAATTTGCAAATTAAACGACCAACGCTGCATGTCTTCATAAAAATCGTTTAGGTAGGGATTGTCATCAGCATCTTCATAATGGGCGTGCCATTTATAATGTTTCGCTAATAAAGATGTTAATGTTGTCTTACCCGACCCAATGTTTCCCGCTATCGCAATGTGCATAAATCTAAAATTGAAGACTAAAATAGAAAATTAACTTACAAGTTGCAAGTTTTTATTGACTAAAATAGTTTTAGGATTTTTTAAACCGAAAAGAGGTCGTAGAAATCGTAGCGAAAGACAAAAGCGATAAGAATATAAATGTAACGAAGTTTCGAGACCTATAATAATAACTAACGCTATTTTGAAAACCGCAAAACCAAACATTTCTAATGGGTTTAGCAGGTTTTGTTTGGGACTAAATTTTTAATGGACTATTTACCGTTAAGTTACGCATTGCTTAGTGAGTACTCATATAAATGGAGCAAATGCGTTTTATACAGTTTTCGGTAGAAGTAAACGTATAACCTAATTCGTTCTTTAATTTATCATTGGTATAGGTTTGAGTATTTTGCGACGATTGAATAATTTCGCGCGAAAGCGCATCGCCTCCATTTAAACTTTGTTTTATGCGCGATAAAAAGCCAACAAGGTGCAATAAAAAAATACCAAGTTCGTATTTGGGTGGGGCCTTACCAAATGGGGCATGCAACCAAGTTAATAGAGTTTTAAATGAGTAATTGCCTTCTACAATAATATAGCGTTGTGCCATTTTTTTTTGCTCCATTAGTAAATACATACAAGCCACCACATCTAACACATCCACGTATGCCGAAATGCCTTTGGTATAAAACAACTGACCTTTTTGGCCGAACTTAAAAAGTTTACCCGAACTTTGATTCCAAAATCCAGGTCCTAATATAACCCCTGGGTTTACAATGCAGGCTTCCAATCCTTCTTCAATGCCGCGCCATACCTCACGCTCGCCATTGTATTTACTTTTGGCATAATTACTTTCTTTACCTTTAGTTTTCCAAAAAACAGTTTCGTTTAAAGGAACTTTATAATCGGCATTGTTAATACTCGCAATCGAACTCACGTGGCAAAGTTGAATGTTGCCTTTATGCAAACACGCATTAACAAGATTGGCCGTACCTTTGGCATTGGTTTCAAATAATTGATCGCGGTCTTTTTTATCAAACGAAATAAACCCAGCGCAATGGTAAACTGTGTCCACGTTTTCGAGGGCTTCTTCCACGAAATAATAATCACATACATCGCCTTTTATCCATTCTATTTTAGAGTAGAGCCTATCTACTTCGGTTGTGTAATAAGCAAAAATTGTTTTAACGTGTTCTTTAGCGTTTTCGTTTCGGTACATGGCTTTTACCAAACAATTTTTTTGCAGGAGGTGCAATAGCAAATGACTTCCTAAAAGCCCTGTGGCACCTGTTATTAGTGTTTTGGGATTCATCCGTTAAACGCTAACTGGTGTAATATTAAAAAGGTAAACAATTGAACGCCGAGGCCACATAAGCTACCAAGGTAAATTTGCCCCGCATTATGTTCGTGCAAATATACGCGAGCACTACCTACCAAGCCTGCAACAAGTATAATGCCTACATAGTAAGCGGTGAGGTTAACTTGTGTAAAATAAGATACCGCCATAAGCCCGCCCAGCAAGCCGCCCAAACCAATGGCATGTGCGCTTATTTTATATTTTATATTAATTAACGCGGCCAATAAAATCGAAAGTCCAGCACCTAAAATCATTAGCTTAATGCTATTCCACAATTGAATATCGCGCAGCATATAAAACAAGCCTAAGTAAAAACAAGCAGTTAATAAATACGGAAACCCTCGCTCGTGTTGATGCGTAAGTTGTAAAGTTGAGATGCGTTTCATTTTGTAAAGCGCAAAAATATTAAAGGCCGGAAACAAAGCAGTAAATAATACCACCATGCCTGTAATTAACCATTTTAATTTTAAGGGCGTTAGTATGTCGTAATCAGTTCCTGTTTTCAAAAACAAAAGAATAAAACAGCCATACGTTGGCATAAGCAGCGGGTGAAAGATGACGGAAACACTTTGAAAAAAAAGTCGCATGTTAAGAAAGTTTATCAGATAGTTCTTGAATTTCTTTTTGAATATTGCTTTGCTTATAAATGATATTATATACCGCATTTGTAATTGGCATATTGATACCGTGCGTTTCATTTATTTCATAAACGCATTTCACAGCGTAATAGCCCTCAGCAATCATGTTCATTTCTAATTGAGCATTTTTAACGCTGTAGCCTTTCCCAATCATAGTGCCAAAGGTGCGGTTACGGCTAAACTGCGAGTAGGCTGTTACCAACAAATCGCCTAAATACGCCGAGGCATTAATATCGCGATTGATAGGATGCACGGCATCTACAAAGCGTTTAATTTCTTGAATGGCATTGCTCACTAAAACAGCCAAAAAATTATCGCCATAACCTAAACCATGACAAATGCCGCCGGCTACTGCCACTACATTTTTTAGTACAGCCGAATATTCGGTGCCATAAATATCGTCGCTAACGGTTGTTTTTAAATACCTGCAATTTAGCAATTGCCCTAATTGCTGGGCGTGTTGCGAGGTTTGACATGCAAGGGTTAGGTAACTTAATTTTTCGAGGGCTACTTCTTCGGCGTGGCAAGGCCCTGTAATAACGCCAATGTTAGCAATGGGTACTTTGTAAACGGTGTTCAAATACTCGCCTACAATTAAATGGTGTTGTGGCACAATACCTTTAATAGCCGAAAAAATAATTTTTGCTTGTAAATCAGACTCTTCAAGGAATTGCAAGGTATCGTGAATAAACGCCGAGGGTACCGCCAGTATAAGAAGATCCGATTGGGCAACACAGGCTTTAAGGTCGGTATAAAACACAATTTTTTCTGTCGGAAAATCAACAGAGCTAAGGTAACGGGGATTATTTTTATAATTTAAAAAATAAGCCACATCTTCGGGTTTGCGCACAAACCAATTTAATTGGCTCAGGTTGTTTAGCAATAGCTTCGATAAAGCCGTTGCCCAACTACCGCTGCCAATCATGGCTACTCGTATGTGTTTCAAATCCATTTGCTTAAACGTAAACAATTTGTGAATCGGTTAAATGACCCAGACCCATAAAACGTTGAAATACGCGCGCTAAGGTAATCACATCTTTTAAGCAATAGTCCATAATTTTATTCAAATTTTTTTCTTCGTAAAAAACGTGGCTTACTTGCGAGCCATCCATATCTTCTTTAGGCGAAGGAATATTAAGAATGGAAGCCAGCAAATTAAGCGACGTGTAATTTTTCAAATCGCCAAACTTCCATAATTCTAAAGTATCTAAGTGTTTCACCTCCCAAGGTTTTAAGCCTTGTAGTTGTAAAATTTTTGGCAGAGGGATGTTGTTAATAATAAAACGGCGGCATAAAAATGGGTAATCGAATTCTTTTCCATTATGCGCGCACAACACATGTGTTTTGGTATTAAAATGTTTGGTTACCAAAGCATGAAAGGCTTGTAAAATATCCTTTTCGTTTTCGGAGGCAATGGTTTTAACTCTAAATTGTCCACCATCATAGAAACCTAAACCAATGCAAATCACTTTTGCAAATTCGGCATAAATACCTGCCTTGGCATATTGTTGTTCGGGCGTTGTATCTGAGCGATAACGCCAACGGGCATCCCACAACTCTTTTGTAGAACTATCTAATTGTTGGTATTGGTAAACAAGCGGAACCGTTTCTATATCAATAAATAAAACGTTAGGAAGCTCAGCAACATTCATAATAGAGCAAGATACAAAAATATTCGTTTTGTGCTACCTGTCAGATTTATAATTTTTCGTTTGCGATTGGATTAAGGTGTAAATCAATTGGTAACCTGAGTTCGATTAGTAAGTAACGTGAATTATGGATGTCCCTATCTCGTCCTTGTTTAGCGAAGCGTAACGAGGACGTTTGAGAACTGCGTTTGTAACGCAGATAAAGCTTTGGTGTGGTCGTTACAAACGCCCCTTTAGCACGTCCTCGTTTCCGCTAACACTCAAACACGGACGAGGTGAGGATCCTTACACCGTTAAACGTTTTATTCTAGATCATCCGATTTCTTGAAATGACGGTTTATTAGAAATTTTTGGGCGTGCCCCCTATCAAGTTTTACTTAGCTTAGTGTAATAATTACACTTTGAGTTTATGGTAACGCTAGTTTTAAGTGGGGGTCAGGTCATCCGCTTTAGCCCCTTGGGCGTTTTGCTATTTTGCTACGGCCGCGCTGAGCCAGCCCAAGTCGCTGCGGGGTCTTCGTGCCTCAGCCGCCTCGCTCGTGCAAAATTAGCAAACGCCCTTCGGGGGCTGCCGCTACTGCCCCTCACGCAGTAGGGTTCTCCATAAATTTCTGTTACATAGTGTGAGTTTAAGCGTTTTGCAGAGTTAGCTATTTTATCCGCAATTAGACAGTAGAAGCCAAATTTTTTGGCGAACTATCTGTCTTAGTGCAGATAATCCCGATTTAGTAACTGTTAGGATTTCTTAAAAATGATTTACCTTGAAATCCTTACAGATACTTAATCGCAGACAGTTTCTTTCTTTGAACTATCTGTTTAAGGTTTATTCTAAAGCCCCTATTTCTTGAAATTGGGTATAAGAATCTCTTACACTCCAAAGAACAAAGCATTCTTTAGAGTTCTATTAGATTTTACGTTTAATAAACAGCCTACTATCTATTAAGGGATTAACGTTTAAAACAGGGTTAATCGTAAAAAAAATATAAACTTATTTTGATTCGGCTAATTTTTGTGCCGTAATGTTTCGGGCAAACAAAATAACTTTTACTACTAAATTATTTCGGTCAAATACGGGCGCGTAAATACCCGATAGCCAAACGGTTTTGCCTTCTACATCTTGGTATTTGAATTGATTTTCGATACTCGCACCGTTTCTTAAATCGTTCCAAAACTGCTCTTGTGCTTCGGTGTAGCGAAGGGCAGGTTCTAAAAAGATGTGTTGATGTTTTCCTTGCAAATCGGCACGTGTGTAATTAAATATTTTAATGAACTTATCGTTAGCCGTTAAAATAATGCCATCCATATTAAATTCGATAGTAGCAATGCTGCGGTTAATGGCATCTATGCGCGCATCCATTTCAAATTGTTTACGGTCTAACTCTTCCTGCGTAGCCATTAACTCTTCCATATTTTGACGCATCTCCTCTTCTTGGGCGCGCATTTCTTCGGTTTGTTGTTGGGTTTGCATCAACAGTTTATTGGTTTTGATATTGGTTTTTAAACCAACAATTAAAGTGGCAATAGACTCGCACGATTTTTTCAAAAACTCAAGTTTATACTCATCCATGTCTTCAAACGAAGCCAACTCAATAACACCAATGGTTTTATCGTTAGTTTTTAATGGCAATAAAATGAGGCAACGTGGCATTGATTCGCCCAAGCCCGATGTAATGGTTAGATGCGTTTGCGGCAAATCGGTAATGTAAATAATTTCGTTCTCCAAATAACATTGCCCAATTAACCCTTCGGTAAGCGGGAGTTCTTTTTCTAAATATTTTTTACGATTATAAGCTACACAAGCCACCAACTGAAACAGTGGGTTAAACGCATCATCGTCGTTAATAATAAACAAGCCACCTTGATTGGCTCGCATGTATTTAATGATAAACTGTAAATACGTGTCGTACATTTTTTCATCGGCACTATCTATCGTTCGGTTAATCTCCGATAGTTTTGCTAAACCCGAGGTAACCCAATTGCGCTTGGTTTCTTCTTCGGCTACTTGCTTTAACTTATCGCGCATGTTGAGTGTAGCTAAAGGCAAATTGTTGCGTTCATCTATAGCTTTATTAACTTCTACGTTGTATTCGGCATCAATATCTCCATTGCCAATAGCCGCAATAAATGTAGCGGTATGCTGAATGGTTTGCGAGAGGTTATTGATGTGTGTGGCAATTTCGCCAACCTCATCGCCCGATTGGTAATTGATGCGTTTAGAAACGTTACCACTTGCCATTTCGCGGGCTACCTCGCTAATAGAGTTTAACGGGCGTTTAATGGCACGGGCAATAATAAGGGAAATAAGAACTACACAAACCAGAATGGCAAAAATGCAGAAGTAAAGGTAATTGTTGAATTTGAGGTACAGTAAATTATACTTAGCCGAAAATACATCGGTTAACTTAACACACATGTTTACTAAAATTCTTTGCTCGTAATGCTCAATTAATGTATTAAAGGCTTCATTAAAAGCCGGATTTTCAATTAACGAATCGGCACTAATTATTTTCGTTTCAGTCGAACTAATAACTGCTGTTTTATTGATTTTTACAGCAATGGTTTTAGGTTCGTTAATAAGCGGTAAATACACATTTTTTTCTAAATCGTTAAGTTGATTCAATAAATTGGTAATCGCATAACGCTCTTCATTATCGGCGGGTAAAATAACTTTTAGAGTACTAAATTCTGGCGCATTGCCACCCTCGGCCAATACATGCAACGATTGACGAAGCAGGTTTATTTGGTTTTTCATATCTTCACGAGCCTTTTTAGCATCTACCTCATTTTTACTAGCATTCGAAAACATAGCTGCCGAATGAATGCGCTCGCACAACACGCGGTTACGTGCCGCCAAATCTACCGACTTAGTGGCATCACTTAATTTAGCATTCAAATTGACCAGAGGAATAATAATTGCTACAATAACAATTACCAGCGCAGAGAAGCAAATGATTAACTTTTTATTTAGTGTCATGTGATAAAATTTTAGTCGCACGAAAATAATCAAATGGCTCGTTTTTCAATAATCTTTTAGATAAGCCTCGGTTTTATTGGGCTTAACCCCCTGTTTTATCGTATTTTTTAGAGTGCCGCGTTTAACACGGAAAGGCAATAGAAACCTGTTACAAGTTGAAATCCCTTCAAAACAAGATGTTGCCTTACGTTCTCTTATTGACTAGTTAGTGTTATGCCTCAGTTGGAAAAGTGCTTGTTGTGTAGGGCTTTCACTTCTCACTACGATTCCTATTGCATCATTCCATCTAACTCAACTCATAGCAGCTAATAAAGGCAATGGTTTGTTCTAAATTCCTTTATCAAAATTTAATTTCCGCCTTTGCGACCTTTGCGACCTTTGCGTGCTATCTTTAGTGCAATCTAGTATTTAATTAAGTTATAGCTTTTATTCTAAAGTTCCTCTTTCCTATTTTCAGCGTTGGGACACCCTTAATAATTTTTCTGGATAATTTGGTATAAATGTGCTTGTTCATCATCCATTTTAAGGAATTTAGTTTTTGTGTGCTTGGATTCAGGTAAGGAATAGCTTATTTCATACATGTTATGCGTTACTTCGGCTGCTTTTTTCAAGGATAGTGTTGATTTTTCTTTGTAGAGTATTCTTTCCAATTCCTTGTAAAGTGTTGTCAAATCATGACATACAACACTTATAGAGTCGTTTAAAATTTTCTTAGTATGCGTAAATGCAATCTGTTCAACTTTTGATTTTAGTTTATTATTCAGTTTGTCTAAAAATCTATATACCGTATCAATATCTAGCATTACGCCTTGAAAACGATAGAGATATTCTATTGTTTTCAATTTACTTAAAGGAAAGGTCAAACGCGCTATAACTAAATGTCTAAAAAGGCTTTCTTCGATTGCATTAAATCCTATGGAATCATAGACTTTGCCGAAAATAATTTCAGGTCCAACTGTTTTTATACTGGTATTTTGTAATGATTCAAAAACCTGATTAATCACGGCATCGGTTTCCGAAATAAATAATCCGAGATTATGCAATAGAAATACTACCTGATTTATTGGGCTTTTTGCGAATAAACATAACTAAAAATAACAACGGGACACCCAAATTCAAAATCAATTTCAATAAAATCAACCCTTCCAGAGCCTATTTTTAAAAAGTGCGTAAAACAGGAAAAGTATTTGTTGAAGACTGATAACGATTTATCGCAACAAGTTAACATGTCCAACGTATTCTAAACTTTTATTATACACATTGGTAAGCACAATGCGATAAACGTAAGTGTCTTGCTTACACGGCTGACTGTTGTATGTGCCGTCCCAACCTTGCATAAAATCGTTTCCAGAGTATAACTTTTCGCCCCAACGATCATAAATAGTTATTTCATATTTTAAAATACCAAATCCTTTGGGTTGAAACACATCATTTAAGCTACTAGCATCGGGTGTAAACGTATTCGGAATCCAGATTCCAAAATCATCGCCTACCACAATACTTTTAATGACGGTATCTTTACACCCACGATTGCTGGTTACGATTAAAGTAGCTAAATACTCGCCTGCATCTTGATAAATAAAAACAGGATTTTGTTGAGTGGATGTGTGTACCCCATTATTCATAAAATCCCAATTCCAATTGGCAATAACCGCCTCGCTCGATAAGTCTGTAAAACTCACATCGCCGCTTACATTGGCTATTGGTTTTGTGGAGGCATAAACATAATCGGCATTCGGTTTAGGATAGGCTTCAACTGTATAAGTGCCAGAGTTGCTGCACCCATTGTTATCGGTAACCAATGTTGAAATTGAAAAAACACCCGCACTATTAAAACAAGAGGTAGCCGTTGAACTCGAAATAGGAAAAGGTACACCATTACCCATGCCCCAACTATACGATTGAAGTGGCGTGTTGCTTGTACACGTAAAGTTGATACACACAGGTACGCATCCGCCACGCTTATCGCTGTTAATAATAACCGCTGGTAAAGGCAATACCGTAACGTTGGTTACCGCAACGGCTCTGCAATTGTTGCCACCCGTAACTGTTACAGAATAAACACCGCTTAATGCCACATTATTCGTATTAAGTGTTACTGTTGAAGCAGTCGAACTAAAATTAGCTGGCCCACCCCACTGATAAGTAACGCCGCCCGAAGCTATCAAAGTAATGGGTTGATTTAAACAAGCCACGCCATTGCCAGTAATAGATGGACTAGGAATAGGACTAACCAAAATCGAAGCCACCGCAACATTAGTGCAAGTATTGGCATCGGTTACCATTACCGTATATTGCCCAATTTGGTTTAATGCAGCGTTAGTAAGTATTGGGTTTTGCCCAGAAGCTGAATACCCATTAGGTCCTGTCCAACTATAACTAACGCCACCCGTAGCAAACAAGCCTGCATTAGTACCCGCACAAACGCTAGAGCCATTTGCCGACACAATCGGTAACGTATTTACTTGCACGTTTACTGTTGTAAAATTAGTACAGCTATTGATGTCGGTTACAGTAAGTGTATAAACCCCAGCGTTTACTGGTGTTGCCGCATTAACCGTAAAATTTTGGGAAGCACTCGAAAAGAGCGATGGTCCATTCCATTGATAGGTATTGCCACCGGTTCCATTTACAATAAGATCTCTACCCAAACAAACAGGCGCATTGCTAGTAATAATAGGTTGAGGCAAGGGATGCACCGTAACGTTAGTAGTAGCTAAGGTGGTACAAGTACCTATCGTTACAACAACACTATATGTTCCTGCCATAGTAACAGTAGCAAGAGCAATCGAAGGGTTTTGAAGAGCCGAGGTAAATCCATTAGGGCCACTCCACGAATAATTAACCCCTGTTGGTGTTGTCAATTGAATAGTATTGCCCGCACAATAAGGACTGGTGTTAGCTGCTGAAGTAGTTGGGTTATTAACCACCAAGGTATTAGTTCCAATGGAGGTGCAACCCAAAGCGGTTACGGTTACCGTGTAAACCCCAGCATTAGCTGTAGCTGCGGGGTTAATACTTGGGTTTTGCAATAACGAAGTAAATCCATTAGGGCCGCTCCACGAATAAGATGTGCCACCCGTGGCCGTTAATTGAATGGACGTGTTAATACAAACAGGACCGTTGCTACCCACTACTGGATTAGGAAGTGGATTAACCACCACATTGTGAACGGCGGTGTTGGTGCAGGAATTGGCATTGCTAACAAGCAGGGTATAGGTTCCAGCGTTAGCTACTGTTACGTTATTTAAATTAGGGCTTGAAGTAGCATTGCTAAACGCACTAGGCCCACTCCATTGATAAGTAATACCTCCGCTACCGTTCAGCACTAAATTTTGTCCAGCACATAAAGGGGTGTTACTGCTAATGCTTGGGGTTGGCAAAGCATGGATGGTTACAGTTGTTAGAGCCGCAGCCGTACAAGAACCAACAGAAACAGTTACCGAATAAACACCAGCCATAGCCCCCGTTGAATTGAGAATGTTTGGATTTTGTTGCACAGAAGTAAAACTATTAGGGCCCGACCAAGCGTAACTAGTGGCAAGCGGCGTGCTTAACTGAATAGTATTACCCGCACAATAAGGACTGGTGTTAGCTGCTGATGTAGTTGGCGTTAAAACATTCACCGTAGTGGTTTGGGTAGATGTGCAACCTAAAGCGGTTACGGTTACCGTGTAAACCCCAGCATTAGCAATAGCTGCGGGGTTAATGCTTGGGTTTTGCAATAACGAAGTAAATCCATTAGGGCCGCTCCACGAATAAGATGTGCCACCCGTGGCCGTTAATTGAATGGACGTGTTAATACAAACAGGACCGTTGCTACCCACTACTGGATTAGGAAGTGGATTAACTACCACATTGTGAACGGCTATGTTGGTACAGGAATTGGCATTGCTAACAAGCAGGGTATAGGTTCCAGCGTTAGCTACTGTTACGTTATTTAACGTAGGGCTTGAAGTAGCATTGCTAAACGCACTAGGTCCGCTCCATTGATAAGTAATTCCTCCGCTCCCGTTCAGCACTAAATTTTGCCCCGCACATAAAGGAGTGTTGCTACTAATGGTTGGTGTTGGCAAGGCATTAATGGTTACAGTTGTTGTGGCAGTAGCTGTGCAAGAACCAACAGAAACAGTTACCGAATAAACACCAGCCATAGCCCCCGTTGAATTGAGAATGTTTGGATTTTGTTGCACCGAAGTAAAACCATTAGGCCCCGACCAAGCGTAACTAGTGGCAAGCGGCGTGCTTAACTGAATAGTATTACCCGCACAATAAGGACTGGTGTTAGCTGCTGATGTAGTTGGCGTTACAATATTCACGGTAGTGGTTTGGGTAGATGTGCAACCTAATGCGTTGACTGTAACTGTATAAATCCCAACATTAAGCGATGTAAAAGGCGTAAGCGTTGGGTTTTGAACAACTGAAGTAAAACCGTTAGGCCCTGACCAGGCGTAACTGGTGCCGCCACTTGCGCTTAAAACTAAATTGCCACCAGGGCATACTGGCCCGTTGTTATTAGCAATGGCAATTGGCATTGGATTAACAACTATAACTGAAGTAGCACTTACCGAACATAAACCCGAGGTAAAAGTATGCACCACCGAATACGTGCCTGGTGCCGTAAAACTCACAGGACCATAAATAGCGGTGTTACCAACGGGTACACCACCCGAAACGGGATTGAATGAATAGCTGTGTGTACCACTTAAATTACTGGCGTTAAAAGTAAAGCTATTGCCATTAATACATTGGGTATAAGTTGGTGTAGTAAACGCAGCCGAAACAGATCCAGTAAAGCCAACGGTTACCGATGCTACACGGGTGCATAAGTTGGCATCTTGTATGGTTACATTATAAGTACCTTGTGGTACACTTGCGCTAGAGGCATTGCCACCCGATGGTGTCCAAGTGTAAGTGTAAGCCCCCGTGCCACCCGATACGCTTACACTCACGCTGCCATTGGTTGTGCAACTGGCATTGGTAAACGATGGAATAGCTGTTAAAGAAGTGGGTTGCGTAACGTTAACTGTTGAAGAAACAGCACATAAATTATTATCTACAATGGTAACTGTATAAATGCCTGCTACAACATTGTTAATGCTATTGGCACCAACCACACCACTAGTGCTTGCTGTAAACCCCGAAGGGCCAGTCCAGTTGTAGGTATAAGGGCCAGCTGCACCAATTGGTGTGGAAGTAGCCGAACCTGTGTTAGAAGCAAAACAGTTGGCGGGTAAGGCACTCATATTAGGTGGACAACAAGCTCCTACTGCATTAAAATTAACGGGTGAGTCGCCCGAACAACCCGCATTACTCCACGAACCCGATTCGCCGTCTCCACTTGTATTAAATGTAACACTTAAATTAGAACCTGGCGTGCAAGCTATATTTGTTGTTAATGCCACACAAAAATTCCATTGCCCGGGTGTAGAGGTGTCTATGGCACCGCCGTTACTATCTCCAAAATTATTTCGAGGATTTCCATCTAAAGGTGTAAAATCATAATACCAACCCCTGCCCCAATTAATGGCGTTTTGTACGCCAATACCAGTTGGGTAAAAGGACCACGAACCCGCAGCACTAATGCCAACTGGAACGTTAGGCACAATGGAAGCGGGATTCCAGCCTGAGCCAAACGTTAATTGCACCCCATGCAACCAATTGGTATTAATTGTTTTGTAAGCCCCTATGTGCAAGCAAAAATTAACCGTTGTGCCAGGCGCATAAGCTCCATTAACAGGAAGCGGATTAACGGTGAGGGTTGTGGTTTGCAGACAATCTTGACAGTCTCTTAAATTCCGAATGCCTAAAGTAAATGTGCCTACTTGTCCTACGTTGCCACTCACTTGCAAATAATAAGTAGTGCCGGGTATCATTTGATTAACAATGAGGGTGGTTGTGCCACCAGCACCCACCGCACAGCCACCAATGCCGCCGCCTAAGTTGGTGCAATTGCCCGAATAAAATGCAAGGTTTGGATTGGCAAAACTGGAATTAATGGTTATCGAGGCTTGAAAACCCGTGGCTACAAAGGAATACCATACATCGTTAGCGGTGATAGCTTGATTGGGACCACCTGCTCCCGAACAACCCGATTGATAAATATAAGGGTTTCCGGGTGTTGCATTGGTGATGTTGCCGACCACCGTGCTTAATGTACTTTGCTGCACACCAGTGCCACAAGGAGGGGGCGTACCAACAGGAATGTTAATGGCACCCGAACAATTATTGTTGGCGGGGGCTTGTGCGGATAGCTGCCAAGTAGCTATAATACAGGTGAGGAGGATGTATAGTTTTTTCATAAAATTACTTGGTATTGGTTTGTACTTCGGCGGTAAGCCAACCTGAGGCTAATACCTCGAATAAAGGCAATTTGTAATTGGGATTTTCGTAAGTTTCGGGGTAATTATTTAAGTCGAGTTCTTTCACCAATCCCTTTACAAGTAACTCTTTGGCAGATAGCAACTCGACTACAAAACCATTTTTGAATTTAAGGTTAACCGTTTGTGTGCGCAAGCGGTAGGTTTCGAGGTTAGCTGCTTCAATACTTTTGAGGTAAAAACTACGTTGGCTTTCGGGTATGTTGCCGCGCAATAAAAAGGTACTAGCAGGTGTTTGCGAAAACATAGAAAGGGTGCTAAACACGAGTAAACTTAATAGATAGTGTTTTGGTTTCATGAAGTGTGTTTGATAAGTTAGTAGAATTAAAATTAAACTCTTCATGCAAAAGGTACAACTCTGAATCAAAGAAATGAGCGAATTTGTATTAGTGGTTATTAAACAAGTTTAGACGGTTGCTTAAACTGAGTAAAACTCGCTTTACTTGAGTGAACTAGAACTAAAAGGGAAGCAATAATTTAGAAATTGAATGAATGCCAAATTTTAAGAAAGAAGGGCTTTAGAATAAACTAGCTAACGCGATTCAATAATAGACTAAACTGAAGATAGCACGCAAAGTGCGCAAAGATTCTGTGTTGATTTCCAAATAAAATATTAATTTTTTATCTTTACCTCAAGGCGGTTTTGAGCCAGCCTCTGTAGCGTGTTTAAACAGTTTGTGTTTGCACGCTATTTTTTGTTGTATA
>JAAFIL010000074.1 GCA_013297775.1 Bacteroidota bacterium
GATGTGTGTGTGGCGCATTTTGCACGAGCGGCGGAGGCTGAGGCACGAAGACCCCGCACGCCGTAGCAAAATGGCAACACACACGAGGGGCTAAAGCGAACAGCCCGGTGCCGAACACAAAGTAATTACCAATAAGTTTAAATAAACACAAGGTGCAAATAGAACTTAATGCACAGATAAACAAAGGCACACGCCCTAAAGTAAAATATCAAACCGCTAATAACATTAATACGCCAACGTTGGCAACCAACAGGGGGGTCTTATGCCATTAATAATGACATCACCATTGCCAGCAATTTGTTTTTAATGAATGCCGAGTTTTTAGTAGCCCCGAATGTAAAAATAAACGTGTTGCCCAATGTGTTGTTAACGGTTAGCAATACCCATTTTTACACGTGTGCGGATATGTGGAAAGGGATAGAGGTACAACCCAATGGAAGACTAAACCTAACCCGAAGTAACATAGAGGATGCTATGACGGCTGTTAAATGGAATTTTCGTTTCCTTATTGTAATTTTCATTTCATCATTTTAATTTAAAGACAGATGATTAGGTTTGATTTTAATTGTTGTTGAATACGGTTCATTACTCTATTTTATTAGCATAAAAATATAGATTAGTTGGTGATAGTGATTTATTTTATTTTGTTTATTTAACAGGGTGAGGCTAAAATTTAGTTCAAAAATATTTAACACTTTTTCCATAAAATAAATGTACTATATACTTGACTTTAGCGTTACACGAATGTACATTTGTATAAAGCATCAAAGAAAATAATCGTAATAACCAATTACACAACACAGAAAATGAGTAATAACAGAAATTTCAGAGTAGCAGGAAATATCAACTGCCTCTACAAAGTCGGAAGCACGACACAAAATAAATTAATCGAAAACATTGAAGTTCAACTTTGGCACAAGACACCTTTAACCGTTATTTTTTTAGGAAAAGGAACAACCGATGCGGCGGGTAATTTTGTAGTTGATTTTAACCGCGAGAGTCCAGTCAACTACATTGTGGATGGTAAAATTAACGAAGTGTTTATGAAGGCCTATTACAACGGCCAATCGTTGTTACCCGACTAATCTCATTCACTTAAACCGCATTTACATCTAACATTTGTTTACTAGAGCGAATGTTTAACGGTGATTAAAAATCAGCGTACCAAAACCCTTTTAATATATATCAACTAAAAAGAAAAAATATGTCTCAAGCCTTTAAAAATTTAACTCTTCACGAAGGGTTCACTAATCTTGGTAATTTTGAAATTGAAATTACTAATATCGAAAACATCCAAAATGGAATTAATGCGGATTCATTTATTACTAATCCCGCTCAACCCGATACGGTTTTATTTCAATTGATACATGCTAGTGGAGCACCTGTATCATCTAATTACACTTTAACTTCCGAAACGGTAATGGCTCATGCGCCCGATGCAGTAACGCAAACGCACCTTATTGCAGCGCAGGGCTATGCAGAGGTAAAAGTGCCTACCTTTCCAGTTATTAAACGTCAAAGCAATGGCGATTTTCCAGTTATACGCTATCGGGTTAGCGGCGATTTAGAGGCGCGAAATGATGAACCGTATTTATTAGTAAGGAATCCTGAAACGGGTCTTGAAGTTAGTACACTAATAAGTGATTTTGTAGTTAGTAATGGGGAGTTATGTGTTTTAATTGGTACACGGCCTTGTGCTTTATCTGCTGGCGTTACTATTGCCGAATCGATTAGTGCGCTTTACTTCACAACAAAGGGTCATGTTTATGGGTTTGAAGCCGGCACCAATACTTGGAGTTTGTTAACTACTTTAAAATTCCGTTCTGTTCAATTTCCTGCGGCCATGTTGAGTGTGATAGATGGGCTTTATGAAGATACAGGTTCAGAAGGACGTATTGTTGAAGCCTCTTTGGGAGAAGCCCGTTCGCCTTTTGAAAATTTTAGAGGGTCATTACAAAACAGCGATGCGCATTTGGTTACAATTAATCTATCTTTACACTCACCAGTTGCTGGTGATGCCAGTGATGCAGAAACATTTACCTTCACTAACGTTGAGCCTTCGACGATGCGTATTATTACAGTTAACGTACTAACAACGCCATTTGTAACGCCAGATACTAGCCCAGACTTAGAGCAAATTGAAACACTTAGTAGCAATGCTTTTAGTGCTGGTTTTCGCGCATTTTTAACTACGAGTAATTTAACCAGTTTAGATAAATTACGCGCTGCTGGGCCTTTAAGTTTTTTAGAAGGTTTAACAGAGAGAGTTACCGATAACACAGAGATGGCTTTGCTTCAAGCGCATGTAGATTTATACGCCTTGAATCAAAATGCAACTCAAAACCAAGAGTTAATTAGTAGTGGCTACGATTCTATATTACGAATTGCTAACGCCTCTCGAAATGAATTTCTTGGCACGACCACTACGTTAACTACTATGTCGTTGTTAGACGCAGCGCGTGTGCATGAACTAGCGGTTCAAAACGTTAGGTTATCTTCTAATTTATTGGCAGGTGCTTTGGGTGAGTTGCGAATGGCTTCGTCTGAGTTACCAATTGCACCAGGTTCAAATTTTGTGGAAAGGCAATTGGCACCATTGGTTAATAGTTGCGGGTGTAGTGATTGTAAATCGAACATTAGTCCGTTTGCTTATTTAATGGATTTACTTAATTATGGGGCTGCAACAATTAGTTACAGTAGTACTTCGTTGAATGACCCGCCTTATAATCGTGGCGGCACAAAGGTAAATTTTATTGCCTTATTGAAACGTAAATTTTTACAACCTTTTGGCGAGTTTCAGGTAGATTGTGCCACATTACACGATACGTTTTGCAGGGTACGTTTGGTAACCGAAGTTTTAGAAAAGCGAGTAGCCAATTTAGGAAGCGGATTAGGTACTGCATTATTGAATCAACTGGCTAAAGACCGTGCGCAATATATTTTATTGGCGTATCAAACGTTGTTAACGCAAATGGGAACTTCGTTTAGAGAAGTACGCAAGGTAGCAACCGAAACCGATGTTACTAAAAAACAAATAGCTGCTAAAAAATTAAGCGATCGTTTGGGCTTACCCATGTATGTACCCTATACCGCGCAATATGTAGTTGATCGTTTATGGCTGCAAGAAAATTCGACTAATCCAGTAAATATGCTAACGGCTCAAAAGTTAGAAGAGTTATTTGGGTTTAGAGACACCACTCGCGATGTACTAACAGCTACACCTGCCTCTTTTATTGAAATTTGGCAATCGGCTTATTTGCGCGAATTGTGGAAGGGTAATGATTATTTCAAAAATGAATACACCCGTCAAGGGTTTAATGCTAACCAGTTAGCAAGTATTGATGCCTCTTGGAAACCCATTGTGGATCCAGATTTTATGGGCTTAGAAGATATTACTTACCGCCCAGGAAACTATGCCGCCGCCATTTGGGAAAATCGTAAGCTAGATACCGATGTGTTTTTGAACGCCGTTATATCGAATAATACGGTGCGCACAGCAGCCGATTTACAACAACGTATTTTAAAAGTACCGATGCGCGATTTGAGTACGCATGTTATTGAAAATAACGAAGTCCGTTTATTAATGGCAAATAATTCAGTAACGTATTCGGTGTTAAATAAACGTTTAAACGAAACGGTTACCGATGTGGTGCTAGAAAAATCAACCCTTTCACAAACTCAACCTACTTTGTTTCAGCCAAGCGGTGCTGTGCCAACCATGCGTTACATGCGTGTTGTGCCATTCGATATGAGCATGGTAACCGTTACAGGTACGGCTTATACCGTCAATTTTACGACACCTCTATTTGGAGATGCGTTTACAGGCACTTCATTTTTAGTGAAGGTGGAAGGAATGAGTGGGAACATTAGTATGACCCTTGATAATGTCAGTAATCAACTAACAGCGGTTTCTTATGCCAACACTCAGCAATTTACTTTTAAAGATGCGTTGGGTTTATTTGCCAGTTTTACTTCAACTACGTTTACCTTGTACTTTGAGTGTGAGGTTAGGTTACAAACCGATTATACAATTGACCCCGAAAGTTTTGTAAACGATCAATTTAGCCTCATGCGTTCGTATAATTTACTCAACCCTGTGGCATCGAGTATTACTGCTAACCCGGGGTATGCAACGTGGAGAGATTTTACAAATCCGATGGCGTGGAATAGTTTGTTGGGCATAAACGCTAATGGCTTATCGTATTACGAGCGATTAAAACGCTTGTCTGTTATTTTAAATGCTGGGCATTTTACAACGGCACACGAGCAATTTATAAGTGGTAATTTACGCATGACCAAAGCTCGGTTTATGCGTTTAATGGAATTATTAAAAGCATTTGAATTATATCTACAATCGAGTTACACACAAGCAAAACCCGATAGAGACATGACCTATGAATTGGCATCTATTGCGCGTTTAAGTGCTAAAGTGGCTTTAGTAGATGTTTGGGTGCAAGAAGAATTGTTATATGAAGACAGTGCAAACCAAGCCATTGAATTAAGTTTAAGCAAACGCGATTTTTGGAAAGCTATTGCCGAACCTACTAACGGTATATGGGATGATCGTTTGCAAAGTAATACCTTAACCAGCGGTGCAACTCCTATTATAGACCCCGAGTTATTAGAAGCAAACGATCTATTAGAAACCCCTGGTGCTGCCGATTTTAGAAACCTTTACGCCAATCGTAAAGCCAGTTTAGAGGCTAAACGTTTGGATTATAAAACGCATTTGGCAAGTTTAACCGTTAATTGCATGGGCGAGTTATTGAACGAGGTAAACACAGGCTCGAAACAGACTGCGTTTGTATTGCCTGCCAATACTAGCATAACCAGTTTAATAAACGATTTGAATGGTATTGATAAAATTGCGCGACAAGTAGCCATTGATGCGATTGCCTCGGCTTTTTCGTTAAGTGCTGAAGATTTTTTGCGTGTAGCCATTATTCATCAAAACTTACAATTGAATACCACCGCTGGATTACCCAATTTAGCCGACCAAGAAAAATGCGCTCGTTTGTTAGCTTCGGCGTATAAACGCCAACAATGGTATCCGACGCTAAACAACGTAAAAGGTTGGATAGATGAAGAGTTAAGCTCTAACGCTGCATTGCCCAACATTACCCAATGGCCAGTAGCGTATTATGCCGTACGAAAAATGAAATTGGGGGCGGTGCTTGGGAATACCGAAGCCCGTGTAGCTTGGCAACAGGCCTTAGAAGCGTGGAGTAGGTTACCCTTTATACAACCTGATATAGTACCCATCGAAAACATTATAAACTTTGTACCCAGCAATGTGGTGCAACAAGTTTGGAATGCTCGCTACGGGGTTATTATGGCCGACACAACCTTGCTAGATGCCAGTTTAAATGTGAATTTGCAACCTGCGGTATTGTTTACTAATTACAAATATTTGTTAGATGCGACCTTAGCTCGTACTGGAAGTTTTACGCCTTTGGTAGGATTAAATTATTTGCCTTATTTTAATGCCTTACAAATTAAAGAAGCCAATAAAGAAGACATACGTTCAAATTTAGAGCAACACGAATTAACTTATGAGCAGTATAAAGTATTGGATAGGGTATATGCTGTTTTAGAGTTAGAAACTTCGGTAAGTGCCACCAGTACAAGTTTATTAGTGCAAGAGGTTAACGATGTACGCGATATTTTAATACGCATTAAAACTTTACAGCAGGGTTATGCACAGGTGTTAGAAGAATACAACATGGATCTTAGTTTAAATCCCGATGTGTTTTTAAACTACGAATTAAAACCCGATACGTTTCCGTTAAGCGATTTGCCAACCTATAATTTGTGGCGTGCACCGCACAGAGATCGTAAAAAATGGAAAGACATTTTAGATGGCCGCATTGATTTAGAAAAAACGGTTCGTCATACTTACGAAGAGGTGTTGCAAGAGACGGAAGACCGTGTGATGCCCGTTATGCGTGACGCACTTATACGCGCTTTGTTAAACCCTTGCGAACCTTTTGCCGATGGTGCTGAGCGTTTGGCTAAAACGTATTTTATTGAAACGAAAGATAATTGTTGTGTTAAACACACCCGTATTAGCTTTGCCATCGAAACCATACAAGGCTTATTTTTTGCATTGCAAAATGGGGTGTTCGATGATTTTGTAGTTAACTTCTCGTTATACGCTCCTAACTTTAGGGAAGAGTGGAAATGGTTGGGATCTTACTCTACTTGGCGAGGGGCTATGTTTACGTTTTTGTATCCCGAAAATATTTTATACCCAACCTTGAAACGCCGCCAAAGCCCTGCGTTTATGAAACTAGCCGATCGGTTACAAAATGCAAACCGCTTTAGTCCCGAGGATGCGTGTGAGGCGGGAAAGGAGTATAGTAGGTACTTTGAGGATATACAAGATTTAGAAATTATTTGTACAACAACTGCCGATTTTTATTTACCATTAGGGCCATTATCTTCTTGTTGTGATTCAATAAAATCAACCCCAGAGTCCACAACATTTTATTTTGCCCAAGCAAAAAAATCTAATAAAATTTACTATTCTTACAAAGCAGATGCTGATTATTCAGTAAATGCTCCGAGTTTTTGGGAGGAATTACCTATTTCATCTGAGTGTAATTTAGTAGGATGTTATGTTTTTGGTGAACGTGAAATAGTTAGTGGTAATCCAAACATATCTATTTATTCGGAGCTAAGTTTAAATGTTTTTTACACCTATTTTAATAATGGAAAACTAAAGTTAGCGTACATAGTAAAAGATCTTTCCATACCTAATAAGGGTTGGGATGATAAAGAAAAAGAAGTTAAACTTGCGGAAGTAGCTAATTTCAAACCAACAAAAGTTTATGCTTGTCAAGAGGGATATTGTGAGTTGAGTAAATTCTTTATGGTGGAATATACTGGGGAACAAACTTATATTGTCAATGGCGGACCACTTTCAAGACGAAAGTATCTGAGTGGGCATAAATTTGTGAAAAATGAGGATAAATTAGATGGTATAAATCCTGTTTCACAAACTTTTGTAGTATATGAAGAAATGGTAGGTACCGACCCTGATTATATAACAAGTGTTCATTTGCCTTTGAAAACAACGAACAATAAACAGGTAGATGATTTTTTAATTGGTGTTAGAGGGGATAGTATTGTTTACCAATCATTTAATTCTAATAGTCCATCTCCTTCACCAGTATATCTTCTTGCAACAAGTCTTTATACCTCGGCAGCTGGTAGTAACTTTAATACTACACTGAGTTCTTCTCAAACCGTTAGAATTTGCTCGGCTATTGAAGATAAGGAGAATAATAATACCCTATTAATTATTATACAAGTTTTGACAAATGGTATTGTAACAAACACGGTATCACGTCGAATAATTTTTACTGCCACATTAACTCAGTCAGGAAACTACACAGCTACTGATATTAATTATCGTAATAGTCATGGTTTTCTTATGGTATCATTAAATTCTAATGTGCCTAATTCAAATTCGCAGTATGTCGGATTAACCGCTAGAGTTATAAAAATTTTTGAGATGCATGGGCAACGACGGGTAAATAATGCCTCGTGTGCGGTTGAATGTAGAATGGGTAGCTTTAAGTTAACTTTTGGTTCTCAGATTTCTTTCGGATTAATGCCATACAATTACTTTGAGTTTCGGAATATTTTTAATTTGTTATTTGATCCGTTATACTATGGTAGGTCAGTTAAGTCAGCAGATTGTATTGATGCCGTTGAATGGCCTCTCCGATTGCAAGCAATTAAACTACAATTCCAATATACTCTTCAACCACCTGAAGGTATTCATACAAATCACGTGATGCGTACTACTAGTTTACGTGATGTTTTATATGAAGCCTACTATTTTGTTCCAATGTTATTAGCGTTAGAACTGCAAAAACGAGGTATTTATGATTCTGCGTTATCTTGGTATAGAAGTGTTTATGATTATACTTTAAACTTAGCGAGTTCACGAAAAATATTTTATGGACTTTATTTAGAGCAATTTGCTGTTAATAATTATAGCCGTAATCTCTCTTCTTGGCTGCTCGATCCTTTAAACCCACATACTATTGCATCTAGTCGTAGAAACGCCTATACCAAATACACGGTGATGAATATTATACAATGTTTATATGCGTATGCCGACCGCTTGTTTACCCAAGATACCATTGAAACCGTACCTATGGCACGCAAGCTGTATAGCCAAGCCTTAGATTTGTTACAGGTATCTGAAGTAAACGAAAGGTCTAATGCTTGTGTAACTGAGATTGAAGCGTGTTTGGGGAATTTGTTGCAACGAACACTCGGTAACCGAGGTTGGCAAGGTGCTATAGGTCGTTTGCAAAGCAGTTTAGAGCGTTTACGGAATGTAAATACGATTAATCAACTGAACCCGCAGGTGCTTAGTTTATTGAGTCAGGCTAACGAAAGTACCTTGCCACAAGCCTTTGCCGATGCCTTTGCACTTATTGAAAGTCAAAGACCTGCACCAACGCCAAGTCTTAGCATTGAGAGTGCTTTAGTAACGAATGATGCTCGCACCGAAAATGCTTTGCGTTATTGGGGCGTATTAGGCAGCCAAGCTGAGTTTAATGCGTTGGTAAGCGAAGGTTTTATGGCCAATGTGGCGCAAATTTCGGGATTAGAAGTGAACGACTTAAACGATGTTGCCAATGCCTCGCGTTTGGCGTGGTTAAGTGAGGCTTTGCCAGCTAATACAGCAACCTATAGTTTTGAGTTCAGGAATGCGCAAGGTGAACAAAATCTTTCGGGAAATTTGCGTTACAATCCTTTAAACCCTGATGCTTTGGCTTATAATGCTAATTTAGTTTATAGTAATGCACCATCTGCTTTAGGTGTAATGCCTTTGTCTCGTTCGGCGCAAGCACCTAGTTATATACCTTTGATGAACTATGTTTTTTGTATGCCTCAAAACCCTGTATATGAAGGTTTAAAATTAAAAGGACATTTAGAACTGTATAAGATTTTTAATTGCCGAAATATTGCGGGTACAATAAGAGAGTTGGATAGCTTTGCCGACACGACCAATAATAGTGCTGGTTTACCAGTTATTGGGGCTAGTGGTAATTTAATAGTGCCGAGTTTGGGTAATTTTTCTCCGTCGCAATACCGTTTTAGAGTAGTGTTAGAGCGAGCCAAGCAAGTGGCGCAGCAGGCACAGCAAATGGAAAGTTTATTTTTAGCAGCTTTAGAAAAGGAAGATGCTGAAAACTATGGGCTTTTGCGTGCTTTTCAAGATTTACAAACCGCTAAAGCTACGGTTAAACTGCAAGATTTACGCATTGCCCAAGCCAATAGCGAAAAAGCCATGGCTAATTTACAACTGAGCAAAGTAAGTTTTGTGCAAGGGTATTATAATAATTTAATATCGAGTGGGTTAAGTTCTCATGAGAAGTCGAGTTTGTCATTTTTACGAGCCTCATTAATTTCTCAAGGTATTGCAAGTACTCTTTATACTATAAATGCTGCTATTAATATTTTTATGCCAAAAACTGCAATCGCCGATAGATTATTATCCACAGCTCAAGCTGCGAGTTCCATATCTGGGGCTCTCTCCATCCAATCTTCCATTCTTTCGCAACAGGCTTCTTATCAACGCCGTGCTGAAGAGTGGCAATACCAAAGTCAATTAGCGGGGTATGATATTGGTGTGGCTAACCAACAACTAAAAATTGCTGAAGATAATATTCGTATTACCTCGCAAGAGCGGCAAATAGCGGAGTTGAATACTGACCATGCTAAGGACTCGTTAGAGTTTTTAAAGAATAAGTTTACCAATGCGGCCTTGTATAATTGGATGGGGAATGTGTTAGAGCGTTCGTATAGTTATATGCTTAACCTTTCGACTGCGTTGGCGCGTACCGCCGAATCGCAATTGTATTTTGAACGCCAAGAGCAAGCCGGGCCTTTTATTTTAAATGATTATTGGGAAACGCCTAGCTCGGGGAACACATCGGGAAGTAGTAAAAGCAATACCGACCGCCGCGGTTTAACAGGTAGTGCGCGTTTACTGGTTGATTTAACGCGCCTTGAACAGTTTGCATTTGAAAGTAATAAACGTAAACTGCAATTGAGTAAAACCATTTCGTTGGCGCAACTTTTTCCATCGGAGTTTCAAGAGTTTAAAGCGAGTGGAGTTTTAAATTTTGCATTAACGAATCGGTTGTTTGATTACGATTTTCCGGGACATTATTTGCGGTTAATTAAAAGCGTGAAAACAACAGTGGTAGGTTTGTTACCCGTTTACGATGGCATTAAAGCCAGTTTAACAGCTGATAGTATTTCTTATACGGTCATTGGCGGTAACACGTTTCAGCGGATGCCTATACGCCGCTTAGAGTTAGAAAGTGTGGCGTTAAGCTCGCCTAATAATGCCAGTGGGGTGTTTGAAATGCAAGCCATGCAAGATGAGTTTTTGAATCCGTTTGAGGGCATGGGCATTGAATCGCGCTGGGAGTTTAAGATGCCGCATTTTACCAATCGTGTTAATTATGATAACATTGCAGATGTGTTGATACAAGTGGAATACACGGCTTTGGATAGTTATCAATACCGCTATCAAGTGTTGCAAGATTTGGATAATAGCATTGGGTTTAATCGTGGGTTTTCGTTTAAAAATAATTTCCCTGACCAATGGTACGAGTTGGCACAGGCGCAAAGTGGAAGCAATCCGTTTGGTGTTAGCATTCAGTTAGAAGAAGCATTTTTTCCGCAGGGTATTGAGGATATTGTGGTAAGCGGACAAGTATTATTGCATTTTGTGCGTGAGGATAACATGGATGCTGAAATTGAAATTGCACATTTTAATTTAGCTGGCTCGGGCAGTAATAGCGACGGGGAAACGGTTCAAGGAACGTTTCGATCCAATGCTTTAATGGCGGCGTGGAACAATGAGAGTGCTTTTAAAACTTTGGACTTAGCGTTTGAGAACACGGCTATTAACCGCGAACTATTTAGCCTTGGCCAAGTAAAAGACATCTTGCTAATTGTGCCATGCAAAGGCGATTTAAAACGGTATCCATTATAAGTTAGCCTTTGCGAATTTCTTTTTGTAGGTGAATTGTAAAATTAAAAGCCTCGGTTATTTTGGTTTTTCATTCGCCTCCCAAAAGCGAACGGTTTAAAAAAGATGAACGTGATAAAACAATGATCTCAACCAAAACATAAACAAACAAAAAAGAAGTCTATGGACTTACACAACCTAACGTTTTCTCAAAACCCGTAAGTTTTAGAAAATGTTAATGAATGAATGTAATATTTAAAGTAATAAGTTAAGGTATGTCAAATACAAAAGGAACCTCGGTAATTAGCAGCCCTAAGGCAGGTGGCGCCATGGGTGGATTGGGCGAAAAATTTAGTCCAGATTTATTTACGGGTACGGGTAATTTTAGTGTCCCTATTGCGGTACCTGGCGGACGCAACGGGTTTCAACCTGAGTTGAGTTTGGGCTATAGCAGTGGCAATGGCAATGGGGTGTTTGGTTTGGGCTGGGCTATGGGTTTGCCAGGGGTGAGCCGTAAAACAAGCAAAGGCATTCCTATTTATTCGGATGATGCCGATATTTTTATTTTGTCGGGAGCCGAAGATTTGGTACCCATTAAACACGAACGCGATTTGTTGAACACATCCAATGGTACTGTAACTTGGGAGCGTACGTTTTATAAACCTCGCACCGAAGGTTTGTTTGCGCGTATTATTCGACACAAAAAAAGTAATGGCGAACATTATTGGGAAGTGCGCAGTAAAGATGGTTTAATTAGTTGGTATGGCACGCCGGGTTTAGCTTGCGTTAACGATGCGGCATTGGTGGCTAATCCCAATGATTTAAGTCAAATTTTTTCGTGGGCTTTAACTAAAACCGAGGATGTATTTGGCAACGAAATTGTTTATACTTATACCCGAAATTTGCACACACCGCCCGAGGGACGGCAGTATGTAGAGGTTTATTTGGCCAACATTAAGTATGCCGATTATTTACAAAATCAAACTAAGCGTTATGTATGCGAGGTAAAATGGGTGTATGAAGATCGGGTGGATGCGTTTTCGGCCTATAAGCAAGGTTTTGAAGTGCGCACTACCAAACGTTGTTCGCATATAGAAACTTATACCCATGCGGGCAGTAGTATTAAAACCAAAACGTATCGGTTAACGTATGCGGATGAGTTGCCGTTAAACGCTTGCTCGTTATTAAGCGAGGTGCAAGTGATAGGGCATGCCGCGCTTGGCTCGGGTCAGAGCGATGAAGCCATGCCGCCTTTGTGTTTTTCTTACTCGTCGTTTAATCCCGCTCAGCGCGAGTTAAAAGCTATTACTGGGCCATTGCCGCCCAACTCGTTAGCCGAAGCAGGATTTGAGTTGGTAGATGTAACGGGGAATGGTTTGCCTGATGTGTTGCAATTGAATGGTGTAGCACAGTATTGGGAAAATATGGGCCAAGGTGTATTTAATTTACCAAAGCGTTTAAATATTGCGCCATCGGTGCAATTGGGTATGCCTGGGGTACAGTTTATGGATGCCAATGGCGACGGGCGAAGTGATTTGTTGGTGCACAATGGAAATATGTGCGGTTACTTTGCAGGGGCATTTGGTAAGGTGTGGGATGAGAAGCGGTTTAAATCGCATCGGCAATTACCGAGTTTTAGTTTTAACGACCCCGAGGTGCAGTTAATAGATTTGGATGGAGATGGCATTACCGATGTGTTGCGCAATGGGCAGCAGTTCGAATGTTTTTACAACCATCCCGATAAGGGATTTACGAAGGTGAGCCGCGTGATTAAAACCATAGGCGATTTTAGTTTTTCGGATCCACGTTTGCGCTTTGCAGATATGACGGGCGATGGCTTGCAAGATATTGTATTGATTAGTAGTGGACGCGTGCAGTATTGGCCCAACATGGGTTATGGGCGTTTTGGAGATAAAATAAATATGCGCCATGCACCTGTTTTTCCGGAACAATATGACCCCGCCCAAGTGTTGTTAGGCGATTTAGATGGAGATGGACAAGCCGATATTGCATTTGTAGAAAACAACTCGGTGCGTTTGTATATTAACCAAAGTGGGAATGGATTTAGCGAGGCCGTGATTATACAGAATACGCCGCCAGTAACTAACCCCAAGGCGTTGCGTTTGGCTGACCTCATGGGAACAGGACAAGCGGGTATTGTTTGGAGCATGGGCGGAATGGAGGGTACAGCGCATAGCAAAGCCACTAAACTATATGTATTGGATTTTACGAAAGGGAATAAACCGTATGTGTTAGAAGCCATGGACAATAACATGGGCAGTTTAACACGGGTGGCCTATAGCTCGTCGGTAGCGCATTACCTGCGAGATGCCAAACACCCGCAGAGCCGTTGGCAAACGCCATTACCTTTTCCGGTGCAGGTGGTAAACCGTGTGGAAGTTGCCGATTTAATTAGCGGAGGCAAATTGGTAACCGCTTACACCTATAGCCACGGGTATTGGGATGGTTTAGAGCGAGAGTTTAGAGGCTTTGCACGCGTAGAAAGCACGGATACAGAAGCCTTTGCGGTGTATAATGCAGCAGGTGCTTTTGCGGAGTTGAATTTGAATACGGTGGAGTTGGCGCATTATAGCCCACCGGTGCAAACCAAAAGTTGGTTTTATTTAGGACCAGTAGGTGATGCCGAGCGTTGGCAAGAGCCTGATTTTAAGGACGAGTATTGGGCAGGTGATGCTAATGTATTGACCCGATCGGCAACTACCCAAAACGTATTGGCGGCTTTGCCAAGGCGGGCGCAGCGCGATGCCTTGCGTACCTTGCGTGGCACATTGTTGCGCTCTGAGTTGTATGCTTTGGATAATAGTGCCTTAATGGATAAACCTTATACGGTAACCGAAAGTATGATGGGTTTACGTTTGGAATTAGATCCTCAGCAACTGCCGCAACCCTTGTGGGGTCAGCAAAGCGGGTATTGGAGTGGCGGCGGTTATATATTTTTTCCGTTTAACGAAACCCAGCGCAGTTCGCAGTATGAGCGTGGGACAGACCCACAGCACCACTACACGTTTACCACCACCTACGATGCGTATGGGCAAGGCTTGGGTCAATTGCGTTTAGCTTTACCGCGGGGGTCTGGATTACAGGGGGCCTGTGGTGAGCCTTATTTAGGCAGCTTTAGCACCAGCGATTATATTTATGCAGATACAGCGAGCCAGTATTTGGTTAACCGCGTTAAACGTAGCCAAAGTTTTGATGCCAGTGGTGGGGCTTTAGACACGGTGCAGGCTTACCAAGCGGCGGTGTTTGCCAGTGGTAGCTTACCTGTTTTAAGTTGTGTTTTAAATTACTACGATGGGGCCGCCTTTGTG
>JAAFIL010000075.1 GCA_013297775.1 Bacteroidota bacterium
GGCGCATTTACATTCCAACCAGCAATTGGTAAGGGAGCTTATCACCATTAATATTTAGGCTTTATTGCTACAAGGGAAAGTTAGACACTTTTTTCTATCTCACGAAAATCTTGGCATTTGGTATAAGTCCTCTAATCGGTTATAGCTTGTGTTCTAAAGTTAGGTTCTGTATTAAATGATTCGGAGATAGAAAGTATCTTTTCTAAAAGGTTTTATCAGTTTTTGAAAGACCACTCTTCCTTAAAAATGTGAGTAAATATGGCTATAATTGGGTATTTTTTTATATTTTTGTTTTCTATTTAAAGGTATTTTACACACTATGCAAGTTAAAGAGCGCGGCATTATCATTATTCCTACCGATTTTACGGAACAATCGTTACTAGCCATCAAACAGTCTTACAATTTAGCCAAATACACCCATTCTAAAATGGTATTGTTGCACGTTTACAACAAACCTGGAGAGGAAAGTTACGAAGCACTTGCTAAACTAACCCGCCAAACAGAAACCGAAAGTGGTGTGCCATGCGAATTTATGAATGTGAAAGGCGATGTGTATGAAGAAGCCGACCGTATTGCCGAAGAAATTAAAGCCTCTTTAATTATTGTTGGCCTCGAAAGCCACATGCGTTTCCGAAATATAATTGGCAACAGTGCCAGTAAATTGGTTCGTAAAGCCCCTTGCCCCGTTATTACAATCCGAGGTCGCGAACACCGCGACGGTTGCGAAAATATACTTTTACCCCTCGATTTAAGTCGCGAAAGCCGCGAAAAAGTAGATGCAGCCGTTCAGTTTGCTCATTTTTTTGGAGCCTCTATACGCATCTTATCCGTTTTTTCACCCAGCGATTTAAGTTACGAAAATCAATTGTTAGCCTACGCCCACCAAGTAAAACAGTTTGTTAAAAATAAAGGCGTAAGTTGCACCAATAAATCAATAGCCAGCGATAATATAGCCGAAACAGTAGTAGATTATGCTAATAAAATTGAAGCGGATTTAATTATGATTATGAATAAACCCGACTTAAACATGAAAGAATTTTTCAGCGGTACTGATGCCCAAAAAATTGTGGATATCAGTAACATTCCTGTTTTAACCATGCAACCGATTAAAAGAGAAAGTGTAACGCACTTTGGCACGGGTTTATAAATTTATTGGTAACACCATTTATACACGTAAAACTGTATAATCTCCGATAAAAATTTTTGATTATACTTCGTTAGAAATACTTGATGTTGCTAATACTATGACTGTCCCCTCACACTTTCTCGCTCAAAGCGTAACTGGCTCTTGACTGTACCTTGCGTTTAATTAAAAACTTTCATGTAAATTTTTGAACTCTTTTACTTGTATGAATGGTATTAAACATCACTTTACGCATATCATACAAATAAATAATTCCAGCGAATTAATCATTCTTTTTTACTTCAAGGCAAATATTTCATTTACAACGGAACCAATTATTTTTTTCTGCTTCAACCGAGATTATGCAATAGAAATCTATTACGAGCCGAAATCCCTTCAAAACAGTAAACTTCGTCACTTTTTCTTCTTCACCATAGCAGCACTATGCCTCAGTCGAAAAAGTGCCTGTTTTATTGGGCTTTCGCCTCTCTCTACGATTCCTATTGCATAATCTCGGTTCAATAAATATGGAGATTTCAATCTTCAATCTCTTCTTTAGGATACAAACAATAGTAATTTATAAAACCCTTTTTCCGAATTACTCTCCAACTACTAGTTTCCCAGTAAAGATCTGCTCCTTTAAATATAAAGTATAAAAATAAATGCCAGGCGGCACATCATCTTTAAAAATTTCATAACCGTCATTGCGTACAGCATACCTTATGAATGCTTCACTGCCAGTTATGCTTGTAAATTTTAAAATTCCTTTATCAAAATTTGTATTCTCGTTGCTTTTATAGGTTAGCAAGGCAGAGGAGTTAAATGGTGTAGGAAATACTTTGAATGACACATTTTTAAAATCATTTTCAAAAACAGATATAGTTGAAAATGGCGAACGTTGCGCATAGATGTCGTCGGTAACGCCGTTTCGCTTATCTTCCCAAGCATAAATACAGCCCCCAAAACCATCCGAAACACTTCCAGGTTGAGCTTGAGAACTACTATTGTTAGAGATGGATACTCCATTTAAGCCCCATTGTTGGGCACCGTTCGTGTTTACCCTTTGCGATCTAATATCCCACTGGTTGCCTGCTATTGAGTCTTGCCAAACCACAATTGCACCACCACTTCCATCTCCTACAACATTTGAATTTTTTTGATCTAAAAACGAACTGGTTAAAGCAATGCCGTTAACGGCCCATTGAGGACTGCCCGCTAAATTTATTTTTTGAACGTAAACGTCACTATTGTTAGCTATTATTGAACGATGATCTGTCCAACAGATAATGACACCGCTGGCAAGTCCTTCGTTAGTAATATCTAACTCTTCTTGATTATCAGCGGCAACGCACACAGGCATGCCATTGCTTTGCCAAATAACATTACCAGTTGGGCCAATACGTTGCGCATAAATATCATCGTTGAGCGCGTTTCGTTTATCTTGCCAAGCAACAATAATGCCTCCAGCACCGTCACCTCTTAGTTTGGGGTAATTTTGTGTATTAATGGCATTACAAACTATTACGCCATTAGCAGTCCATAATGCACTTCCAGAAGCGTTGATCCGTTGTGCGTAAATATCATAATCTAATCCGCTTCGTCTATCTTGCCAAACTATAAAGGCACCACCTGCGTTATCCGATTGAATTCTTGGACGTTTTTGCACTAAGGGTGCTGTGCAAACTGGAACTCCCGCAATGGCCCACTGAATAGTTCCTGTGCCGTTAATTCGCTGTGCGTAAATATCGGTAGCTCCAGGAATAGAATCTTGCCATACAATAATGGCTCCCCCCGAACCATCACTTATTATTTTAGTACCTTTTTGTGATAATGATTTACTGCATACAGCCACACCATTGGGTGTCCATTGTGCCAGGCCGTTCGAGTCTAATTTTTGGGCATAAATATCTGCATCTCCGTTTCTATAATCATCCCATGTAATGATAATACTACCATTTCCAACTTCAACAGATGAGATAGAATTTTGCTCGGCATTATTTGAACAAACCGCTACACCGTTTACCGTCCATCTGTTTACGCCTAAAGAATTAATTCGTTGTGCGTAAATATCATCAGAAGTTCCATTTCGTTTATCTTCCCAAACCAATATAGCACCGCCTTTTGTATCTGAAGAAATCGAAATATTTTTTTGAGTGTTAGGAGCTGTTACAACTGGTGTATTGACAGTTGTATTGCTGTTCCATTGTGAAAAGCCACTACTTAAAAACACAACGTTTAAAAACGTAGCTAACAAAAGATTATTCTTTAACATAAAATTAGTTTCAGTGTAATAGAAAAAGCGTTTTAATGGTTCTTAAAATTATCTCAACAAAGTAATGGAACCCGTTTTTTCATTTACTTTATTATCCACTCCTTTATAGATAACTTTGTAATTATAGACCCCTTGTTCACAAGGTACATTTTTGTAAGTACCATCCCACTGCTGTTCAATATTGTCAGAAGTAAATAACAAAGTACCCCATCTGTCATAAATATACATATTAACTGATAAAAGGGAATTACCGTAAATACTAAACACATCGTTTAACTTATCGCCATTGGGTGTAAAACTATTCGGGATAAAAATACCCCAATTGGTGGTTACTTCAATGCAAACTTTATCGCTGGCTTTACAACCAAATTCATTAACGGCTTCCGCAATATAACAAGCATCGCGCCTAGGCTGTATCTGCGTTTGCGCGCAATTTCTGCAAATAATGTTATCGCCTATCCAAGTTATATTACCTGTGCTTTTTGCCGAAATAAATATTTGCTCATCTATATTATAGGTGGTATCTCTGCCTGCATTTACTTGTGGTAAATCGTGTACTATTAATGCCGTTGTTGCAGTACTGCTGCAATAACCGGGTCTTGCAATATTAACCGTATAAACAACACTACTCAATGCACTTGATACAACAGAAGATAAGGTGGTGGTGTTGAGACCATCGGGTGGCGACCAACTGTAAATAGTACCTCCATCAGCAAAAAGTGATGCTTTTTCTCCTATACAAATTGCCACACTTGGGTTAACGTTAGCCACAATTTGCGGTAACACATTTATTTTAATCCCTGATTGCTCGGAGCAACTTACTGTACCCTGAGAATTAGTGCCAATCACCGAGTAGGTTGTACTAACTTGTGGGCTTACAACAATTTGATTTTGATTTGAAGAAATAATTGAACTATGAGGAGTCCAACTAAAACTTTGAGCCCCATTGGCAACAATTTGAGAGGTAAATGTTGTGCCTTTACATAAAGTAAGCGCAGTGGACGAAATTTGGATGCTTGGCGAAGGAACTACATTTACCGTTATTTGCATAACGCCTGTACACTGATGAGGGCTTACAGAATAAACCGTACTTACCTGTGGAGAAGCAATTGGATTAGAACAAGTGGTACAACTTAAACCTACCGTTGGTGTCCAAGCATATTCAAATCCATCTAAGACAGAGAGTTGCGTACTTTTGCCCGAACAAATGGTAATGGCTTCGGGTACGGCGGTTAAGGTTTGATTGATAGCGAAATGCGCAATAAGTGTATCGTTTGCGCTGAGTGTTAAGGATATACTTGGTGCAGCGGTGTTCGGCAAAATTGCGCCAGTAGAGGTTGTCCAATGTGTAAAACAATAATTAGGATTAGGTAAGGCCGTTACTAAATTTGGCAAAGTGCCGGGGTAAGAGCCTTGCCAAGGAAACGCAGTTAAGGTTAAAGAGTTAAATGTTACAAGCCCCGCATTGGCAGGAACCGTTTTTACAGTAACTTTATAAGGTCCTGTAATATTATAACAGCCATTAAAGCCAGCTTTCACGCTATCACATCTTTTTAAAATAAAGTTGCGTAAGTCTGTTACGTTTTGTTGCCATGCGCCCATTGTACCACCCCATCTTGTTATTTGACGAGGCATTTCGGGTGTAATTTTTAAAATCATACTATCCAATACAGCTATCATTCGCGTACAACTTAAACCTTCGTTTAATAAATCAAAATAACGCATTACATAATACTGCTTAAAAGTTGGATTTGTCATAAGTGCATTTAAAATTGGAATATGCCCTTGATTTCCTGGATTGTTAAGGCTTTGAGGATCGCACGGGCTGGCATTATAACTGGTGTTTGGAATATTTGTGTAATTAATATAGTGAGAGAACGTGGCATCACAATCCCATAACGTGTAACGCCATTTCTTTATGGATGCCTGAAAATTGATACCTCGCCACCACGAGGTATTCCAATTAAGCCAATCCATTGACACAACGTACGAGTTTAAAATAACATAATCTGCAAGCGATTTAGTATCAAATACTGAACTCACGTAATTATAGTTAGCCGGATTAACCATGCTGTTGGAGGTAATATAATTTCTTAAAGTTACCCAATCTGTTTGTGCTTGCGGACCACCATAAGCCGCCCATGTACCACCCCATGTTTGTAAAAATTGTACAGAGTCGTTTTTAGTGTTGTGATAATATTCTGTGTAATCTATGTCGTCAATCTTTTCACGTAAATCGTAAACACCCCAATATCGCCCATTTACATACAAAATAGCAGGTGCCCACGTGCGTTCATCTAAATGTAATTTTGATTTTTGAGAAATAGTATGAACATATTGATCTCTTATATGAGCTCCGCCTAAATTAGTAGGTGTTGAATTTCCCTCAAACGGATAATTATCATTGGCAGCTGCTTTAATGATAAGTCGTTGAAACTTGTTTCGAGTTTTGGAATTAAAAATTTTATGTTTGATAACGTCGCTGTATCCATATTCATCTCTCGCAATAAAATCAATGCCTCTTTGTGGATAAGCCCAAGAGTCGTTACCATGCTTATTCGTTTGTCCAAATGCTTCGGCTTTAAAAACACCAGTTGCATCAAAGTACTCTAAACCCGTTTGCGGCACTATCTGATTTCCAGACATTAAATTAATAATGTTGTCCGAAAAAATAGAAACAACCTCAATGGAATGATTCACATTGATAAAGTAGGTATTGCTTTCAACAAAACTTGGTAAAATTAAAGGGTTGCTGCTAAAAGCCCTGGCTCTAACAACGCTGGTTGTTGGTATGGCAATAGGTGCTGAATAAAGAGCAGATGTGGTAGTTGGCGTGCTTCCATTAATGGTATAATGTATCGTAAAACCTGCACCAAGATTTGGCAAACTAATATTTTGAGCCGACGTATAAAAACCAGCAGGAACACTTAATGTTGGCGTTGGCGCATACCCTAAATAAGCCGTGGCCGTGTTATTAGAGGCATTAGGTGTTGGATTAGTAAACAAACTCCAAGTAGCACCACCGTTTGTTGTGCGTCCGCGTGAATGACCCAATTGCGTGCGTCTTAAAGTAAGCGAGTCTATAATAGTTAGTGAGGGATTTGAAAAAATAATTTTATCGCCATTGCATTGTTTTAAATTATAATTAGTATGCAAATTTGCGCCAGTATTAATACCTCTACCCGATGCCCAAATTCTTAAAAAACCGTTTCCATTAATCGTTACATTACCAATTGTAAATTTACCTGGATTATTTGCTTTATCACTTAGGCGATAACCAGTTAAGTTAACTGGTGTTGCAGAGGTGTTGTATAACTCAATCCAATCTTCGGTGTTACCAAAGTTATCGGTAAAGTTGGTTAGATTAGAAGTTGAATATTCGTTTATTACAACCTGAGCAGGAACTAAATTTAAAAGTGAAAGAAAGATTAGCGTTCCCGAATACTTTTTTGAGAAACGAATTTTTTTCAAAATAATAGATAATAAGCTCATTTAAAATGTTTTAGTTAACCATAAAGATAGTATTTTAATAACAATAAATTTAATTCGTTGTTTAATTTTTGAACAATTTACTAAGAAATTAACATTCTTACATTAGTTCATACTAAACTCAGATTCTGAAAGGCTTTGGTTAGCTATTTCTTCCCTTTCACATTCTTCAATAATTGCGTAGCTTGGTTTTTGCCCCAATGAGTGGGTAAATTTAAAGACCGCTCCTTGTTAAATAAAACAATGGCCGTTTTTAGTAAACTTTCAACCGTAGTTTGTTTTTGTACTCTTTTAAAATTAAAGAGATAAATAGCATACACTAAATTAGGGCGGGCACTCTGTTTATTTCCACGGTAAAGGAGTTCAAGTTCTTTTTCAAAACCAGCAAGGTCTTTACTTTCGGCTTTATTAACTTTAAATGTAATGATGCGTTGTAGGATACTTAACCATTTGATTTCATTCCCAAAATGAAAAGCGGTATCTAAATAAATAAGTTGAGGCTGCGTTTTTGTTAAATAACTTAATGCGTTATCGGGGGCAGTTAGAAATGTTAAATAAGCCAGTTTAGTTTGACTTAAAACATTGTAAAATAATATGGAACTATCGTTTGGTGTTCCTTTTAATAACCGTTCAAAAGTGTTATTACACGTTTCAAGCATTTCAATGTTATTGGTTGAGTCGGTAATGGTTTTACTCAATAAAAAAGCACTTTCGGTAAATGTTTGAGATAAACCCTTAGTAAAACAAACCCCAATTATTAAACCAATTAATACTGCCTTCATAAACTTTTTCTTAAAATTAAATAATAGGTATCAAACCGAAAATTAAAATTAATTATATCAACTATTTAATAAATTTAATATAAATTTAATGATTTAATAACTTAAATGATAATCGTCATAAAAGTAATTGAATGAATTAATTTTTAAACATTATGTACGCAAGCAGAAAACTTTTTTTTAAACTATCTATAACAGCTTTGCTAATAGTATTTTCTTTGGGCTGTAAAAAAGAACCCGGCGAAGGCGGATTTGCCACCATTAAAGGACGACTTTACGTTAAGAACTACGACCCAACTTTTACGGTATTATTATCTGAATACTATTTGCCAGGAGAATCGGTTTACATTATTTATGGAGAAACCAATGAAGTAGGAGACAACGTAAGAACAACAAATGATGGAACGTTTACCTTTAAGTATTTGCGTAAAGGGAAATACAAAGTATATGCCATTGGAAAAGATGACACAAAACCATCGTTAAATGTGCCTAAAGAAACGTTGGTTGAAATAGAAATCAAAGAAAAAAAACAGGTAGTTAATCTAAGCGATTTAGTAATTATCAAATAAATGTTGAAACAAAAATCAATTATAATTACGTTTGTAGTATTCGCGAGCCTAAGCCTATCTGCTCAAATAGAAAATGATGCTGGTTTTTGGGGAACCTTTACCATTCAGAAAAAAATAACCAAAAAAATTTCAGTTGTTATTGACCAAGAGCTTCGCTTGCGCGAAAATTTTCAACGAATAAATTTATTTTATACCAACTTGGGCGTTGATTATAAATTCAGTAAATACTTCAAACTAAGCCCTTCCTACAGAGCCATTCAAAAAATGAGGTTAGACAACACAATTAGTCATAGACACAGACTAAGTTTGGATGCCACCCTAAAAAAGAAATTTAATAAAATTACTTTAGCAGAGCGTGTTAGGTATCAAATTGAAGTTCAAGATTTTTATACAAGTAACAAAGGAAAATTACCCGAGCAGTTTTTAAGATTTAGAACAGATTTAAAGTATGCCTTTAACGATAAAATGACGCCATTTATATCTTGCGAACTCAGGTATCAAATTCGATCTTGGCGAGGCAATGATATGTTTTACAACAATGGTTTTCATAGAATAAGAAATATTGTTGGTGCAGATTACGAAATAAATAATAAACACAGTATAACGCTTTATTACCTTATTCAAAATGAATTTAATATAGCAGATATAGAAAATATTTATATTGTTGGTTTAGCTTATACCTTCAGTCTGTAAGCAAAAAACAAGAGTTAGCAAAGTGGCTTGCATTTACTTGTTATCGTAATAATAAATTTTAATTTGAGCACTATCTTTTAAAAAATCAATTTTGCCTATACTAATGCGATGAATTTTTAAACCTGTGCGTTCGTTTAAATCTAAAATTAATTCATCAATAGCATTCGCCTTTATTAATTCTATTTTTTCATAATTAATCAATTGAACGTTTTCTTTTTTGAATAACAAATTGCTTTCAAATAAATAAGCACTCGAAATTATAATTGTATTGATTAAGCCCAAAAATACATACTCGTAAACATCGCTGGTATCTTTAATTTTAGTAACGGCAGCAACCAAACCTATGGCAATAACCAAAAAAAGATAACTCATGTCTTTAATGCTTAAATCCTCGGTGCGGTAACGCAACATACTAAACACAGCAAATAAGCCAAATGCTGCCCCCATGCTTAATTCAACCTTGTTTAACAGAAAGCTAATTAGAAATATAATGATATTGAAAATAAAAAAAGTGAAAAACAAATCACTTCGCTTATAGTTTTTATAGTAAACAAATCGTATTAAAATAAACATAAAAAATATGTCTATTAAAAATCGGCAACTAAACTTTTGTAACATTTTAATTAACTCCTCTGTGTTTTGTAATTCAGATGCGTCCATAATTATATCCTACTTATTTTTAATAATTTTTCTTTAAAATTGTTTGTTTTCAAATTAGTTTCGGTGAGTGCCAAGCCCAAACAATACTTGCTAATACCACCAGGCTGTATGTGCATTTTTTTCATTAAATTAATGAAAGAAGAATTTTGTTTGTTACCCCGTTTTAACTCTGCAATAATAATGTTGGGTAGATGTAAAACTTTATCTTGATTAATAATTTCCAAATCTTTGTCAATAGTTAACCGTTCGCCATTAACTATATCCACCAATGTAATCCGTTTGTAATTAATCCAAACATTTGGTTTTAAGCTTGTCGCGCTATAAGGCATGGTTTTTTCAATAAAACCCATTGCTCTTAAATCTAATTCATTGGTTAAGTTATATTTTATTCGGGTTTTAATAGTTCGCTCTTTATTTGATTTGAATTTTATTTCTAAAAAATTCAAATCACTTTCAATATATTTTCGATGCCTTAGTTTATACCTGTTTAATATACCATTATGGTGTTGCTTATACAATAAAAAATTATCTGTATCAAAGTACAAGGTATTGTATGTGGAAACGGTTTGAGTATCAATAGTAAAGCAACTGTAAGAATGATTTAATTGCTCTAAAACGGGCACTAATTTTTTTTGATTAAAAATAAATTTAGTATCGGTTCTATTCATCAATTTAACGGTATCCATCTCTTCTAAGCCAATAGGTTTAAAAGACGCTAACACGGTATTTAAATGCGTATCCAACTTATTTTGTGCTGTAGGTGTATTTTTTTGTTGATAGTAATACGTTATTCGCATCAAATACTTTTTTTTCAGATTTTAATCCGTTTGAAGAATAAGTGAATGTGTGTTTTTTAATCTGTTTACCAGTGTCATCTAAAAATAACTCTTCAATTTTTTGTTCCATCAAATCGTATTTCAATATTCTTTTTTCTTTCAAAACATTTTTACCATCATACTCTAACTCTTCTATCACATCACCATTAGAATTGTATTTGAATTTGGTGATCGTTTTTAAATTTCCTTCTTTGTCATAATTCCAATCTTCAATAATTTGACCTTTATTATCGAATAATGTTTTACCATCGTTTATTACTTTGCCATTGGTGGTTTCAATAACTATTTGCGATTTAATTCCCAATTTTTTTAGTTCTTTCTTTTTTTGAGAGAAAATATAAACTGGGACAAGAAAAAATGAAACAACAAGAAAAAATCTCATATTAATTAAATGTTATCAAATCTAGTGTTTTAATTTAAATTTTTAGTATTTAAAAAGACAAAGAGTTAGTTTTGATAGGTTATACCAAAAGCAGACATGTTCTTAGAGAAAAGTTATAACATTTGATCGAAAGCCTTACTTTCCCGAAATTGGGCCTTAATCCCAACAAAAAAGCCGAACTTCTCAATTTTTTTTGAAAAGTTCGGCTAAGTACTCAGGAAGAGACTCGAACTCTCACGCCTTGCGGCATACGCACCTCAAGCGTACTTGTATACCATTCCAACACCTGAGCAAGGCATACCTTCCGAAAACAGTCGGAACAAACACTTAAGTGGTTGCAAAGATGCAATTTTTTTAGAAAAAAAAGTATAGCTAATCAAATTGTTTTAAAATAAAAAATAGTAAGTCCCCTACTCTAGCTTTACATCAGTAAATTTTTCAGGTTTAAACCAGTCTTCTTTTATACTTTTCGGAAATTTAATATCGTAATACCTCTCCGTCATTTGTAAAACACCATTTTGCTTAAACGTAACAAACGTTGCCACCCAATTTCCTTCTTGCTTTTCGTAGTTTTCAAAGGTTACATCGCGCAAAGCACCGCGTTGCTTATAAACAATTCGATGCAAATAAAACCGTTCTTTATCTATCCATATTTGCGGACTTAAACTATCGCCCGCATCTGCACCAATTACCAATACCTCACGTCCCATCCATTTATCTTCCCGTACTTTATTTAAGTTATAACCTAACGAATCTAATTGCCGAGCTGTTTCCCAAGGTTTTAAATAATACACATCAAAACCTGCCAACAGCAAATCGTGAACCATCGCTTGTTTTACAGCAGCTTTTCCCTCTTGAAATCCATGATAAGTGTTGTTCTCGAACAATACCCCATTTTTCGAGTCCTTAGTATCAAACTTAATAATAAGTTTACCCGGAAAAGTAGCCGCCTCGTGCCACACCTGTTTTTTATCGGGTTTACCGTCTTTAGTAAAATATTGTACCTCTTGACTAAATGTAAAATGCTTATACCAACGTCCGCCCGAATAAGCGTTGCGCATGGCTTCTAAAGCATCGTAACCTGTTTTAATAAACGATTTATTTTTACTCACAATTACGCCAATACTATAAGCAACCGTTTCGCCGCTTTTTGTTTTAAGTACTCTAAACTTATTAGCTGCGGCGCCCATATAACTGGCTTGCCACGTTTTACCACCATCAAACGTTTCAAAACCCTTGGGCACAGCACCCACCCAGCCATGCAATTCATCAGTAAAACCAACACCAAACTCGCGAACGTTTTTATCATTTACCAAAGGTAATTCCTTCCACGTTTTGCCACCATCTGTTGTTTTAATCACATAACGTTCACTCTTACTAGCACTCGTATCGTAGCTTTGAATGGTGCCGTAACCCACTTGCCGCGTGGGGAAATAACACTTCCATACATTTTCAAACGGACGCTTTCCCGTATAATTAATTTTCCACGTTTGCCCCCCATCAGCCGTGCTCAACATGCGCGCATGAGTCTTTTCTAAATCGCCCTCACTAGCAGCACAAATAACGCCTTCCTTGGCATTAAAAAATTTTACATCTAAAATGTAAGCGCAATACCTACTCATATCTTGCGAAACAAAACTTTTCCCGTTATCGTGCGAAATCATCGTAAATGCGGGACTACCAACCCGACCCCCACAATAAACATGTGCGCGTGTTGCCAAATTACCCGCATTAATAATGGGTTCGTGATAAATATGAATAGCACATAAGCCTTTTACTTTAGGTCCTTTATAATCTACCGCACTCCACGTTTTGCCGCCGTCTATTGTTTTATAAAGCGGAATGCTATCACTTACATTCGGAAAATAATCGGTTCCAATATTGCCTACAAAACCCAATAAACTATCTACAAAACCTATACACCTAAAAAAGGTTCCCTTCTGTTCTACCAACAAACGCCAATCTTTACCGCCATTATAAGTTTTGTAAATTTTTCCATACCCATTTACATACCAACCCAAAGAGTCATTTAAAAAGAAAATATCATCTTGCTTACCTGGGTAATCTCCTGTTTTTTGTTGAGCCCAATAAGGTAAAGTTTTAATACCTTGTGCGGTAATGCCTTGCCAAGTGCCTAGCACCAAACAAAAAAGAAGAGTAATTTTTTTCATAACCAATTAAGAATTCAAAGTTAGAAAAAACAAATAAGTTGGCTTTGTTTCCTTTTGTCATTTCCTGCTTGTTTTGTCATTTCTTGCCAATTCTATACAACACTAAAAATTGAATAAACTCTTTTTTTAATTTTAATTTTAAATGTTTGAAAGCATGAGACGTTTTATTCTAAATCATCCCATTTCTTGAAACGACGGTTTATTAGAAATTTTTGGGCGTGTCCCCTATCAAGTTTTACTAGGCTTAGTGTAATAATTACACTATCTAGTTTAACTAATGTATAGTTCCACTTCGGGGTCGGGCTTTACGCTTTAGCTGCTTGGTCTTTTGCTACAGTTGCTGCGGCGTGCGGGGTCTTCGTGCCTCAGCCTCCTCCGCTCGCGCACCTGTTCGCAAAAGCCCTTCGCAGGCTGCCGCTTCAATCCCTCACGCAGTAGGGTTCTCCATAAATTTCTGTTACATAATATGGACTTAAGTATTTTACAGCCTTAGCTGTTCATTCTAAAATCCTTTTTCAAAATTTAATTTCCTTCTCTTGTTCCTTTGAGTCCTTTGCGTCCTCTGCGTTCTTTGCGTTCTTTGCGTGCTATTTCAAACACCTAGCCCCAACGTTTCCTTCTCTTCTTCCTTTGCGTCCTTTGCGTGCTATTTAAAAACCTAGCCCCAACGTTTCCTTCTCTTGTTCCTTTGCGTTCCTTGCGTGCTATTTAAAAACCTAGCACCAACGTT
>JAAFIL010000076.1 GCA_013297775.1 Bacteroidota bacterium
AAGTGCATTAAAATGGCCGTAAAACGCACGGGGCATGCGCAATTACCAACTACAAAAGGACTCTTGTAATGAAGGTTGTTATTATCAAATACAATGCAGGCAATATACAATCGGTGTTATTGGCCTTGCAACGTTTAGGTGTGCAAGCCACGGTTAGCAACGATTTACAAACACTCGAACAAGCCGATAAAATTATTTTTCCGGGGGTAGGCGAGGCATCGAGTGCTATGGCGTATTTACGTGAGCACAAATTGGATGAGTTAATTATTCGCTTAAAGCAGCCCGTATTAGGTATTTGTTTGGGTATGCAATTGTTATGCACCTCTTCCGAAGAAGGTCATACCAAAGGCTTGAATATTTTTCAAACGGCGGTTAAAAAATTTCGGCACGATGATTTAAAAGTACCGCAAATAGGGTGGAACCAAATCGTTCAGTTGAAAGGACCATTATTTGAAGGGATAGAAGCGCAAAGCTATTATTATTTTGTACACAGTTATTATGCGTGTTTAAGTTCGCAAGGTATAGCCCAAGCGCATTACGGACATGCTTATGAGGCGGCTTTACAAAACGATAATTTTTTTGGTGTGCAATTTCATCCCGAAAAATCGGGAGGAGTAGGAGATCAATTCCTACATAATTTTTTAAAACTATAAGATGCCAGCTTTTGACATAATACCTGCTATAGACCTTATTGACGGGCAATGCGTGCGTTTAAGCCAAGGGAATTACGATGCAAAAACTATTTATGATACCAATCCCGTAAAAGTAGCGCAACGTTTTGAAACCTTAGGTGTAGAACGTTTACATGTTGTTGATTTAGATGGGGCAAAGGCTGGAAAGCTCATCAACACCCATGTTTTGCAAGCCATTGCCCAAGCCACCACTTTAAAAATTGATTTTGGAGGTGGTGTAAAAACAGAGGCCGATGTAGAAACTATTTTAAATGCAGGTGCACAGTTTGTAACCCTTGGTAGCATGGCCGTTAAAAATAAAAAACTGGTGAGCGAGTGGATTCAGCTTTATGGTGCCAATCGGTTTTTAATAGGTTGCGATGTAAAAGGAATCCATTTGGCTTTGTACGGTTGGCAAACACTAAGCAACGAAACTATTTTTGAGGTGATTGATTTTTATTTAAGTAAGCAGTTCAATCATTTTTTTTGTACCGATATTAGTAAAGATGGGATGTTGCAAGGACCGAGCATAGCGTTATATCAACAATTGCTTCAAAAATTTCCGGACTTAAATCTTATAGCAAGTGGTGGCGTTAGTAACGACGACGATTTAAACGATTTATTGACCATTGGTTGTAAAGGAGCTATTGTTGGGAAAGCCATTTACGAAAACCGTTTAACCCATTTAAAATTATAACATGTTAGCTAAGCGCATTATTCCCTGTTTAGATATTAAAGAAGGGCGCACGGTTAAAGGTGTGAACTTTGAAAACCTACGCGATGCCGGCGACCCAGTTGAGTTAGCCCAACGTTACAGCCATGAAGGTGCTGATGAACTGGTCTTTTTAGACATCACGGCTACCAACGAAAAACGTAAAACTTTATTAAGTTTGGTAGGGCGTGTGGCTGCTACTATTAATATTCCGTTTACGGTAGGTGGAGGGATAAGTAGTGTTGGTGATGTGGAGGCCTTGTTGCAAGCTGGTGCCGATAAGGTATCTATTAATAGTGCAGCTATCCAACATCCCCAATTAATTACCGAATTGGCTAAACGTTTTGGTTCGCAGTGTGTGGTTTTAGCCATAGATGCCCGTTACAATGCCAAAGGATTTTATGAAGTGTATTTGAATGGTGGACGAGTAGCTACGGGTCTTAACGCTTTAACTTGGGCTAAAGAAGCCGTAGCTAATGGGGCGGGCGAGTTACTGGTAACCAGTATGGATGCCGATGGTACTAAAAATGGATTTGATACGGCATTAACGTTTCAACTTAGCACAGCGGTTAACGTGCCTGTTATTGCCAGTGGTGGTGCGGGTACGTGCGAGCATTTTTTAGAAGTGTTTACAAAAGGGAAAGCTGATGCCGCCTTGGCTGCAAGTATTTTTCATTTTAAAACCATAGAATTATCAACGCTTAAACAGTATTTAAAACAACAGGCTATACCTATTCGACTATAAGATGAATTTACAATTTAATAAATACGCCGATGGCTTAGTGCCAGCCATTATTCAAGATGTGGATACGCAAAAGGTACTCATGCTTGGGTTTATGAATGCCGAGGCTTTTCAACGGACGCGAGAAGAAAAGCGAGTTACGTTTTTTAGCCGAAGTAAAAAACGGTTATGGACAAAGGGCGAAGAAAGCGGTCATTTTTTAGAAGTAAAACAAATTGCTTTAGATTGTGATGAAGATACGTTGTTAATACAAGTGAAACCTTTGGGGGCGGTGTGCCACACAGGTGCCGATACTTGTTGGAATGAGGTGAATAGAGGTTCGTTTTTAGCTGAGTTAGAAACCATTATTGCCCAACGCCAAACACAACCCAGCGAGGGTTCGTATGTGGCCTCGTTGTTTAAAAGTGGTATTAATAAAATAGCACAAAAAGTAGGCGAAGAAGCGGTTGAAACCATTATAGAAGCTAAAGATAGCAATGCTGATTTGTTTGCCAACGAAGCGGCAGATTTATTGTTTCATTATTTAATTTTATTAAGAGCCAAGGGAATGGGGTTAAAAGATATAGAACAGGTATTGCGTTTAAGGCATGGTAAAGTTGGATAGGATTAAACTGTAATTTTAAAACAGAAGGTTTTAGAATGAGAGCTATAACGCGATAAATATTAGGTTGTGCGAAAATAGCACGCAAAGGGGGGAATTAAGTTTGATAGAAAAAATATCGAAGGATAGCACGCAAAGGGCGCAAAGGGCGCAAAGGACGCAAAGGACGCAAAGGCGCAAAGGACGCAAAGGCGCAAAGGACGCAAAGGAGGAATTAAGTTTGAGAGAAAAAACATCGAAGGATAGCACGCAAAGGCGCAAAGGACGCAAAGGAGGGAATCCAATAAATCTTGACTTTATAAACTACTATGCGTTACGTTTTATGGAACAGACCATTGAAATAGGTTAGATGGAATGTATAGATACCTATAATGGTTTAATTTCTAAATTTTTTTTTATTGATTGTTAGAATAGCTTGCGATAAATGTTTTTGTACTTCTATTTTTGGATTTTGAGCAAAGAATTTTTTGACTATTAGCGGGTTAATACATTTAGAAAAACTAAATTACTAGCTATGGATTGTTATTAGTTGTTTGGAAACAAAATCTAGTTTTTCATTGGTTACAAGGTGTTCTTCAAATTTAGAATGAATGCTTCTTTCGGTGAGTCATAATTTCGTTCTCACTTACTATAAATTTGGCAACAGCCCCCGCGTGAGGGATTATTTCGACTACGCTCAATACAAATGAAGCGGCAGCGAGCGCAGGGTGTTTGTCAATTTTGCACGAGCGAGGAGGCGACCTCAGAAGCCACCGCAGCAACTTCGGCAGGCTCAGCGCAGGCCGTAGCAAAATGGCAAACACCTAAGCGACTAAAGCCGACAGCCCGACCCCGACTTCAACGTTTGGAACCGATGTTGGTATTATTAATTTTTTGGTTTTGCCCTTCTTTCGTCCTTGTTTAGCGAAGCGTAACGAGGACGTTTTAGAACTGCGTTTGTAACGCAGATAAAGCGATGATGTGGGCGTTACAAACGCCCGTTTAGACCGTCCTCGTTTCCGCTAACGCTCAAACAAGGACGAGGGCGAAACCAAAATAATTTCTCACGAGAAGATGTAGATCGTTTAGTAATACCTTATAAGGTATTTATTTTATAAAGAAATAGTATCGAATGCTTTTTTCTCCCAATCTTTTAAATCTTTGGGGGTCAGGGTTAAAAGTTGGGGATTAGAAAAATGAAATCAAAAAATTAAAATAAATATGATTTATTTGATGTCGTGTTGAAATGGGTAATAAGTCAACGTAGGATAGTGCGTTGGCGACTTATTCTCATTTCAATACGAAAGCGAGTTTGGCTCGCTTATTTTGTCGTTAAAATTAATTCCAACTTTATCCCCAACTTTTAACCCTGACCCAATCTTTGTCTGGCATGTAACTTGAAGTTCTGTTTTTAGAATCATGCGACAATGCAAAAGATTTTAAAGATTCGGATTGGTCTGTTTCGTATCCCGCGTCATCTACATTTGGATCAAAACTGGCACCAATGCTTCTGTTAACCGAGGCAATACCTGGTCTTAAATTAAAAGGGCTGTTATTTAGTGCTTTTATTAATTCATCCTCGTCTGTTTTTGATTCTACAAAATTGAAATAACTTTCATCTCCTTTCTTGTATCGCCCAAAATCACGTTGCGGAATTGTAATTTTTCTAATAAGGTCTTTCTTCTTCTTTTTATCTGTACCAGAAATAATCGTTTTAATATCGTTGTAAGAAATTCTGTGCGCTAAGTCATCACTACTGTCCGTAACTTGTCGTTGTTTTCGGGCTGGCCCAGAAAATGAAGGCCGAGTACTTCGAGTACTTTTTGTTAACTGAATAGTTTCGGACTGCTGAATAGTGGTCGTTGCTTCTTTAGCCATTAATTGTTTGGTTGATGTATTACTTTCAACCGTATCTTTTAATTTCGTTTGAGTAGTAGCCTTAGGTCTATTGTCAGTAAACTGAAGAGCCTTTGCGCCCATTAAATCCGCCTCATGCTCTAATCCTTTATCGTCATTTAGATTTATGTTACCTTTCATTTGCAAGGTAGGCTTAACTCTGGCTTGCTTTTGTTGCACTACATGCCAAGCTTCGTGAGGTAAATGTTTTTCTTGTCCGGCGGCTAAATGAATATCAGTTCCTTGTGCATAAGCGTGTGCTTGCAACTGAGCGAGTTTACTCGAATTATAATGCACTTTTACATCATCCATGCCATAGCCCGAAAGGTTTTCGATACCAGTCTTTAAATTATTAGGCAAGCCCGTTTTGTTATCTTTCTTTTGAATGTTCTCAAACTTACCTTGTAAAGTTTCTTCTTCTGTATTTTTTTTCCGTTGCGTTACATAATTATCAGCCATTGCCTGATAAACTTTCATTTGCTGTATTGGTGAGCTATTTTTGATGGCTTCTTGCAACTTTCTTGGGCCATTAGCTTCAGGTCTGTTGTCCACAAACTGAAAAGTTGAGAGTTACTACTATTTTTTCGTTGAAACAAACTGCTATCTAAAGAATTGCCTTTGTCTTTGGCTATTTTTGAAATATGAGTATTCATCATGTTATATTGTTTTTTAAATGGCCTCTGATAGTTTTGGAACTTACATTTGGCTTGCTTAAGAAGCTACATTCGTTTGCTTCTATAAACTTATTATAAATGTACAACTATTTATAAGTAAAGCAAAAAAAACGGTTGCCTTTTAAAAGACAACCGCTTTGTGTTACAAACCCAATAGCTTGGTTTAATTAATGATTAAGCTAAGGGGGTTATTAGCTATTTCGCCGCCGGCATCTACAAACAGTACCCTAAACCAATACTTGCTGCCAACGGTTAAATTTTCGATTTCGGTGCTAGCCGTGTTGGTGGTTTTGGCGGTAGTCCACACGCTGGTTGAACTTAAGGGGTCTAAAGTGTATTGCCATTTATAAAAAACACCTTTGCGAGCTTTAACCCTTAAACCAACGGCACCGCTGTGGTCGAGTTGTTCAATCTCAAAATCAATAATGGTGCGGCTTGTTGTTTTTCTTACATCTAGTTTAGCTAAGTGAATAATTTCGATGTCGTTTTTACATACGCCCTCTACATAATGCGCTAAGTTGGTTATAATGCGCATTAAATTTTCTTCCTTATCGTGCATAATAGCCGTTAGCGATTTACCGCCATCTTGTGCATTGTGCCAAGCGGTTTCTAATTCGGTTATGGCTTTTAGCACATCGGTTAAACTAGGGTTTGGCGTGGCAAATACTGCGGCGTTAGTTTTAATGGCATTGTGAATGCTAAGGGCTTTGTTTATTTTTTCGGGTATGCTTAGTCGGCTCATGTTGAGCACAACGGTTAAATTAGTTGATTTCATAATTTTTAATTTAATTAATTTTTAAAAAACAATGGTCTGCTTTTTAGATTTGTTTTGGGTTAAACCGATTGCGATATAGGATTAAAAGAAGGAGCAACGCGTAAAGCAGCTATTGTAAAATAGAACGGTTGTTGCGCTACTTTTAAATGAAATACCGAACTTTGAAAAGTGTTACGGTGTTTTGACTGGGTTTACATAATCGTTATTTTTTTTGTTGTTAGTACCTTACTTTAAGGGAGTGTTATTATTCATTTTAACGTCGTTTTTTACTAAAGGTTACACGGTAAATAAAGTTTACTAGACTTTAACTTATTTTTAACAAAACGCAAGCTACAAAGCCTCTTTTTTAACTGATTTTTAGATTTTGTTCTTTTACATTGAATCAATGTTCTCTTACAAAGAATCAATGTTCTCTTACAAAGAAGCAATGTTCTCTTACAAAGAAGTAATGTTCTCTTACAAAGAAGCAATGTTCTCTTACAAAGAATCAATGTTCTCTTACAAAGAAGCAATGTTCTCTTACAAAGAAGTAATGTTCTCTTACAAAGAAGCAATGTTCTCTTACAAAGAATCAATGTTCTCTTACAAAGAAGTAATGTTCTCTTACAAAGAAGCAATGTTCTCTTACAAAGAAGTAATGTTCTCTTACAAAGAAGCAATGTTCTCTTACAAAGAAGCAATGTTCTCTTACAAAGAAGCAATGTTCTCTTACAAAGAAGTAATGTTCTCTTACAAAGAGGTAATGTTCTCTTACAAAGAAGCAATGTTCTCTTACAAAGAAACAATGTTCTCTTACAAAGAAGTTTTGTATGCTTACAAAGAAGCAATGTATAAGAACATGGTGTTAATGTTTAAGAACAAAATACCTTTGTCTAGGTAAAAAAAACATTCATTTAACGCCTTTTACAAAAAGTATGAGGCTTTTGTAACTGCCTTAAAAGCGGTAAAGTGCAGAGCAACGCCCCAATACATTTTACTAATGGCGGTTTTACCAAAGGTATTAACCAAGGGTATAGTGGTTTTAAAGTATAACGTAATACCTTCATATAAAAGGTGAGTGGCGGTTAAGCAAGGTTTAAACTTGGCTGCCAAAAGTTAAAGCAATACTGTTTCTTAATGAAGCCTTAACTCGTCCTTGTTTGAGCGTTAGCGGAAACGAGGACGTGCTAAAGGGGCGTTTGTAAGGCCCACACCGTCACGTTGTCTGCGTTACAAACGCAGTTCTAAAACGTTCGCGTTACGCTTCGCTAAACAAGGACGAGATAAAAACATTTCTAATCACTGCGGCAGGTTTTGTTTTGTGATAGATTTCGACGGTTTATCTCCATCTAACTGATTTTCAAATTTTGATTTTAAATAGTTTACAGAGTTAGCTATTTTATTCTAAAGACCCGATTTCTTAAAATCTCGCTTAAACGCCAAAAGCCTTTTTAACGGCCTCAAAAGCAGCAAAGTATAAAAACAGTATTGTTAACACTTTTACTAATGACAAGCCTATAAAATGGTAGCATTAAAAGAATAGGGTTAACCAATTGGCTATTTTAATACGGTTACTTACAAAAAAGTATTCCTTTTATAGCATAAAAATTTGCTAATCTAAATGTAAAAAAATACATTTAGCCAATAATTTTATTTAAGAACCTGTTTAATCTATTTTTGAGTATGAAAACACAGACACGTAACATGAAAAAACCGCTGAACCCTCGTAGAAACCAGGGATTATTTCGGCTTCGCTAAACATAAATTCTGCACCAGCCTAACACTTTAAAACGTTAAATTAAAAAAATTGCAAAAGCCATTTATTTTAATTTACATTTGTGCTAACGATTTTATGGCAAATAAACCTCGGTTTATTAAACTATAGCGTTGCATAAAAAGTGTTCGACTGTTAATGAAAGACTGCTAAACTTAAATTACGACAGAAGAACAGAAAAAGCAACACGCATGGCGTGGGTGTTTATCTGTTTCTTTCAATTCGTAAAAGGCACCTAGCAGTCCCTTCATTAAGTTGAATTAGGCGGCATAAGGCTCACGCCTAATTATTTAATAACCCAACGTTTTTGCCCGAGCTTTGCAAAAACAGAAAGGAGAACAACATGAACACCACTTAATACACCGATAAGTACCGTTTTTGATTTCTGTTTGCCAACGAAACCAAAACCAATTTGTAATGCAACTAAACTGTTGTGGCTAGTTAGTGCTAACTACTAAACAGGTTAAGACACCTGCCCAACACCACGCCCTACATTTAATTTTAAAAGCCGCTAAAACCACTTGTTATTAATTGTTAGAAACACCTAAAAAATTTAAGTAATAAATAATCATTAAAAAATAAAACCATGAAACAACTTTTTTTCGTTGCACTTGCAACAACAACATTAGCCAGCCATTTAATGGCGCAATCAGGATCTAAATGGGCATTGAGTGGCAACACCACTAGTGCTGGCGACATTTTGGGTACTACCAACAACCAACCCATTCGGTTTCACACCAACAACACTTTAAAAATGGTGCTCGATGCCAATGGAAATTTGCAATTAACCAATTTAGCGGGTACTGGCAATCGCTTAATGATGACCAATTCGAATGGGCAATTAACAGCCTTACCACAAGGGGCAGCCAACCAAGTATTGTTAGGGAATGGCACTTGGGGCAATATGCCAACCTCGCTGGCAACCAGCCCTTGGATTACCAATGGAAATAAATTAGTTTATAACGGTGGCTATGTGGGTATTGGCATTTCAAATCCACAATTTCCGTTAGATGTGATTGGTGATGCGCGCATTAGTAATAACCTTTATGTGGGTGGTGGCATCATCATAACCGATAAAGTTTCGGCAACCGACAATGTAACTACTGGGGCTTTAGAAGCCGACTCTATAAAAATGGGAGGCACAAAAGCTATTTATGGCTTAACCCGCATCGAAGGCGATGTAGAAGCCCGAAATGAATTAACCGTAACGGGGAATGCTATTTTTAACAGCACCTTAAAAGCAACGCAAGGTATTGTTTTCGATAACTTTAACAACGGAATAAAAATGACCCCTCAAGCAAATGGCGGTGCCAAATTTAGTTATGGGCAAACCGTTGGGGGCGCATTAGTGCCTATTGTTTTACCTTGCGCGGCACAACCGCAAAGTTTCTATAACCATCAATTTGGCGGCATCTTACAAATTTTCGATGCCGATAATGCTGGCAATTACGTGTCGGGGAGTGGCTTGCTTAATATACAAGCTTGGCAAGGTGGAAGCTCTATTGATGCCAGTATAGGCGGTAACACCACTGGGGGCGGGTTATTGTTAAATTATTTTTGTGGAAACAATACCTTTATCAACACGGGGTCTAACGGCGGTGCCGTTGTTATGGGCTCTAAAGTTTCGGCGGCGCAAAGCGTAAAAATTGGCGATGATGGCACCACAAACATTGACCCCAACACACCATTAGCCGTTTACTATAAGGGAACAGGCGGCGATATGTTAACGCTTACCAATGTAACCACCAACAAAGTGAACTTTAAAGTAAAAGATAATGGTGCGGTGTATAGCCGCGAAGTGAATGTGCAACTGAATAATTTTCCGGATTATGTGTTTAAACACAACTACTCATTAATGCCATTAGATAAGCTAGCCCAGTATATAGCCGAAAACAAACACTTACCCAATGTACCCAATGCCGCCACCATCCAAAAAGAAGGCGCCAATTTAGGGGAGTTAAGTAAGTTACAATTTGAAAAAATTGAAGAGTTAACGCTTTATATTTTGGAGTTGAAAAAAGAAATTGAGGCTTTAAAAAAGGGTAAATAGTAATTAAACAAATACTTAAAATTATGAAAACAAAACTATATTGTAGTTTACTATTATGCGTTATTAGTTTACTGCTAAAGTCTCAAACATCTGGCTGTCCATATCCAACTCCACCACCATTTTATACGCCCAATTGGGATTGGACACTGCCCGCTAATACACCAAGTAGTCCTAATAACTGGAACGCACGAGTATCTAACGGAGGCTCAAATGGCGTGTTGGTTATGAATAGCCCATTTTTTTCGGGTGGGAGTGCTGATGTAAATGATATTGCATTTGTAGAAGATTATAAACCAAACCAAGGTTGGTTGTTATTGTATAAAGATTTTGGATACATTGATCCAACAAACTTAAATAACATCCCTACTAAAAACGACTTACCCGTGTTTATGCTTTATAACAAGTATCGTAGCTTAATAAGGTTATATATATTTGCCAATAACTACAACGGACAAGTAAACTATTCGTATGTTAACACGGAGTGGCAAAACCCTAATATTACTACATTTAATAATAGCTTATTAACCATGGGTAATAAGTTTGCTAAAGCAAATAGTGAATACCCTAATGGAAACAATACGGATAAATTATCTTCTTACATTAACGATTATCCTGGATTAACAGGCTGGACTATGGTGGAAATACCAGTACATTTCGACCCAAATACCAGTGATTTGATTTTTGGAGAAAGGGTAAAAATTTCGGTTAAAGATGGCTCAAATTCTACTATAAGCTTAGGAGGTAATATTGTTTTATCAACAAAATCTGCTGCTATTAAAGATCCACCCGCCGCAAGTCCAAATAGTGCAAATCCTAATCTTTTAGACTATGTTCAACAAGGAAAAGAGTATTTAGGTCGTGTCCCTTCTCGTAGCGAACTTGAATCTAGCTTCAATGCTATGGCCACGACGGCAACAAATTTGAATACGGCATTCGGTAATCAGTTTAGTCAGAATGTTTTAAAATTGAATGCACAGTTACAAAATGGACAATTTAAAAAATACTTACTCAGTATTTCAGATGCTGCGGCTGGTTTAAGTGGTGCTATTGGCCTTACAGCCTCTATACTAAAAGTATTTGTTGGTAAAGCCGACCCTGCTCGTGCCGCCGACAATCAAAAATTCATAGAACCAACTATTTCGAGCGGTTATTTGCAGTTACAAGGTAAAATTACGATACAGTTTAATGCTAAAGATTTTGAATTGCAATTACCAGGCACGCTTCACAAAAATAGTTCGGGGTGTAATATTTATTTAGGATTACCTTATTATGATTGTCCTTTAGGTGCAATTGCAGTTCAAGAAACACCTACCATTAATAAAAAAGTGTTTTATGAGCCACAACAGGACATGCAAATTAATAGTACCATACAATTTGCCGTTGGTTATAAACCACCCTATAATTGCCCACCAACTAACAACTATAATCAAACAGCGTTAGGGGCAATGTCAGTAAATGGTTTAGCAGCACAAGCCTATCAACGTTCTAATTCATTTCAAGTACCCTATCCAATCGAAACTATAAATAGTTTTCAAGTAAGCGGGAAACTTAAATTAGCGTTAAACGATGCAGCAGGACTAGATATTATTGCAGCGAAAGCCGCTTTGTATTTTGTACAGCAAACACCAATTAATCTAAATGCGACACAAGCCTATTCTAATGGTACTATTAATGAATATAGCATTCTACCAGATAACGACCCCTCGCCACCTACTTGTGCCAGTGGTGCTTATGGTACGCCTTACTATTATGATGAAAATTATCCATCTACCCCTACGGCTTATAATATTTACCCTTACTCCGTTAACAATACGGCAACTGTTAATAGGTATTATGTAAATAGACTGCGCCAATTATTAAACAGAGGTATTTTAGAATTATCTAAACCAGATGCTAATGGGTTTAATGAATACCAAACTCCTTTTATTGATATAGATAAATTTGATGGTACAAGTATTACTATTCAAGATGGATCAAAACCATATATCAAAATATTAGTAGTGTTAAAACCAACGGACCCTAATGCCGACCAAACACCTGTTAATTATGTAATGACGTATGAAATACCGAATAGTAAATTTAATGTAATGGTGGGGGGCAATACTGTTAATGAATATCCGATGACTTGTGAGCAACGTATTAACGACGGCTATAAAACTGTTTTTACTGCCAATGCGATTATTGGCCCGGGTATTTACCAAGACCATGCCATAGTGTTGGCTGGCAATACGAATGCAAATATGTTGCAAACAGTAAACCCAAATGGAGGATTAGCAGAATTTAAAGCAGTAAATTATATTAAAGTAAGCGATAATTTTAAAACTAATTTAAGTAATGGTGGTAAGGTTTATATGCACATTGCACCTGTTAATAATTGCATAAACGGCGGCAATTCCTATCAATTAGACCATCATTTCTCAAACTGTAACCCAGATCCTCTAGCTCGTTTAATTGGCAATGGGAGTTCGGCTAAAGAAATTATAAAATCGAAAAATAGTTATTTATCTAATACTGTTTTTGATAATATTGCTTATCTTTATCCTAATCCGAATTCAGGTAGTTTCACTTTGTTTTTTAGGAACGAATTAGCAAACGCGACCCTGCTTATAACCAACGATCTAGGTGTTACGCTGAAGGAGGTAAATGTAAATTCAGCTATTTCTAAATTAGAGCTTAATTTTCCAGAGTTAAAAAGTGGTGTGTATTTTATAAGTATTATTAGCAATGAAAAAAACATTAAACCAATTAAATTTATCGTTTACTAAGGTCCTTAAACTAAGTTTATGGGTCTTTATTACTGTACTTTTAGCAAAGTGTAAAAAAGATACTATTCTACAACCAGAGCCGCCCGCTTTGGTTGTAGATACTACTAAACCAAGAATACGCTTTGTTTTTGTAAATAGAAGTGGTTATAAAAATGATAGTACTGCTTTAAAATGGTTTCAGTCGGTAAATTTGCACGTTAGGTATTATAACCCTAAGACAAATATAACTACCCTAAGCCAAACGGCATTTAATCGAAATTTTTATTTTTTCGGATTGCGAGATAGCATTAACTACTTGGCTCACGAAAGTTTAGTTGGGGTGGATTATGCGTTTGAAATTCGTATTTTTTGGTTTTCTTCTTTAGGTACACAATTTGGCAGAGAAATAAAATTTACAACTTTTAATTGGCCTTATTCGGCAGAAACTGTTACCATACCGAAAGACACCACCATAAAGTTTATTTACCCACAAGATACTTTGCCAAACAATAAATTTGTGAGGGTATTTTAAAAAGTAGTGTGTATTTTACAAGTATTATTAGCAATGAAAAAAATAGTAAACCAATTCAATTTATCGTTTACTAAGGTCCTTAAACTAAGTTTATGGGTCTTTATTATTGTATTTTTAGCAAAGTGTAAAAAAGATACTATTCTACAACCAGAGCCGCCCGCTTTGGTTGTAGATACTACTAAACCAAGAATACGCTTTGTTTTTGTAAACAGAAGTGGTTATAAAAATGATAGTACTGCTTTAAAATGGTTTCAGTCGGTAAATTTGCACGTTAAGTATTATAACCCTAGAGAACAGTTAAATATCTTCAGCCAAACGGCATTTAATCGAAATTTTTATTTTTTCGGATTGCGAGATAGCATTAACTACTTGGCTCACGAAAGTTTAGTTGGGGTGGATTATGCGTTTGAAATTCGTATTTTTTGGTTTTCTTCTT
>JAAFIL010000077.1 GCA_013297775.1 Bacteroidota bacterium
ACTTCAATCCTAATGCACGGTAGGTAATCTTTGTAGTTAATTTTTCGGCAATAATACTCTCTTTTAAGTTTTCTGTTATCATTTTAGTTGACTTTTATGGGTCAACCTATTTTAGGACGAGACAGTTTGGAGTTTTCTCACCTATTAATGGAGCGTCGTTTTTATTGGAATTGCCTTATTGTAATACCGATTGTTTTGAATTATTTTTAGGTGAGTTTTCTTTAATTAATCCTCAAGAACTTAAAGTGATTGTGCTTGATAACGGTGCTTTTCATAAAGCCAAGAGATTAAAAATACCAAACAACATTATTCTTATTTTCCTACCACCATTTAGCCCCAAATTAAATCCAGCCGAAAAAATGTGGGCTAAATTTAAACGAGCTTTTACAAATAAACTCTACAAATCTCTAAAAGAAGTCAGTGCCTTTATCCAATTACAAACAGAACGACTAAATAAGGAAGAAACTAAAAATACCTGTGCCTTTCATGACATCTTTCTAAACTAATTTTGGACTAAAAATTAAATCACCTTGGTATAACTGGTTAAATTTAGAAAACACAATTACTACTTTTCTCTTTGCGACCTTTGCGCCTTTGCGTGCCACATCCGTTTTACACAAACGTTTTTTAAGTTTAGCACCTATGCCTCCTCCTCTGCGACCTTTGCGTGCCACATCCATTTTACACAAACGTTTTTTAAGTTTAGCACCTATGTCTCCTCCTCTGCGACCTTTGCGCCTTTGCGTGCCACGTATATTCCACACACAAGGTCTTCACTCAAACCACACTCCAAAAAATCTTCTAATCTGTTTCCACTGCATTAATAACCTCTACATCTAACTTTCCAATAATTTTAAAATCGGTACGGCGGTTTAGTGCGCGCCCATCCGGATTATCGCTGCCATCGGGTTTATCATTGGGGGCTAACGGTTTACTCTCGCCATAACCCTTTGCCTTTAAACGGCTTGAACCAATCCCTTTGCTTACTAAATAATTAACCACACTCTCTGCCCGGCTTTGCGACAATTTAATATTATACGATTCACTTCCCTTGCTATCTGTGTGCGATTGTATCTCCACAATAATTTCAGGATTAGCCTCCATCAAAATAAAAACAGTTGTATCTATTGCTATTTTACTACTTTCTAAAATAACCGATTTATCAAACTCGTATTGAATATTAGGAATGCGAATAGGATCTTTGGGTTCTTTACTTAAACTCAAATTTTTAATAATAACTTGCGAAATCGTGATCGTTTTTGTACTCACCTCAACACCACTACCTAAATAATCTTTTTTCTTTATAACTAAAGCATAATCTTGCCCAGCTTCTAAACTGGTTCTATAATTCCCATCCGCATCGGTTTGCAAGGTTTTTACTAAAAATTTTTCGCCCGTCTTTTTATCTTTAATATAGATTTCAAGGTCAGCTTCTTTAATGGTCAACCTAGGGTCTATTAATTCGTTCACGTTTCCACTTAAATCAATTTTAATGTATTGTGTGTATTTATAGCGGTAAATATCATCGCAACAGGTACTATTCTTCAGCGCATTGCCTCCCTTACGATTGCTTACCAAAAATCCCTCTTCGCGGTTAGGCGAAATGGTGTAATACATATCATCAGCCCCAGTGTTAATAGGTTGTCCAGCATTTTCGGTGTTTAACCATTTACGGCCATCGCCCATTGCTTTAAACACATCGTAACCACCCAAGCCACCCAAACCATCGCTACTAAAATATAAGCTTCGGGTTTCTTGGTCAAAAAAGGGAGTAATTTCGTTTTGTGTCGTGTTTACTTTATTTCCAGCATTTTTTGGATCTTTATAAATTCCTTTTTTCTTATCATAAACGGTGTACCAAATATCTAAGCCTCCTCGTCCTTCCTTGTTATCGCTCACAAAATAAATAACATCGTTACCTTTAATGGGGTCGAGTGCCACCGTTGGCATGGTACTAGTGTATTTGGGATTATTCACCTGCTTGGGTAATTTAACAGGCTCTTGCCACTCGCCATCTTTTTTTTCGCTGACGTAAATGGCACAAACCATATCGCCTTTAAAATTAGGTTTACAACGGGTAAAGTAAAGTCGTTTCCGATCGTTACTAAAACACGCATTGCCAGTATTAACCTGCGCCGCATTTAATTTAGAGCCAAACTCACCTTTAAACGTCCAAATCTCGTTTTCACGTTGGGCAACGTAAAGTTTTCGTTGAATGGGACGAGCCGTGTCGTCTTCCAAAATAAATTCTTTTTTATCCGTTCGTAAAGACGTAAATATAAGCGTATTTTCATCGAGTGAGGCAGGAGCAGCTTCGGTGTTTACTTTGTTAATGGTTGTATCCAAATGTTCTATCACTATTTTTAGCTCGTTTTTAACCAAAGTTTGAACGCTGTCGCAAAAGCTAATTTCTTTACTTGCTTGTTTTTTTAAAAGTTTATCATCGCCTTTATATTCCTTTTTAAATTTTTGAAAATTAAGTTTAGCACTATCATACAGGCCATTCGATTTTTGCATTAACGCATGGTAATACAAGGCATGGCTCATCTCTGGTGGATTAGCTTTATAAGCTTTTAAAAATTGAACTTGCGCTCGGTCATAATCTCGTATTTGCCAATAACTTTGAGCCAATAAATAAGAAGTTTTTGCATCGTTAGGTGCCGTTTTTAAATAGCTTTCTAAACAATAAATCGCCATCTCTGGGTCGTTTTGTTGAAACGCATTTTTTCCGAGTTTTTTAAGCGTACGTGGCGAGGCCGATTTAACTTGTGCGCTATCCAACTGTGCCCAACAACACGAGCTTATAAAAAGCAAAACAAATATTAGTTTAATATCTCTCACAAGGAATAGCTTTTTTACTTAAACGGGTGTTTTTACCTTTGTAAATAAGTGCCACCTCAAACGCTCCTTTTCGGTCAACAGCCGTGTTTAGTTGCGATAAGGTAATGTCGTAACTAAAACCAATGGTGTAATTGGTATAGTTTAAACCAATGGTTGTAATGGCGGCATCGCTATTGCGTTTTAAACCATCGCGCCACATTACACCAGCAAAAACCGAATTGGTGAAAAACGCATTTTTACTAAAAATATATTCGCCGTTAATACCGCTCACCCAATCGCTGGCTTTGGTTGTATAGCCGCACATGGTGTAGGCTTTAATATTAAATACAGGATGTAAATAATACGTTAAGCCAGCATTGTAAATCTGACGAATGGGTAAACGTTTGTCGTTACCTATAAACGACTCCTTAGGTTTATTGAGGTGAAAAAATGCCAATCCCACTTCGGGTTCCCACTTTCCAAATCGGCGGTTAATTCCAAAGCCTATATTCATATCAAAGTAGTTGAATCGTTGATTAACATTGGTTTCTGAGTTGGGTAAACTGTTATCAAATTTTCCTGTATTCCAATTTAATTGTTCGGGAAACGAATGGGCATAAAAGTCAATTGTTTTTATAACCAAGCCAGGTTGCAGACCTAAGTGACATTGAAAACCCGCTAATTTTTTATGAATGGCTAACGAAGGCATTATTTTAGTAACTACTAAATTGCCACCGCTTCTGTCGTTAATAAAAATAAGACCACCGCTCACTTGCTGATTCATTGGGTAAAAATTAGCATCGCCCCCAGCACTAAATGTATTGTAAGCTTTGTCTATATCGCGCCACTGACTGCGGTAATTGCCAAAAAATCGGTAGTCGCCTTTGTAATTACCCGTGTTAGCAGGGTTTAAACTAAGCGGCGAAAGGTAGTATTGGCTAAAATGAATATCTTGCGCTAAAACGAAACTGCTTAAAAGTGTAAAAGAAACACTAAATATGAATGTTACTTTTTTCATCCCTTAGCGTATGAGTTTAAAAGTTCCTGTTTTTAAAAGGGCTTTATCATCAATAAACGTTTCGGCCGAAACTTGGTAAACATACGTTTCCATATTTTGTGGCACACCATTGAATACGCCATCCCAACCAATTTTAATGTTGTTGCTTTCAAATAACAATTGCCCCCAACGGTTATAAATACGGAAATAATTTAATTTTCGCACGCCCCATCCATCGGCATAAATGATGTCATTTTTTCCATCGCCATTGGGTGTAAAGGCTGTGGGCACATCTACCGAAGCATTTGGTAATACTTCGATGCTGTAAGTATTAACACGGCTAAAACAACCTAAGTTATCGGCAACTGTTACCGAGTAAACAATGGTAGTAGTAGTGCTAGAAGTAGGATAGAGGCAATTGGTGCAACTCATAGCGGCACTTGGGGTCCAACTATAAGTCATGTTATTGCCCGCGTAACCATTCATTGGAACTTGTTGACCAATAATAACTGTGGTGTCCCATTGAACGGGCAGAGGTGGCTCTTGCACATAAATTGAACTCACCGTTCCATTAACACAACCATTGGCATCGGCAACAGTTAACGAGTAAATGCTTGTAACCGAAGCCGTGGCATTGGTAGTAGAAGCATTGGGATTGCTTAATCCTAAGGTAGGTGTCCATTGATACGAAACAATAGGTGCTATACCCGAAGCCACTCCTACTAAACTAAATGATGCATTTTGACACACGGAATCGGGCGAGTTAATAAGCGCACTCGGCAGGGCAAGAATGGTCATATTTTTTACACTCGTACCCACACAATTATTTATAGGATCTTTAAGTATTAACGAAACCGCATATACTCCAGCATTAGGATAGGTGTAATTAGGAATATTGGCTGTTGAGGATGCTCCGTTTCCAAAGTTCCAATTAAATTGAAAGCCGGCCGTATTAGTTGCGGTATTTGAAAACGTATCGGGTTTACCTAAACAATGAACACTGTCTATTTTTGTGATTTCGTTGTTTCGTTTAAATTTCGCATCAATGCGCAGTACCGTAATAGGTAATTCAACCGAATAGCGACAAGCGAGTTGCGACGAAAAATAAATTAAACTGAGTGTAGTGGCTCCATTGGTTGCCGAAGGATAAAACGTGTAGGGGTGAACCGTAAAACTTGGATTAGAGGGACTTGTAAATACCGTTTGTGTAGGTGTACCATCTCCAAACCCCCATACCCACGCGTAAAGCGAAGACGTATCTTTTAAATTAACCGTAATGGATTCTCCAAAACAAACAACAGTTTTATTCAAATTAATATTAGCCTTTGCAACAAAAATATTAAAGGTATTGCTAAATACCGACGAGCAACCATTGGTTGTACTTACCGTTAAACTTATGGGGATAGTAGAATTTTGATTAGCCATGTAAGTATTTACCACCACACTATTATTAACAATAGAACTGCCTGTGTTTAAATTCCAATTGTAACTGATGGGATAGTTAGAAGTGCTGACATCGCTGAACGTAACGGGTGCACCCGAACAAATATTGTTACCGTTAACCGAGTTAGCGGCATTAATAACAAAACTGGCCGTCGGAAAACTTTGAACGTTAATGTTAACATTGCTGCTGCTTCGGCAACCACCCGCATCTTGTATTTGAACCGATGCCGAGAACGTGCCGTGATTGGTGTATGTGTAAGAAGCCGAATAACTGTTAGTAGCTAAGGATTGTGTAGAAGGACCAAACGTAAACGTATAATTAGGATAGCCTTGTGGGCTAAGAAAGTTAACCGTGTTTCCTACACAAATGTTATTGGCATTGGGGAAAAGAAACGAACTAGGATTATTTACTTGTAAAATTTGTTTTAAGGTATCTACACAACCAATGCTGTTAACCGCAATTAAAGAAACCGTAAACGCTTGCCCAGGCGGCGAAATAAAGGTATTGGCATAGTTAAAGATAGGGGATGTAACAGTTGAGGTACCAATACCAGAGTTCCAAGTATAACTGGTAATTGGGTCGGGAATGCCAGTAGTGGTGTTATTCATTTGCACAGTGCCCGTTGAATAGCAAAGTGGATTGGCTCCAAATGCAAAGTTGGCGGCGGCATTACTGATGCGTAAGGTTCTAATAGCGGTATCGCTGCACCCGTTTACATCGCGCACATATAGCATAACGGTGTGTATGCCGGCACTAAATAACGTATAATTAACGGTTGGTGTCGAAACTTCTTTGGGTGGTAAATTATCGAAGTACCATAAATAGCCTCTACCACACGAAGCGGCCACATCTATGGAACTACTGGCATCGTAAATGGTGCTTATACTGGCGCAGCTTACAGCGGGTAATGTAAAATTAGCTTGCACATCGCGCACCCTTACAAGCATGGTGTAAGTGTAAGGCGCGCACGCATTGATGGCATTAAACCCAGTTAGCGTGGCCGTGTAATTACCCGTAGCAGCATAAGTATGCGAAATGGTATGGTTTACAACAGCACCAGGTGTACCAGTAATTATAAACACAGGTGTACCATCGCCAAAGTTAAGTGTTGCCGATTGCGCATCTTGTAAGTTAGAACTAAAAATAACTTTTTTTCGTTGACTAGCGGCGCAATTGGTTTCAAAACGACCTTGTACAATGGGGCCTTTTATAAACACGGTTTGCGAAGATACCGCCGTGCCTTGGCAACTATGCAAGTACCCACTCATGGTAAACGTGTGTGGACCAAAATGGGTAAATAAGCCCGAGGGATTAGGGTCGTTAATGCAATGCGAAAAAAAGCTGTGATCGCTTTGCACATGCCAATGTTGAATGGGCGGGGTGGTCGGTGGCGAGGTATTCGTTATTTGAATGGGCTGATTCCAACAGGCTGTGTTAGGGCTTACACTAAAACTAATTACTGGCGGATTAACTACCGTAATGGTATCAAAAAACGAAGTATCGCGGCAGCCACCAGCGGTTTGAATGATGAGGTAAGGTGTATAAGTGTTCGGTGCCGTATAAGTAAAAGTAGGGTTAACCATAGGAGGAGGGATAGTGCCAGTTACTATGCTGGCAGGTGTGGCACCATTGTTCCAAGTGTAACTGGTAATGGGGTATATGCTTGTATTGGTAAAACTACTGTCCCTAAACTTAACCACCAAAGGCGCACAGCCCTCGCGTTTATCAACCGAAAACCAAGCCGTGGGTCGCCGAATGCTATCGTAGGCGTGAAAGGTAAACGTAGCAATGCAACCAAAATTCGATTTGGCAGTTAAACTAACCGTTGGGTTATAGAGCGAGTAAATGTGGTATTTATTTAAGCTATTGACGACGTAGGTAAACGTTGGATTGGTGGCAGTTGAAGTGGTTGAACCCGTACTGTAGTTTTGATACGTCCAAGTATAAGTAGTGGCATTAGACGAGGAGAGGTTAACCATGGGCGCTAAAAAAGTTTTGCTACAGGTGTAAGAAGGTAAACTAGTTGTAAAATTAGCAATCACTTGTTGCACATGCAGTGTTTTAGTAATGGTAGAAACGCAAGTGCCGCTGCTAGCCGTAATGGTGATGCTGTAATTACCTGGCGCACTGTATAAATGAACGGTTTGGGTAAGCACTGGATTGGTGGTAGTTAAATTAGGAAAAGTGGGACTACCATCGCCCATGTTCCAAACGGTAAATGGAACGTTGGAAGAGTCGCGTACACGCAAATCGTCGTAAATACAAAGTGTATCGCGCATTTTTACTTTAACTGCAGGTTGGTTAACCGATACTTGCACAGTAGTAGAGTTGCTGCAATTATTATTATCGGTAACACTTAATACCACATTGTAATTACCTTGTGTATTATAAGTTACATTGCCTGGGTTTTGTTGGGTAGATGCGGGCGTGCTGTTACCAAAAGTCCAATTATAAGTTAAGCCCCCACCTAAAGGCGAACCACTTACGCAATTGCTGCCGCTAAAGGCTGTTGTAAAAGGAGCTACACACGAGTTTAAACCGGGGCTACTAACCACAACGGTGGGTTGCTTAGAAACGTGAATAACCCCTTTGGTGATGGTGTTATCACAATTATTATTATCGGTAACTTTTAAAGTAACGCTAAAACTACCAGCTATGGTGTAACCATAAGTGTGGTTACCCGCTGCAAAACTAGAACCTCCGTCGCCATAGGCCCATTGCCAATTGGTAATGGAAGCACCTGCCGACGCTGAACTTTGATCGGTAAAGGTTACCGTTCGCACAGCGCATCCATTAACAGGAACAGCAAAATTAAAATTAGCTGTAGGTTTGGGACGAACAACAACCAAAGTTGTAAACGTGCCTAAATTGCAAGTTAAACTTACCGTAAACGTACCCGGCGTGGTGTAATTATTAGAAGGGTTAGGCAAATTGGCAGTTACGTTGTTGCCAAAATTCCATAAAAGATTGGTAGCCCCCGCAGGAGAAGTAAAATTAACAGTTAATGGAACACAGCCTACTGAAGGGGTTGCACTTATTTGTGCAGTTAGTTGAGTGGAACAAGAAAGAAAGCATACAATCAAAAATTTAAAATATACTTTGTACTTATTCACTAAATTCTTTATATTTGATTCATTCAAATATAAAAAAACTTTTTTTAAAAACAATTTTTAAACTTGAAACAAACAAAGATACTTGCGATTTTAACATTCTATCTACTGTTAAATATAGTCTCTTCAACTTTCGCGCAAACGCTGAGTTCATCACTTTCTGCTATTGAAGGCTGTGGAACGCAAACACCTGCCAATTATACAGCGTGGCGAAATTCTATTTTAGGAAGTCGTAACATGGTAACCACTTTAAAACACGATACCTGTTTAAATAAAAAATTTTCAGTTGTATTTTATATTGTACTCGATAGCAATTACCAATGGGGTGGGTTAAACACGGCTAGTTTAACCACGTGCATTAATAATTTGAACAATGCGTTTAAGCCCATTTGCGTTTCGTTTTTAAATTGCAGCACCGTTGTTATTCCTAACTTTCCATATAATGATTGGTACCGAAATGTAACCGACCCTATTGTTACCTCTAATTGGTACACCGATAAAACCATTAATATTTATTTAGTAGCTGATATTAGATTGCCAGGTGGTGCTTCAGGTTATGCTTATTTTCCAGGTGGCAAAGATGCTATTGTGATAGAAAAGGCAGCTATAGGTGGCAATACACCTATCCACGAGATGGGTCATTTTTTTGGTTTAGTACACACATTTGACGATATATCCGGACCTATTCCAACACCAACTATTGTGCCTGATCCCAATCAAATTCTCACTTCCGAACTTGTTACACGCAATGTGGTAGGGCGCAATTGTTACACCAATGGCGATGGGTTCTGCGATACAGATGCCGATTGTTTTATACTCGGTGTTAGCGGGTTGTCTCCCTGTGGGTTTCAGCATGGTCCTAAAGATGTTAATAACGAGTATTTTATTCCACCTGTTGATAATTACATGACTTACTATAGCGGTTGCCGCTGCCGTTTCACACAAGAGCAATACAATTTTATGGCCAACGTTATTTTAATGCAGCGGCTTTATTTGCATTAGTGTTGTTTGCTACACTTTTTTTGTAACCACTTTCAAAGGATGTATTCTATTATCAAACGAAGTGATAAAGATCTCTCTAAAGCAATCCTCATCAACTTTTAAGCAGAGGCATATTTGAAACGAGATTTCAAGAAAGAGGGTCTTCTGAATAAAGTTTACAACTCGATTAAATAATAGACTATATGAATAAGTAGCACGCAAAGAGCGCAGAGGGCGCAAAGAAGGGAATACCGAGAAAATAGCACGCAGAGCACGCAGAGGACGCAAAGGCGCATAAGAATAAAAGTTTTCTTGTCTCAAATTTTAGAAAAGTTTTTTTGGAATGAAAGCGATAAGTTGATGAGGTATGGCACGCAAAGGCGCAAAGGTCGCAAAGGCGCAAAAGAATAAAAGTTTTCTTGTCTCAAATTTTGGAAAAGTTTTTTTGGAATGAAAGCGATAAGTTGATGAGGTATGGCACGTAAAGGCGCAAAGGTCGCAAAGGCGCAAAGGTCGCAAAGTTCGCAAAGGAAAGAACGAATGAGTTGTTAGTGTTAAGTTTTAAGAAAAGGAAATTTAGAATAAACGATGTGCTTCATTTAAAACTAATATCAATATCGGTTCTAAAAGATACAAGTTGAACCAGAATTATTTTTCTTTTAGGCGACGAAAAAATTATAGGTGTAGCAAGGCCTACGGGTATAATTTTTGAGGAAGTATAGGAGAAAAAGAAACTGGGTCAACGTATCTTTTAGAAATGATGTTGGTATAAGCATCATTAGGAGTATAAACGGCTGCTTAGAACAGTATTGTAATCATTGTTATAAGTAAGTTTACTTAAATGTTTATTGATAAAAGAGTAGGTGAGGCTTGGTTATTACTCGCCCAATAAGTCTTTCATTAAACGACCAAGGTTTTGTTTAACGGTTTCTAACTCTTGCTCAAGTGCGCTTACACGGGCTTCTAATTCGTTTACCGATTTACGGGCAGGTTCAACGTTAGGTTCGTCGTTGCTTTCTTCATCTACTGGGCCTAAGAGGTGAATAAAGCGGGTTTCTTTTTGCCCAGGTCGGCGCATGAGTTCTTTAACCATGGGAGGCTTGGCATTGGCCATTTTTTGAAGGGTTTCGTTAACCGAATCGAGCGAGGTAAATTCGTGTAAACGTGCCGAGTTGCTATTGATTTCGCCTGGGGTTAAAGGACCACGTAATAGCAATAAACATAAAATGGCTAAGTCGGCGTGGGCAATGGGATGCACCGTAACAAAATTATGTTTGTATTTGTGCGTGCGGCTGCTACTGCCTACTGCCATGGCCACTAAGCTTTGGGCTTTTAAACTATTGAGGGCACTATTCACCGTTTCTTCGTCGTAATTGACTACTGGCCGGCGCGAGGATTTTTGATTGCAGGCTGCGGTTAACGCGTTTAAGGTCATTGGGTAATAGTCGGGTGTGGTTTTACTTTTTTCGATTAAAGCACCTAAAACCCGTTGTTCTTCTGCATTTAAGTTTGGCAATTCTGCTTGTAAGTTCATAATGCAGCAAAGTTACAGGATATTTAAAGAAAATAAAAATGGAGGTTTTATCCATATTTTCAAGAAGGCGTGGCTTTAGAGTACTAGTTCTAAGAGCAAAATATTTGGATTGAAATACATCTGCATTCCATATAACTTAACTCAAAGTAGTTAATAACTGCAATGATTTATTCTAAAATCCTTCTCAAAATTTAATTTCTTCCTTTGCGTCCTTTGCGTCCTTTGCGCCTTTGCGTGCTATTTTTTAACGTAGTCTATTATTTAATCGAGTTATAGATTTTATTCTAAAGCCCTACTTTCCTGAAAATTGATTCCATATAACTTAACTCAAAGTAGTTAATAACTGTAATGATTTATTCTAAAATCCTTCTCAAAATTTAATTTCTTCCTTTGCGTCCTTTGCGCCTTTGCGTGCTATTTTAACGTAGTCTATTATTTAATCGAGTTATAGATTTTATTCTAAAGCCCTACTTTCCTGAAAATGGATACAGTTAAAAAACGACGCCTTGAGGGCGACCGCCTCTCAAAGGTTTATGGGAAAGGAATCATATTTGTTTTCAGATACGATAGATCGTCTTTCAAAATAAGAAAGCTCTTATAATACAAGGCTTCTATGCGATTGCCAGGTAAACGGTATTCGTTGAGTGTTTCTGTTTGCAAGGCTTTTTTTAAATGAGCTAAGGCTTTTGGTGCTTCTTTTTTTTCAGTTTCGATGTAATCGTGAAGGGTAATTAAAGGCCCTCTGTTTAGTTGAACTTTTGAAAACGTTGGATGTTGAAACACGTTATAGACGGCATCTATCAACTCATTGGTGTTTAAAAGGCATTCGCTTAAATTAGAATCGGTTTTAGAAGTACACTTAAACAGGTGTTTGTTTTCGAGGGGTTCTATCCAAACTTGGTTTGTTCCGTTTGTGAAATAACGTTTTTGGCCAATGTAAGTTAAACGGTAACCCAACTTTTGACCTAACACAGCTAATTCTGTTTTAAATGAGTTCATATTGGTGATAAACAAAACGAAGTTCTGAAAAAACTTAGAAGATATATTTTACCAATCGGGATTTATATGGTAATTTTACATCGGATTTTTTTTGGAAACTTCAACATCAAATATAACGCTTTATCCTTATTCTAAATTTCAAGGGTTTGTTAAACTCACTAAATTTCGACTAGGCAGTTTGGTTGTCTTTTCGGCAGTTATTACTTATTTAACGGTTACGCCTTCGGTTAATTGGCTGCAATTATTGGCTTTATCTTTAGGTGGATTTTTAGTAACCAGTGCTGCTAATGGGTTTAATCAAATTATTGAAAAAGACCTCGATAAATTGATGGATAGAACCCATTTACGTCCCATGCCAACTGGTGTTTTAAGTGTTAACGAAGCCTTGTTGTTTTGCGGAGTCTGCGGTATTGGTGGAACAGTTCTCTTGTGGATTTACACCAATCCTTTGAGCGGTATTTTAGGCTTTGTTTCTATTATTTTATATGCTTTGGTTTATACGCCGCTTAAACGGGTTAGTCCGCTTTCGGTTTTTGTTGGGGCATTTCCAGGCGCATTGCCCACTCTAATTGGTGCTACCGCTGCCACCGAGGGTTTTGGGTCGGTTTCTTTTTTCGGATTTTTATTGTTTTTGATCCAATTTATTTGGCAGTTTCCGCATTTTTGGAGTTTGGCTTGGTTTAATGATGAAGATTACCGAAAAGCTAATTTTTTATGTTGCCCTCTCGTGGCGGAA
>JAAFIL010000078.1 GCA_013297775.1 Bacteroidota bacterium
TAATTTTATTTCTGTATTTTTACTCATAATGTTTTTTTATGTCTTAGTAAACACAAATTTACATTATTAAAAAAGGGTAACATCAGTTACCCTTTTAATTAAAAAATTAGTCGGTTAGTAGTGATATTTTATATATTTGATATAACAAACTACTAAATATTTATAAATAAAGTATAAAAATTAGATTAACTAACGTGTCAACTAAGCAAGAATCAAATGAAAAAATTATTTACTATTGCTTACTGTTTTTCAACATTATTATTTAATGCCCAAGTAATCCCAAACGTGGATTGGGTAAAAACGTATAGCGAGCGCAATCAAATTAGCAACAGCCCTTCGGCTATAGATGCCAATGGCAATGTGTATCTAACAGGTTATACTTATCCGGTTCCGGGCAATCAAGATGCTACCACAATTAAGTATGATGCACTTGGTAATTTACAATGGGTAAAAAATTACGATAATGGAGGTGCTGATAATGCCAAAGCTATTGTATTAGATGCTTCGGGTAATGTGATTGTAACTGGCGAAAGTGCGGGCGCAACAAGTGCCAACGATATTTTTGTAATTAAGTATGATGGAAATACAGGGGCTGTTTTATGGACAAAACGTTACAATGGTGCAGCCAATGGTAATGAGTCGGCTAACGCGGTTACTGTTGATAATAACGGAACTATTTTTGTTACAGGTTACACCACTAACACCAACGGATTCCGAGATTATGTTACCTTAAAATATGACAGCAACGGTAATAGCGGATTTATAAGTACTTATGCGGGCATTGCCAATGCTAATAACGAAGCTGTTTCTATTGCTATTAATAATAACCGCTTATACATTTCGGGTACGGCAAATAATATTAATAACACCACTACAGGAAACGACTATATTACCAGTTATTACAATGGTAACAATGGGGCTACCAATTGGCGTAAACTATATGATAATGCTACTAATTTTGATTATGCAACTGCATTAACCAAAGATGCAATTGGAAATATTGTAGTAACAGGAGTTTCATCTAACACACAAAAATTTGAGTACCATACCCTTATGTACAATGCAAGCGGCGTGCAACAATGGGTTAACAAGTTGCCAACTAATTTAGTAAGCCCTAATACCTTGCCGCAAATTACAGTTGACCCTTTATTTAATCACTTTTACGTGTGTGGCGAACGGTTGGGTACTTTGTCTGATATTTTAGTTTATCAAATAACACCAAGCGGAAACACGACGTGGAGCGAAACCTATAATGGCACGCAAAATGGAACAGATGCCGCTGTGGATTTAGTAGTTAATGCGCTAGGAGTTATTTATGTGGCAGGTGCTAGTTTAAATAGCAGTGCTAAGTTTGATTATACAACAATTAGAATTAGTCAAACGCCTGTAGTTTTTCCACCGGACCAAGGTAACGAACCTTTCTCTACAGCTATTCAATACTTCAAAAATGATAATTTAGTTCTAAATACCAATGGAAACGTAGAACCGTCCGTTAAGTTCTTTACACAAAATAATAGCACTTTTGATTTTTTGCAAACGAATAGAATTTCTCATGTCTTTGCTAAAATTGATACTTCAATTGTTGACCAAGACAGTTTAGAACGTATTGACCTTAATTTTTTAAACGCAAACCCAAACACTAAGTTGTACGAATTTGACCAACATCCTGATATTGTCAACTTTTACTTTGCGCATACTGGCGCAAATGGTGTTAGTCAGAACGGTTCAAAAAGAATTATGGAACCAAATATTTGGACAAATATAGATCTTCACTACTTTACAAATAATAGTGGCTTGAAATATTATTTTGTTGTAAAACCTAGTGCAAATCCAAAATCTATCCGCTTAAATGTAGCTAATGCGGCTATACAACAAAATCAAAATGGGAGCATTCAACTAAAAAATAAATTTGGTAGTGTACCCTATGAAAAACCGATAGCTTACCAAATAAATAGTATGGGTAGCATTGTTCCTGTTTCTTTTAATCCAACTTATGCTATTAATGGTAATGATATTAGTTTTAGTATTGGTAGTTACAATCCAGTTTTACCATTGGTAATCATGATGAAACAAATTACGCCTGTTCAACAACCTATTCAACCTATACAGAATTTGAATTGGAGTAGCTATTATGGCAGTTCTTCTGCGGGAGATAATACCTTGTTTTATGATGTAAAAACAAATAACAGTAATAGTGTTTGGGTTAATGGGGTTGCAAATGGTATCAACTTCCCAATACAAAACGCATATCAGGGGAGTAACGGAGGTAGTCGTGATGTTGTGTTTTTAAAGTTTAACACAAACGGAGTAAGACAATGGGCAACTTACTTAGGTGGTAGTTTAAATGAAGCAGCAGTTAATAGGATTAATGGAATAGAAGTTGATAACGCAGGTAATTTATATTCAAGTTTCAATACAAGTAGCGTGAATTTCCCACTGAACTCATCAAACTTACCTGGGGCTTACTTTGATAATGTTAACGCAGTCAATATTGCTAATGCTTCGCCAGCCGATATAGCAATTATCAATTTAAGTAACTCAGGTCAGTTACTTTGGTCAACTTACTTTGGGGGAGATGATCCTGCTAATCCTATTTCTATCGATTTAGGCTTAGATGCGAATGGGAATTTAATTTTAACTGGAATTGAAGAAGGTATACCAATTATTACACCTCAAGGCTCCTATATTCCATCAGTTCCAATTCCTCTCACTAACTATTGCTTTATTGCCAAATTTAACCCTAATCATCAGTTAGTTTGGTCAACACCAATTGGTGGCGGAGTGGGAATAATAGCAGATAGAATTGCGTTTAACAGTCAGAATGATATTTTTATTACTGGCATCATTCGTCAAAATAGATTTTTAGACTATGTTAACGCAGGGAATGGAGCTTACTTCGACAATACATTCAATGGCGGCGTTTTTGATGGTTTTGTCGCTAAATTTGGTTTCGCAAATAATGATTTAAAATGGTGTACACTTTATGGAGGTAACGACAATGATAAGCCTCATGGAATAACAGTGGATGCGGCTGATAATATCTATATTGGTGGTAACACCGAATCAACAAGTGGGTTAATCAATGGAAATTCCTTTGGTTTTAATAATACTAATTATAGCGGTACGGGAACTGTTTTTGGAGAAGTAGCTGGTGACGCTTTTTTGGTTAAATTCAATAGCAATTTAGCACGAATTAGTGATACCTATTATGGAGGAGCGGCAGCTGACGAGATATGGAATATTTATGCTAAGGGAGACGAATTATATACATGTTTTGAAACGTCAGGGAATGATGTTCCTTTTTACGGTTCAAATCTTGCTCTAACATACGTTCAGGCTAATAATAAAAATGGGCAAGATATTGCAAGGTCAGGTTATTTTATGGTAACTGACAGAAATTTTAACCAGTTATGGACAAGTTATTTGGGCGGCAATGGAGGTTTTAGCGACGTAGGCGATGTAATCTACTCGAATACAGTATCCAATAACAAAAAATATTATACAGTTGGTTATGCTTCTTCTCCGAATAATTTCCCTTTAACTAATCCAGGAGCAAGTGCTTATTACCAACCAAGCTATGGAACAAGTGTTTTTAGCCAAGGGTTTATTGCCCAATTTGATTTAAATGCTCTTCCTATCGGTATAAAAAATTACAAAAATGATTATAACAATCCAAGTGTTTTAGTTTATCCTAACCCTGCAAAAAACCAGATTAATTTAGTAAACTCAGTTTCAGATTTATTCACAGTTGAATTATTAGATGTTAGTGGCAGATTATTAAAGCATTTTAAATCTGACAGCAAAACTTATACTATACAAATCAATGATATACCAGCTGGGTTATACTTTGTAAAAACTAAAAGTGAAACGCAAGAAACGGTAACAAAATTAATAGTAGATAAATGAAAATAAACAAATGGTTTTTAGTCATAATTTGCTTTTCAATACTAAAAATAAATGTGGCACAAGTTAACTATGTATCTGGTAATATTTCCTATCGTAAATTAGGCGGTGGGTGTAGTTCTAGTTTAAATATAGAAGTAACTTTGACACTTTATACTAAAAGCGTATCAACCAAAAATAAGGCAGTTCTGAACTTTGGAGATGGAGATACAGCCCATATTTCACGAACTGATTCTGTCAGAGTTGGGAATGGTATTTTGAGAAGTAGATATAAAATAAACCATTATTATACTTATTGCGGTGATTATACTATTTCCTATTATGATTCTCTAAATATAAAAAACGCTTTAAATGCTATTGGTACTTGTAAACGATTTTATATCCAAACGCTTTTTAGTACTAATATGATTTTTTCAGATGTTAATAGCCCAGTAAATTATGCACCAGGTGCAAATACCGCAAACAAAAATAAAAGCTATCATTACAATCCTACTTCAGTGCTTGCAGGAAATTTGTTTGGTGACAGCACTATTCACACCTTATTTTCAGTTGGTTCTAATAATGTTCCTTGTTTTGTAATACCGCAAGGCGTAAAAATAAATCGGTATAGTGGTGAAATTGTTTGGTCAAATCCTGATACTTTAGGAGATTACCTATTTTATATTACAACAAAAACCTATCGTTTCGGGAGTCTTCGTTGCTCAAAAGTTAGTTATGCTAAAATAAATGTAAGTAATGGTTCACCCACCTATCAAACCGATAGCCTAACAAATATTCCTTTAAATAATCTAGGTTTTAAAGAGTTTTCATTTACACCTAACAGTACTTACACGTTTCATATCCGCCACAAAGACCCAGCCGCCGACTCCATTCGTCTGTTTATTTATCCTTTAGATTTTTATAATACGTTAGTTCAATACACTTATACAACTGTTACTTCTAAAGACCATCTATTAAAAGTTAATTGGTCGCCAACAAGTATAGATATTCGTGATAACCCTTACACCGTTGTTATTAATGCGCGTTCGTATTATCCAAATGATTCGGTGGCCAATAGTTATCAAACCGTTTCTTATAAATATGCCAATTCAGTTATAGGCATCTCCGAAAATGAAAAGCGATTTACTAATTTAAAATTAGTGCCTAATCCTTTTTCGGATAAACTAACACTTCAACAAGAAGGTAATCATCCTAAAAATTTCAGTTTAAAGGTATTTAACCATGTAGGGCAAATTGTTTATTCCCAGGAAATTAATTCCACTTTAGTTGATATAGATTTATCGTATTTAGTAAACGGTATGTATTTTGTAAAGGTGAGTGATGGTAGTGAAAGCAGAGTATTTAAGATAGTTAAAGAGTAAAGAAACTGTAAGCCTTTCTTGAGATTTTCAGTGTAATAGGGTTTTCACTTTTTTCCAAATTAATAAAAAAAAACGTCAATAATAGCCTTTAATAAAAAGTATTCCCCCTCTTTGCACGAAGGATTACGCTTAGATGTTACATTTGGTCTTAAAATTCACTCTTCACATGAAACTGAATATCAGGAAATTTTTCTTGTGCCATTTGTAACAACCACGCACTTTCTGCTAAAAAAACAGGGCGTTCTTCTTTATCAAATGCAATGTGATTCGATCGATCTAACATGAACGCATTTAATTTGTTGCGGTCGTTGCAACTTATCCATAAGGCTTTGTATAAATTAATAGAGTCGAAACTGGCACTGGCATTATACTCGGCTTTTAAGCGGTGTTGTATCACTTCAAATTGCAAGGCACCAACGGTTCCAATTACTTTTCGCCCATCTATTTTTTTAGTAAACAATTGTGCCACCCCTTCGTCGGTTAATTGCTCTAAGCCTTTTTGAAGTTGCTTGGTTTTCATGGGGTCCAAGTTGGTAACGTATCTAAACAACTCGGGCGAAAAGCTAGGAATGCCTTTAAATTGAAACGAGGCGCCTTCCGTTAAGGTATCGCCAATTTTAAAATTTCCGGCATCGTATAAACCAATCACATCGCCAGGAAAGGCTTCGTCTATTACCGATTTTTGTTGTGCCATAAAGGCCGTTGGGTTGCTAAACCGCAATTGTTTATTGTCTCGCACATGGTGGTAGTATTTATTGCGTTCAAAAATACCCGAGCAAATGCGTAAAAAGGCAATGCGGTCGCGGTGTTTGGGGTCGAGGTTTGCATGAATTTTAAAAACAAATCCACTAAACTTAGTGTCTTCGGGTTTAATGATTCCTTTATCCGTATCGCGTTCAATGGGTGGAGGCGCAATTTCAACAAAGCAATCTAACAATTCTTTAATACCAAAATTATTAACGGCACTGCCAAAAAATACAGGACTAATTTTTCCTTCTAAATAACTTTGCCGATTTAAGTTGTCGTAAACACCATCAATTAAATCTACGTCGGCACGCAATTGTTCTGCAAAATTTTCACCAATATTTTTTTCGACTTCTTGGCTGCTAATATCACCAATTTCGTATAACTCTTCAACGGTTGTTTTGCTATCGCCCATAAATAAATTCAGCGATTTCAGTTGTAAATTATAAACGCCTTTAAAGGATTTACCAATACCAATTGGCCAAGTTAGCGGCCGCACTTTAATTTTTAATTCCTTTTCAATTTCATCTAACAAATCAAACGGATTTTGCCCTTCGCGATCCATTTTATTAATAAATACAATAACTGGTGTTTGGCGCATTCGGCAAACTTCTAACAACTTTCGGGTTTGTGGTTCAACACCTTTTACGCAATCAATCACCATAATTACGCTATCTACGGCACTTAGCGTGCGGTATGTATCTTCAGCAAAATCTTCGTGGCCAGGTGTATCTAAAATATTGACTTTGTAATTTTTATAATCGAATGCCATTACCGAAGTAGAGACCGAAATACCCCGTTGTTTTTCAATTTCCATAAAGTCGGAGGTGGTGCTCTTTTTAATTTTATTTGATTTTACGGCACCTGCACTTTGGATGGCTCCACCAAATAACAATAACTTTTCGGTTAAGGTTGTTTTACCCGCATCGGGGTGGGCAATGATGGCAAAGGTGCGACGGCGTTTTATTTCTTCTGTTACGTTCATGTTAAGTTATCAAATCAATAGGACTGAAAATAAAAAATCACTTACAACAATGGGTTGCAAGTGATTTAAAAAGGCTGGTTTATTACTGACCTAAAATCCAAGCAAAAATGAGTGGTGCTACAATGGTTGCATCACTTTCTACAATAAATTTAGGTGTATTAATATCTAATTTACCCCACGTAATTTTTTCGTTGGGAACGGCGCCGCTGTAAGAACCATAGGATGTTGTGCTATCGCTAATTTGGCAAAAGTAGCTCCAAAAAGGTACATCGTGCCATTCCAAATCTTGATACATCATGGGTACTACGCAAATTGGGAAATCGCCTGCAATGCCACCACCAATTTGAAAAAAGCCAACCCCTTTGCCACCGCTGTTGTTGCGGTACCAATTACTGAGCCACACCATGTATTCGATGCCCGACTTCATGGTGTGGGCTTTTACTTCATTTTTAATAACGTAAGAGGCAAAAATATTACCCATGGTGCTGTCTTCCCAACCTGGGCAAACGATGGGCAAGTTTTTTTCGGCGGCGGCAACCATCCAACTATTTTTTGGATCTATTTCGTAGTATTGTTTTAGGACTCCGCTATTGATCATTTGGTACATAAACTCGTGCGGGAAATACCGCTCGCCTGTTGTATCGGCTTTTTTCCAGAGTTCGTAAATGTGTTTTTGTAAACGGCGAAAGGCTTCTTCTTCTGGAATACAAGTATCTGTAACGCGGTTTAGTCCTTTTTCTAATAATTCCCATTCTTGTTCGGGGGTTAAATCGCGGTAATTAGGCACACGGCGGTAATGCGAGTGCGCAACTAAGTTCATTAAGTCTTCTTCTAAATTGGCACCAGTGCACGAAATGATGTCAATTTTACCTTGACGAATCATTTCCGCTAGAGAAATTCCCATTTCGGCTGTACTCATGGCACCCGCGAGGGTAACCATCATTTTGCCTCCTTCGAGCAAATGAGTTTCGTAGCCAATGGCCGCATCTTTTAACGCAGCTGCATTAAAATGGCGGTAGTGGTGTTGAATAAACTGAGAAATGGGACCTTTTTTAGAAATATCTATAGACGCACTCATGTTTTGAAATTTTATTTTATAAGCGTGCAAAGTTACAAAATTATTTGCCGATATGAGGCTTTATTTGAAGAATGTGGAAATGGTATGAGAACTATAAACGGATTGGAGCTTTGTATAAACTAGTTTGGCACGCAAAAGACGCGAAGTTCGCAAAGGAAGAAATGAGGGATGGATATTTAGTGTACTTTTATTTTGATTGGTTTTGGAAAAATCCCATCAACTTCCTTCTGCATAAGCTTTATTGCTTAGGGTATTCGACTTTAAATAAACCACATTATTTTGAAAATCTAAAAAGGTATTAAATCGCTTCAAAACTTCGTTGCCTAAGATGTGAATTTTAAAACGCGCCGGATTACTACCGGTCATTAATTGAACGGGTATGTTTAATAGGGTTTCTTTGTTTAAATGCAATTGGTCGTTGTTAACGGTAATTACTGGCACTTCTTTACCTTGTCCGTTTTTTAAAATTGTTTTTTTAAGAATGGGTAAATTGCTAGGGTAGTTTTGCTCACGCATCAAACTGGTGTCTAATAAAATGGTGCGTTGGTAGCCATTATCGAATAAAAAATTACTGTTATAACGTTTGTTTTTAATTTGTAACGCGCCCTTTATGGTAATTAAACCTTGCGTATAAACAATAGGAAGTGGACTATACTGTTTAGAAATTTTTGGACGTTGTGAGTGCACAATGAGGCGTTGGTGATCAAAATCTATTTCTACAATTTTTCCATCAAATAAGTCCCAACCAAAACGCCCGTCGGTGCCTTGTCCCGATAGTTCAACTGGGTAAACATTTAATTGTTTCCACGTTTGATGACCTAATTGTAGGGTATGGTTTTCTAAACCATTTTGTGCAAAATAAGGTCGGGCTTTAATGGCTGTTCTGGTTAATAATAAACCTGTAGTACCTGTATCGAATTTTAAATACAGCGTATCGGTTGTGTTGATGATGGCTTTAAAAATAAGATTATTAAACGCACTTAATACAAACGGAATGGTATCGTGGATGACGGGTTTTAGCTTGGCATCATTTTTAAGGGGCGGCATTTCGAGGCGTGTGTAGCAACTGTCTTTGGCGTTTAGCACTACAATAAAATCGAACGGTGTACCAGCTTTTAATTTTACTTTAATGGAATCGCAATCGGTGTAAAAACGTATCCATTGTGGTTTAACGTATTTCGTGCATAGGTGTACATCGGGTTTTACGTCGGGGCTAATGCTCCAATTATAAAGGTCATCTTTTCCTTCTATGATGTAAGCTCGATTAGAGTTGGCTTTTATAATGGGTAGTTTTTTCTGACTGAATAGTGAGTGACTGAAAAGAAGAACTGTAGCTATTAAAAATGGTTTCATATTTTATAATGATTAATCGTTTCAAAGATAGTAATTGCATTAGCGAAGTGTGTTTTTTATTGGTTTATGCTAAATTTAAGAAAGAAAGATTGGTGGCACGCAAAGGCGCAAAGGGCGCAGAGGTATTAGAAGCTAGTTGCTTTGGGTGTTAGATAGAGGTGACACTTAGAGGCGCAGGAGGGCGCAGAGGGAGGGGTGGATGAGGCAATAATACCAGTTATGATAAATTCTCATTTAGGTTCTTGTCATTTTATTTTGCGAAAAAATAACGGGATGTTTTTACACCCCGTTAAAATAATTAATAATTTACTTTTTATTCTTTTAGGCTAATAGCAAACGCGAAATAACAATGCGTTGAACCTCGCTGGTGCCTTCGTAAATTTGCGTAATCTTAGCATCGCGCATTAAACGTTCAACATGGTATTCTTTCACATACCCGTAGCCGCCGTGTACCTGAACGGCTTCGGTGGTAACCCACATGGCTGTTTCGCTGGCAAATACTTTAGCCATGGCACTTTCTTTATCGTAAGGTAAATGGTTATCTTTTAACCAAGCGGCTTGCAGTATTAATAAACGAGCGGCTTCAATGCGTGTGGCCATATCGGCTAACTTAAATTGAATGGCTTGGTGTTTGCTAATTTCTTTACCAAAGGCTTTACGTTCTTTGCTATATTGTAAGGCTAATTCGTAAGCACCGCTGGCAATGCCTAAGGCTTGAGCAGCAATACCAATACGTCCGCCACTCAGGGTTTTCATAGCAAACTTAAATCCAAATCCATCTTCGCCAATGCGGTTTGCTTTGGGTACTTTCACATTATCGAACATGAGGCTGTGTGTATCGCTGCCCCGAATGCCCATTTTATTTTCTTTAGGACCAATGGTAAAACCTGACATACCTTTTTCTAAAATGAGGCAGTTAATACCTTTGTGTCCTGCTTCTATATTGGTTTGCGCCATTACTAAATAGACTGATGCGCTGTTGCCATTGGTTATCCAGTTTTTAGTACCATTTAATAAATAGTGGTCGCCCATATCTATGGCTGTTGTTTTTTGTGAGGTGGCATCGCTACCTGCTTCGGGTTCGCTTAAACAGAAGGCTCCAATTTGTTCGCCTTTGGCTAAGGGGACTAAGTATTTTTGTTTTTGTTCTTCGTTGGCAAAGTTTTCTAAGCCCCAACACACTAAAGAGTTGTTAACGCTAACGACTACGCTGCAACTGGAATCTACTTTGCTTAACTCTTCCATGGCTAACACGTAAGAAACCGTATCCATGCCGCCGCCGCCATATTTGGGGTCCACCATCATTCCTAAGAAGCCCAACTCGCCTAACTTTTTAATTTGTTCAGTTGGGAATTTTTGGAGTTCATCGCGCTCGATAACCCCAGGTTTCAATTCATTTTGAGCAAACTCGCGAGCTGCTTTTTGAATCATTAAATGCTCTTCCGATAAATCAAACTGCATAGTATTAATTTTAGTGTTACTCGTTTTTTTTGTAACCTTGCAAATATATAAGCAATGCCTTAGTTTAACAATTATTTGACGGCTTATTTTTATACAAAAGCAAACTTTTTTTAAGTATGAACCCTACACCCGAACGTGTTTTTTTAGGCGTAATGAGCGGAACCTCTTTAGATGGGCTAGATTTAGCTCTTTGTACCTTTAAAGAACCAGTAAATAAGCCAGTTTACACCATTGTTAAGGCTTCTACGATACCGTATCCGTCTGTTTGGAAAAAGCGTTTAATGCAACTTGCCAAAGCCTCGGCGCAAGATTATTTTGAGTGGCATCACCTTTATGGAAACTATATTGCCGAACAATGTTTGTTGTTTTTAAAAGACGCGCCGTTAAGGGCTGATTTTATTGCCTCGCATGGACACACTATTTTTCATCAGCCTGCCAAAGGGTTTAGCACGCAATTAGGATGTGGTGCCACCATTGCGGCAGTTACGGGCATATCTACGGTATGCGATTTTAGAAGTTTGGATGTGGCTTTGGGCGGACAAGGCGCACCATTAGTGCCCATTGGCGATGCGTTGTTGTTTGGTAACTACGAGGCGTGTTTAAATTTAGGTGGCATTGCTAATATTTCTTTTGAGAAAGATAAGGTGCGTTTGGCTTTTGATGTTTGTTTTGTTAACATGGCTTTAAATTATTTAAGCGAGCAAGTTGGGAGGGCGTTTGATGAAGATGGGCAAATGGCTCGACACGCAAAACCCAACGCCGATTTGGTCAATCAATTGAATCAAATTCATAAGGCAGAAAATTATCCTTCGTTAGGACGCGAAATTTTTGAGCAGTCTGTTAAGCCTTTGTTGTTGGCTTCTTTATGCACTGTTGAAGAGCAATTGGCATCGGTAGTAGTGTATGCAGCGCATCAAATTCGAGCGGTGATACAAAACAATGGTATTCAAAAGTGTTTGGTAACAGGGGGTGGGGCTTATAATACATTTTTAATGGAGAAGTTAGTTGAAAATAACGCTAGTGTATTCGAAGTTCCGGATGCGACAACTGTGGCTTTTAAAGAGGCTTTGGTGTTTGCATTTTTGGGGTATTTGCGTGTTAACGAACAAGTGAATACATTAACTAGTGTAACCAAAGCAAGCGTTAACAGTGTGGGTGGAGCCGTTTATTTTAGGTAGATGTAATTTTATAGAACTTGTTGCAGATTTTTAAAAATTAAACGGTTAGAAACAAGTCATAACTTAATTTTAACGTTTCTCGTTCTTGAAATCTAATGTTTGAAAATTAGTTTTAATTGTTTCTCTGAATCAAGACTATTCTTCATTTTAATAGGAACTCATTATGCGTGAAGGATGGAGACGGCAGCCCAATGTAGGCTTTGGCGTGGTTTTGCACGAGCGAGGCGGCTGAGGCACGAAGACCCCGCAGCCGTAGCAAAAGCCGCCAAAGGCCAATTGGCTAAAGTTGACAGCCTGACCCCAATACTAATTTAAAAGTTTTTAATTTGAAATGAATAAGGTGGAACGCGATAAACCAAAATTGAAAGTGGAACTGGGGGCACGCCCCAAAAAATAATGGATAAATGAACGAAGCGTCTATGGTATAGTTCTTATACCAACATCATTTCTAAAAGATACGTTGACCCAGTTTCTTTTTCTCTTATACTTCCTCAAAAATTATACCCGTAGGCCTTGCTACGCCTATAATTTTTTCGTCGCCTAAAAGAAAAATAAT
>JAAFIL010000079.1 GCA_013297775.1 Bacteroidota bacterium
TTTAAAATACTGTATCCCAAACTCATGGTTACACACATTGGGCAAACACCGAACCTAAAAAAGAAAAGGATTACTTTTTTATGAAAGGGTAAATTAGCAGGAATAATTGGGCAACTAATGCCATCTCCCTCAAACTCTTCTATTCCCCAAACATTTATGGATTCTTTCATTTTTATATTTTTTTAAAGTGAATACTTATTAGCCAAAGAAATGATAAATACATATTATTGTCAAGGCTACTGAAACTATGCAAAGAATTATTTTTGTTCGTGGTTTCATATCTATAATTTTAAAAGGTTATTAATAATTGTTTTCATTTCAGAGTCAGTAGCGGCAATACTTGACTCACTTAAAACGTTGAGTGTTTTTGCATCAATAAAGGTTACAATGCCCGAAACCATTGATTTATTTTTACCTTTAACAATTCCACAACTTTGCATCATTTTACCAACACCCTTCCGATTAGTGTTATAAATCTGCTTATAAATTGAAGACTTTTTAAGTTCGGTTGTTGACTTTGAAATGGTCATTTCATCTGTCAAATCGTTCATCACAATTGCTAAACCTTTTGTTTCATAAGGCTTAATTACGTTACCAAACCTTTCACCATTTGCTTTACATACGCCACACCAATTGGCTCGGTTTACAACTGCAATTACTTTAGTTTCTGGTGCGGTAGATTGGGTATCACTTTTTTCCTGTGCGTAAGACGCAACATTGACTGCCATTAAAAAGAAAGCAGTAATCCATTTTAAATTTTTCATTTTCTATTTTTTTAAATTATAGATATTGATACCCATAAATTAAAAAAATCACCCAAGTATTAAAAAAAAGATTGTTATGCCTCTTTCTTTTTTACATTCTTTATTTGCTGAATACACTTGTGTTTTTGATTACTTGCTGTATGCTTATTTTTCCATCCCATTTTTACCATTAGGCTATTCATTGGCACTTCATAAAAAAATAATGCTTTCAAAATATTTTGACAATTTCGCGTGATTTTCAGCAACCAATTTTCAACTTTTTCTTCCCTTGATTTTTCAGGTTCAAGATCAAGCGTTTCAGATGCATAGTTGGTTAGTATAAAATCGGCATCACTAATTTTTACTTTATTATCGCGCAGTCGTTTGAGCCACAAATTTTTCGCAACCGAATATAAATATGTTTTCAATGATGAAGTCAAAACAAAGTCGGGTTGCCTTGCTTTTTGAAGTAGCACAATGATTGCTTCTTGAAAAATATCTTCGGCATCTTCATTATTTCCAAGATTTTGTTTTATGTATGAAGCAACAGAAGGGAAATACAATTTATAGAGTAACTCAAAAGACGAACCATCTTCCGTTTTAAGTTTAGCAAGTAATAGCTGATCAGGTGTAGTTTGCATCGCAATCAAAATTAGTCATTCGTTAATACCGAAAGTCCGAAATTATCACCCGTCTTTTCAAAATACCTTCATTTTTTATTCAATTGTTAGTATAGAAACACGCATCGTCCTTGCTATGTGCTTATAATTTTTTCTTCGCTTTCTCTTCCCCCCAAGTTTTATACACCTCTTGTTGCTTGGGCATGTAAGCAGGCACACGGCGCAAAGGCTCGCAAGGTTTTAAACTCCGAAAACAATCAGCAGGTAATTGTTGATACAAGGCCGTTCCCTTTGTTTTCCAAGCCAGCATCTCATCACTCACCTCCTTAACCACCTTAGCCGGATTACCAACCACCACCTTACGCTCTGCAATTTCAGTATCTGCTGGCACAAAACACAATGCCCCAATAATACAATGGTCGCCAATCACCACGTTATCCATAATTACACTATTCATGCCCACCAAAACATTTTTACCAATAGTTGCCCCATGTATAATGGCACCGTGTCCAATATGCGCACCTTCTTTTAACAACACGGTAACGCCCGGAAACAAATGAATGGTGCAATTCTCTTGCACATTACACCCATCCTCAATAATAATCTGCCCCCAATCGCCACGTATGGCCGCGCCAGGGCCTACATACACATCTTTACCAATAATAACATTTCCCGTTACCGTTGCATTCGGATGAATAAACGCCGAACGGTGTATGACTGGTTTATACCCATCAAATTCAAAAATATTTGCCATAGCTATCTATTAATGGGCTTAAAAGTACAACAAAATTAATTAGTATATTTACAGCTAGTCTTATGCAAAATATTATTGAAGCAATTAGTAAACAAGCCCTTTTAGATGAATTAACAAGGGAACGCTATGTGCGGAAAACCAATAATGGGAATAATGAAATTTACATTATTACACATCACAACTCACCTAACGTGATGCGTGAAATTGGACGTTTGCGCGAGTTAACTTTTAGGCACGCTGGTGGCGGAACGGGCAAGGAAATAGATATAGATGAGTTTGATACGAGCTTACACCCTTACCAACAATTATTAGTTTGGAATCCAATCGAAAAAGAAATAGTAGGTGCGTATCGGTTTATAGTGTGTAAAGATGCTGAGTACATTAATGGAAAAGTACAATTAGCAACCACCGAACTGTTTCACTTCGAAGAACTGTTTTACCAAAATTATCTGGCTAAAACTATTGAACTGGGGCGTAGCTTTATACAACCTCAATACCAACCTAGCGAGCAATTTCGCAAGGGCTTGTTTAGCCTAGATAATTTATGGGACGGCCTAGGTGCCATTGTAGTTGACAACCCATCGCAAACTTATTTTTTTGGGAAAGTTACCATGTACACCGATTTTAATTTAGAAGCGCGCGATCTCATCCTCACGTTTATGAATTACTATTTTGCCGATAAAAATAATTTAGTAAAACCCATCCACCCGGTAGAACTTAAAACGGATGTGCAAGCATTTTTAAAAAGTTTACAAGGCTTAGATTATAAAGCTGGACATGTGGTGTTAAATAAACTCGTGCGGGCTTTGGGCGAAAATATTCCTCCCCTCGTTAACGCCTACATGAACCTTAGCAGCACCATGAAATCGTTTGGCACTGCTATTAATCCTAGCTTTGGTGGGGTCGAAGAAACAGGCTTAATGGTTACTATTCCCGACATCTACGAAAGCAAAAAAGAACGGCATTTAAACTCTTACTTAGCCGAAAAAGTCTTACTCTCTAAATAATGATTATTCGTAAAGCCACATTTCATAAAAGTTCCGGACACTTTAAAGATTGTCCGAAACCCATCTTAGCCGAGTTTGCATTCATTGGTCGCAGTAACGTTGGTAAATCCTCGTTAATAAATATGTTGTGCAACAATAATAAACTTGCACTTACCTCACGTTCGCCCGGCAAAACAAAAATTATTAATCACTTTTTAATTAACGAAAAGTGGTACTTGGTAGATTTGCCCGGCTATGGCTATGCCAAAACCAGTAAAACCAATCGCGAAGGCTTTGCTACTTTAATTATAGATTACGTTACCAAACGCGATAGCCTTGTGTGCTTGTTTGTGTTAATAGATAGCCGCTTGCCGCTTCAACAAATAGATTTAGAGTTTATGACTTGGCTGGGCGAAAAAAATGTACCCTTTAGCATTGTTTACACCAAAGCCGATAAAAACACGAAAACTGAATTGGCTCGAAATATAAGTGCCATTGAAACCGAACTCGGTAAAGTTTGGGACGAACTCCCTAATACTTTTATTACCTCATCCGAAAAAGCAATTGGTAAAAACGATGTGCTCGATTTTATTGAGGCTCATTTGTCTGCGTTTCCAAAAAAATAACTATGCAAAGCGATTGGCAACTCCTTCAAACAAAATTAAAAGAACGCTTTGGCAACGAATTAGAGTACGATGCGCTTTTAATGATGATTGGTTTACAAGAATTAGGTAAACCTTTTAAAAAATATAAAAAAGATGAAAAACTAGAGGTGATGCACATTGCCGTTTGTACCTTGCTTGAACCTTATGGCTTTTACGAATTTGTAGGGCAAGATGAAGATGGCTGGCCACATTGGAAATTAAACGAAAACTTGCCGCACTTAGATGCCAAACAACAAAATAAACTCATCACCGAAGCCATTATTGACTATTTTAAACGCGAAGAATTTATTTAAAAGGAATACCTCATTTTAGCGTGGCTACCATTAAACATTTCGTATTTTTGTCGGCAGTATGTCAGCAATTCTCGAAATAAACGAAGTCAGTAAACGCTACGCCAACCATTTGGCATTAAACAACGTTAGCCTCACCGTTCCACAACAATGTATTTTTGGACTCTTAGGTCCTAATGGTGCTGGTAAAACATCGCTCATTCGCATCATCAATCAAATTACAGGTCCCGATAGCGGGCGCATTTTATTTAAGGGCGAGTTACTAAATCCGCGCCATGTCGAACGCATTGGCTATTTACCCGAAGAACGTGGCTTGTATAAAAAAATGGCAGTCGGCGAACAAGTTTTGTATTTAGCACAACTAAAAGGCTTATCAAAAAACGATGCCAAAGTACGCCTCAAATTTTGGTTCGAGAAGTTTGAAATGCAAACGTGGTGGAACAAAAAAATTGAAGAGTTGAGCAAAGGCATGCAACAAAAGGTGCAATTCATTGTAACCGTTATTCACGAACCCGAATTGCTGATACTCGACGAACCCTTTAGTGGCTTTGACCCCATTAACGCTCAATTAATAAAAAACGAAATTTTAGAACTTCGTAAAAAAGGGAGTACTATTATTTTTAGTACCCATAACATGGGAAGCGTTGAAGAAATTTGTGATAACATTGCTCTTATTCACAAATCTGAAAAAATATTAGATGGCGCCGTAAAAAGCATTCGTCAACAATTTAAAAACCATGTTTATAAAATAACTTTTAAGGGTAACCCACTTGGCTTTACCAATGCTTTGTGGGCAGGTGCCGAAATTTTAGATAGACAAACAGATGATGACGAGCATACCTTCACTTTAAAAATGAGCAAAAGTATTACCAGCAATCAATTATTAAGTGCAGTATTGCCGCATTGCGAGGTATTAAGTTTTCAAGAAGTACTTCCAAGCATGAACGATATTTTTATTCGTAAAGTGAGTAACAACGATGCCAGTGGCACCGCCAGTAACTATACCGAATAGCTAACACTTTTAAAAATTTAAGACATGAGTAAATTAGGATTAATCATACGCCGCGAAATTTTATTTAAACTAAAAAATAAAACCTTTATCATTATGACCCTTTTAACCCCCTTACTCATTGTAGGCGGCATGGGTTTAATGATTTACTTGGCCAAAAGCGACAAAACCCAACAAAAAATTTTAGTACTCGATGACTCTCATTTATTCGAGAAAACGCTTCAAGGCAACGATTACATTTCGTTTGTGTTTAGCAATCAAACCTTAATAGAGGCGCAAAGTAAATTCCCTAAATCCGATTATACAGGCATCTTACACATCCCCCAATTAGAAATGGGCGGCGTTTTAGGCTCGGCACGTTTACTTTATAAAAAAGCACCTGGCATGGCGTTTGAGAATTACATCAAAAGCCAAATGGAAAAAATTTATTACGAGTATAAACTTAAAGCCAATAACATAGACCTTAACGTGATCAATAATGCGCGGCAAACGGTTACACTTATTGGTACTAAAGTTGATGAAAATGGAAATGTAAAACAACAATCTAACTTAGGCTTATTTGGTTTTGTTACGGGGCTGCTCATGTTTATGTTTATATTATTGTATGGCATGATGGTGTTTAGAAGCGTGATGGAAGAAAAAACAAATCGTATTGTAGAAATTATCATTTCGTCGGTTAAACCGTTTGAATTAATGATGGGTAAAATTATTGGTGTGGCGGTTTTAGGCATCATTCAGTTTGCCTCCATTACCATTATTTCAACTATTTTAACGACTGTTTTATCGGGTATCTTTTTAAAAGATATTACCCTTAAAAAAGAAAAATTCGATACGCAACAAGCCATCGTTAAAAAATTAGGTACCAACGCCAACCTTGGCAACATGGAAAATTTTAAAGATAGCCAAGAAGTATTTGACGTGTTAGATCAACTCAGCAAAGTAAATTTTGTAGAAACGGGTATTTGCTTTTTATTATTCTTTATTGGAGGCTACCTTTTTTACTCGGCTATTTTAGCAGCCATAGGCAGTGCCGTTGACTCCGAAGCCGACTCGCAACAGTTTATGACACCCGTTATGATTCCCTTAATGATTGGTTACTTTATGGCCGCCAAAATTATGGTATCGCCCGAAACCACATCGGTAATATGGGGTTCTATGATTCCGTTTACCTCGCCTATTGTAATGATGGCGCGTTTACCCTTTGGTGTACCACTTTGGCAAATTGTATTATCCTTATCTATTTTATTTGCTTCCTTTGTAGGCACCACTTGGTTAGCTGCCAAAATTTACCGTACAGGTATTTTAATGTATGGCAAAAAAGTTACTTGGAAAGAAATAGGCAAATGGTTATTTTATAAGTAGTGCTGGTTATTGAGTCACTATTTATAAAATAATTTTTAAATAACTTAGTCTATACAGAATTAGCTAAAGTTATTATTCTATCCTCGGGTATTCCCAATTAGCCAATCTCTTCCTTTGCGTCCTTTGCGCCTTTGCGTGCCATATAAACCTTAGCACCACACTTAATATAATTCTTCCTTTGCTTCCTTTGCGTCCTTTGCGCCTTTGCGTGCCATATAAACCTTAGCACCACGCTTAACATAATTCTTCCTCTGCGAGCTTCGCGAATCTTTGCGTGCCACACCCGTTCAAAACCTTTAATCCAACCACACATGTGTTCTAAAGCCTTTCTTTCTTGAAATAATCATTCTCCCTTACTACACAAAAAAACCGATAGCTTATTTCTAAACCATCGGCTACTTCATTCTCAATTATATATTTACCCCAAACTTACCACTTGTTGAGCGTGGTTAGCCGTATCTACATTTTTAATAACTTGTTTAATGTGTCCGTCGGCACCAATTACAAACGTGGTGCGAATAACCCCATCAAACACACGACCCATAAACATTTTTTGTCCCCACACATCATACGCCTTCATAACCTCGTGGTTAGTGTCGGCAATTAATGGAAACGGCAAACTGTATTTTTCAGCAAATTTTTTATGTGATTTTTCATCATCGCCACTTACACCAACAACAGCATAATTACTATCACTTAAATGTTGGTACTCATCACGTAAACTACAAGCTGTGGCGGTACATCCAGGCGTATCGTCTTTCGGATAAAAATATAGAATGATTGTTTTTCCTGCTAAAGCCGCAGAGTCCACTACATTTCCATTTTGATCCATCCCTTTAAACGCAGGGGCTAAATCGCCCACATTTAAACCCGTAGTATGCGCCACAAACTTAGGTGCTGCTGGTTTTGCTACTTCTGGTTTATTTACCTTTGCTTTTGGAGTTACTGCCTTTGCTGCCACTGCCTTTGGTGCTACTTTTTTAGCAGGTACAATTGCCTTTTTTGTGGGTACTTTTTTAACGGCTACTTTCTTAGCCACCAATTTTTTAGGAGCTACTTTTTTAGCTACTGGCTTTTTAGCTACCGCTTTTTTTACCACTTTTTTTGGCTTAGCTTTTACCGCTACTTTTTTCACTACCTTTTTAACAGCTTTCTTTACTGCTTTTTTAGGAGTTGCTTTGGTACTTTTTTTAGCTGCTGCCTTTGGCTTTGACGGGCTTGCTGCCTTTTTTGCCTTGACTTTTTTTGGAGCCTTCGCTTTTACGTTTTGTTTTTTCTTTGCCATCGTGTTAGTTTTTAAGGGATAATTGATTTGCGATTTATTTTGTTTTTGAAAATACTTACACCATGCCGTTAAAGCACAAGCCTCACACTTAGGCGTACGCGCTAAACAGGTGTAACGGCCGTGTAAAATTAACCAATGATGCGCCCGAGGTACTAAATCTTCGGGAATGTGGGCTATCAATTGTTTTTCGGACTGTAATGGATTTTTAGCATTTGTTGTTAAACCAATGCGATTGCTCACTCTAAATACATGCGTATCTACCGCCATAGTCGGTTGATTGTAAATAACAGAGGCAATCACATTAGCCGTTTTGCGACCTACTCCCGGTAACTTCACTAAATCATCTACTGCCGAGGGCACTAAGCTATTAAACTCACTTAACAACAATTGCGCCATGCTTACCAAATGCTTGGCTTTATTATTGGGATAGCTAATGCTGCGGATATACGAAAATACAGTATCGCTGTTACTCGCCGCCAAAGCCTCGGCTGTTGGAAACGCTTGAAACAAAGCTGGAGTAACCATGTTCACACGTTTATCGGTACACTGCGCACTTAAAATAACGGCTACTAGCAACTCAAAAGGATTGGTATAATGAAGCTCAGTTTCAGCAATGGGCACTTGCGCAATAAAATAATCAAGTACGCCTTTGTAACGCTCTCCTTTTGTCATATACGTTTTGAATAACTTACCTTGTGAATAATTGTAAAATTAATGCATTTACCGAGATACTAACTGCATAATTGATAATTTTGTTTAACTATGCGACTAGTTTTTTTTATATCCGTTTGTAGTTTGTTTCTTGCTTGTGGTTCTAACCCCTCAACGAAAAAACCAAAACCGTTTACACAAGCCGAACAAGAAGCCATTAAAAATACCTTTGTAAAAGCCAATCAGCAACTCTTACAAAAAGAAAAGGACGACATGGACGTTTACGCGCAAATGCACCAACTTCGGTTCACCGAAACCCCCTCGGGAGTGCGCTATTGCGTGTATAAACCCGCTACCAAAGGCGATAGCATCAAACCGGGGCAAAGTGTAGAAATGGAATACAAAGTAAGTTTACTCGACGGCACCGAATGTTACTCCTCCAAAACAGAAGGTAATAAAGTATTTATTGTTGAGGCCGCTGAACTAGAAAGTGGTATTCATAAGGGTTTAAGCTACCTTAAACGTGGCGACCGCGCCATATTTCTAATCCCTTCGCCTCTAGCACACGGACTTTTAGGAGACTTTAAAAAAATTCCACCACAAATGCCTATTGTTTACGATGTGTATGTAAAATAAACGAAAGTTGGTTAAACCATTTTCGTTAAATATTCTTCAAAACCAATATCATTAGGCAACACAGAGTTTTTCAGTAATCATTTTTTCAGTAATATAACTTAAACGCTTAGCTCTTTTAATGCCTTTACAAGTACATCTAACTCCGATAAGCGTGTAAACACATTGGGCGTAATGCGGCAACCTTTCACGGTATTGGTGTCAATAGCCACGGTATAAATTTTATACTTCGTAAATAATACATCGGCCAATTGTGCAGGCGTTAACGTGGCTATGCCCACATTAGCAATGGCGCAGGCTCGCTCGGGCAATTCGGGTGTGTTTAAAATGATATTTGGTAAGCCACGTACTTGAGATGTCCAATACTGTTGCAAATACCTTAAACGCGCCTCTTTGCGTGTTGCACCTAGTTTATTGTAATAGGCTAAAGCGTTTACAATTGCCAGATGCGTGTGAGGTGGAGCTGTTCCTGTGTGATTTAAGTGTAAAATATCGGTGGCGGGTACACTTTCATCTTCGGCAAATAAGGGCCAAGTTTTAGAAATATGCTCTGGCTTCACGTATAAAAAACCAGCACCTAGTGGCGAACTTAGCCATTTGTGTAAGCTACAACCATAATAATCGGCATGCAACTCACTTAACTTAAAATCAAAATGCGCAAAGGCGTGCGCCCCATCTACCAAAACCTGCACCCCTTTGGCGTGTGCCATATCGCAAATTTTACGGATAGGTAAAATGTGTCCAGTAATGTTTACAATATGCGGCACATGCAACAAACGGGTTTGCGGCGTAACAGCCTGTTCATACAATTTTACTAACTCTTCGTCACTTTTGGGATGATTAGGAATGGAAACAACCTTTAACTTCACCCCGTACCGAAGCCCCACTTGTTTAAACATATCGCGCATGGCACCATAATCTTGCTCGGCATAAATGGCTTCATCGCCAACTTTCCAGTTAAATCCACTAATCACCAAATTAAGTGCCTCAGTGGTATTGCGGGTAATGGCTAAACTATTGGGTTCGGCACCGAGTTGCTTGGCTAACAAAGCCGCTACTTCTAATTTATCTTGCAACAAACGTGTACGCATGTAATATGCCCCTAAACGATTTACCCGCTCTAAATGCTTGATGTAACCCGCTAAGATTTCGCGAGGCTGCACACAATAGTAACCATTTTCTAAATTAATAAACTCCTTTGGTAAATCGTAGCCTTTTCGTAGGTTTTCCCAAAAGGCTTCTTCGTTACTTAAATTTTGGGCACTTAAATGACCGTAGGATTCCAATGCGTTGGCTAAAGCGGGCATTTTAAAACACATTCCCATTGCTAACAAGCCACTGGTTTTAATAAAATCACGTTTTTTCATACAATAACTTGTCTTTAAAATGAGTGCTGCGCAGAATAAATATACTTAATAAATTGTTTGTTGTTAACGCCAATTAATATGTATTTTTAAATATGTTTAAAATTCGTTTATACATTCTATTTCTCATCCTTGCGCTTAATGTAAGTGCTCAAAATTGGCAGTTGCAATTAACTAGCAACGTGTATTTACGCACTTGGAAACTTAGTACCAAAGCCGAAGAAGATGAAAAAGTAATTGGTGGAGCTAATGTGGCGCTTTATCAAAATGGTAAACTAATTACCCAAAGTACAAGCAATTCAGACGGCGAATTTACCGTGTTAGTGCCAGCTAATGGAGAGTTTTATTTAACCGTATCGTACCCAGGTTGTAATGCCAAACGCATGAGTATTAATACCCAAAATGTACCTGAAAAAATTTCAAATGATAATTTTAAACCCACTTTTAAAATTACAGGCGGATTTATAATGGTAAAGCCTTATCCAGGTATTGATTATTCACCCTTAAAAGAAGATTTAGTACATGTAGAATATACCCCAAATAAACGTGGATTTGATGATACCCGAGAAGGAACAGAAAAAGGATTATCTATTGTTTCTAAAGTATATGCAGCCGAAGATGAATTGTTTAAACGCTTTTGTGCCACCAATAAAGCGGGCGATGCGGCTTTAGCAAAACCCGATTGCCCACTTGCTAAAAAATTATACACCGAAGCGATTGCTATGATTCCAGATGAGCAATACCCCGCCGTGCAATTAGCCAAAGTTGGAAATTGTTTAAAAGATTTAGAAGAAGCTGCCAAGAAAGCCGCCGAAGTCAAAAAACTAGAAGAAGAAAAAATCTTAGCTGATAAAAATGAAAAAGAACGCCTAGCTAAAGAGAAAGCTGAAGCTGAACGCATTGCTAAAGAAAAAGAATTGGCTGATAAAGCCGACAAAGAAAAATTAGCGGCCGAACAAGCTCTAAAAGAAAAAAATGAAAAAGAACGCTTAGCTAAAGAGAAAGCCGAAGTTGAACGCATCGCTAAAGAAAAAGAATTGATTGATAAAGCCGCCAAAGAAAAGTTAGCAGCCGAACAAGCTGAAAAAAATAAATCAGAAAAAGAGCGTGCAGCCAAAGAGAAAGCTGAAGCTGAACGCATTGCTAAAGAAAAAGAATTGACTGATAAAGCTACCAAAGAAAAGTTAGCAGCCGAACAAGCTGAAAAAAATAAATCAGAAAAAGAAAGCTTAGCCAAAGAGAAAGCCGAAGCCGAACGCATCGCTAAAGAAAAAGAATTGGCTGATAAAGCCGACAAAGAAAAATTAGCAGCCGAACAAGCTGAAAAAAATAAATCAGAAAAAGAGCGTGCAGCTAAGGAGAAAGCCGAAGCTGAACGCACTGCTAAAGAAAAAGAATTGGCTGATAAAGCCGACAAAGAAAAATTAGCGGCCGAACAAGCTCTAAAAGAAAAAAATGAAAAAGAACTTGCAGCCAAAGAAAAAGCCGAAGCTGAACGCATCGCTAAAGAAAAAGCAAAAGAAGAATTAGAAGCAAAAAAGAAAGCGGATGCTGATGCGTTAGCTGAAAAAGAAAAAGCCAAGCAAGTTGGAAATACAGATGATACAAAACCTATTAAATACGAAACCGAACAAGAAAATAAAGTTGGTGCTGGTAAAAAGCGCGACTCGAAAATTAGTGTACCACAAGTGATTGGCGGTAATAAATATAAAGATCAAATGACACGCGCTAATGACTACTTTAAAATGAAACGTTACGCCGAAGCACTGCAATCTTATGAAGAAGCTCTAAAAAGTAAACCCGGCGATGTACAAGCTAGTAAACGTATTGAAGAGTGTAAAGTCTTATTACCTAAGTGATAGTTTATACCATTGAGATAGATAATTTAGCCTAAAAATTTGGTCAACAAAAATTAGACTAAAACATATTTACTTTCGTTAATAAAAAGTTAGCACAACGTTCGCTAAAGGAGAAATGCATTTGATTTAACTTTAACCGAGATTATGCAATAGAAATCTATTACGAGCCGAAATCCCTTCAAAACAGTAAACTTCGTCACTTTTTCTTCTTCACCATAGCAGCACTATGCCTCAGTCGAAAAAGTGCCTGTTTTATTGGGCTTTCGCCTCTCACTACGATTCCTATTGCATAATTCCATCTAACTCATTTTTTAAGCGGTTCTTAATTTCTCTTTTCCCCTCGTCCTTGTTTGAGCGTTAGCGGAAACGAGGA
>JAAFIL010000008.1 GCA_013297775.1 Bacteroidota bacterium
GAGCGAGGCGGCTGAGGCACGAAGACCCCGCAGCGACTTGGGCAGGCTCGGCGAGGCAGCAGCAAAATAGCAAAACGCCCAAGGGGCTAAAGCGGATGACCCGACCCCAAAGTAGAACCAATGTTAACTTAAAACTGATAGTGTAATTATTACACTAAGCTAAGTAAAACTTGATAGGGGACACGCCCAAAAATTTCTAATAAACCTTAATTTCAAGAAATCGGATGATCTAGAATAAAACGTTTAACTGTGTAAAAGACTGCCACTAACAAAGGTTTTAAATTGAGCGTTTGTGCTTTCATTTTGCATTTGTGCTAAACTGAATACTCGTGCTTCTAATCCCTCCACATCGCCAAGCCCAGACCGTTGATGTGGACTTTGATAACTTATTTTGCTATCATTTCGGCTACTTCTCGTCCGGTTTTCATGGCAGCATTTAATGAAGGATAGGCTGTGTAATCGCCACAACGGTACATAAAATCATTTATTTGTAAAGAAGCATAAAGTGGATTAGCTCCGATGTATTGCGGCAATGCCTCGGGTATGTGATAAGAGCGAAGGTGTTGCCAAGAATAGGCATCTCCAAACCATTTCGTTAATTCGGCTTGTACTTCTTCGACTAAATTTTCGCTTGGTACTTGTTTTCCATTTACGATGCTTACCGAAACCAATGATTTTCCGTTGGGTGCGTAGGAAGGCGCAAAGGCCGATAAAACCAGCAAATGATCAATTAATTCATCGGTGTTCGAATTGATAATAAGGTAAGGTGTTTTAAATCTATTGAATGGGACATGACTTGTGAAATAAAGACAAGTGGTGCCATTAAACGCTGTTGTTGGGATTTCGCCTAATAGACGAGCCGTTGCACTGGCGTCTGTGGCTACTACAATTTTTTCGGCAATGATTGTTTCTCCGTTTTTAAGGTGTAGTGTTTTACCCTCTATTTTACTAACGTGTGTGTTTAACTTAATTTGATGCGGCGCAAGATGAGCGGCAATTTGAAGCGGAATTGCTTGCATTCCCTCTTGGGGTACAACAACATCGCCTTTAGCAAATTGACTGAATAAAAACTTAAATAAGGAGGCCTCTGTTTTTAAATTTCGTTCTAAAAAAACACCTCTAAAAAATGGTTTAAAAAAACGGTTAAGAATTGTGTCGGAGTAGCCCATGCTTTTCAAAAAATCGGCGGTGGTTTGTTTATGGGCTGGTGCTATGCGTGTGGGTTCGGATGCGTTTCGGAGTTTTACATTCAAATGTAAAATCTTTAGTTTATCCCATACATTGCCAATGGGGGCCACTAGGGCTTTTGGTGCTGTACTCCAATTTTTTAAAGGATTAGGCATCACGTGAAACCGATTGCCTACTCGGATGCGCGCGCCCGAAGGCACTTTTTTAAGATGTAAAGCCTTGTAATTTAATAAACGTTGCGCTTCGGGATACGAGGTTAAAAGCACTTGAAAGCCTTTATCTAACTTAAAGCCATCAACAGTATCGGTTTGTACACGGCCTCCAACTTGTGTTGAAGATTCTAAAACAATGCACTCGATACCTTTATCTTTTAAATATTTGGCGCAAGTTAACCCTGCCATGCCAGCCCCTATTATAACAACCATAATCTTATTTATTAATCTCTTAGTTTAAAAACAAACCGTTAAACTGCCGAAACTCTTGTTTAATCTTATCTTTCTATATTTTGCTTTCTTTACTAAATCAATATCTCTTAAACATTTAATGCCTAAAAGTTGTTCATGTAAGTAGTATATATTTTAATCCATGCAGCATTTACTTTTTTACAGTTTACTAATAATTACTTCGTGTAGCTTGGCACAAACTAAAGGCAAGTCCACTTGTAGCCCAGTTAACGAAACCAAACCCTCTAAAACAATGAAGGATAAAACAATTACCCATGGCAAAAATGTTCTTGGAACAGATTTAAAAATTGCAGGAACCAACCCTATTACGGGCTATTACCGCGATGGTTTTTGCTCGTCGGGCGAAGAGGATAAAGGCGTTCACGTTGTAGCCGCTGTGGTAACCGATGCGTTTTTACAATTTTCAAAAGCCAGAGGCAACGACCTCATCACTCCTTTACCAGCTTATGGTTTTCCGGGTTTAAAAGTGAATGATAAATGGTGCTTGTGCGCTAGTAGATGGAAAGAAGCCTACGATGCGGGTGTGGCACCACCTGTTATATTAGAGGCCACACACGAAAAAGCACTTGAGTTTGCAACTTTAGAACAGCTAAAATCTGCAAAGTAAAATTAAAAGAGTCATTCAGTAGTTTCATCCCGTTTGTGCATACAAGATATTCTGGTTACTGATAAAATTTTGGAGTCTTTTACATAGTTTTATTTTTTGCAATCGCAGTTGGGTTTAAGGCATGAAACTAGAATATTACTGGCGGCTTTTGACGATATCAATACGGTATCTTTATATTTATTAATTAGTTTAATGGTTTCGTCGTAAGTTATAATTTGTTCTACTTGTAACTTATCGTTTAATGAAATTTTTAATTCGGTAAGATAGTTTAAAAACGCTTCGCTATGTTCGTTCACTCCTAAAACAAGGCATTTACAGCCCTTCGTACTTTTCGATAAAGGTCTTCTGTTAGATTTTGGTAGTTCGCCTTGTTTATTAGGAATAGGATCGCCATGCGGGTCAAATTCGGGCTTACCTAAATTCGTATATATTTTATCTATCAATTTATCAGAATTAACGTGTTCTAATTGTTCGGCTATTTCATGTATTTCACTCCAACTAAATTTTAATTCTTTGTACAAATAGGTTTCCCAAATTCGGTGACGGCGCACAATGTTAACCGCAATTTCAAATCCTTTTTTAGTCAATTTTATACCTCGTGCTTTATGGTAAGTTATTAAACCTTTGATGGATAAAACCGAAAGTTTTTCTAAGACCGTTGGTGGTTTTAGTGCCAACCAGTTAGCCAGTTCGGTAGGGGTAACCAGTTTATTCTTATCCAAATCATGCAGTTGATAAATGGCCTTTAAATAATTTTCTTCAATAAACGATTTCATGGTATAAAGGTATAAATAAGTTTATAAATTAGGTTACCCTAATTTTAATAAAAAGATACTACTTATATTTGTACTCTATTAAATACTATCTATGACTTAATTTATGAGAAACCATCGTTCTTTTAAAATAATACTCGTGCAGTTCTTGTTCTTTTTATCGTTCTTGCAAGTTATATACGCGCAAGAGAAAGGCAGCGTGCAAGGTGTTATTACTTCTAATGGAACTGTGTTAGAGTTTGCGGTGATTGGTTTAAAAAAAACTACAAACGGCACAACTAGCGATGGTAAGGGCTATTATGAACTAAAAAATATACCCTTTGGCACTTACGATATTGAAGCCTCGTGTATTGGTTATGAAAAGCAAACTAAAAAAATTACCCTTTCGGCTAACCAAGCCCAAATGATTTTAGCATTCGATTTAAAAGAAAGCGGAACTTATTTAAACGAGGTGGTTGTATCGGGAACAATGAAAGAAGTATCGAAATTGGAAAGTCCAGTTTCGGTTGAAGTTTACGCTGCGTCCTTTTTTAAAGCCAATCCAAACCCAACTATTTTTGAAGCCATGCAAACAATAAATGGTGTGCGTCCTCAACTTAACTGCAATGTTTGTAACACGGGCAATATAAAAATAAACGGATTAGAGGGTCCCTACACTATGGTTCTCATTGATGGGATGCCACTGGTAAGCGGTTTATCAACGGTTTATGGTTTAAGCGGGATTCCTACTTCGTTAATTGAACGCGTAGAAATTGTAAAAGGCCCCGCCTCTACTCTATATGGCTCGGAGGCGGTTGGGGGTTTAATTAACGTGATTACCAAAAAACCAAATCATGCACCAATTATTGCCGCCGATATTTTTAGCACTTCGTGGGGCGAAGTGAATACAGATTTAGCAACAAAATTTTCTCTTGGCAAAAAGGTACAATCGCTATTGGGCGTTAATTACTTTAATTTTCAACAACGGATTGATAAAAATGAGGATGGCTTTACAGATATGACGCTTCAAAACAGGTTATCGGTTTTTAATAAATGGACGTTTGAGCGCAAAGATAACCGTGTGTTTACACTAGCTGGGCGTTATGTGCATGAATCTCGCTGGGGCGGGGATATGCGATGGAATGAACAATTTAGAGGCGGTGATAGCATTTACGGCGAAAGTATTTACACCAAACGTTGGGAGTTGTTTGGCGTTTATCAGTTGCCCGTAAAAGAAAAAATCTTATTTCAATTTAGTACCAATGGTCATCATCAAAATTCGTACTATGGCAATACCCCTTATTTTGCCGACCAAAAGATACTGTTTGGGCAATTAACGTGGCATAAAGAATTAGGGAGAAATAATGACTTACTTTTTGGATTGGCAACACGTTATACGTTTTATGATGACAATACCCCTGCAACCGCCACTTTTGATACGCTTGCAACTCCAAAAAATAAGCCATCGCACATTTATTTACCAGGTTTATTTATTCAAGATGAAATTAAATTTAATGAAAGTAACAAATTATTAGTGGGTGTACGCTACGATTACAACAGCATTCATGGCTCCATTTTTTCGCCACGCTTAAATTATAAGTTGTCTTCGCGCAATAAGAAAAATAGTTTTCGAGTAGGATTGGGCAATGGGTATAGAGTTGCTAATATTTTTACCGAAGACCATGCGGCTTTAACGGGTGCAAGAACAGTTGTATTTTTAAACAATTTAAAACCCGAAACATCGTATAACGGAAACCTTAATTTTGTGAAAAAAATAGAGGCTAAAAATAATACGTTTATTAGTTTGGATGCAAGTGCCTGGTACACCTACTTTACCAATAAAATTATTGCAGATTATGATAGCGATCCAAATAAAATTATTTACGATAACTTAAAAGGCTATGCCATTTCGAGGGGCGTTTCTTTAAACTTAGATGTTGCGTTTAATAATGGCTTAACTTTTTTAGTAGGTGCAACAGCCATGGATGTGTATCAAGTAAATAATTCGGTACGCGTTCTACAACTGCTTACAGAGCGTTACTCGGGTGTTTGGACTATTGGTTATACGTTTAAAAAAATAGGACTGTCTGTTAATTACACCGGTAATTTATATGGGCCTATGCGTTTGCCATTGTTAAATGCGTTAGATCCTCGCTCGGCATTTTCGCCATGGTGGAGCATTCAAAACATACAACTAACTAAAACATTTAACGAACGCTTTGAAATTTATGGCGGTATTAAAAACTTATTAAACTGGACTCCTACTAAAGGAAATCCGTTTATTATTGCCCGGAGTGGGGATCCATTTGATAAAGAGGTTACATTTGATGCCAATGGCCAAGCAGTGCCAACCAGTAACAATCCTTATGGGTTAACCTTTGATCCAACTTACATGTACGCCCCCAACCAAGGTATTAGAGCATTCTTGGGATTACGGTACAATTTTAATAAATGATGAGACCAGCTTTTTACATTATACTGTTTATTACTTTGAGTTGTCGTTTATTTTCGCAAGTGAATTGGACGGCCTTTGAAAATTTAAACGATAGTATGCACAAACAAAAAAAGCCGCTTTTAATTTTTGTTCATACGGATTGGTGTAAGTTTTGTTATTTACAAGATAACAAAACTTTTACGGATAGTTTAGTATTTACACTTTCTAAAAACTTTTATTGTTTGCGTTTAAATGCCGAAACTAAAACTGCCATTACTTTTATAAACAGAACTTATACTTATAAGGCAACAGGTGTAAACACGGGGCAACACCAATTAGCCGATTATTTAGCTAAAGAAAAAGGGCTTGTTAGTTACCCAACCACAATTCTTTTGAATACCAAGCTAGAACTGACGAAGCGTTTGGTGGGCTTTTATAACGCCAATGATCTCATTAAACATTTAATTCTGATGGCGCATTAAATAAAAAAGAATAATTGTGTTTAGAAGCTATTTAAGATTATTTGTTTAGTATTCTTAATTTTTGATTTATTTTAATACTTGTTTTTTAAACTATGGTACCTTCTTTAACCGAGATTTTAAGAAAGAAGTTATTTAGAATAAAATAGCTAACTCTGTAAAACGCTTAAAATCAATACTTAAAAAATGAGTTAGATGGAATTATGCAATAAGAATCGAACTCAGATTAAACTCTATCTCGTCCTTGTTTAGCGAAGCGTAACGAGGACGTTTGAGAACTGCGTTTGTAACGCAGATATAGTGATGAAGTGGGCGTTACAAACGCCCGTTTAACACGTCCTCGTTTCCGCTAACGCTCAAACAAGGACGAGGGGAGTAGTATCAAACTAAAAATAATCATCCGAGATTTTAAGGAAGAAGTTATTTAGAATAAAATAGCTAACTCTGTAAAACGCTTAAAATCAATATTTAAAAAATGAGTTAGATGGCATTATACTCTTTTTTAATACACGATTATTATTTCATAAATACAAATGGTAGCATCTATCCATTCGATTAAATGCTACCATTGTGACCTGTTCTTTCTCAACGATTTTTTTGGAGTTATTACACAGGCTCTGAGTTAATTTATATTACTGATTATTGGCTTGCTTTAAAATTTGAATGGCTTTATTTTGCTTTAACAAAGCAGATGTTTCGCTTTCGTCGGCATTGCCCATTGAACCTAGTTTAGAACTACTTGTTGGCATGGCATACGCTTCTTCGCGCATTTCGCTACCTATGCGCATGTCGCGTTCGGCTTCAAAATAAATGGATTCGGCTTCTAAGGTAGTTTTGGCCGAAGCACGATTAATAGCCGAAAGTTTATTGTAGTGATTTTTATTGGAGGTATAGTGTTCCATGTTTATTTTGCCACGTATTTCTGAAGCGTAAACCATTTTTTGTTCGGCTTCTAAGGCTAGTTTAGCCGCGTGTTCTAACAAGGCTTTCCGTTCTTCGGGCGATTTTTGGCGGGCTTTTAAGCGTGCGGCCAATTCCTCGTTATAAAGTGCGTCGGCTTCTTCTTGTAATTTATCCATGTAATGACGGGCAATGTTTAAAAGGGCTGTTGTTGAATTTTCATTATTAATATTATCCAACTTTAAAATTTCTTTTAAACTGAGTTCGGCATAAGATAATTTATTAGTAACCGCAGCTAATGTGGCGGTTGAAGAAGAACCCAACGTAACTAAAACCCGTTTGTTAATGGGCGAAGTTGTGGAAGGTATTACCGAAAAATTATCGGTTGTTTGGCTATTTAAACCTAAGGTTAAGAACACTAACCCGATCCAGATAAGGTAAATTTGAGTTTTCATGGGAGTCTGTTTTAAAAGGTTCATTAATTGTTTGATTTGTTAGTATTTCCGATTTTATATTTTCTTTTCTTTTTAGTTCACCAACCCTTTAAAGATTATTTATTGGGTATCTGGTAGGCAACGTTTTATATTTTTTACGCTTGGGGTTCAAAAAAGTTAGGTGTTTTTCCGCCTCCAATACAAACAACGCTTGGTGAATAGCTTTATTGGCTTAATTAAGGTATCTAAAACGGTTTTAGGAATGATGTTTTTTTTAAGAGTACAAGAATGCACTCAAACTTATGAGTTAAATGATTTTGATTTATAGTTAATACTAATATCGATTCAAAAAAATACATATAAACTCATTCTTTTTCACTCACACTTCTCTAAAAAATAGTTTCAGGGCAAACATATAGTATATATTTGAGCCAGTTCGTGTGCTGGGGCTATGCAACGATTTTTTTGAATCGTCTGAATAAAATTTATGCTGAGGGCAGCCGAAGTGAATAATTTCGTTTCTATTGTATCTTTTAGAACCGATATTGGTATAATACCAACATCATTTCTAAAAGATACATTGACCCAGTTTCTTTTCTCTTATACTTCCTCAAAAATTATACCCGTAGGCCTGGCTACGCCTATAATTTTTTCGTCGCCTAAAAGAAAAATAATTCTGGTTCAACTTGTATCTTTTAGAACCGATATTGGTATAAATCATTTATTTCAACTTTAAACAACTTCATATTTTATTTTAAAGTAACCGATTTAATAAAATTTAGGTTTAATTTTCGATAATTAGTTTAGTGCGTGTAACATTGCCATTCATATTTTGAATGGTTACTAAATAGATAGAGGCTTGAAGGAATGGTACATCTAAATGATACAATCCATCTTTACCTTTGATACTGCGTTTGTAAACCACTTTTCCGTTCACATCTATTATACTTATATTCAATTCATCATTACCTAGGTTTGTATCAATTAGGTTTAATAAACCTTTAGAAGGATTTGGGTAAATAGTTATGGTATTCAACCTATTTATTTCATCTGTTTTTAAATGTGATGGTGTTTGATTTGTTCGCTGACTGGGAACTGGACTGTAAACAGTTGGGAACAAACAATCGGCACCCATTAAAGCACTTTCGACAGACGATTGTGGACCACCTGCAATAAAAGGTAAAGCCCCTGGTGCGTTGCAATTAAAAATAGGTAAACCTATGTAGGGCTGCTCGCACCATAAAAGTGTTCCTGGAAAAGCGTTTGTAGCGGGGCCAACGTAAGTTTGACAATGATTGGGCCAAATATCTGTAACTGCATCAACCCAGCGATCGGCGCAGGCTTGTGTTAAACTTCCTTGTATTCCAATTTCGGCTTGCGATACTAAGGCTAAACCTCTTTCCATGGGTTGTTTCATTAAATTACCTCTCCACATCGTATTTTTCTGCGAGAGCTCGAATTCAAAACCAACATAAGCACTATCAATGTTATTGCAGGTTATAATAGGTGAGGTATTTGGCCCCGAATTGCTTTGGTTGTCGTAAGAATAAATCCCCTTCATATTGGTATTAAACAAGCCTGCACCTGTAACGTTATTTTGATTAATGAATAAATTACCTAAACTATTTTTAGCCGAAATACCAAACTGCATGTTAAATGGCCAAGGCTCAAATAAGTTATCATCAATAATCCTAATCTCATTTCCACCCACTTCAATAGGGTAATTATCGGTTTTAAATAAATCAATTCCCCTAAAGGCTCTGTTAATTTTATTACTTACTATATTGCAAGTTCCTACAATAGACCAGTTGCTGCCACTAGTACCATTAAATGTTATAGCTCTATTGCAATAATTAGTATTTAGTATATTTATGCTATTCACGTCGGCTCCAAAATAATTTTCTTTAACGTTTATAGCATCAGCATAAGTACCATTGCTCACTCCTGCCCCCATATTGTATGGGCCACTTTTTGTACCTATCCAAAGTCCCCATCTTATGTTATTAAACTCATTTTTTTCTATGGAATACTTGCATCTGTTTGAATACAGACTAACGCCAGATGAGCCTATTGGCACGGAAGGATTGTTTATGTCTTGAGTGCTTCTAAAAGTACCATAAGCCACCATTACTTCAAAAGCATTATCGGCAAATACACCTACATTGCAATTCCAAAAACGGTTTCCAAAACTAGTTGAAGGTGTTGTAGGAACTAAATTTAACTTTGTATTCATTAGATTTGTAATAGTAACGTGAATACCCATACCACCAAAACTTCCATTTCCAGTATTATATACTTGAGTATTTTGAAAAGTATTTCTATGAGTTGTTAAACTAGCATTGGTTACTTCAATACCTTTACCTAGGCCATCAAATAAATTAAAATTATTAGTAATGGATCCTGGGTAGGTTAAGCCAATATCTACACCAACATTAGGTACAATGCCGTTAGGATCTCCAAGGTTATTTATTTTAATTCCTATATGCCCAGGTTGGTTATTATAAGGAGACTTTAAATTACTTTGCATATAGTTTAAAAGTGCATAAGGTGGCGTAAGTCCTGAGAGCGCACTAGAGGTAGTGTAGCGAAGCCCAGTAGTAAGAATCATATCTGAACTTGGCCACATTAATGTGAGTGGGTAAGTACCAAAAGGCATTTGTCGGCTAGAAAACACGCAGCCATTTATACCCAGTGCCAGAGTATTAAGTGTCGGAACCGAGTTACTAATTTTAATGCCAATGTAGTTTTTATTAAATACGACTCCTTCAATGTCTATTGGCGGATTGGGATTTGAATTAGTCAAACTAATGCCATCTAAGTCTATACCTACTTTTGCATCTTCAATCATACTATTTAATTTTCGACTGTTAGAGGTAATAACTCTACCGCCATCTTGCACAACAATACCATCCCACATATTTATACCACAAGCAAATAAGTGCGCACCATCTAAGTTTAATACAAGTCCTGACGGAACGATTATTTGTACATTAGGCATAATAAGTACTTCTGCGCTTTGAAACGTGGTGTTGTTTGTTAGAGTTATAGTGTTTTCAAGAAAGTAAGAGGTGTTAGAATAATTTCCTGATAAACTTGTTATAGGTAAAAGTCCAGCAGTAGATTGTGAGCAACAATTAGTGGTAACAATAACTGCTGTGGTTGCCGATCCAGCGCAGCCATTGGGCGAGTTGGCTGTAATTGTATATACTCCAGTTACCAAAGGGTTAGGACATACGTTTACAGTTGCCCCAGTGAGGTTAAGACCTCCATTGGGCTGCTGCCAAGTGTAGTTGACAGGGCCTGCGCTAAATGTGGTACTAGCCGATAAAACCGCACAGGTATTGGCATTGGTGCAAAGGGTTACTGTATTAACCATTGGTAAAATAACATTGCCCGAATTGAGGGTAACTGCTGCACTACCAGTGCAACCATTTAGGCCTGTACCCACCACATTATAGGTAGCCGGACCACCCGAGGGCGTAACAGTAATAACATTAGTATTAGGGTTCGTAATTGGCGAAGCGGACGACCAAATATATGAGTTAGCACCACTTGCGGTTAAAACATTAGGTATTCCCGAACAAATAATAGAAGGAGCGGTATTAATAGTTATGTTAGGTGCAGGTAAAACGGTAATAGTAATTTGACTGGTTTTAGTACAACCATTACTATCAGTTCCCGTAACGAAATAGGTTGTTGTAACCAATGGTGTTACCGTTTTTTGGTTGCCTGTGCCACCCGAAGACCAATTATAATTAAGTGCGCCCGATGCCGTTAAAGTAACAGGCGTACCCGGACATACAGTTAATGCAGAAGCCGAGATGTTAACATTAGGAGCTGCTAATACAGTTACAGGTAAGCTAGCTGCGCCTAAACACGATGAGCCATTACTAACAGTTACCTTAATTAAACCACTACCTGATGAAGATGGTGCTGTTGTACTAATAACATTGGTTGGTGAGATACCAGTCCACCCAACTGGCAAAACCCAACTATAATTAGAAGCACCACCAACAGGAGCAATAGAGTATTGATTATTGCTACTCGGACAAACCATACTGGGACCCGAGATATTAATAGCATTAGGTAATGATTTAATCATTAAGCCACACCAGTTTGATGTTGGTGGAAAATAGGGACCAGAAACTACATGAATAATAATGGTATTAAGACCTGTTACCCAGTTGCTACAATGCCTGAAGTTATAAGGTGTATTGAATGTACCAGCATTGGGCGATACTACGGGCGTACTCAAGTTGTTTACATAAATGTCGGCTACTATATTATCAGCCCAAATCGTCCAGTTAACGGCATAAACAGGATTAGCTGGTAGTGTAAATTGTACTCTATAGTATAGATGTAAGTTTGTTATTCCTGTGCCAACACAACCATGGTTGGCGGGGTCATTAGGAATACAGGCAAACGTGGGCGTTATCCAAGCGTGATTTGGATTAACACCGGGAGTTGCCCACCCAGCTACTGGTGCTACTCTGTATGCATTATTGTATGTTCCAGATATCCCATTTAATGAAACTTTCCAATTAAGATCAGGAAAAGTTAAAAGAGGAATGTAACTATTAAAGGGGACACCTGCATTGGCGGTATTAAACATACGTTGATCGGGTTGCGCTAAAAACTGCATCATGCAAATTAAAAATAAGCCGCTAATCATAAATTTTGTTTTCATGTTTTCTGATTTTAAGTTGGAGGGAGAAGTTTGTTATTTAAATTTACATAAAAATAACTTTACTTATTATGAGTTAATTCGTTTTAACAGTGTTAGCTTTACAATATTTAGTTTATTATGTAGAGTTAATTCGATTAAATTTACTACTAGTTATATTATTGCGTCAAAACTAGTGCGCAGCCATAAGGCCTATTAACAAAAAATATTGATTTAAAATACCGATGTCGTAACATTATATTTGGAGGAATATAGAACTAGTTAGAATATTTGCTGCTGCCATTTTACAATTATATTTCCTATTGCTTATCATTGTGTTATACCAATATCGGTTCTAAAAGATACAAGTTGAAGCAGAATTATTTTTCTTTTAGGCGACGAAAAAATTATAGGCGTAGCAAGGCCTACGGGTATAATTTTTGAGGAAGTATAAGAGAAAAAGAAACTGGGTCAACGTATCTTTTAGAAATGATGTTGGTATTAGCTAATTAAAGCGATGGTTTTTTCGAAATCTCTTGTTCTTAAAACTTAACACTAAAGACTCATACATTTTCCTCCTTTTCTAATTTTACACGCCATTTTTTATCCGTAAATGGCCAGTTGAAATCGTAATGAAAGACAAAAGTTGCAAGGATATTAGGAAGCGCAGGTTCGAGGACTGTAAGAATAGCTAACGCTATTTTGAAGACCGCAGAACCGAGCATTTCTAATAGCCGCGGCAGATTTTGTTTTGTAATAGATTTCAACTGTCTATTTCCATGTAACTCATTTTTAAGTTTTGATTTTAAATGTTTTACAGAGTTAGATATTTTATTCTAAAGAACTTCTTTCTTGAAATTACGGTTTATACTGCCACTCATCTAATCCAGTTTTTGTATAAACAAAGTTTTAATTCAATAACAACTATTATGTTGAAGGCTACCTTCTTTACGGTTTACTGTTACAATTGTTTATAATAGTATTTATTTCGGTTCAAGCTGTATTAACACTAATTACCAAAACTGTCAAAAACTAATAATGAATTGCTATTGGCTAAATTAAGCGCATTGTGTACTTTTAAACACTATGATTTTTGCTTATCCAGCATTCTTATGGGCACTCTTAGCTGTTTCTATTCCAGTTATTATCCATTTATTCAATTTCAGGAAATACAAAAAGGTTTATTTTACTAACGTCAAATTTTTAAAAGCCCTTCAACAAGAAACCCAATCTAAATCGCGCTTAAAAGAATTACTTATTTTGGCGGCTCGCATTTTAGCCATTGCTTGTTTGGTGTTAGCGTTTGCGCAACCCATCCTACCGAACAATAAGGGTGTTAAACAATCGGGTAAAAAAAGCATTAGTATTTACCTCGACAATTCGTTTAGTATGGAAGCCGTTAACAAGCAAGGTACTTTACTCGATAATGCTAAACGACGCGCCGTTGAAATAATTAATGCTTTCGATAATGGCGATAGGTTTCAAATTATTAGTAACGATTTTGAAGGCAAGCAACAACGTTTATTGTCGAAAGAAGATGCTTTAACGGCCATAGACGAGGTTAAGTTATCGTCGGCTGTTAAAAACGCTAGTCAAGTTATTAAACGCCAAAGCGATTTTTTAAACGGTCAAAAAAGTAAACAAAAGCAAATTTACCTCATCTCCGATTTGCAACAGTCCACCTTTGATGCGACTGCCTTTGTAAACGACACCACCATTGCCGTTAACATTGTGCCTTTAAAAGCCAACCAAACGGCTAATGTTTATATAGACAGTTGTTGGTTCGAGAGTCCGGTGCAACAAAAAGGATTTATTTTAAAACTACACGCCAACATTATTAACCGAAGTTCGAAACCCATAGAGGCAGGCAGTGCCCGTTTGTTTTTAAACCAGCAAGCCATTGCGTTGAGTTCGTTTAGTGTTGAAGCCGAGTCTGAAAAAGAAATAACCTTTTCGTTCGAGTGTAAACAAAATGGAATTAATTATGGCTCCATTAAACTAGAAGATTATCCAGTTACGTTCGATGATGAATTGCTATTTACGTTTAACTCGCAACTTAATATTTCAACCGTTCTAATTAATGGCAATAACGCTGCGAATAGTGGAATGTATTTTAATACCCTCATGCAAAACGATAGTTTGTTTCAATTCAAAGCTTTTAACGAAACAGCTATTGATTATGCAGCCTTCAAATCCACCAACTTACTTATTTTAAATGAAGTAGAACAATGGAGCAACGGTTTACTTTCTGAACTCGAAAAATATACACAGAAAGGAGGGAGCTTGGTTATAATACCCGCACTCAATGCCGATTTAAAACAATACGAAACAGCTTATCAATTTTTAAAATTACCCTTAATCTTAACAAAAGATACGCACGCTTTGCGGGTAAATAGTTTAAAAGAAAATCCTCTATTTTACGAAGGCGTATTCGAAAAAATAGATGAACGGGTTAATTTACCTTTGATTTCGCAACATTATGTTCACGTTAAAAACAGTCGCAGTACCGGCCAAACTATTTTAAGTTTACAAAATGGCGATTTTTTTATTCAGCAAATACCGCATCAAAACAGTAGTATCTATTTATTTTCATCCTCCTTATCCGATAAAGCCAGCAACTTTGGCAAGCACGCTTTGTTTGTGCCCAGTTTTATTAAGATGGCTATTTTGGGTTTAAAGCCCATTCCGCTTTTTTATACAGTAAAAACCAATGCACTCATTACTTTAGATCAAGCCAATTTAAGTGCCGAAGCCATTCCACATTTGGTAGAAAGCAACGCTAAATACGATGTGATACCCGAAATACGCAACCTTAACGGGAATGTTTCTTTATTTACACAACAACAAATTGAACAGCAAGGGTTTTATAATGTAAAATTAAATAACGTAACGTTAAACGGATTGGCCTTTAACTTCAACAGAAAAGAAAGTAATTTAAGTGTGCTAGAACCCGAAGCCTTGCAAACGCTTATCAATACTAAGAATTTATCAAATTTTAAACTTGTATCGGTTAGCGAAAATACATTAACCGATGCTGTAAAACAAGATAGCGAAGGCCGCACCTTGTGGAAATTTTTTATACTTTTAACCCTAGTGTTTTTATTGGTAGAAACACTTCTAATCCGTTTTTTTAAATAGCATGAGTACTGTAATTAAACAAGCTAAAATTATTGACCCCAATGGTCCTCATCATTTAAAAACAATGGATGTGGTGATTGAAGGTGGAAAAATTATAGAAATCAAAAAAAACAGTTTACTTAAAGCCAACAAAGTTATTGAAGGCGATAACCTTTGCGTATCTGTTGGGTGGATAGACATGCAAGCGGTATTTTGCGACCCAGGACACGAGCATAAAGAAACCATTGAAAGCGGTATAAAAGCCGCAGCAGCAGGCGGGTTTACGGGGGTGTGTGTGCATAGCGCCAATAGCCCAAGCCTTAGTACAAAATCGCAAATTGAATACATTAAAAACAAAGCCGAAAATAAAGTGGTTACTGTTTTTCCGTTTGGAACGCTTACTCAAAAACAAGAAGGGCGCGATTTAGCGGAGATGTACGATATGCAACTTGCGGGGGCGTTTGCTTTTAGCGATTATAAATTAAGCATTAGCAATGCGGGCTTATTAATGCGAGCCTTACAATACAGCCACAACATTAACAGTTTTATTGTAGCCTATTGCAACGAAGAAAGTTTAACGCATGGTGGTCAAATGAACGAAGGCGAAACAGCTATTAAGCTCGGTTTAAAAGGCATTCCGGCAGTAGCCGAAGAAATTAGTTTAGCGCAGCACATTGCAGTATTAGAATATGTTGGGGGCAGGTTACACATCTCCACCATTAGTACCAAAGGAAGTGTAGAGCTAATTAAAAAAGCCAAAGCCAATGGATTGGCTATAACTGCTGGCGTTTCGGCCATGCACTTGTTTAAAACGGAAACCGAGTTAGAAGAATTTGATTCTAATTATAAATTGATGCCGCCCTTGCGTACTAAAAAAGATGTAGAAGCCTTGCGCAGAGCCGTAGAGAACGGGATTATTGATGTGATTGTAAGCGACCATCAACCGCAAGATGTAGAAAGTAAAGAATTGGAATTTGATTTGGCAGATGCAGGAGCTATACAATTGCAAACGGCGTTTAACTGTGCGTTGGCGGGTTTAAAAGAAGAAAACATTGAACACTTAATAACAGCGTTTACAAGCGGGCCGCGTAAAGTATTAGGCTTAGCACCCTTATTTATTGAAGAAGGACAAAACGCTGAATTAACGGTATTTACAACGAAAGATAGTTTTACTTTAACAGAAAAAAATAATAAATCATTATCGGCCAATACCCCTTTTTTAAATACAGCCCTGCCGGGGAAAGTAATTGGGGTTATCAATGGTGGAAAAAGTTATTGGAATGCTTAGTTCATGTTTTTAAGAAAGTACTGTTTTGAATAATGAGTTGCCTTTTACCTTTAACCGTAAATAGACAGTAGAAATCTATTACAAAACAAAATCTGCGGCAGCTATTAGAAATGCTCGGTTCTGCGGTCTTCAAAATAGCGTTAGCTATTCTTACAGTCCTCGAACCTGTGCTTCCTAATATCCTTGCAGCTTTTGTCTTTCACCACGATTTCAACTGTCTATTTACGGTTTAACTCAGATTATGCACTAGTAACCTATTATACCAAAAGCAGGTCTTTAGAATAAAAGCTATAACTGTATTAAATAGGAGGTTGACTTGGTAGCTTTTTTTTATTTTGTTCAGGTTATGTGCGGGCTAAAATGCATGAAATAGGTTACCCAAATAATGTTTTAGGTTATACTTCTTTGTTGTGTCTAATGCTCGTTCTAAGCAAATGAATTTCTGGTTAGTATGCTTTTTGAAATGTTCTACTGTGTCCGCATCAATTGCAACGTCTAAGCAAATCAAAGTTTCTTTTATTCCATCTGTTGCTAAGAGAATTTCGTTTTTCTTAAATTGCTCTTGTTTATCGGCTTTGTAGTTTAGTTGAAAACCTTTCTTTAATAAAATCTCTGTCAATAATTCGTTGCGATTAAAAGCTGTTACCAATTGAGCTTCTTTGTCGGCAATATATTTTTTGAGCAATACGATGTTTTCTTCTTCTGTTTTGTCCACATCGGGAGCCCATTCTACTCTTGGGAAATTTGATTTTACCAACTTGAAAACCTTAAAACCCAAACCTTTTATAACATCTTCCTTGTGTCCGTTGGTAAACAAGTCCAGTTGTTTATTGCTCTTTTCTTCAATTATTTTTTCAACTACTCTTTTGTTGCGTTCAATGGTTATGTCGCTTATTTTTTTGTAGTTGTTCTTAAACGCCTCGGTCTTCGAGTTAGTTAACTCAGGAATTTGAACTAAGATAAACTTTCTATCTAAATTATCTTGTTTATTGAGTTCAAACACAGCTTGACCAGTTGAACCACTACCACCAAAAAAATCTAATATTAAATCGTTTTCATTGGTAACAAATTTGATAATATGTTTTAAAAAATTAACTGACTTTGGATTATTAAAAACTTTAACGCCTCCAAATAATGCTTTTAATTCGCCAGATGTAGCTCTATTATCTTCATAGTAGTAGCTTTTTAATTTTTGAGAAACTGTATCAAGTCTTTTCTTTATTTTGGGAATGGTATTTTCGTCGTCACCCCATTGTACATCTCCTCGTTTATCAGCTTCTGTAAAAGTTTCAAAAGTCCATCTATAACCATATTCTGGCTTAGAACAAACATTTTGTGTAAGAGGATGAATGATATCGTATGTGTAACCACCAGGTTTCGTATTTGCTGAATTTCCAGGATAGTAAATGCCCTGTTCATCTACATAAGAATAGTGAGCAACGCCCGATAAATCATTGCCGTTAGTTTGAGACCTAATCCATTTCCTTAATTCAGTCTGAATGTTTTCAATATCTTCTGAATATTTGGTTTTTAGTTCATCATATTTTTCTTGAATAATTTTGCCTTTATCAGATGGAACTTCCCAAAAATCTTGTTCGTTTTTGTCTTTTAAATAACACAACACATATTCATGTTCCGTTGCAATTTGTGTGGGATTATTATCTGTCGCTGTTTGCCAAATAATTTGACCACCAAAATTTTCTTCCCCAAATACTTCATCACATAATTTACGCAAATGATGAACTTCGTTATCATCAATGGAAATAAAAATAACGCCATCAGGTTTTAGCATTGACCTTGCGATAAGTAAACGGCTATACAACATATTTAGCCAATTACTATGGTAGCGACCATCAGTATCAACATTCGTGTCTATTTTAATACCATTTTCAGTAACGCCTGTTTGTTCCCAATAAGGTTTTTTATCTTCGGTAAAGTTATCGCTATATACAAAATCTTTACCTGTGTTGTATGGTGGGTCAATGTAAATGCACTTTACTTGTTCACGGTAACTGTCGCTTAAAAGTTTTAAGGCTTCTAAATTTTCGCCTTCAATTATGATGTTTTCGCTTTCTGTTGCGTTTACACTTCTGCCTTCATCAAACAATAAAGTTGCATTGCTTGGTGTATATGCATTTCTTTTTGAAGTACTTTTGCCAAACCATCGAAACTCATAGCGTTCAGTTTCTGAAACGCTTGAAGGGTCAACCACTTTTTTAAGTTCTTCAATATTTAATTTGCCTTCGTTGGTAAATAAATCAGGGAAAAGTTTTTTTAACTGCATTAATCTTTCCTTGTTCCAGTCGTTGCTCAAAGGCATTAGGTCATTTATATTTTCCATTTCCTATTTTTCGTTTAACGCGTTAATTGTTTTGTCAGCTTCCTTTTGAAAGTAGTGATACTCTTTTACAGGTGCTTTGTAATGCACTTCCACACCCAAAGTTTCAAAGTGTTTCATTGCACATTTTATTTTATACACTTCGCTTTCGGTCAATGCTTTTTTATCGTTGATGTCATTTGTTCCTTTGGTTTCAATTACAAAGTAATATTCCGTTTCATCACCAGTTTTTAAACTTTTGCGTTTCATTGCCAAACCAAAATCTGGTTCGTATTCGCCTATAGGAGTTTTGATTTTATACCAACTTGGAAGTTTGAGAAAACACACAATGTCGGGTTGATTGTCAGATGCTTTTGCAAAATTATATTCCACATTACTGTCAATAAGCATTTTGTCAAACACGCCTCTGTTTGGTGTTTCCACATAATCTGATTTGGAAACATTTCTAACGAAGTCGTTAAAGCTAAAAGGAAAATCTTCGCCGGTTAAATGATAATCTAATCCCCGAAGCATTTCGTCCAGTTCTATGTTGCGAATAATTCCAGCAGCCGCATGAATGTATTGCGGTGGATTTTTAATGATGTGGTCTAAATTGGTAATGTTGTTTACGATTTTGAAAAGCGTTGTATAACTCAAACCTGTGTTTTCGCTTAGTTCTTCTACCAAATCCAAAGGTGTAAATTTTGCTTTCAGTTTGTAGGTTTCAGTTCCGCCAAAACTATCTTCAATACCTTCTTCCGTTATTGTTCCAATGTTTCTGCTGCTCACTTCAGCAACATAATCTGAAATTGTTATCCTATTTATTTGTTCCGTTGCTTTAGCAATTAGATTTTCTTCATCAAAGGCAATTACATAATCTGTCTTTTTTGCTAATGATTTCCAGAAGCGTTTAAATGCTTCATCAATAGAAGTATTTGTATTGCGTTTGAAACTTACTTCGTTTTGAGGTGTGCCTTTGTGCGTATGCGACATACCTGCACCTGCCGAAGTTGTTCCATAAACATCTTTAATTTCTTTTTGGTATTGCGTTACAAAGGTTTCGTAAGTTTCATTTGGAATTATTGTCAATTGATTTACTCGGTCTGCATCTTCTGTATTTAAAGCATCATAAACCCTTTGTCCTTGTTGGTTTACACAAATCCGCAAACCTCTACCGATTTCTTGTCGTTTGCGAATTTCGGAGTAAGCTGTGTTGAGTGTTGCAATGTTGAAAACGTTGGGGTTGTCCCATCCAACACCTAAAGCAGAGTGAGAAAATACAAACTCAATAGCGTTACCAATGGTCAGCAACTCGTCTTTCTTTTGTAAAATCAGTTCGTAAATTTTCTTTTGTTCCTTTAATCCTCCTTCGTTGTCTGAAAATTCGCCTTTTGCATTTTGTGCAAAATAATAACCTTGTAATTCGTGAATGTGTTGGGCTGTCGGAACTTTCCCATCGTTATACTCTGGATAAATAGCTTTGTATTTTTCAACGAATAGGTTTTTTATTTTGGGATCTTCGCCCATATAATTTGAAACCTTGTCAATGAAAACTAAACTCAAAACTTTAATTCCTTTTGGTTGTAATTTTTGAGATTTTGCAAAGTGGCGATGTATAAGCCACTCCAACTGCAAAGCCCAAATATTTTCTACGTTTCCTGATGCTTGCTTTTCAAAAAGCTCAACACCATTGGTAAAAGTGATGCTCCATTTTTGCGTTTTCAAACTCTTGTTGATGCGTTCAACTTTATAGTTTAAATAACTTGGGTTATTTGTTTTCTCTCCTAAGTTGTCGCCAACTTTAAGCCAGCTTGTTTCTTCAAAAACAAACTTTCCTGCTTTCAATTTCCACGCTTTTACTTTTGCTTTCGGTTCGCTTGCTCCGTTTTGTGTTTCGGTTAATTCAATTTTTATAGTCGCTTCATCGTTTTTCTCTGTTACGGTCAGCACTTCAATTTTCTTTACCAGTCCTTGTTTGTAGCTGTCGTAAGGCGTTAAGCGATACAATAAATTCTTAACGGTTTTATGTGTTGCCGAATATCGAATTTTAAAAAGTGGGTCAAGGGTTTTGAAGATTGTTTTTTCTCTTTCGTTTTCCTTTGTGCTGTAACGTTCTTTTCTTTCGTTTGCTGAAAGTGTTTTTAAACGTTCCACCATATTGTCGCTGTCCATTCCTTCTTGTGGCTCATCCATAAAAATAAATGGTCGCACTTTGGCAATAGCATCAATGTAAGGAAGGTTGTTAAACAAATCTTCTCTTTGTGTTCGGTTTAAAATTCTGTCGTCAGAAGAAAAAGCACCAGTTGTCATAATCATTAATTGCGGATGCTGTTCTTCAATAAAGTTGGTTACTTTATTTAGTTTCTTGCTGTCGTAGTCAAATGCCTGAACTTTGAAACCGTAAATGCTTTCAAGTTGCTTTTCAAAAGTTTTGAAAGTACCTAAAGTTCCTTGTCTGATAGCGATTGAAGGAACTAGTATGATGAATTTTGTAAAAGCATAATGTTTATGTAACTCGTAAATGGTCTTGATGTAAACAAGTGTTTTACCTGTTCCCGTTTCCATTTCAATACACAAATCATTGTCTGCTGAATATTTTGCTATTTCATCGTCAATGCCGTTTTCTTTTGCAATGGCTTTGATGTTGTCGGTTAATTGTTTTGCGGTAAGTTTGCAAAAATTAGAACGGATGCCTTCAATACAAGCATTGTCAAACGTGTTTTTCTCTATTCCGTCAAACACTTTAATAACCGATTGAATAGCGGTGTCCTGATATTTTAAATTCTCTAATTGTAACTCCATTATTTCTTACCGTTCTTTTTGGTTAGGTATTTTATTTTGTCCTCCGCAACTTGCATTGCTTGCAATGCTAAGTCTTCGTCTTGAACTTCGTAAACTAATTTGTCCGAAAGCCAAGCAATAATTACTTCATTCTTTTGGTCTTTGTAAAAGTCGGCAAGTGCTTTTACTTGCTCCCTTGTCGGCATACGCTTGTCTTGCTCAATTTTACTCAAAATTGTTAGGTCAAGCGAAAGTTTAGCTCCAACTTCTCTAAGCAGAAGTCCTTTAGCCTCTCTCAACTCCCTAAGTATTGTTCCGACTGTATTCAATCTGCTTTATTCTGACTTGACAAATATTGGCAAATTTAAAAAGAGTATTTTATATCTCTCGTATAAAAGTCAGTAAATGTTGTCAACAAATTTTCGGGTGACGATTGGGCTTTTGGGTGTGGTTGGGAAAATTAGGGGGGAGTTTAAAAGCTTTGGTTTTGTGGGGCGACTTGCCTTTCTTTTAATTTTGCGAAGCGATAGCATTTTCGTCCACCGTTTCTGTTGGTTTATTTTATTCAAAAGCTCCACTTTCTTGAAATATGGGTTAATACCAAAAGCAAATATATTTTAGTCCAATCTTTTGATAAAAATTGGTATTATTTTCGTTGCTAATTTTCGACAGGGTAAATACCTAGTGGGTATTTAAGCCAACTTGCGCAAAGCCTGCTACGCTTGTAATTACCGCCTCAATTTCACCAATTTTTATTGGCAAAATCTTTGGACTAAAATACATCTGCATTTATTATAAGCATAAAAAAAAGGTTTAGCAAAATCAATTTCACTAAACCCTTTTTAAATACTTTGTCTTGTTATTTTTTGAGCCTTGGACTAATCCCTCTCATTGCATTTACTGCGTCAACTATAAATGGATAACCTCGCCATAAGCGGCGGCGGCGGCTTCCATAATGGCTTCACTCATGGTAGGATGAGGATGAACGGTTTTGATTAACTCGTGTCCTGTTGTTTCCAATTTACGTAAAGCAACGGCTTCGGCAATCATTTCGGTTACATTGGCACCAATCATGTGCGCACCCAATAACTCGCCATACTTCGCATCAAAAATTAGTTTAATAAATCCATCGCTTGCACCAGCGGCTTTGGCTTTACCCGAAGCACTAAATGGAAATTTACCTACTTTAATTTCGTAACCTGCTTCTTTTGCTTTTTTCTCGGTGTAGCCCACCGAAGCAATTTCGGGTTGGCAATAGGTGCAACCCGGAATGTTATTGTAATCCATGGCTTCGGTATGCAAGCCTTTAATTTTTTCGACACAGGTAATGCCTTCGGCACTGGCTACGTGAGCCAATGCTTGCCCTGCTGTACAATCGCCAATTGCATAATAGCCCGCTACATTGGTGGCATAAAACGCATCTGTAATAATTTTGCCTTTGTCGGTTTTAATGCCGGCTTCTTCTAATCCTAAATTTTGAATATTAGCTTCGATACCCACTGCTGATAGCACTATATCGGCTTCTAAGGTTACGTTACCTGTTTTCGTTTTAACGAGTACTTTACAACCTTCTCCTTTGGTATCCACACTTTCAACGCTGGCTTCGGTCATAATATCTATGCCAACTTTTTTAAACGATTTTTCGAGTTGTTTAGAAACGTCTTCGTCTTCGACAGGAACAATGTTGGGCATAAACTCAACAATGGTTACTTTGGTACCCATGGTAGCATAAAAGTAAGCAAACTCTACGCCAATGGCACCGCTTCCAACCACCACAAGTTGCTTGGGTTGTTTAGGTAAAACCATGGCATCGCGATAGCCAAGAATTTTTTTGCCATCTTGCGGCAAATTGGGTAATTGACGCGAGCGTGCCCCTGTGGCAATAATGATATGATTAGCCGTATAAGTTGTAAGTTTTCCATCGGCTGTTGTAACCTCTATCTTTTTACCAGCCTTAACTTTGGCTGTACCCATAATAACATCAATCTTATTTTTTTTCATTAAAAATTGTACACCTTTACTCATGCCCTCAGCCACATCGCGACTACGTTTAATAACGGCATTAAAATCGGCTTTAATGTTATCAGCACTTATTCCATAATCTTTGGCATGGGTTAAATACTCATATACTTGCGCACTTTTTAACAACGCTTTTGTTGGAATACAACCCCAGTTTAAGCAAACACCGCCTAAACTTTCTTTTTCGATAACGGCGGTTTTAAAACCCAATTGTGAGGCACGAATGGCCGTAACGTATCCACCCGGACCGCTTCCTATAACTATAATATCGTAATTCATGATTTTTAAATAAACGCTACTAATTTACCATTAAAATTTTAGTGAACCACTAATTAAAACAGTTTTAATGCGCGTTTATTTTATTTTTATAAGTTGCATCAAAAGCAGATGTCTTTTAGAGCAATGTATCGGATTTTGCTATACTAAAAAACTGTATCTTTAAAATCAGTTTTTAATTTTTGGTACTAGAACTGTTTATTTATCGAACAAAGTGGGTTTAAATCGAAGCATTATAAAGCCCAAAAAAATTGACAAGATAGTACTGCCATGTGGAGCGTAATAGAATAGTAAAATGAAACCATATTTAGAAGATAAAATTCAATGTCAATGTTGTTTAAATGCCGACAAATCGAAGTTTGAAGAAAAGTTTAAGAAAGGCGATTTGATTATTTTAGAATGTAAAAATTGTTCTTTTGTATTTATTCCTTGGTACTATAGAAAAAATATTACTTATCACGATTATAAGAATGAAGAGGTATTGAATCAAATTCGTAAAGGAAACAATTGGTTAAAAATTCAACGGCATTTATTACGATTTAAACTTATACAGAAATACATCAAGTCGGGAAAATTATTTGATTTAGGTGTGGGTTGGGGGCATTTTTTGTTAACTGGTCAGCAATTGGGCTACGAGGTATCTGGAATCGAAATCTCAAAATACCCTTACCTCTACTCTAAAAATGATTTAAACCTTCCGGTTGAACACATTGACTTTTTCGATATGGAACGGAAGATGTTCGACATTATTACCATGTGGGATGTGTTGGAACACATTGACGATGCCGATCGCGTTATTGAAAAATGTTCGGCCATGATTAACCCAAATGGACTCATTGTTATTCAAGTTCCTCAAATTGATAGTTTCATTGCTCAACGAAAAAAAGAAAACTGGAACATGATGGGCCTCGATCATGTTAATTATTTTTCTAAATCAACAATTACGTTGCTTTTAAATAGACATGGCTTTGAAGTTGTAAAAATTAAATCATCCATCGAGTTAAAACTCTTGTTAATGTACACCATCTTGCCATGGGTGAAACGCATGAAAGGCAATTCTAAAAAAGAAGTTGCCATTTCATCTTCCGAGCGGCAAGCTTACTATAACAAAACAACTCAAAAACCTAAGTGGGTATTAGTGTTGATGATTTTTTTCCACAATTGTATTTACCGCTTCTTATCGTTTTTAAACATTGGTGAAGAGATGATTGTGGTGGCGCGAAAAAAATAAGTGTTTCACTTACCTTTCTACATACGGTTGATGTAATCCATTTTGATTTGTTGGTGTGGAACTATTTTAGCGATTTATCAATGCTGCCGCCTCAGCACTTGATAATTTTACACCATCTCTGTAAACGGTAACAAAGGCATCGCTTATGCCCAGGGCTTTCACTTCTTCTTTTAATTTTTTAGCAAAGGTGGCACCTACAAAATTACCGATGCTATAAATGTATAGCCCATTGCTGCTTAAATTTTCGATGGGCCAAGTTTTAATCGTTAAAAATTTCGCAGCTACATCGTTAGGCACCTGACGGCTAAATGCACCAATTTGCACTTTAAAACTCAAGCCTGTATTATCGGCTTTTACACCATTTTCGGCCGTAGGCTCTGGGCTTTTGCTAACGCCATTACTAAACGGTGTAACCGAAGGTGTTGGCAAATTAGTGGTATTGGGCAAAGTAATTGCGGGCAAGGCTGAACTTAACGTACTTGTAATACTTGGTGTTACATTCCCATTCGGAAACACAATCGGATTTTCGGCTTCCATGCGGATGTTTGCCTCTGTATCTTGTTTTTGGCGGGCTTCGGCAAATGCAATACGTTTACCATTTAAGTAAGCCGTTGTAAAGGCATCCTTTATACCTAAGGTAATAACCCGATTTTTATCGTTTATTATTTTTTCGGCTTTATTATAAATGCCCGCTGTGTAGCGATACAAGCCACTTGGCAAACGTTCGGTATAAATAGGACTTAAATTACCGAGTTGCAATTTGGTAACTTGTTTACTGTAAACGCCAATTTGAACGGTGTATAATAAATCTTTGGTTTGCTCTAGCTCTTTAGTAACCACCACTTGCTCGCTTACTACCACATTGGTTTGCAAAATAGTTTCGGGTTTAGGGATGTTCATATTGCCCGTAATACCCGCTGTTTGCGCCAGTGAGTTTTCTATGGTTTTACCCTCGTTTTTTAGAATTTCGCTGGCTTCTGATAACGTCATTTTTTTACCATTAAAATAAACCACTACAAACGCATCGTTATACCCTAAACGGCGTAAATCGTTTTTAACACCATTGGCATTGGCGTAGTTATTAAAATTGCCAACCGTGTAACGCACGTAACCGTTAGACGTTGTTTGACCATTAACAGGGGTTAAACCCTTAAATGCTGTATTGGGCAATTGTTGTTTAAACGCACCAACTTGTACCCGAAACACTAAGCCATCGGGTATTTTTTCATCAATAGGAATGGGTTTGGTTGCCGAATACGCATTGCCATTAATTATTTCTAAACCTTCTACACGCAAGGTTCTATTTCCTGTAGGGGTATTGCTTGGGCGCGTAGTGGCATTTGTTGCATTACGTGGCGCATTAGCGGCTGTGGCGGCATTGCCTGTATTGCGAGGATTGACAAGAGCAGTATTGGGAGGAGTAACTTGCGGAACATTAGCCGCTGTGGTGTTAGTAGCTGAAGAGGTTGTGGCAGTGGTATTTGTTCCTGAATTTTTATCGGGATTGTTAGCACTAACCGCATTAGTAGCTGTTTCATCTAACAGGGTGTTTAATTGTTTTACGGCTTCGTAACTATTTTTTGCAGCTTGTGCATATAACTTGGTGCGGTCGGTATTCGATTGGGTTTTGCTCGCTTGAATGAGCAAACGTTTCGAGTCGGTGCTTAATTGTTCAACTTTAGTTTTAGTAGTTTGTTGTTTGGCAGTTAAGGTTTTGGGTAAACGACTTTTGTTGGTTTCAATAGATAAATTATAAGCATTGGTTAATAAGGTGAGCGCATCAAATTGTTTGTTGCTCAGTTCGTTTTGTTGTTGGGTAAACAATTCGCCATTTGCCAAGTTAGCATAGGTGTTGGCACTTTTTACCACATACGTTGGATAGGCTTGCTTTAATTCCTCTACTAAACTTTTTTGTTTTTGTAATAACTCGGTTTCTTTTTCTTCGGCATTTTCGATGGCACCTAAGCGAGCAGCGTCGTTGGTTAACGCATTGGCTTCTTGTCTTAAATTATTGGCTTCTTTGCGAAGGTTTATCAATGTTGCTTGGGTTTCTTCTAAGCGTGAGGTTTGCACTAAATTATCGCCTTTCGATTTGTTGAGTAGTTCGGTTATAGCAGCATTATATACTTCATATTGTGCGTCGTTAGTTTGTAAAGTTATTTGCGCGGCTTCTACCTTTTTAAGAATGGCTTGGTTATCCAATTGCTTGGCTTCATTTAATAAACGTTCTTTTTCTTTTCCTTTTTTAGCATTGGCTTCTTGGCGTTTAAGCGTGGCTTGTCGGGTTATGTTTTCAATCTCTTCTTCCAATTGCAAACTACTTAATGTGTTAGTACTAACTGCACTGGTAGCTGTTGCCGTGGCTTTTGTTGCATTTAATTCATCTAATTGCGCATTCGTTAGTTTTAAATCGTTCAATGCTTTTTCGACCATGCTATTCGATGCCGGATTTTTTAGTTCAGTAGGATTACGCTCAAAAAAAGTACTGAGGCTTTTAAACGAAGTATCTGGATTGGTAAGCGTGTTTACATCAACGGTATAAGTTGCAGTAAGCACGGGATTAGTTGTATTAGAAGTACTATTGGTAGTTGAAGAAAGCGTTGCCGATGAATTGTTACTGGTAGTGTTGCCGCTGGTAGCAAGGGTATTACTTGGTGTAGCAGAATTTAAAGTGTTACCAGAAGTAGTGTTTGCATTAACGAGAGGTGCATTACCGTTAGAGGTTTCAACTGTTGATGTTGGTTTGGTATTGGCGTTTCCATTATTAGCAGTTGCCTCATTTGTAACAGTATTACTCGAATTAGTAGATGAAGTATTGGTTGTGCCAGACGTTGAATTACTCGGTAGATTTGCAACAGTATTCTCTGAATTGGTAGAGGAAGTATTGGTTGTGCCAGACGTTGAATTACTCGGTGGATTTGTAACTGTATTCTCTGAATTAGTAGATGAAGTATTGGTTGTGCCAGACGTTGAATTGCTCGGTGGATTTGCAACAGTATTCTCTGAATTAGTAGAAGAAGTATTGGTTGTACCAGACGTTGAATTGTTGGGTGGATTTATAACTGTATTATTTGAATTGGTAGAGGAAGTATTGGTTGAGCTGGAGGTTGAATTGCTAGATGGATTTGTAGCAGTATTACTTGAATTGGTAGCTAACGCATTAGTTGTATTGGCGGTTGAGTTAGGAGCATCATTTGTAGTTGATGGAGTGCCACCGCTTGTTGTACTATTTTTTACAGTTGGTGAATTGGTGGTACTCGCTGCGTTGCTAACCACAGCCTCTGCTGCTGTTTTCAAATTGTTGGATAGGGCGTTAAACTGAACAATAGCTTCTTGTTGTTGTTTGGCGGCCTTTTCAACTAAACTCAATTTTTGAGACAGTAACTCTGTTTTATTGGCTTCGTTTAATAAAGCATTCGATGCTTTTACTGATTGTTGAACGGCCGTGTAAGCGGCTTTCAAATCAGCATTGGCGGCTAAGGTTTTCGCTTGCTTGGCAATGCTTGCATTTTGCGCGTTAAGTTCGGCATTGTTGGCTTCAACCACGTTGGCTAATACATTTACTTTTTCGCGATTTAAAGTAATGAGTTGGGTATTGATAGCCTCTATATTTTCTTTTGCTATATTAACAGATGTAGCTGTTCCATTTGCTTTTTTTAGAGGGTAATTGGGATTCGTTTTTAGCAAAATAAAAATAGCTTGCTCTTGCTTTTGAATAATTTCATTTTCTTTTTCTTCGGCATTGCTCATGGCACCAATTTTAGCACCATAACTCACTTGCGAGTCGGCCTCTGTTCTTAACTCAAAATCTTGTTTTTTGAGTTGTTCAATTTCTATGGCTAATTTTTTTACGGCTTCTACATCACTATTTACACTTTTGCCAGTGTTCAATAAACCCTCTATGTTGGCAGCATTGGCGGCTATTTCTCCTTGTTTTAATTTTTTGGTTTCGGCAGCAGCGTTTAAATACGTTTCGTTCGATTGTTGATCTAATGTTTTGGCCTCAGTCATTAATTTTTCTTTTTCATCTCCTTTTTTTGTTTTGGCCTCTTCGCGTTTTTGACGAGCTTGTGTCATTAAATCTTCGGCTTGTTTTATTAAATTAGGGATACTTGTTGATGTTGCACTTGCCGCTGCGGCTTGGTTTTTAATAGTTTCATTCAATGTGTTTAAACTTTGTTTTAAATTGGTTTCTTGTTGGGTAAGCGTTTCTAATTTTTGTAAAGTTTGGGTTTGCTTTTCGATAGCCGTTGCATTGGTATAATTATTAAACGTATAAATGGCTTTTAGTTCGGTATCTAACAGTTGATTTTGAAGAACACCCGTTGCATTTACCACTTCGGCTTCGGTGTTGGCAACAAAAACTTTTTCAGAAGTGCCAGCCGTTGCCGAAATAGGAGCCAAACTTACACTTGCTACATTTGATTTAGGATTAGTAGTACTTGAAGTGCTGTTACCCGCAGTAGCCGCGCTAGTTGAAACTGAGGTACTTGATCCCAATTGTACTTTTTTAGCTTGCGCTATTAAAGTTGTATTGTCTTGTTTTTGCTTATCTAAGGCTTTTAATTCGCTCGTAATTTTTGCTTTTTCAGTAGGTGCTTTGGTTTTAGTTAAATCTAATTTATTTTGCGCAATGGCCTCGTTAATTGCGGCATTGTAGGTGTTTAATTCTTCTAAACGTAGTTGGGCTTCGTTGGGTGTTTGGGCAGGTGTAATGGCTGTGCTAAATTTTTCTTTTAAATCGGTAAAACGAATGGCTTTACTTTCTGAAAGCGAGTTGGTATTGCTATTGACAGCGGTAAGGCTTGTGCTGGCTTCGGTATTTATAACTGGAGGTAAACTGCTAATAGGATTTGTAACCGCTTCGTTTTTGATGCGGTTAGTTAATTCTAAATCGGCTTTCACGGTTTCTAATTCGGTAGTTTGATTTTGATTTTCGGCTAAAGCATCGGTATAAACTTTTTCTTTAATGGCTAGTTCAGTTTTTAAATTGGCAATATCAGTTTCAATTTCTTTTTTCTCTTTTCGTTTGGCTTTTCCTAAGTCTTCTTCACGAATTTTAATGGTTGCTTCAAGCTCTTCTTTATTGGCTTTCGCATCGTTTACGCGTTCTACACTTTTAGCTAGATCTTTTTCTTTTTCATCAACCGTTAGTTTAATGGCATTGTAAGCCTCGTTGGCAATGGGCTTATCGTTTTCAATGGTTTCTAATTGCTTTTGAAGGGCTTCTAATTTGCTGAGGGTTTCTTTGCTGGCTTTAGGGTTGACAATATCTTCGAGCACTTTGGCGTATTGTTGATTCAGGATTCCTTCTTTTTGTTTATTGCTGGCATCGGTTTGAAGGGCTTTGGCCAATCCTTCTAGTTTAACGAGGGTGTTGCGTTTGGCAGTGGCTTCTTTTTGAATGGCGTTTGCTTTTTCAATGGCGGCTTTTTTTTCTGAGGCATCGCTTATGTTTTCGGCATTGGCTAAAGCTGTTTTAGCAGTTGCTTCTAGTTTATCGGTTTCGATGCGGGTTTGTTGAAGAAGTTCGTTGGCATCGTTAGCATCGTTTTGCAATTGAATGGCTTCTTTGTTGGCTTCTTCGGCCTCTTTTTTAGCCAAATCTATAAGTGCTTTATTGTCTATTCCTTTTTTAGAATCTGTTTTGGGTAGAGCCTTAGTTGCTGCGGCAGTTCCGTTTGTTTCAGATGTAAGGGGCGTGTTATCAACTACCGTTGGACGAGTGGTAGCCACCGAAGTGGCGGTGTTGCTGGTAGAAGTGTTGGATGGGTTTGAGACGTTAGCCAAAGTATTTGTTTCAGTTGAACTGGCGTTAGCCGTGTTGCTTACAATGGATGGGGTATTTTCTACAACGGTTGGTGTAGTAGGTTTAACAGTTCCTTTTACATCTAACTTGGCTTTTTCTTCAATGAGCTTTAGGTATTGAACGTAGCTATCGTCGCTTGGGGTTTCATCAAAGTAATTGATAATTTTTAAAAGTTTCGAGTCGTAAGAAATGGTTTGCTTAAACGGTTTAAGGCTGGTGGCAACGGGCAAGGCCACTCGGTCGGATTGGGTTTCTAAACCTGGGGTTTCAACAGTAAAAATAAATTGCCCACCGTTGGGTAATAGCATATTATAGTTGCCATTGTTTTCGGCCATAAAGGTACCAACCACAGCACCATTGTCCATATTTTTAACTGTAATTTTAGAGTTTACACTTTGGGTCGGATTTTCTTTTACTACCGTTCCTTTTAAGCTAACTACATCTAGGGGTATGCGCTCGGTGTTTACTTTTAACACATCTATTTTGTTAGGAGGTGCGTAACGTCCCGTGCTAAAGTACGCCACTTTTTCTGATTCGTCGGTTACAAATAAATAATCATCATCGGGCGAGTTAATCGGAAACTCTAAATTAATAGGTTGCGACCACGAGTCGGTTTCGGCAATGTAGGTTGATTTAAAAATATCGTAGCCTCCCATGCTGTTATGTCCTTTGGAAGCAAAGTAAAGTGTTCGTCCGTTGGGGTGTAAAAAAGGGAAATCTTCGTCGAAGGGGGTGTTAACTCCTTTTACAGGTTTGGGTTTAGAGAAGGTGCCATTGGGGAGTTTAATGGCATAAAATAAATCGCGTCCATTTTCGTAATTATCGCCATAACTGCTATAAAATACTTTTTCGCCGCCTTTGGGTAAAAACACTACCGATTTATCTTTTTTCTTTTTATCAGCATTGGTTTTAAAATCTTCGGGTTTAACTAACAAGCGGCCGCCAATGCTGCTTAAATCGTAGCTGCGAAAATAATCTACTTCGTTTAATTGTTTTTTGGCAAGTACTTCTAAATCGGCAAAACTGCCCAGCAAGCGTTTGCCATTTACGCAGGCTTTTATTTCTTTATCAACTTGTAGTTTTTTTTGTTGATTGGCAGGGGCTATTTTTTTATAATCGTTATAGTATTTTAGGGCATCGTCGAATTGGTAATTGAGGTGATAGGCTTTGGCTAAAAAGAAAACGGCATCTTTGGGTGTATCGTCGGGTTTGCTAACGGCAAATTGTAAAAAGTTAAATGCTTTTTTTTTGTCGGGTTCGCAAAACAGAATGCAAACCCCCAAGCGGTAATTATATTCGGGGTCTTTAGGATAATTGGAAACTAATTGCGAGTAAAGTTTATAGCATTTGGCGTATTCATCGTCTTCAAACAAGCGATTGGCTTCGGCTTTAAGTTCGTCAACAGTATTGAAGGCTGTGTTTTGCGCAATGAGTTTGCCGCTTATAAAAACACACCATAGTACAACAACTAATAAACGGTGTACTTTACGAGTACGTTTCTTTAAAACTGTGTAGGCTATACACCCAACATCCATAGGTAAAAGGTAAATTTACTAATATTTACGATTAAGATGCTATTTTTTTAGAATTTCATAACAGGGGTTTAGGGTTTACTAGTTGAAATTGGAATTATAACTTTATTGGATGGGTTTTGTATATAATAAATTTAGAACACCAAGTTTAACGAGGAAGAAAGGAAGCAAACGTTGGTGCTAATTTTGAGTTAGGGCAATTTAGAAAAGACGAGGTGTTGTCCTCATGGTCCACTAGGTTTAATAATTTTCGATTGTTATGCCGTTGTTTCGTTTGAATGCTGAGTATAAAAGTCATAGTGAACCTCACCTAAATAGTCGTGAAAGCCCCAGCCTATGTCGCTTGTATCAGTTACCACTTTTTCAGCTCGGTCGGCAAATTTGTTAAGTAAGTTTTCTTTTTTCATCAGTTTTAACGCAGCAAGATAAGTTGTTTCTAAACTCGAATAAAAACCTTCGTCAATATCGCCAAAGTCGTTAGTGAATTTTACACCTGTCTCCACATAAAATAGCATGAGGTCTGCAAGTAAATCAGCCGAAGGTCCGAGTTTTTTGAAGTCGCTAATGGCTTGTTTGCCGTCTTTTAGTTTATAGTTGTAGCCGCGCTTCGGATAAAACGCTTCAAAAACTTTGTTTCGGTATTTTTCAAAAAGTTCTCTCTCATTTGGAGTTACATAAAAGTCGAAGAACTCTTTAACTGATTTATTTTTTTGTACAATTCAGCAACAAGGTCAATAAGTTTATCCTTATCGAGTTGTCTAAGTTCTTTTTTTATGTCTGTTAGTCCCATTATTTTTTAAGTTGTTATGGTTGTTCTACCATTGGCTTTACCAGTTTACATATATATAGTTTAACCTTCGATTTTTATGAATTTATACTCCAAAAAAAGTCGTTTAAAGATAACTATTTATGAGTGAGGTACAAAAAATTTTAAGAGGCGAGATGTTCTGATTCTTAATTTATTGAGTTGGACTGTGCGCAGTTTGAGGCTTTATGAAGGTGATGGTTTTTTAGCTCAAATGTTGATGCGAAGAATTGAACTTTGATTAACCACAAATGTAGTATCGCGGAGTACTGAATCGCCACTTTTGCCAAACCCGTATTAGTAGTAGTGTCTCTTTTCATTATTGTTAGTGTCCAACGAGTTGCGTGTTGTTGTCGTCAAGTTTTTGTTTGATGTATGCTTTCAATTCGTCAAAAGTCATATTCTGTGTTTCAGAACTTATTTTGTCTCTGATGTCTCTCATCATTTTTACAGCATCAAACTGTTTTTCTTTTTTAGTCGTTTCCATAATTTACTAAGTCTTTTGGGCTTCTTATTTCAATCATTGAATATCCAAGTCGTAAATTCACAGAATTATAGCCCTTAATTCTGTCAAGGTTTACGATGTGTTTAAAGTTCCAACTTGCTAAAACATCCACTTTGTGAATAGTTGCCATAGCAATGTGACGGCAGTCTTCTGAACTCGTTTTACCAACTACTTTTTCATCAATGTAAGTGTTTGCCAGTTTAATGGCTTCCTCTGTGAGTTCAACTCTTTGGAATTTGTCTGCCGAGTATTTTAATAAATGTTCTCTAACGTATTGTGGTGCATTTATTAATTCAAGGTCAAGTAAGTCAGAAACTACAAAAATTATTTCGTTTTTATCGAGCCTTTCAAATAGCTTTATTGTTGCCTCTTTGAACTCTTCATCAAAGTAACCACCAACAACTGAAGTATCTATGTAAACTCTTTGTTTCATTTAATTTTTATTAATATAAAGATAGTCAAAATAGTGTTGCTTAAAATTTTCGTTGTTGTTTGAGGTATGCTGGCTTTACTAGCAGCGGTTTGCGGCTTGGCGAAGTGGCGGTTTAGAAGTACAAATATTGATGTGGAGGACTGAATTTTCTATGAAGAACGATACCCTGCATATTAAGAATACGTTATTATGAGTAGTTTCTTTCAATTTTCATTAAGTTTATAAAGTCCTGAAATTTGTAAGCTTTACCCGCAGAAAGACATTTAGAAATCCAGTCGAATAAATGATTGAAGTCAGGATTCTGAATTTTTAAATCTTTGATGTGTTCCCAGTCCAATGACTCCCTTTCTCGTCCAGTGTTTATGAAGTTTATTTTAATTTCTTTAGTTATGGTATCAAATTCTTGTTCTGACATTTTCAAAATTTGATTTGCATCTGGGAAATTGTCAATTTTATCACCTGTTAGTCCGTAAGTAGTAATAGAAACATCATAGGACTTTCCTAATCTGCTTAACTCCTCAATTAATTTGGAGTCCGTAATATCTATTGCTATTGATAATTGGGCAATATGTGACCATTTACTATTGCTTACACATTGAAAAAAATTCTCTCGAAAATTTGTAAATCGTAACTCAGATTTTAGTTCGTTACTTATGAGTCTGAAAGGCTGTTCACCTAGACTTTTTCTAACTTCTAACATAGTATTGCTGATTTTGTACTCATCTCCCAAAAGTTCTCCAACTTCCCAATTAAGCAAGATAACATCTGGGTATTTCCATTTATTAAGACCCTTTTCATCTTTTTTCCCTTTGGTATGTTCAACATTCATGGAATATAGCCCACTTGTTAACTCATTATACCTCATAAAAATTGAACGAAATTTTTCCTCTCTCTGTTCATCTCTTTTACTAGCGGCTTCTTCGGCTTCCTCAATTTTTTTGGCTTGTTTACTTGTTAATCCTACTGTTTGATCTGCCAAAAGTTTTGGTCTTTTATAATATCCATGCCTACCTGGTATTTTAGCTAAAACCGAAGTCGAGTCGGTATGCATTACAGAAAAATATTGTCTAACTGAAGTTTCTTTTTCATCAGGTAGTTTTTCTAAAACTTTTGTTGCTAGTTCTGGACCATTGATAGCATCGTCTGGATTGTCAGGAAGAATATTTGGAAGAATTTCTTCTAATTTATCTCGAAGTGTTTTCATTTAAAACAAGATTGTATGTATTTTAAAATTACAAATAATTGATTGATAAACTAAGCCCGCTTAATTACCTAATTCACTCCCCCACAAACCAATCTCCCCAAAAACTTCTTCTACTCTATTCCAAAAAACGAAATAATATGCTTGAGTTCGTTTTCGTTGCTAAAGCTAAGTGTAATATTTCCACCACCTTTGGCATTGCGTTTAAATTGAAAACTTTTATTAAAAATGGTTTCTAATTGTTGAGCAATGGCTTTGTCTTCAATGGGTAAAGGCTTTTCAACCCGCGTGGTTTTGGGTGTAAATTTTATTTTTTCGCCACGGGCAAGGTCTTCTACTTGGCGCACCGATAAATCTTGTTCGAGTGCCAATGCAAAAATGGCTAATTGCCTATCTTCGTTATCAATGCTCACCAAGGCTTTGGCATGCCCCATGCTTAGCTCTTTATCGCGTAAGGCTTTTTGAATGGGTGCAGGTAATTTTAATAAGCGTAAAAAGTTAGTAACCGTACTGCGTTGTTTGCCTACTTTCTCGCTTAATTGTTCTTGGGTTAAATTGCACTCGTCCATTAAACGTTTGTAAGACAAAGATACCTCAATGGGGTCTAAGTCTTCGCGTTGTATGTTTTCAACTAAAGCCATTTCGAGCATGGCTTGGTCGTCGGCAACACGAATGTAGGCGGGTACTTCTTTTAAGCCGGCCATCTGCGAGGCGCGAAAACGACGCTCGCCCGAGATGAGTTGGTAACGGTCGTATCCCAATTTACGCAAGGTAATGGGCTGAATGATGCCGTGTTGTTGAATGCTATGGCTTAATTCTTGTAAGGCGAGTTCTTCAAAATTAGTGCGTGGCTGAAAGGGATTGGTTTCGATGTGGGCTATTTTAATCATAGCCACCGACCCAACTACGGGTGCGCCTTCGCCAACTTGTTTGGTGGTAATATCAGTTTTAGCGTTTTCTAGGAGTGCGCCTAATCCTCTTCCTAATGCGGGTTTCTTGCTCATGACTCGTTTTTTCGCTGCTTAAATATCTTCACTTAATTCGGTTATATCGTCCACTTCAATGGTACGGTCTTCGTCGCTAATTTTAGTTAGGCCATTGCGCTGCAAAATTTCGCGGGCTAGGTTGAGGTAATTTACCGAGCCTTTGCCAATGGCATCGTGCATAATAATCGTTTTCCCAAAACTAGGAGCTTCGGCTAATTTGGTGTTGCGTTGCACCAAAGTATTAAATACCATGTTTTGAAAATGTGATTTTACTTCTTCTACCACTTGGTTAGCCAAACGCAAACGGGCATCGTACATGGTTAATAAAACGCCTTCAATGTCTAAATTGGTATTCAAATGGGTTTGTACAATTTTAATAGTTTGCAACAACTTACCCATGCCTTCGAGGGCAAAGTATTCGCATTGTACAGGAATGATAACGCTATCGGCCGCACACAAGGCATTCATAACGGTTAAGCCTAACGATGGGCAACAATCCACAATAATAAAATCGTATTTATCTTTTATTTTGTCAACTGCTTTTTTCATCATGTACTCGCGATTGGTGAGGTTCACCAGTTCTAACTCAACACCCACTAAATCGGCATTGGTTGGCAATAAAAATAAGTTGGGGGTATCCGTTTTTAAAATCACATCTTTCGGATGCACGCTATCAATAATACATTCGTACAATCCCGCTTTTACATTAGCCGAATCTATGCCTACGCCCGAGGTGGCATTCGATTGCGGGTCGGCATCAATTAATAATGTTTTGTATTCTAAAACGGCTAAACTTGCTGCTAAGTTAATGGCTGTCGTCGTTTTTCCAACCCCTCCTTTTTGATTTGCAATAGCAATTATTTTTCCCATGTTCGCTTCTTCGCTTAAATTATATGGTTTGTTGTTTAATTAGTATTTGATGGTTTCACCTATTTGTAAAAGTTTTAGGTTATGCCCTGCTTTATTAAATTTTGAAATGGCTTCGGCTTTATCTATTTGAATATACCCAAAAGTATCGAAGTGCATTCCAATGATGTTGCCGCATTTAATAAACTCGCAAGCAATGATGGCATTATCAACCCCCATGGTAAAGTTATCGCCAATGGGTAAAAAGGCAAAATCTATTTTTCGGTAGTCGCCAATTAATTTCATATCGTAAGTGAGGGCTGTATCGCCCGCATAGTAAAAACTACCTTCGGTGCTTTCGATAACAAACCCCATGGGGTTGCCTCCATAACTGCCATCGGGTAAGCTGCTGCTGTGTTGTGCAACAACGCATTTTATACTTCCAAAATCAAATTTTACTTTCCCTCCGGTGTTCATGGGGTGTATGTTGGTTAACCCCTGTTTACTGACCCATTGATAAATTTCCCAACTGCAAATAATTTTAGCTTGCGTTTGTTTAGCCAATGCTATCAAATCGGCCACGTGGTCTTCGTGCCCATGCGAAACTAAAATGTAATCGGCTTTTACATCACTAAGCTGAATGTGAGCCGCTAATTCGTTAGGCGTGATAAATGGGTCAAATACCAAATGTTTTCCGCTCACTTCTACCCCAAAGCAGGAGTGACCATAATATGTAACTTTCATCGTTTTTTAGTGCAACTATTACTTAATTTTTGTTTTGTAAAGTTAAAATTATCCCAACGGTAAAAGGCGTTTAGTTACTAACAAAAACGCTTGTTTACAAAGATGTGATGTTAATAAAACAATAAGAAAATCTATTTTTAGTGATGTTGTTTTTAAAGTACCGATTTACTAAAATTACGGTTAAATAAAAATGCCGTTAATTACTTTAAATAACGGCATTTTTTGGGTTATAAATTTTCGTTTTAAGTTTTCATTTTTTCAAATAATTAATTACTTTTTCAACGTTAACTCTATTTCGCTCGTTATCAAAATTTGAAATTGGAAATGAAGACACAGAAGTGATCGTATATTTTTCTTTGTCGAATTTTAAAAAAATCGTTTCTCCAAAAGTAAAATAATTGTTTCTAGAAGCTAACTTTACTTCTGTTAAAGTAGTGTTTGCCTCAACTAATTTAAACCCTGATACTTTTGCCATTTCATAAACGTTAATCATCTGGGACTTATATTCTGCATGGTATGATTTACTATTGCCTTTAATTTTTTTTTGAATATGTATTAACGTTAAATAAATAGAAATACAGAATAATAAGAATAAAACAAATAAGTAAACAGGGAGTGATACATATCTGTAAAAAATTGCCGACCAAATTATTGTAAGAAGAAAAATTATTAATCTGTTCATCGTTTAACCAAATATTTTGTCCAAACCTTGTCTAAGCTATATTCGTTACAAGAGCCAATCAAACCTCCAGCAACACCAACTGGAATGCAAATTGCTAGATAAATTGTTTTTTTCATAACTCTTGTCATCTATTTTCAAAACAACCAATCCAATAAACGGTTTATAAACTTTAAAATTAAATTAATCTCAAATAAGTATTTGGTGTCAGAAAGCACCATTTAGAGGCTCTTTACAAACCAACGAATCCAATAATACCAAACCTTAGCGTTCTAATACCATTTGTACATGTTAAATCAATAAGTTCAGATTATTATGTTAACTATTAAAAATTCTCTTTTTATTTTAATATAAATAAAAAAATGTAATCCATAATTCACGTTATTTAATACATTAAGTGTTGCTTAATTCCTCTTTCCCCTCGTCATTGTTTGAGCGTTAGCGGAAACGAGGACGTGCTAAACAGGCGTTTGTAACGCCCACACCATCAGTTTATCCCTAAATTTCAAGAAATCGGGTACTTTAGAATAAAATAGCTAACTCTGTAAAACATTTGAAATCAATACTTAAAAAATGAGTTAGATGGAAATAGACCGTTCAAAAAAAGAAGCGCCTACGATTAAGTAAAGTAAGGATTCCAGTATAAATCACTTGTAAGAAATCCTAACTTTACTAAATCAGAGCCTATCCCGAATTCACTTCGGGAATTAACCGCACTAAGACAGGTAGTACGCCAAAAAAATGGCTTCTACTGTCTAATTGCGGTTTATCTGCGTTACAAACGCAGTTCTAAAACGTCCTCGTTACGCTTCGCTAAACAAGGACGAGGTAAGGGGTAATCCATAAATCACGTTATATTATCCATAAACACAGCGAAATGATACAATCAAAAATTTTTATTCATAAAAAAACCCCAATCACCATTGGGGTTTTTAAGATTAACAATATCGCTAGTATTACTCTTTTATAATTTTTAAGGTACTAACTCCTTGTGCATTTTTTACACGTGCATAATAAATGCCATTGCTTAATGCGGAAATATTTATTTCGTGTTTTGAGTCGCTAAATGAGTCGTTCATAACAACACGACCAGTTAAATCCATAATTTGTATCGAAGCAGAACCTTGTTGGCTTAACTCGATGGTAAACACACCCGTATTTGGATTGGGATACGCATTGAATACAGCTTCTGAATTTTTAGTATCTGCTAGGTTCGTACAAATGATAACTAAAACGCCAGTAGTTCCCGTTCCCACACAGCCATTAGCTCCTGTTCCATTAACAGAATACAGGGTGGAACCACTTGGGCTAACCACAATAGAACTGCTATTAGACCCACCAGGTGTCCAGCTATAAGAAACAGCACCGTTAGCTGTTAGCGTAGCCGACGAAGGTGGACTAGAGCAAAGCGTTGCAACTGGCGAGGTTAAGATAGTTGGATTAGGATTAACGGTAACTGATGTTACTGCTGAACCTGTACAACCCGCAGTTGTTCCGATTACGGTGTAGGATGAACTGCTCGTAGGCGCAACCACAACTGCTGATGTAGTTGCACTGTTGGCACTCCAACTGTAAGTACCAGCACCACTAGCGGTTAAAGTAACCGTAGCACCCGAACAAACGGCTGTTGTACTGCTGTTAACAGAAAGGGTTGGTGCAACTCCAACGGTTAAGGTAACTGGGATGCGAGGACTGGTGCAACCTGTTTTGGTATAACGCATATTGCCATTGAAAATACGTGGTGAATTGGTTACACCAAAGTAAGAACCACCTTTCCCTTCGTTTATGGCTACATCCGCGTTACTAGAGTGTACATTACCTAACGTTGTTCCATTTGTGTAAGCAAACGAACCTCCGCCATTAGCGGTTACAAAAAAACCATAAGTTTGACCAGCAGGAACTGGAACAGTAAAGCTAGCTGGAACAAGCGTTAAGAAACCTGAACCCAAACCGTTTACCGTTGTTGTTAATACATTGGTCCAACCAACATTACTGGTTTCAAAACCTACAAATGTACCTGGGCGAAACCAAACCTCTACGGTGGTAACAGCAACCGAACTAATGTGTACGTCGAAACCATTTACCTCAATGTTACCTGCTGCCACTACATCAAACATATTTCCGTTAGAACCGTTACCTCCCGCCATGGTACACGTTAAAGTACCTACTGCGGTAGATTGTGCTTCGGCAAAAAACGTTGTATTGGTTGGTGCAGAAGCGGTGTAAGTATTTCCTAAAGCTAGAGAGGTGGTTGAAGTAGGTGTTGCATACCAATTTACAGGAGCAAAAGCACTTGCGCTTAAAGTGGCAACTGCAGTAGGGCTACAAACGGTTGCTCCAACACCTGTAATGGTTGGGTTTGTTAACGAAACGGTTACTATTCGTATAGAAGTACAAACACCGTCGTTTCCTGAACAGGTATAAATACTTGTTGCTGTTGGAGAAAATACAACCGACTGTGTTGTTGCTCCGCCCGTCCAACTGTAAGTAAGGCTGGCATTGCTACCTGTTAATGTAGTGCTACCGCCCGAACAAACATTAATATTACCTAAAACATTAAATATAGGATTGCTGGTTGCGGTTAACAAAGCAATATTATTGAATGTATTGGCATCGCCAGGTAAAGCTGTAGTTGCTGTAAAGGTATAAATACCCGAGAACGTCATGTTCAGCGTTCCTACTGTAAATACTGCCGTTGCACCAATAGGAATAGAAGGCGCATAAGTGCCACTAACAGTTTGGGTTACGGCACCGCCAACAATAACATTTACTGGTATATTGCTAATAGCTGCTGTACCAAAGTTACGAATGGTAACTACAACGGGTTCGGCATTAGTGTAACATACTAGAGGATTAGGATTAGGCGCATTTACCGCAGTAACACCAGCATCGGTGGCTAAGGCATTGGCTAAATTAATATTATCTAAATGAAAATCATAAGATTCTATATCATCAACAGGACCGTCGCTAGCTAGGAAAGCTACAATAATTTCTTGACCTGCAAAAGCACCAAGTGGCACAATGTAATTGCTAAAAGTGTTAGAGGTGCTAACAGTGTTAGCAGCACTTAACGTAAATACAGGTGTATAAGATAAACCACAATCGGTAGAAACCATCAAGCGCACCATGTCATCGCTTCCCATGTTGTTAGAAGTAAGAATGCTACCAGGACCCGTTAACGCCACATCGAACGCTATTTGCGTGCTAGGTGTAACTAACGTACGTGGGCCTATAATCCAATCGTTACGAGTAGTTCCTAACAAGTTAATACGTGCTGTAATATTTCCTACACCATTCAAATTGGCTTGGCTTAACCAACTAGATGTTGTACCTGATGGTACTAAAACACCTTGTGCCTCTGTCCAACCAGGTTGAGCCGCTGGTAAGTTGGCTCCAGTAAAGCCAGTAAATGGATTAGATATAGGTAAACTCACCAATGGATTAATAACTCGAACAATAGTGGTGGTATCGTTTAACGGATTACCATCACCAACTAGCGAAGAGAACCCTTTAAAAGTATAAGTGCCGCCAAACGTTAAATTAACTGAACCTACTACAACAGCTATGGTTGAAGCTGGTGCAACAGGACCTGCAATAGTAGTTGTTAAAGTGGTGGTAACAGGGCCCGAAACAATAACAGATACGTTTACATTCGACTGTGGAGCTGTTCCAAAGTTTCGGAAGGTAACGGTTACTGGGTTTGATGCTGAATAACACCCCGAGTTTGCTGGAGTTGAAAACGCATTGACCCCCACATCACTGGCAACAACATTGTTGATATTGATGTTATCTAAATGTATATCGTAAGATTCAATATCATCTACTAAACCATCAGTAGCTAAAAAAGCTACAATCAATTCTTGATTAGCGTAGGCTGCTAAAGGCACTACAAAATTAGAGAAATTGGTACTTAAACTATTGGTAGCACTTACTGTAAAAATAGGAACGTAAGTGGCGCCACAGTCGGTAGAAACCATTACCAGTAATTGATCATCGCTACCCATGTTAGAACCTGAAGTTAATGCCGCCACAGCAGTAATGGCTGCATCAAACGTAACTTGTGTACTGGCGGTTGCTAAAATTTTTGGACCTACAATCCACTCGCGGCGAGCGTTACCAAATAAGTTAACACGGGCAGTAATATTCCCAGCCACTCCTAAGCCAGTTTGTGATAACCAGCTAGAGGTTGTTCCCGATGGGAAACTTGCACCAGCTGCTTCTAACCAACCATTTGGGGTAATTAAATTTAAATTAGCTCCTGTAAAGCCTGTAAAACCTTGGAAAATTGGGATAGCTGTTTGCGCAACATTAGTTCGAACTACGGTAATACCATTATTAATAGTATTATTATCTAAAGGTGTTGTCATAGATGCCGTTGCGTTAATGCTATAGGTTCCGAAAGCTGACATATTTAATGTTGAAGCCAATGTGTATTGAACATTACTCGATGGCGGAAAACCTCCCCCAGGCACTACATAATTTGAGGTAATAGTTTGTGAGTTAGCACCACTTAAAATAGCGGTAACCGGAATATTAACACCTGCGGCTAATGTATTAATCCCAAAATTACGAATGGTAACTACAACTGGTGATGTTGCGCTTAAACATTGCAGTACGGCTGGAGCTGTAATGGCAATTACCCCCACATCATTTGAAACACCAGCTAATCCATCAAACTCATAAGCCCCCATATCTGGGTTAGTGTTGGCATTAATTCCTGCAGCAGGGCGGTTTACATTGTTATAATCTTTATTAGGTAACCCCAGACTTGGAATAATAACGGCACCACTTTCGATAGGTGTTACAGCATTGGCCGCAAATTGAAGGTTTGTATTAGATGGAAATGGTGCTAAAGCATTCACAAGCGGTACAGAATTGATGTCGTTTGTAGGATTACCTACTTGAGATACCGCTTGCCAAGGTGCCAAAGTTTGATATTCGAATGTACCCGAGGTAGTCCCTAGTTTACCAACAAAATAATCGGTTGTATTGGCAGGAGAAACCATGTAAGCATTATTATTAAAAGTCATATTCGCAAAATTATAGGCGGCTGGCATCCAAACGGCCATAAAACGCTTGGTGGTAACATTAGCGGCCGAAGAGGTCATTTGGTTATTGAAAACATTATTTCGAACATCGCCCGTTACGCCAACAGCTGTAACTAAAAAACAAGCGCTAATAGCATTAGTGTTGGCAGTAGGTGTTGGCATATCACCAAATAAATTAACACTATTGTAATAAACTTTGTAACCTGTACCCGCTGTTAAACGGATACCAAAGGCATTAAATGTAGTAGAAAAAACATAATTACTACCGATAATCTCGTAAATAACGTTATTAACAATGGCACCCCAACCGTTAGTAGAAGTAGAAAAAATGCTATATATTTTGTTAGTAGAAATAAGCATGTTGGTACTAGTTGTACCATTAATTTCGATACCTGCATTGCTTGCAGATGATGATAACCTTAAATTAGAAATATCATTTCCGGATACAGTTCCGTTAACAACTGAGGAAAGATTAATCCCTCTAAAATGAACATACTCGGCTGGTGTAGGCGAACCTATAATATTGTTCGTGATTAGCGCATTATCACCCAAGTTTGCAGCGGTATTAGCAGCATAAATAGCTTGGTAACTGCGTCTAAATTCATTATTAGAGATAAATAAGTTATCATAATTATCGCCAGTTCCAGTAGTGGTGATGTTTGCGGCATTGGTACCTGCATAAAAACAAAACGAAGAGGTTAAAGGTGCAGCCGTGTTGGCACCATCGGAGTTACCCCAAAGTTTACAATTGGTTAAACTAAAACTGGTTATACCCAAACCTAGAGTAGTTCTGCCTATCAAACGAACGCAGGCAGTATTGATTAAAGTAGTTGCCCCAGTGTGAATGATAGATAAATCGCGACTTACTGAACCACCAGCAATATCACCATTAATACTTACGTTATCGGCACCGTCGAATTCTAAAATACCTCGCCCAGTTACCATGTTACCACTAATAGTAGCTGTAACCGTAGGACGTAGAATTATTGAGGTATAATTGGCCAAACCTTGCCCACTAGCGGCCAAGGGAGTAGGAGTAGTTGGTTCTGTAGTGCTACCAGTAATATCTATGGTTATTGCACCTGTGTGAACACCACTATTAATGGCTAAAAACGCACTATTTACGGTTGAATAGGTGGCCGAAGCCCCACCAGTAACATTAACCTGAGCATGAAGCGAAACTCCTATCGCTAGTGCTGAAACTGTTAAGAATAAATTTTTAATCATTTTTTATTTTTTGTTAAGTTCTCTTGGGGATAAGAAATGTTAGGTCTCAAAGTTAATAAACATTTTGTTAAATGCTTTTAATAGGTGCTAAAACATTTAACAAAATTGTTAAAATTTGTATTTTATTTTAAAGAAGAATTGTAAGTTAGTTACTACTATTGCGAATCAAACTTTTTTCAAAATTGGAAGTTTTGCAATTTTATACATTTATTGAAATAGTGGCTTTATCTTATACCAACATCATTTCTAAAAGATACGTTGACCCAGTTTCTTTTTCTCTTATACTTCCTCAAAAATTATACCCGTAGGCCTTGCTACGCCTATAATTTTTTCGTCGCCTAAAAGAAAAATAATTCTGGTTCAACTTGTATCTTTTAGAACCGATATTGGTATTAGTCAAAAAAGTTTAGATTTTATTGTTTTTTCGCTTTAATTACAAATTCTTTAAGCGTGATTTATCTTAAATAAAAAAGCCGATAAATTAAGTTTTATCGGCTTTTTAAACGATTCAATAATTTGATTATTCAGCTAAAACAATGACTTTATTTTGATTGATTTCTACAACACCGCCTTTAATGATAAATTCTCGACTTGTATTGTTTTCTTCAGTTACTTCTATTTTACCACTTTTGAGGGTGGCAATAGTGGCGGCATGGTTATTTAATACGCCAAAACTGCCTTCGCTACCCGGAAAAATAGCCGATTTAACTTGTCCTTCAAACAACTTTTTATCGGGCGTTATTATTTCTATTTTCATGAATGTGCTTAATTTATTTGGCTTCTTGTAAAATCTTTTTACCTTTTTCGATGGCTTCTTCAATGTTACCTACCAAGTTAAATGCCGCCTCGGGATATTCATCAACTTTGCCATCCATAATCATGTTAAAGCCTTTAATGGTATCTTCGATAGGCACTAATACGCCTTTTAATCCAGTAAATTGTTCGGCTACATGGAACGGTTGCGATAAGAAACGTTGCACACGGCGCGCACGGTGTACAATTAATTTATCTTCTTCGCTTAATTCATCCATCCCTAAGATGGCAATAATATCTTGTAATTCTTTATAGCGTTGCAAAATATTTTTTACGCGTTCTGCGCAATTGTAATGTGCATCGCCCAAAACAGTTGGACTTAAAATTCGCGAAGTAGAATCGAGTGGATCTACCGCTGGGTAAATACCTAATTCCGCAATTTTACGACTTAATACAGTTGTTGCATCTAAGTGGGCAAAAGTTGTTGCTGGTGCTGGATCGGTTAAATCATCGGCAGGCACATAAACCGCTTGAACCGAAGTAATAGAACCTTTTTTAGTAGAAGTAATGCGCTCTTGCATGGCTCCCATTTCGGTTGATAAGGTAGGTTGATACCCTACCGCACTTGGCATACGTCCTAATAACGCCGATACTTCGGCACCTGCTTGTGTGAAACGGAAAATATTATCTACGAAAAATAAAATATCTTTACCTTGACCTGTTCCATCGCCATCGCGGAAATATTCGGCCATGGTTAAACCCGACAAGGCCACGCGCGCACGGGCTCCTGGAGGCTCGTTCATTTGACCAAATACTAAAGTGGCTTTGCTATCTTCTAAGGCTTTTTTATCTACTTTGCTCAAATCCCAACCGCCTTTTTCCATGCTGTGTTTAAATTCATCGCCGTATTTAATTACATCCGATTCGATAAACTCGCGCAATAAATCGTTTCCTTCGCGGGTGCGCTCGCCTACCCCAGCAAATACAGATAAACCTGCATAGGCTTTGGCAATGTTGTTTACCAATTCCATAATTAATACAGTTTTACCAACACCTGCACCACCAAATAATCCAATTTTACCACCTTTTGCATACGGCTCAATTAAATCAATTACTTTAATGCCTGTAAATAATACTTCGGTAGAGGTTGATAATTCTTCAAATTTTGGGGGTTGACGGTGAATAGAATTACCGTCTTTATTACTCATGGTATCAATACCGTCAATAGCTTCGCCTACTACATTAAATAAACGACCTTTTACTTTGTCTCCAATAGGCATTTTGATAGGCGAACCTGTAACAAGTACTTCCATGCCTCGGTAAATACCATCCGAACTATCCATGGCAACGGTTCTAACGGTATCTTCACCGATATGTTTTTGAACTTCTAACACTAATGTTTGTCCGTTTTCGCGAACAATTTCGAGTGCATCTAAAATGTTGGGGAGTTTACCGCCTTCTAAATCAAAGCGAACATCGATAACCGGACCGATTACTTGTGCAATTTTGCCTTTTTGTTGAGACATGTTTTTTACGTTTAATTTGGGTGCAAAGGTAATATTTTATACTTAATGAAGAACTAGACCCCGTCTTTTTTTTTATTTGTTCTCAACAAAACAAAAAGAATAAGTTTTGGATTGCTGGGTTAAGCCTATTTGCTAAGGTTCAACGGCTTTGCTACCTTTGCAACATGTCTATTTTAATTGTTGAAGATGAGGCCAATTTAGCAAATACTTTGCAATTAAACCTCGAATTGGAAGGCTATACCTGTTTAGTGGCATCGAAAGGAAGCGAAGCCTTACGGTTGTTTAACACAAATCATACCGTGTTGCAATTGGTGTTGTTAGATGTGATGCTGCCCGAAATTAATGGATTCGATTTGTTTGAACGGTTTAAAGAAATTAATCCAAGTATTCCTATTTTATTTTTAACTGCCAAAAATCAAAGTGGTGATAAAATTGCAGGATTAAAACTAGGGGCCGAAGATTACATTACCAAACCGTTCGATTTAGAAGAATTGTTATGGCGTGTGAAAAATAATATACACCGCCGAAACCCTACCAATGAATTAAAGCATTATAAATTTAGTCATGGTTTTATAGATTTCAATACGTTTGATATTAAGAATCACAAAGACGAAACGTTAACTTTATCGAAACGCGAAATTGGTTTATTAAAGTTGTTGATGACGCAACCCAACAAAGTAGTATCGCGCGACGAAATTATAGAAACACTTTGGAGTGCCTCTGAGAATGCCTCGGCACGAACTATTGATAATTACATTCTTAATTTTAGGAAATACTTTGAACCTGATAATAAAAATCCGCAACATTTTTTTTCGGTGCGTGGCGTGGGTTATAAGTTTGTTCCTTAAACCACAATTTCAAGAAATCAAATATTTGCAAACAAGTCATGGTTTTATTCTGAAACTCTCTTTCTTGAAATTACAGTTAAACCTAATGTTGTAACAGTTGAATACAACTTTTCAAAAAAAAACCAGCTCTATTGAACTGGTTTTTTTACAACTTAAACTTTTAGTTAGCCTAAATACTGTTGAAGCAATTTGCTGCGGCTGCTGTGGCGCAGGCGACGAATGGCCTTTTCTTTAATTTGACGCACCCGTTCGCGGGTTAAATCAAATTTATCGCCAATTTCTTCGAGCGTTAAACCGTGGTTTAAACCGATACCAAAAAATAATTTTACAACATCGCGTTCGCGCTCAGTTAAAGTGCTTAAAGCTCTGTCTATTTCGCGGCTTAAACTTTCGTTCATTAAACCTGTGTCAGCTTTAGGCGAGTCGAGGTTAATTAATACATCTAATAAACTGCTTTCTTCACCATTGGCAAATGGAGCATCCATACTTACATGGCGGCCACTCACTTTCATGGTGTCGCTTACTTTATCAATAGGTAAATCTAAAACATCGGCAAGTTCTTCGGCACTTGGCTCGCGTTCAAATTCTTGTTCTAATTTGCTATACGCCTTATTAATTTTATTTAATGAACCTACTTGATTTAGCGGTAAACGCACAATACGGCTTTGCTCGGCTAAAGCTTGAAGAATGCTTTGACGAATCCACCAAACAGCATACGAAATAAACTTAAAACCCCGAGTTTCATCGAAACGGCGTGCTGCTTTAATTAAGCCCAAATTTCCTTCGTTGATTAAATCGGGAAGACTTAAACCTTGGTTTTGGTATTGTTTGGCTACCGAAACTACAAAGCGAAGGTTAGCTCGGGTTAATTTTTCGAGTGCCAATTGATCGCCATCTTTAATTTTTTTTGCTAGAATTACTTCTTCTTCAGCAGTAATTAACTCCTCACGGCCAATTTCTTGAAGGTATTTATCCAACGACGCACTTTCGCGATTGGTAATTGATTTGGTAATTTTGAGCTGTCTCATTCTTACTTTTTAAATTATTCTTAACTTTTAGATTTATAGGATATAGCTAACAAAGATACGGAAAAATACCTTGCCTTTTCCGTTTTTATCCGTTATACCTCATTTTATTTAATAACTCTTTTTTAGCCCTTTTGTTACTTTCAAAGCGTTAAAAATACCCAAATGCCTTAAATCGAGATTATGCAATAGAAATCTATTACGAGCCGAAATCCCTTCAAAACAGTCACTTTTTCTCCTTCACCATAGAAGCACTATGCCTCAGTCGAAAAAGTACCTGTTTTATTGGGCTTTCGCCTCTCACTACGATTCCTATTGCATAATTCCATCTAACTCATTTTTTAAGCGGTTCTTAATTTCTCTTTTCCCCTCGTCCTTGTTTGAGCGTTAGCGGAAACGAGGACGTGCTAAACGGGCGTTTGTAACGCCCACACCATCACTGTATCTGCGTTACAAACGCAGCTCTCAAACGTCCTCGTTACGCTTCGCTAAACAAGGACGAGATAAGGGTTCAAGTATTTTTACAGAGTTAGCTATTTTATTCTAAAGACCCTCTTTCTTAAAATCTCGGTTAAAAATAAAGCATTTCAAATCCAATGCCCAACACTAATTTTAAAAGCTATTTAAAAACATACCGTTTCAAAGACTAAAATTACCGCTAACTTTAAGTGTTCGAAATCCCATGGGTTATAGGAAGAACAATCGAGTTGCTAATCTCATTCCATTTTTTCTTGTATTCTGTCTGATTTATTTCTGCGCACAACCACTTTTTTAATAGCTAATAAAACAAAATCGTTAACTTTACGACTTTCAAATTCGGTATGGAAGTAAAGGATATTAAGGATACAGATTTTATTAAAAATCCAGTAATCGCCCAAATGGCTTTAAATAATCATGAACAAGTGGTATTTTGTAACGATAACGCAACAGGTCTCAAAGCCATTGTTGCCATTCACAATACCATTTTAGGTCCTGCTTTAGGCGGTACCCGCATGTGGGCCTACACCAACGAAATGGAAGCACTTAACGATGTACTTCGCCTATCGCGCGGCATGACTTATAAATCGTCGGTAGCGGGTTTAAATTTAGGGGGTGGAAAAGCCGTTATTATGGGCGATGCTAAAAAAATTAAAAACGAAGCCTTGTTACGCCGTTTCGGAAAGTTTATAGATAGCTTAGGTGGCAAATACATTACTGCCGAAGATGTAGCCATGACTAGCCGCGATATGGAAATTATTAAAATGGAAACAGACTATGTAAGTGGCTTACCTGAAAATATGGGAGGCAGCGGCAATCCGAGTCCGGTTACGGCATACGGCGTGTATGTGAGCATGAAAGCCAGTGCACGCGAAGTTTGGGGAAACGATAGTTTAAATGGTAAAAAAATATTAGTACAAGGGATAGGACATGTAGGTGAGGTGTTAGTGGATCATTTAACCAAAGAAGGTGCTAAAGTTTACATTAACGATTTAAGCGAAGAGCGTTTGAAAGTTGTTGCCGATAAATATAAAGCCGAAGTGGTGAGTGCTACGACTATGTTTGATTTAGACATTGATATTTATGCCCCTTGTGCTTTAGGTGCCACCGTTAACGATGAAACCTTAGCGCAGTTAAAATGTAAAATTATTTGCGGTGCCGCCAATAATCAATTAGCAAACGAGGTGATACACGGCGAAGTTGTCGGCAAAAAAGGTATTTTATATGCACCCGATTTTGTAGTAAACGCTGGTGGTATTATTAACGTGTTTTACGAGTTAGAAGGCTATAATCGCGAGCGCGCTTTGTCTCATGCCGAAAAAATTTACGATACCACTTGGGATCTTTTTCAAATGTCGAAAAAGGAAGGCATTCCAACATACATGGCTGCCAATAAATTAGGCGAGCAACGTTTATCAGCTATTGCCCGCATTAACGCGGTGATGTAGTTGTCTCATTATTTTAATTTTAATTTTTAGTTTTCGTTCTTTATGTTGAATCGTCGTTTTTTAAGAATAAAAGTCATGCAAGCCTTGTACTCCTATTTTCAGCATGAAAAGGCCGATGTACAAGTGTTTGAAAAAGAATTATTCAACAGTTTAGATAAGATGTACGATTTGTACATTTCTATTTTAGCTTTTTTGTTAGATCTTCATCACATCGCACACGTGATAGCCGACGAAAACAAAAACAAACGCCTACCCAAGCCCGAAGACTTAGACCCTAATTTGCGTTTTATTCAAAACCGATTACTGGTGGGCATGAGCAATAATATAGCACTTAAAAAACAAATTGAAACACGCAAAATTTCGTGGCAAAACGAATTTGATATTATTCGTAAACTGTTTAATGATTTAAAAGTAAGCGACTCTTACAAGGCTTACATGGATAATACCGCTCATACAGATAAGGACGATCGTGAGTTTTTAATTCGATTAATTACCGAATTTCTGGGCGATCATCCTGTATTAAACTCCTTGTTTGAAGACAAAAATATCCATTGGGCCGACGATGCCTTTGTAGCCTTCAACTCTGTAATACGCACCTTTGAAGGGTTTAACGGCACATTTGAGTTATTGCCTCTTTTAAAAGATGCACCCGACGATAAAGCCTTTATGACTTTGTTGTTTAAAAAAACCATTGTGTACAACGAGCACCACGAAGGTTTAATTAACGAGTTCACTAAAAATTGGGAAATGGATCGGATAGCCAACATGGATATGTTATTAATGAAAATGGCCATTACCGAATTTTTATATATAGACTTAGTGCCTGTAAAAGCCAGCTTAAATGAGTACATCGAAATTAGCAAAGAATACAGCACCCCTAATAGCAAAATATTTATTAATGGCGTACTCGATAAAATTATTGCCCGTTTAAAAGCCGACGGGCGCATCCAAAAAATAGGAAAAGGAACTAAGGAAGAATAAAATATAATAAAAACTCTAACCTTAGTGCAAGGCAATTCCACACTATTGTTAGTACCTCAAGTATAACCTTAACTCTAAAGAACCTCCCTCTTAAAATTTCGGTTAAAACTTATCATCAACAATTGATACTTTTCTCCTTTGCGTCCTTTGCGCCTTTGCGTGCCAAACCTAATTTTATGTGCATCAATTCCTATATTTTTCTTTGCGTCCTTTGCGCCCTTTGCGTGCCAAACCTAATTTTACGCACAACAATTCCTATATTTCCTTTGCGTCCTTTACGCCTTTGCGAGCCAAACCTAATTTACGCACAACAATTCCTATATTTTTCTTTGCGTCCTTTGCGTGCCAAACCTAATTTTACGCACAACAATTTCCTATATTTTCTTTGCGCCCTTTGCGTGCCAAACCTAATTTTACGCACATCAATTCCTATATTTTCTTTGCGTCCTTTGCGCCCTTTGCGTGCCACCCTCGCCCTTACCCTAAAGCCTCACCTTCTTCAAACTTAGCGTAACATCAAACAAAAAGGGAAACACCTATTGGCATCTCCCCTTTCAACATACATTTAACCTCAGTTAAAAATAAAAAGTTAAAAGTAAAAATCTAATTAAGTACTAATTTCAAAATAGCTTGTTCTCCTTCGCTATTTAACTTCACTAAATAAATACCTCTGTTAAACGTATCTACCGGAATTTCAGTTAATACTTCTTGCGACTGCAACGTATAAACTAATTTACCTTGGCTATCGTAAAGGGTTAGCTCATAACGTTTAGAAGCCGTATTTTTTACCACAAACTGATGTTGTGCAGGATTAGGATATAACTGCAAATTTCCAATACTCGACAAAGGTGTTAACCCGAAAGCAAATGCAACACAAGTAGAAGCCGTTTTAACACATCCATTAACATCGGTTACAGTTAACGTGTAACAACCGGGTAATACATTTGCCACCGATGGTGTAGTGGCGGCAATGGGTTGCCAACTATAAGTATAAGGGGCTGAACCACCTATTACCGTCGAACTTAAACTACCATTGGGGCAACTGCCACAACTCGCATTCGTATGAGTGGCTGTTACGGTTAAATTTCCAGAAGGATTAATTGAAACCGTTGAAATAACCGCCACGGTACAACTGTTGGCATCACTTACAACCGTTGTATAAACATTAGCACATAAATTTGTACAATTAGGGGTTAAGCACCCATTGCTGCTCGTGTAAAAATAAGTGGGCGTTCCTCCACTAGCCGTTATCGAAAACGCACCTACACAAACGCCACTGCATGCAGTAGCCGTTGTTGAACTGCTTGCCAATAAAACAGGAGGTTGTGCAATCGTAACATTAGTATTACTTATACAACCACCTACCGACCGCAACGTTACCGAATAAATACCTGCACATAAATTAGCACTTGGCATGGTTGCACTCACGCCATTAACCGAATAAGTAAAGGGTGCGCCCAAACCCGTAGCCGAAGCATTAATTATTCCATTACAACTTCCAAAACAAGAGGCATTGGTTTTAGTTACCGCCGCAAACAGGGGCAAAGGATTTACCGTTATTGTTATTGGAGCATTTCCACTACACGCACCATTGTTTCCAAGTATCGAATACGTGCTGGTAACCGAAGGCATTACCGTAAATGTAACGGGTGTTAAACTCGAACCAGACCCAACTAATCCACCCGGATTAAGGCTATAACTATTTGCACCAATCACCGAAATAACGGCGGTATTCCCCACACAAATCGGATTGGGTAATGCCGTTACCGTTAAGTTTACTGTTGGTAAAACGCTTACACTACCAACCGCTACACCGCTGCACCCGTTCGTGGTTCCTGTTACGGTATAAACCGTACTTAACGTTGGAGTTACAGTGATGGGATTAATAACAGCACCATTGCTCCAACTATAAGTAGTAGCTCCCGATGCGGTTAACGTTGTACTAAATCCTAAACAAATGCTAGTAGAATTAACACTAACAACTGGCAATGGTGTTACATTAACAGTAGTGGTTTGTGTAATGGTAGAAGAACAACCTGCATTAGCCGCAGTAATAGAATAATTGGTTGTTGCAGAAGGGTTAACAACAAAAGGAGGCGTAGTTAAATTACTTGGGCTTAACGTATAAGCGGTAGAACCCGTAACACCAATAGTAGCCGCTTGTCCGGCACAAATACCAGAAGGAATAGTTGTAACCGTTAAACTCGGTAACGCCGCAACCGTAATGGTTTTAACAACCGTGTTGCTGCCGCTTATACTAGATGCTATTAAAGTAGTTGAATAAACGCCTGGCACATTATAAACCACACTTGGGTTGGTAGCCGTGGAGGTAGATGGTAGCCCGCCTTGAAAGGTCCAATTGTACGTGGTTGCAGTAGTGCTGGTATTCGTATAATTAACAGTAGTAGAGGCACAAACCGCCGCAGGTGCATTAAAGTTAGCCGAAGGTGTAGCGGCTGCCGTAAACGAAATGTTTATATTATCAACGTAGATCGGTTGGCCATAATGCCCTCTATTAACAAGGGCTATCATAACACTACTTTGGCCTGCATAGGTATTTAAGTTGATGCCTTCTTTACGCCATTGGGCGGCTGTTGGGGTAAATAAACTAACGCTATTGTTGGGTGCTGTTCCAAGAGTGGTACCTCCTTTTAAATAAATACTAGTCCACGAAGCACCACAATTGGTTGACAAACGGAGTTCTAAAGTATCAGAAAAAGAAGCGTTATATTGTGAATAGGCCACATCGAACGATAAGCTGGCTTGAGCAACGGCACTAAAATTATAGCGTGGGGTGCGCAATTCATCGCGGGTGTTAGCGGCATCTAAATTATAATTATCAAACATGGCACAGGCACTGCTTGTTCCAAAGCCCCCTACTCCATTTCGTAAGGTCCAAAAAATATTATCTTGGTCTATATTTAACGCCGTCCAATTGGGTGGCAAAATAGTTCCGCCTTGAAAACCTTCGTTTAATGGCAAACTGCCCGGACTAACGACTGTAATATAACCCGTTTTAGATATAGCATTAGAACCATTGGCGTTAGATGCAGTTAACGATACCGAATAAGTACCCGGGCTTGCCCAAGTAACAGAAGGGTTGGTGGCATTTGATACGGCTGGCGTTCCGCCCTGAAAATTCCAAGTATAAGTAGTAGGATTAAACGCATAAAGGGTACTATCTAAAAATTGAACCGCAAATCCGGGACACACATTGCGCGTAAGCGTATAAAAATTGGCAACGGGTGCATTTCCTAAAGTAGCATTAGCACAATTCATGGCTGCAAAAGCATCTATACGTCCTGCACCAAGCGACCCTGCAAGTGTAGCGGTGTTTACCGAATAAATATTAACAGCCGTTGACGAAATACAATTTAACACAGCAGCTTGCGTCATTAACGGATTTTTTGAAAGCATTAAACCCGCTAACCCCGCCACTAAAGGCGTTGCCATTGATGTTCCTGATTGATTGCCATAAGTATTAGAAGGTAAAGTGCTTAATATATTTTCGCCAGGTGCCGAAATATCAATCCAAGAACCATAATTACTGAACCCCGATTTGACATCGGTAGTACCTGTTGAGGCAACCGCGTAAACATTGCTATAACCCGCTGGATAAAACACCGTAGAAACCCCACTGTTACCCGCTGCGGCTATTACTATACAGCCACGGTTCCAAGCATAATTAATAACGCTTTGCTCGGCTGCCGACGAACCACTACCGCCCCAAGAGCAAGAAATAACACGCGCTCTCACTTTGGCAGCATAAATAATACCGCCATACCCGTTGGCAATACCTGTGTTAGAGCCTGAATTTAATTGACACTTCACGCCAATTAATTTTACATTAAAGCCAATAGCAGCAATACCTACACCGTTGTTGGTGCGCGCACCCACAATACCCGCACAATGCGTACCGTGGCTCATTCCGTTGGTAGGCGGGTTCGGGTTATTGTCGTTATCGGCGGCATCCCACCCGTTAATGTCATCTATATAACCGTTGTTATCATCATCAATATTATTACCTGCAATTTCTCCAGGGTTAACCCATAAATTTGGACTCAAATCGGGATGAGTAATATCTACCGCATTATCAATAACCGCTACGGTAATATTTGAATTGCCTGAAAACACGTTCCAAGCATTGGTAGCATTAATTTTGGTAAGGTGCCATTGCGAACCCAATTGTGGGTCGTTAGGGGTTAAAGTGGTGCGTGTAAGTGGCACTTTTTCGGCATACTCCACACTTGCATTTAATTTTAAGGTTTCGATAAAAGCATCTACCTTAGAAAAATCAGTAAACTTAATTTTTAAAATATGTTGAAGAGTTACATCATCGTTGGCTTGGTAAAAAGGCTTTTCGATTTTAGTTACACCCACTTTTGCAAAACTACTTTCAAAAGCTGGTAACAAAGTGGGCGCAATAGCTTGTGGATTAGCTGCCTTTAGTAACTTGAGTGTGCCTGTTTTAAATTTCACATATATTTCGCCATCTGTGTAATCTTTATAAACAGATTGGGCTAAAGTAGTAAGAGATAAAAGCGAGCAGCCAATGGCTAGAATAAAATATTTTTTCTTCATGGTAAATAATCTTAACTAAAATAGCGTTAAATGAATATAAAACAAAATTTTAGGTCTATTTTAGGTCGAAATTTTTTGTAATTTGAAAAAGATATGGCACGGATTGCAGTTATAGATTGTGGTACAAATACGTTTAATTTGCTGATAGCAGAGGCGGATAGCGTTCAACAAACGGTTCAACGCTTGTTTTCAACACGTATTCCAGTTAAGTTAGGTCAACAAGGTATTAACAAAGGTTTTATTGCTTTTGAACCCTATCAACGTGGTTTAGAAGCCTTAAAGGTTTTTCACCAACACATCGAACAACAAGAAGTAACTTCGATTTTAGCCTTTGCCACCTCTGCCATTCGCGACGCACAAAACGGAGATGCGTTTATTGAAGATGCTCGAAACCGTTATGCTATTTCCATTCAAAAGATTGATGGCAACGAAGAAGCCCGCCTCATCTACGAAGGCAATAAACGTGCGGTTCAATTAAATGAAGAGTTATCGCTCATTATGGATATTGGCGGCGGTAGCACCGAATTTATTTTATGCAATGCCAATCAAATTTTTTGGAAACAAAGTTTTCAATTAGGGGCGGCGCGCTTGCTCGATAAATTTCAACCTTCTGACCCTATTACTTTAGCCGAACAAACAGCTATATACGATTATTTAAAAACTGAATTACAACCTTTAACCCATGCCATTCAAAAACTGGGATTGCCGCATGCCTTAATTGGTTCTTCAGGAGCTTTTGACTCTGTTATTGAGATGATACATTTTCAATTTGGAGGCGAGCCGTTAAGCCCTTCCAAAACTGAATACACCATTAATATACCCTATTACCAAGCCATTGCCAATCAATTGATAGCTTCTACAACCCAGCAACGGCGGCAAATGCCAGGACTTTTAGAAATGCGAGTGGACATGATGGTTATATCTTGTTTATTAATGAATGTCATCTTGCAAACTTATCCCATTCCAACATTTAAAGCCTCTTCTTACTCTTTAAAAGAAGGGGCATTGTTTTCGTTTTTAGAGAATAAAAAATAAAATCTATGCTTTTAAATGTTGAGAAATAAAGTATTCATTGGTGCTTTTTTATTCGTGCTTTGATAGGTCTTAAAAAATGAAACCATTTAAGTTAAAAGATGGTTATACTCATTCCTTCCTAAGTTTGATAAGCCCATCTTTATAAATTTTTCTTTTTATATTTGATAAACTTTTAACATTAATACTGTTCAATATAACAGGCATCAGTTGTATTTAAAAGTTTAACGAATTGAATAAAAAATTATCTGCATCTATGTATCTTACTGAAAAAATTAGTTTAGAGTTAACGTATTTTAAAAAACTTCATGAAACATTTAGCGTTCAATTAGGTTCAAAATCGGTATTAGTAAAAGATTTACCAGAAAATATCATTTACATGCTTTTAACGGCATCTTTAGCAATGGATGTAAGTGAAGAAGAATTTTTTGAACATTTTAAAATAACCGATAAATCTATAACAGGTAACCATGAAATGCTAGTAGATGCTTATGCGTTGATAGATACCGACGATAGCAAAGAAAAACACCTTCATGTTTTTCAGTTTAAAATTCACAATACCACAGGACACGCCGCTTCACCTAAAGAGGTTTATCAATTTACGAGTTTAATTAATGATGTATTTTTACATCCAGAATTAAAGCAAGACTACCACAATACGGCCATTCAAGAAATGAAAACGCTTGTAGATAATTTTGTTTTGGCTAACAGACGCAACAAAGTTAAATTCAAATGCCATTATATTAATAACGTAATTGGTATTTCTAAAGCAAACGAAAAAGATTTTGAACTTTTAAATAGATTTACCTTTGACCGAGAAACCCATGGTTTTGAGGTGCAAGTATTTGGTATAGCCGATATCGAAGATTTAGCTTTAGACGGTAAAATTAGAGTAGGTAAAGAAGTTATTAATATAGAATATGAAGACCAACATGCGTATCGTTACGAAAATAATAGTACTAAAAAAGAACTCGGATTGCCCGGTCAAACCTTAGTTGGTATGGTTAATGTTAATGAACTAATTCGTTTACAAAATAAATACCACCGAAATCAACTATACTCCGAAAATATCAGGCTTTATTTAGGAGATAGAGCCGCCGTTAATAAAGATATTATTTACACCATTACCTCCGACGAAAGCCAATGGTTTCCTTACATGAATAATGGTATTAGTATTATATGCGATTCTTTAAAACTTGGTACACCATCTTCAAAAAAAAATATAAGTGTTGAGTTAGAAAATATGCAAATCATAAACGGCTGCCAAACTGTAAATGCTTTGTATAGTGCTAAATACAATGAAGAAACAAAAAATAATTTCAAGGCTTCTAAAGTACTAGTTAAAATATACCAAATTGAACCTACACAAGAACGCTTCAAATTGTCAATTATTAAAGCCACTAATAATCAAAATGCAGTTAAAACATCCTCTTTGGTGGCAAACGATCCTATTCAAATAGCTATTCAAAAAAAACTAAATGTATTGGGCTTTCTTTACGATCGAAAAGGTGAAGCTAAAGCAACAGGAAGAGAAGGAAAAGTGATAAACATGATTAATGCTGCCTTAGCCTACAGAGCCGTGTTTTGGTTTGCCGCTCAACAACTCCGTTCGGGTATTGGGCAAGGACGCGTTTTCAAAAACGAAGAGTACAAACGCTTATTTAAAAACGATTACTTAGAAGAAGAAAATTTAGAAAAGCTCAACACACTTACCTCTGAGTTATTAGTATCAACACTTTTGCTAGATAAGATGAGAGAATTAATAAATATAAATTCTGAGAAATATAAAGACCTAGTGATTTTTAAAAAGAGTTTGTATTATTTGGTAGGTCTTTATTACGCTAATCACAAATCCTCAATAGATGAACTAATTAAAACATTAGTGGGCTTAATATATGAAAATAATCCTCAGAAAATTCAAAATTTTAAAGGTGTTGATGCGTTTATAGAAACTATACCTAATCAATTTGACGATTTAGTAAAAAATTACTCAGCATTTTATAATCAATTGGACGCAGATAAAAAAGATATAGATAATTTACTTAAAAGTTCAACTTTCGGTAAAGGTTTTCATGCCATTCCCGCTATTCAAAGTGCCTTGCTTACCATTGATAACGACAACTAAAAAAGAACAACTCGCTTTTATTGCTTTAAATTTTTTGATATAAATTCTAACATCTACGAATTGATGTATCTTTACACTTAGTTATGGCAAAAATTTTAATTATTGATGACGAAAAGGCAATACGCCGTTCGATGAAAGAAATACTTGAGTTTGAAAAGTACTTAGTAGAAGAAGCCGAAGATGGGGTGCAAGGTTTAGCCTTAGCACAAAAAAATAATTACGATGTGATTTTATGCGATATTAAAATGCCCAAATTAGATGGCACAGAGTTATTACACAAAGTAATTGAACTGCAATTGCCAAGTGCCATCATTATGATGAGCGGACATGGCAGCATCGAAACCGCCGTGGAAGCGGTTAAAAAAGGAGCTTACGATTATTTGGCAAAACCGATTGATTTGAATCGCCTGTTGGTTAGCATTCGCAACGCTCTCGAAAAAACAGAATTGGTTACCGAAACCAAAACCTTAAAACGCCGCATTGCTAAAACAGTAGATATGATTGGCGAGTCGAAAGCCATAGATGCCATTAAAGAATTAATCGAAAAAGTAGCCCCCACCGAAGCCAAAGTTTTAATTACGGGTAGCAATGGTAGCGGAAAAGAATTAGTAGCCAAATGGATACACGAAAAAAGCAATCGTGCCAACGGGCCTTTAATAGAAGTTAACTGTGCGGCTATACCCAGCGAGTTAATTGAAAGCGAATTATTTGGACACGAGAAAGGTTCGTTTACTAGTGCCATTGCGCAAAAGAAAGGTAAGTTTGAATTGGCCGAAGGCGGTACTTTATTTTTAGATGAAGTAGGCGACATGAGTTTAAGTGCGCAAGCCAAAGTACTACGCGCTTTGCAAGAACATAAAATAACCCGCGTGGGTGGAGACAAAGAAATTAAAGTAAACGTAAGAGTTATTGCGGCCACCAATAAAGATTTAGAAAAAGAAATTGAAAAGGAAAATTTTAGACGCGACTTATACCACCGTTTATGTGTAATTCCCATTCATGTTCCTTCGCTAAACGACCGCAAAGACGACATTCCCTTGTTAGCCGATTATTTTTTAAATTTAATTTGTACCGAAATGGGCATGGCCGTTAAAACCATTTCTAAAGAAGGTTTAAGTTTACTGCAAGCACGCAATTGGCCAGGCAACATTCGTGAATTTAGAAACGTAATGGAACGCTTAATTATTTTAGGAGGCAAAGATATTTCGGCCACCGACGTTAACCAATTTTCTTAAAACTATGTATTCGATTGTTTACTTAAATAAAGGCAAAGAAACCTCTTTACAACGCCGTCATCCCTGGGTTTTTTCGGGAGCCATTCAAAAAAAAGAATCCAATTTAAAAGATGGAGATATTGTAGAAGTGTATTCGGCTACCAACACTTATTTAGGAACGGGCTATTACGCCAACGGAAGCATTGCCATTCGCATCATCTCGTTTGTAAAAACAAATATTGATGTAGCCTTTTGGATTCAGAAATTAAAAACAGCTTACGAATACCGTTTACAATTGGGCATTTTAAATGATGCCACCAATGTATGCCGTTTATTTTTTGGCGAAGGAGATGGCGCATCGGGTTTAATTTTAGATTACTACGACGGGCATGTGGTGCTTCAAGCGCATAGCGTTGGCATCTATTTACAACGCCAAGCCATTGCCCAGGCTATTGAAATCGTATTAGGCGCGCAGCTAAAAAGCATTTACGATAAAAGCTTAGAAACATTACCCAAGCAATTTACCGAAGGGCAAAGCAACGGCTTTTTAATGGGCGCGGCACAAGAAGTAATTATAAAGGAAAATAATATTTTATTTGCGATTGATTTTATCAATGGGCAAAAAACAGGTTTTTTTGTGGACCAACGCGATAACCGTGCTTTATTGCAACGCTACAGCAAAGGCAAAACCGTGCTTAATACCTTTTGTTACAGCGGCGGCTTTAGCATTTATGCCGCATTAGCAGGAGCCAAACAAGTGGATAGCATTGACGTTAGCGAAAAAGCTATTACCTTAACCCATCAAAATGCAACTTTAAATAAAATAGAACACCACACCGCCTACACTGCCGATACCTTTGATTTTTTGAAAGATAAAAAACAAGTTTACGATGTGATTGTATTGGACCCGCCAGCCTTTGCCAAAAGTAGAGATAGCAAGCACCAAGCCGTTATTGGGTATAAACGTTTAAACGAAATGGCCATGCGGTTAATTAAACCAGGCGGTATTTTATTTACATTTAGTTGCAGCGGTGTTGTAGATAAATTTCTATTTTACAATACCATTACAGCCGCCGCTTTTGAAGCCAAACGCACCGTTAAATTGTTACATTATTTACACCAACCCGCCGATCATCCATTAACACCAGCCTTTCCAGAGGGTGAGTATTTAAAAGGCATGGTGGTATTTGTAGAGTGATACCATTTATAAATGTAAAATAGTCTAATCTCCGACGAAAATTTTTAATTCTATTTCTTTAGAAATACTCGACGTAACCACTGTTATACCTGCATTTTCTGCCTCGTCGAATTAAAATTTTTCATGCAAATTTTAGGTGTTTTATAGCGTTAGATGTTTTCTTATAAAGCATCCGATTTCCTGAGATTTAGTATAACACCAACAACCAACACGTTTCTTCCTTTGCGAACATTGCGCCTTTGCGTGCCATTTTTCGTGTAACCGAATCTATAATCATTCATCGCTTTTATTTTAAAGCTATGCTTTCTCATAATTTGGCACTACGCTAACTTTTGATACGTTTGCCACCAACGATCGGGTATTTCGTTATTAACAGCCATTTCGTAATCTTTATAACTACAAGGTATTAATGTATGGCGTTCAAATTTTAAATCTTTATGCGGTGGGTAAGGAATTTCCATCCACCAACGGTCGCTCTTTTTACTTTTATAAAAATTAATTTCATACTTCTCATCTTGCAACACCACATGAAAACGCAGGTAGTCGGGGTTGGTGCGGCTTGGGTAATCATTCTTCCGATTAAAAAAACCATCCATAAAACACCAAATCATTTGTGCAGCCAAGTGCGCCGTTTTTCCACTCACATCGTACTCCGGATTAATTTCATAAATACCAATCGAAGATAACTTATCATTCATGCCCGCATACCGCATCATTTGGCAAGCCTCCTCAGCATAAAACCCATTGGGCGAAGCATTAGGATTGGCGGGCGCATCCGAATGTTTAACCGCAGTCATATCAAAACTTATCATATCCGATTGACGGATGATGGGCTCTGCTTCTTCAATCTTATCGCGCACCGCACCTAATCGGTAACAATCAAAATACAAACGGTTCATCATTTGTAAACTATTAGGATCCACCAAATACGTTTGGTAACCAATGTTGCTATAATTAAATAAATAATTAGGTTGATGCAAAATAATTTTACCAAGGTAAGAAACGTGATTAATCGGTTCCTCTGGGTTTCCAAGGTCGAAGGTGCTATCAATAGCCGTAACGTTAATCGTTTGTTCTAACTCGCTATATCCCAAAAATTGTGCATACGTTAAATCTTGTGTGCCACCAATAATAATAGGAATAATATTTTTTCTGACTAAAGCATCTACCGTTTGGCGTAAAGCATAATAAGTATCTTCTACGCTGTGTCCTGCTTTAATATCGCCCAAATCAGCAATAGGTAAAGCCATAGCATACCCATATTGTTTGTATAAAAAATGCCTAACTGCCAGTGATGCGTATTGACTGCCTTGGTTATTTTCCGAGTAGCGGGCTTCGGCAACGCCCACAATGGCTAATTGAATGGTATCTAACTCCGGAAATTCAGACCCTTCTTTATAAACTGTAAACGACCTACCAAATTGAAATTCTTTATAAACGTCCAAGTCGAACACATCGCTTGGCACAGGGGTAAAAAAATGCGCTATTTCACTCATGCACCTAATTTAGGTACTGTTATATTATACTTTTCTACCTTAAAAAAATACTAATGAATAGCGTCTTGTTAGTAATTGAAAACTCATAATTACTCGGGCTTATCAATGAGTTGCTTTAAATCAATTACAGATGGTGGCCAATACCCTTTGCTTTGCTGGCGACTGTAGGTTAATAAACTTCGCCCTAACTCTGCTAAAAAAGGTAAAGCAATGGTGTTGTAATCGTAACGCCCGTCGTTAATAATTTCATCGTCGTTGGCGTAAAGAGCCACACTTAACATAAACTCGGTCTTGGTTTCAAAATCAACAATATAGGCGCAATCGCTCATAAAACCGTAGCTCTGCCCTACAATGTTAAGTATGCGAAGCGATTGGTTGGTAATTGTTTTTTTAGAGTCGCCATAAATTAAATATTTTTTAAAGCTATCGTAATACGCTTTTCCTGCATAACGCGGCATTAGGCTCTCGCGTGGGTAAAGACTTAGATAGCGCAATAGCAATTGACGATCGGATTTACTTAATTTTAAATCGGGCGAGGCACTAATTAATTTTTGTAAAATGAGTTGAATGTCAGTTAAAGAACATTCGTTCATGCCTTCAAAATTTTTTGCTTGTTGAATCAATTTATTTTTGCTGTTATAGTAAGCCTTTCCAACGGCTTTGTTGCATTCGTTCAACGATTGAATGGGCTTTCCCTTTACGCAGGCTTGCTCATAAAGTAGCTCACCTTTTGAATCTAAAAAACGAATAGGATTGGTATTAAAATTATTTTCTTGATAACAACGCCCATCGTAACGGTTAATAATATACGTGTGTTTACAACCCCAGTCTTTAACCCGTTGGTTAAGTAAATCGGTTCCACAAAATTCGTAAACGCGGCTATAAGCGGCATTATCACTCACCAATAACATCTCTTTAATGTAATTGGCTAAGGTTGGTAATTGATTAAGCGCATTGGTATCTTTCTCTACCTTGTTCATACACGGCCAACAACTATCGGTTAACAAAGTGGTATTTGGTGTAATGCCTTTCGTATTTAAAGTTTGCATTTTTTCGAGGGCTATAATAGCCGTTGGTAGCTTAATTAAACTCGCACAATAAAAATAAGTTTTCGGATTGACGTTAAAATAATGTGGTGTAAAACTTGCTTCGCCCTTACTGTTGCGACTAATGCTGGTATAAATAATTTGCAAGCGGTACTTTTCGGCTTGAGCCGCTACTTTTTTTAAAATGGGCTTCGTATTTAAAATAGAGTCTAATAAAGAACTGTTAGGCGTTTGTGCTTTTGATTGATTTCCTAAAACAAAAAAAAGGATAAGCAACCCTAACGTGAACCAAGGTTTTATTTGCAATGAATGAACCTTATCAACCTGTTTAACCCGACTCAAAATTTATAAACCATTACACCATTAATTTTTTATAGCTACCATAAAGTTACTATTCTTATCTCTAAAATTATAACCAATGCCAAAGCCTATGTTTTTACTGCCTTTTTGGATATAGAGCGAATCTAAATCAGATTGATAACAAGAACTAAACATAGGAATAGGACGTGTGTATTTACCAAATAAATGATACGTCCAATTGGCACCGCTGTTTGAAAAATAATGCAAGGCAATGCCACTATCATCTTGTACAATAGCTGTACTTTGATTCAATATATGTGAACGAATGATTGAAAAATTATTTTTGTGCATCAAGTAAGAAGCCCCTTTTAAATAAGTAGTAATGGTGTTTAAATTTTTCAAATACAAAACAAATCCTTTATTGCTTTTTAAACCATCGTCGGCTGCATTTAAACTAAAGTAAGTTACAGTTTTGGCTTCGTTTTCGGGTGTAACAAATGTAATTTCAACACCTTTACTTTTATAATTTCCTGTTTTAAGAGCCTTCAACGATTCTAAATAAACCACTTGCCCCGTGCTATCTAGTGTTAAGGGCTTAATGTTAGCAATGGCATTCCCGTTACGTTTTAAGAATAAGAGTAAAACATGTAAAGTGCCATCTACTTGTTTATTTTTTAAATCGCTCGACATACTCACTGTTCTAAAAAAACTGAATTTTAAAATAGCATTTAAAGAAGTATTTAATTTATCGAAGTAACCGCTCAACGAATCGGTACTACTAAAATTGGGTAAAGAACCCACGGGCTCTAAGCCAACCATAACATAGCGTTCGGCTTTGGGAAAAAAACAATTGGCGTATAAAATATCGGGACCCGAAAACGGATAAAATAAGGTGGCTTGCTTGGGCAGTAAAGCATTTAATACCGTATCTTGAAAGGCTTTTAATTTCATTACTCGCGTAGAGTCGAACTGTTGCCAACGCTCGGTAAAGGTTTTTGAAAATTGTTGATAGGCTTTACTATTTAAAGTTGTACTAAACCGTTCGGTACTTTTTTGCATACCTGCAATAATAGCCGCTATTTCGTTTAAGCTATCGTTTACCGGTGCCGTTAATGTTACCGATTTTGATTTACTTAAATGGGTAGAAACAGAATCAGCAACTAAACTATCTTTTGTAAGTTCGGCATTAGAAGTTGGGGATGAGGTTTGACAGGCACTCAAGGACAACGCAAAACACGTTAGGAAAAAATATTTCATGGGTTATAAAATTGCCTTGCAAACATACGAAAATAAGCCTAATAATGATTACATGAAGCTATAGGTGATTTTGTTAGAATACGCTATCTTTAAACGATGTTAGATATAGTTTACGAGGATGACATTTTACTGGTCTGCAATAAACCAGCGGGTTTAATGGTTGAACCCGACAGAAATAATTTTCCAAACTTACAACAAGCCGTTAAAAACTATTTGCGCGAAAAAACAGCCGAAAAATTACCCTATGCCCAACACTTACATCGAATTGACAGGGTGGTTAGCGGGCTGGTGTTATTTACCAAGCAGCGTTTGTATTTGAATAATTTGAGTGAACAATTTGCGCAACGTACCGTAAAAAAAGAGTATTTAGCCTTAACAAAACAGGCACCTACTGTATGGAATGATAGCTTAGTTCAGTGGCATCGAAAAGAAAAAAAGAAGGCGGTTATTGTACCCGAGGGAACGGATTATGCCGAGCCAATTAAATTAGACTACACGGTTGAAGTAATGGGCACTCATTTTTTATGGCGGGTCAATTTATTTACTGGAAAATACCATCAAATACGAGTGCAATTAGCACATTTGCAATGCCCTATTATTGGCGATAGCTTTTACGGATCAACAGAACCTTATGCTGAAAATGCTATTGCGCTACAAGCCTGTGGTTTGCAAGTAACGCATCCTAAAACCAACGAAAGGTTATCTTTTAAAATTGAACCTAACTTTATCGTGTTAGTGTAATACCAATTTGAGTTGAACATTTTCGCTAAAAACTTCTATTGCGACAAGCCGAAAAACGAAGTGTTAGCTTGTACTAAAACATTCCTAGACTTTCGTTTACAAAATGAAAAGAATAGAAGTAAAGGAGTTGCAGTTAACCTAACAACTCCTCTAAAACGCTTAATCAATTAATATTTACAAAGTTTAATATGTCCTAAAGCCTCACCTCGTTTTAATTGAAGCGTATAAAAACCGTTAGCTAATTTCTCGATATTAATGGTAGCATCAAAGTTACCGCTTTGCATACCAAAGTTCTCGTTAGCTACTTGCTTACCATTAACATCAAAAATTTCGTAAGCTACATTTGTATTTTGTAAACCTGTAATAGAAAGTTGATAAACACCATTCCCCGGATTAGGAAATACGCTAACACCTAACAAGGCGTTTTTCTCCAAAAGCCCTACGCTCGATTGAACACTGATGGCATCCAAGGCCATATCTGATGCAAAATCGTTTCCTGTAGTGCCGCTCCATCTAAAGTTTACTTTTTGTCCAGCCCAAGGTGCCAAATTTATAGCAGCAGTAAGCCATGTATTTCCTTTATTGCCCGTCATACTCCATATATTATTCGTCCAAGCTCCATTGGCTAACACATCTAATCTCAACGTACCCATGTTAGCTCCAAACATGTGATAGGCAAAGGTTAACAAGGGATTATTAATGGTTGCTAAATCCATACATGGGCTTAATAAGTTAGCGGTAATATTTATACAAGGCACAGTAGCTTCTAAATAAATGTAGTTGCCTGTTGGTGTGCCCGGTACAAAGTCAAAATCGGGACCTGTATTAGCCGAGGGGGTTACACCTTCGTTAACACGCCAATCGAGTTGATCGGCAATGGTGTTATTTTCGTTGATAAACCCATTTCCTAAGCCGCAAACAAGCGAGCAATTAGCGGCGGTACTACAAAGTGAAAACGTTTCAAAATTTTCGGTGAGTGGCAGCGTGGCATTGGCTCCATTGATAACCGTGATAACAGCTATTGAGGTATCGTTGGTTACGTTAGGATCGGCAATATACTTAGCCCAGGCTTTTAAAGTATAATTACCCAAGCCCGCAAAATTAGCTGTTGTTGTGAAATTATAAGCTACCGTTCCACTAGGCGCAATAGAACCCGTGTACAACTCGCTTACTATTGCTCCGTTATTGATTCTGTAAAACACAGGTACGTTGGTAATGGTATTAATACCTGCATTTAGTAAAGTAATATTAACGGGTACACTATTCAAATTTTGGCACGAGGGAAGAGTTCCAGCGGGACTAACTAAATTATTACAAGCGGCATCGTTGGTAATAGGGCAAGCAAATGTGCCTGGCGATTTTTGAATGGCATTAGCCCTGCGCCCCACCGCCGATGATGCCCCTCTTGCACGCACGCTAAACCATTGCACTTGATTGCTTAATACGTTTGTAACAATGAATGAGTTGGTGTTAGAAGTACCTACCGAGTCCATGTATTTATTACCTAATTTGTATATATCGTAAGCCGTAGCACCTGCAACAGCGTTCCAAGTTAAACGCACCGAATCGGGACAAGCCCAGTTAACACTAATGTTTGTTGGCAATGGAATAATTGAAAAGCCCGCATCACTTTGGTCGTTTAATGCCCCACGAGAAATGCGTACTCGGCATTGCCCCGAAATAGTTCCGGTTGGCACCGACCAATTAAAATGGCGTTGCGCGCCCGGTATGGTATTGCTTAACAACGTCCAAGTAGCACCGTTGTTTGTCGTGTATTCTAACGTTTGATTTCCAACTCGCTCAAAAGCATCCCAACGAATAGTTTCTGTTTCGCCTGGCACAAAGCCTTCGCCGCCCATTGGATAAGTAATGGTATAATCATCCATATAAAATATCCAAGTAACAAAGTAAGGCTGTGGCCCTGTAGGCACGGCGGCTCCATTCACTCGTAACACATAATTACCAGCAGATGGGTTGTTTAAAACAATTTGTTCGTGGTTGTTTCTCACATCAACGCCTTGAACGGCAACAGAACTTAGGTTAGCTGCTGTGGGTGTAAAGTCTAACACTAATGGGTTAATGGTTGCTGAGGCAGGTGTTTGTATGGTTGTATTCAAATTATTAACTAGGGCAATGGCTGCATTAACGGCGGCTGGTTGGTCGTGCCAATACGTTAGCACTTTTACCTGACGCACGCCCGCAGGAATGGCAATGTTGTGTGTGTTTGTTCCACCGTTACTGATGCTTCCTGAAAGGTATTGATTGGACTCTATAACTTTTACGGCATTGAGCGCATTCACTCTTCCATAACCAAAACTAAAGTCGGGACCTGCATTACCCAAATCATCGGCCGAGTTCATTATAATGGTTTTTATAAGTGCACTTTGTGGCGTTACGTTTCCATTTAAAGTAGAATAGGCTTCGTAAAGTTGAGCAAAAATACCCGCTATACCAGGGCAAGACATAGAAGTTCCTGTTTTTAAAACATAGTTATCAGGATTGGTGGTTGAGTTAACATTGGTTCCAACGGCACTAATTTCGGGCTTTAAACGCCCATCGTGCGCGGGGCCACGGCTAGAGGATGAGTTGAGCGCATCTAAAAAATCGAGATTAGCAACCGCAATCGAATTTTTAGAATGTTTATGTCCACCTGTTACATTACCCCAGCCTGCGCCTGCGCCATAAGAACAATCCGACGTTCCGGCGTTTCCACCCGAAAAAACGTGGATGAGCTGTGGCATGTTCATATTTTGAACATCTAATTGACGCGCGCGCGTGGTATAACCTGCATTACATCCATCTGAATAAGACGTTGAAATAATGCGAATGCCGAGTGACCCATAATGAGTGGTAATGCTATCGAAGCCTTGGTAACTAGGTGCAGCGGCATATACAAAAATATCGGAACCCCAAGCCATGCCGCGAGTTGTTGGGTTGCGGTTGCCTGCTCCCATAATAATCCCTGCGCAATGGTCGCCGTGGTCGCCACCATTAGAGGTTAAAAATTGTTGTAAACGCCCTGTGTAATCTATATGTGGGCCAATAATTCCATCATCTTGAAGCATTACTTTTACCCCATTGCCGTTGTATTTTCTTCCGCCCGAAAAGGACGTAGAAATGGCATTGCTACGGTGGCTGGTTCGTCCTGGTAAATTATCAGCTTGAGGCACATCGTCCACCAACTCGGCGGTTGAAACAAATGGTAAACCAACAAAAGTAGAGATGGAATTTTTGTTGACCCAAGTAACAAACCAATTGGTTTGTTCATCTTCGTAAGTGATGTTATAGTTATTGGATTTTAACCAATTTTTTACGGCGTTGTGTTGTAAATTACCATAATAAGTAAACCCAATTCCGATCAGATTGCCGCGTACCGCATAACCTGGAAAATTTCTTTCACTTAGAGCAACTTGCAACTCTTTTAATAATTTATATTCGGGTTGAATAGTAATAACAGAACGCACATTAAAATTAGACAATTGGCTTAAATTAGCCGCTTGATCAATGGCTGCCATAAATGTATTTTCGGGCAAATACTGTGTTAAGGTAATGCCCAATTGTGCCATTTGTTGTTGCTCTTGTTGAGAGGGCAGTTGAAAAAATTGAATATAGCGGTAGTAAACGCCGTTAAATACCTCTTGTGGCAAAGGACTTTGTTTTTTGGCAATTTCGTAATTAGCCTCAGGAATTATTAGGCCCGATGAGAGGTGAAGAGCCAAAGACCTATCATTTTGAGCACCATTTAAAAAAGGCCAAAAAGCCACTAGCAAAAGGAAAATATTTTTTTTCATAACAAAACTTATAATTTAAAATTAAACTTTTTTTTCTGTATTTCCTAAAACCTTACAGGCTTTTGTTGACAATTAATTTTTATATATTTTGTTGAAGCTGAAACTTGCGTTAACACTACCTTATTTTTATTTTGAGTAGAATAGATTTTACTTATAACTTTTAAAAACAATTTTTTACTTTATTTGTATCTACTCCATTAATTAAGTTTTAACAAAATAAAAAGTACCATCAAGCAAATGATACCAACCCATACTAAAATAGAATTTTATGATTACTATTTACCTGACGATCGTATTGCGAAATTTCCGTTGGCACAACGCGACACCTCGAAGTTATTAGTTTACAACAATAAAACCATTTGCGAAACGGTATTTAAAAATTTGGCGCAAGAACTCCCGGAGGCTTGCACGCTAGTGGTAAACAATACGCGTGTTGTGCAGGCTCGCTTACTTTTTAAAACACAAGAACACCAATCGGTTGAAGTATTTTGTTTAGAACCACATTCAGATTATGGCGATGTAAGCATGGCTATGTTACAAACAGCACAAGTTAAATGGCGTTGTTTAATAGGTAACTTGCGCAAATGGAAAAAAGAAGAAACCTTAATGCTGCACCAAGAAGACTTTACGTTAAGTGTAAAGCAATTAGAAAGCCATGAAGGCGATTATGTAGTTTTATTTTCGTGGACTGATGCCGGACTTACTTTTGCTGAAGTATTAGATAAGGCTGGTATTTTACCCATTCCACCTTACTTAAAACGCGAAACGCAATTAAGCGATACCGAACGTTACCAAACGATTTACGCCAATCAAAAAGGCTCGGTAGCCGCCCCAACGGCGGGCTTACACTTTACTGATGCTGTTTTTTTTACCTTAGAACAAAAGCGTATTAAAACAGCTAACCTTACCTTGCATGTAGGGGCAGGTACTTTTAAACCTGTAAAAACAGAAACCATAGGTGAACATACGATGCACGCTGAATGGATAGAGGTAACGCAAGCAAGCATTACTCAATTTATAAACGCATCTTTACTTATTGCCGTAGGTACTACTTCGTTGCGAACGCTTGAAACCCTTTACTGGATGGGTGTTAAAGCTATTCAAATCCCAGATGCTACTTTAAAAGAATTAGAAATAGAACAATGGGATGCTTATACTTTACCGCAAGAAATAGAGGCATCGGTTAGTTTAAACGCTTTATTAAATTGGTTGCAATCTACACATCAAGAAAAATTAATTTGCCGAACACGTTTACTTATTGCCCCACCTTATCGCTTAAGGCTGGCAAAAGGCATTATTACTAATTTTCATCAACCTAAAAGTACATTGTTGTTATTGATTAGTGCAGTCGTTGGTTCTAACTGGAAAACAATTTATGAATACGCTTTAAAAAACGAATTTCGGTTTTTGAGCTATGGTGATAGTTCGTTACTGATGGCGGATTGAGTTTTGTTTTTAATGCCTTAACATTTTTTGGTTTGCGTTGTTAGTATTAAAAAGAGTAACTTAGACTTATGTTGAAGCGTTTGTTTTTGCCACTCTTATTTTTCTTAATGGGTTTGTTTTTAGCAAAACCTGTTATGGCGAGCAATCTTCACATTCATTCTTTAAAAACAGTAAACGTTGATTGTGGCGGGCAAAGCCAATCGCTTACTGATTTTGAAAGTGAAGATGATTTTCGGCAAAAAAATAATAACAGCGTTTTAGGAAGTACTGCATTAAACGTTTCTTATTTATTGCATACCAATCATTTTACTAAGTTACACTCGTCTATACCTAAGGTTGTATTTTATAAAAACACCTTAGCCTTTTTAAGTATTTTCAGAATATAGCATTCACGTTTCAATCGAAACACTATCCTTTCGACTTCCAATTTTTTCAGTATTTAAAATTTTAACCAAAATGTTGTAGTGTTATTGACGTTAGAATTGTAAACACATAAAATTGGGTTTTCGTTAAACGCTTTTACAAATTACTTTAGCGTTTTCAATCGGATAAGAATTACAATCAATAAATTATTCACGTATTAAAATTATTTATAAAATGAACTCACTTCAAATTAATAAAGAGCAACTCTCCGATTTAAACTTTCCATATAGCGATGTATTATCTACCAGAGATGAACAACACATGCGCCTCGAAAAATTAAAAACAGCTTTGGTATTGGGCAATGGCTTTAAACACAAAGTTAAAATTGTGTTTCATGATACCGTTAAAAAAAATTGTGTAGAAACTACCGTATGGTTTGTGAACGATAAACACGTTATTTTTAAAGGCGGTTTAATTATGCCTGTTACCTGCATAGAGGATGTGTTTTTTACCTAATCGGTTAACCATATCATAAAGTTTGAATTTATAAAAGAGCCGCAAAATTTGCGGCTCTTTTATTTGAATTATTTTTTACTAACCCGCGCTGGAATACCTTTTATCCGGGAAGCTAAATGACCTGTACCTATGGGCTGACCCGCTGCTGGAGCTGGTGCCGCCGCTGCCGCATCGCGAGCCGCTACTGCCGCACGTTGACGAGCTTGGTTAGCAGCCTCGGCAGCATTGTGTTGTAAAATAGCCCGCCGTTGTCGCTTTTTATCTTTTAAAACGGCAATGGCAGCTATGTGTCCTTCGTCGGGGGCAACGTGCAAGGCATTCACTTGCGTGCGTTTATCTATGGCCTCTTGGTAATGCGCAATGGCATCAGTGTGTACTTTCGGAACTTTGCTACCAATGGCACAAGCGTCGCCTAACTCTTCGGCGCGGTGATACTCTTGAATCAATCGAGCTTCTAATGCCGCATCGGCCGCATTTTTTAAAACCAATTGCGTAACTGAAGTGCCTTGTAAATAGCCACTAGCCATGGTTTGATACGCTTTTAGCTGGGCTACCTTTTTACTTTGATAGATATTAGCAACTTGCTTTTTTTGTAACAAGGTGCTTGGACGGTTATCGGTAAACGTTTTTAAACCTTTGTTTGAACTAGCTAAATTTTGCTGCACTAATAATGGCAAGTGCGGTTCTTTTTCCTTCTTTTGAGTTGAGTAAAACATAGGCGTTGGTTACTAATTAGTTTTATTTTGGTTATTAAAGATACATTTTTTTTGATAGGTTTTAATATAGTTTTATTAAACGTTCCTCTTTCTCGATACGTTAAAATGCGTATTGCAAACGAATAATGATTAACGTTTAATACTATTGCTTCAAAACGATTCATCGTTTTTAGCATCTACTCCAATAAATAATCACTATTTTTAGAATAAAATTTAACAGTGCAAACCACAAAAACAGACCTTGGCGCATTAAATGATAAGCAAAGAGAAGCCGTTACCAGCGAACACAAACGCCTTTTGGTTTTAGCTGGTGCGGGTTCGGGTAAAACAAAAACATTGCTTCAAAAGCTCATTTACTTAATTGAAGAAAAAGGCGTAAGTCCATCGAGCATCTTAGCCATCACCTTCACTAAAAATGCAACGAACGAGATGATTGACCGGCTCATCGTAACCGCCGAAGATACAAAAGTGTATGAGGATATTTTATTTGATAAATATAAATCTAAAGCAGATAAAAATCTAGCAAGGTACACTTACGCAAAAAAGTATAAGTGGATTGACTCATTAACTATTAAAACGTTTCATGGCTTGTGTTACAGCATCCTTCGTAATTATGGCGTTAACGAGTTTGATAATAAGTTTAAAATAATTGGAGAAGAAAAAAAGGAGGAAGACGACGACTTGTCTAAATACATTGCCAGCGAAACAACCTTCGAAGTATTTCATAAACTACTTATCGAGTTGTGTGACGATACGACCTATTTACTCGACCTTAAAAAATACATTCTCGATTATATCATTGATAAAATACATCTTGATAAAAATCAAAAATTTCAATTACCAAAAGATGGTAAATATTACACCACTTTAAACGGTAATAAAGTACGTTCTAAATCGGAACAATACATTGCTGACTGGCTTTATAGACACAGCATTCCATTCGAGTACGAACCGCTGTTAAATATAAAAGATTTCGATTTTCGTCCCGATTTTTTTATACCCGATGCCAATATTTACATCGAACACGTGAGTAACAAAAGTTTTAGTTTGCAAAACAAAGAACGGCAATTTGAAAAGGGAAAATTTCTTTTAGTAAAAACCTTCGAGAGCATGACTAGCGATAGTGCGTTGTTTAACCACACCTTAGATAAAATTATTAAAAACAGGCTTCCTGCTACTTTTAAAAAAAATCGAGTACTGGTGTTTAAAGAAGAGTTTAATCACTACCACGAAGATGTAAAAGATTTTATTTTTCAGGTAATTCGAATTACGGATATGATTAAGGTAGAGAACACAGATACTCAATCGGTTCTCGAAAAATCGCAAAAAGATCCGCACGAAAGAATTAGATCGTTTTATAAAGTAGCCATTCCTGTTATTGAAAAATACATACACTACTGCATTAATAAATCTTATCTCGATTTCAATGATTTAATTTCAACTACCATTTCACTTTTCAAAAATCAAACTGATATCGTTCATCAATTTCAAAAAAAATACCAATACATTCTGGTTGATGAATTTCAAGATGTTAATAATTTACAAGTTGATTTAATTAAACTGTTATTAACTGATCAAACCCAATTATTTTGTGTGGGCGACGATTGGCAGAGCATTTACGGATTTAGAGGTTCGAATGTGAGTTACATTATTGAGTTTGAAAATTATTTTACAAATCCCAAAACAATAAAACTAAATCTCAATTACAGAAGCACTCAAAACATTGTTGGTGCCAGTAACGAAGTCATTAAACATAATAAATTTAAAGTTGACAAAGAAATATTAGCCTCCAAAATATCAGAGCAAAAAATAGTGGTTTTTGCGGGCAGCCACATTGATGATAACTTGAATTACTGTACTTCAAAAATTCAAGAACTATTAAAAGACGGGCTAAAAAACGACGACATCCTTTTTTTATACCGCCGAAGCAAAATGTTTTCACCTTACTTCTCTCATTTTAAAAATGCAGGCATCTACGTTCAAGGCAAAACCATTCATGGCTCAAAAGGACTCGAAGCAAAAGTAGTTTTCATTCTCGGGCTAACCGAAGGCAGCGGCGGTTTCCCCGATATTTGGTTAGAGGATCGCATCTTTCAGGTTATAAAAAAAGCCAATCACGACTTACTGCTCGAAGAAGAAAGACGATTATTTTATGTAGCTATAACCCGAGCCAAAGACAAGTTGTTTCTCATTACCGAAAAGGGAAACGAGTCTAGTTTTTTAAAAGAAATACCCGATAACTTCACAGTCAGAACCAGTTTACCTATTAAATCGGTAGTAGATAAAATCGAACTCTGTAAAAGCTGCTCTAGTCAATTAGAAAAACTTTGGAAACTTTGCCCCTATTGCGGAACAAAAATTGAATGAACGTGTTAAGATTAAGAATTGGCTTACGGCACATCGAAACGTAAACCCTTTCATTAACTGAAAATATCCCGTATATGAAGCGTTCTACAGAAAACAGTTCCAACAGTTATTTACAAACGAATGCGGTAAAAGAAAAATTAGCTCAGTCGGATAAAATCTTAGAAAAAATAATGAGTACGATTGATGAACCCAAAATCAAAAGTACACACGATGTATTTTTCGATTTGATGAGTTGTATTTTAGAACAACAAATACATTATAGGAGTACAAAAAAAAGTTTTCAAAAAATGTTAGATAAAGCGGGGCTTTCAACACTCACCCTCGATAATTTTTCTCAGTTTGAAGACCAAGCATTTGTTGGTATTAAATTGAGTGCGAGTAAATATGAAACCCTCTCGAACGTTTTATCTTTTTTTAAAACAAACAACATCAATTGGCAACTGTTAACCGACGAAGAAGTTAGACTCAAATTAGCGAGTATTAAAGGCATTGGCCAATGGACCATTGATATGCTATTACTTTATACCTTGCAACGGCCTAATGTTTTTCCTTGCGATGATTTTCACTTAAAACAAATAATGGTTAACCTCTATAACTTAAACCCAAACGTAAAACTGAAAGCACAATTGTTAGCTATTGCCAGTCATTGGGGCGAAAATAAATCCTTAGCCGTAAGCTATTTATTGGCCTGGAAAACGTATAACAAAGGTTTGTAATAGGAGAAGTAACAAGCTATACTCGCTAAAAAATAAAATATATAAATGTGCCATTGCTTTTTCAATAAATAGAAATGATTGATTTAAAAAAAAGAACCACCCATGAACCCCTCTGGTAAAGCCGATTTAGTATTAATGGGAGGGAGCATTCCACCTTGGTTATTTGAGCGAATGGTAAAACTTGCTTTACCTGTTGTGGAGAGTATTGTAGCCGAGTACGGACAAAATGGATTTCTAAGTCGCCTTTCCGATCCGTTTTGGTTTCAAAGTTTTGGAGCCGTTATTGGAATGGATTGGAACTCATCGGGCGTAACAACAGCTGTAATGAGTGCCTTGAAAACGTCACTCAATCCGCATTCAAACGCATTAGGCATATACGTTTGTGGCGGCAAAGGCAAGCAATCGTTACAAACACCCAACGAGTTAATGCGTGTTGGAAATCAAACAGGCTTAGATGGAAATTACTTAGCACAATGCAGTAAATTGAGTGCAAAAGTAGATAGCACTGCCATTCAAGATGGCTTTCAAATTTACATGCACCATTTTATTGTAAGTAACAAAGGCGAGTGGTCGGTTATTCAACAAGGTATGCAAACCAATACTTCTAAAGCTAGGCGTTATCACTGGAACTCCGATAGCGTTAAATCGTTTGTAGAAGAACCGCATACTGCCATTTGCGGCGAAAACCAAGGTCAAATTTTAAACCTTGTAGATAAACTTGCTTTACCTTCGCAACAAGCCATTTTAAAACTTACACACGAAAATCCCGAAAAAATAATTAAAGAATTACCGCATTTATTAGTACCAACCTATCACCAGGTAAAGGCAAAAGATGTTGACTTAAAACGACTGGGCAGTATATTGTGGTTGGCGCAAGAAGAATCCATTCAAAAATTTGAAGATTTATTATTACTCAAAGGTCTTGGTCCACGCACCCTTCAATCGTTAGCTTTGGTCAGCGAAGTTATTCATGGTACGCCTGCTCGGTTTATAGACCCTGCCCGCTTTAGCTTTGCGCATGGTGCCAAAGGCGGGCGACCATTTGCTGTGCCTACTAAAGTTTACGACGAAACCATTGCAGCCCTCACCGCATCGGTCGAAAAAGCAAAACTAGGACAACTCGAAAAAGCACAAGCTATAAAAAAATTGACAAAAATAGCCCAAGAAACGGAACAACATTTTACGCCGACCGATAACTTTGAAACCTTACTAAAAAAAGAAAAAGAGGAGTCGTGGAAATATGGTGGACGAACCGTTAAAGGTTTTTCTGAACCTTCTAAGCCCACACAATTAAATCTGTTTGATGAGTGAAAAATGATTAATGCTTTTGGATAGGTGTACCCCCAAATTTTAAAAAAGCATGTCTTTAAAATAAAAGCTATAACTTATTTCTAACGTTTAATCACAACACCTTGTTATCAAAGATTACTTATTCTATCTAACTATTTTTTTGGCGTACCCCCTTATCTATTTCTGGTGATAAACTTAATCGAGAACTAATTGTGTAGTTAAATCGAGATTTCAAGAAAGAGGGTCTTTAGAATAAAGTTTATAACTCAATTAAATAATAGACTACATTAAAAGTAGCACGCAAAGACGCAGAGGGCGCAAAAGCGGAAATTAAATATTGAAAGAGGATTTTAGAATAAACCAATGCCGTTATTAAATACTATGATTTAAGTTAGATGGAATTATACTTAAAATTTGGAATCGGGCTATCGCCTTTGGCCAATGCAGCTTTGGCGACTTTTGTTGTAGAGTCGTTTCTACTAGCTATAAATTGTTACTTCATACGTTTATCAAAGCACCAATTAATAAATGGAAGAGAACGCTTCTGATTTTTATTCCATAACCCAAACTGCATCCCCTTTAATTTGGCACACGCATTAAAAAGTCCTATCTGAACACCATTACACACTTTGTCTGCATTAGCAATAATTGAAATCGTTACTCCATTTATTTTGGCATGTCTATTTGCTGGTATCGAAATCGTTAACCCATTTGTAACCGAATCAAAATTCCCCGATAAATTTAATTCAAATCCATTTACTATTGTCGGTTCCAAATTACACAATGCCAGTTCGAGTCCATTAACTTTTTTACATCTTTTATAATCAATCGAATCTGCTTCCCACTCAATACTTGACATGATTTTTGGAATATCTAATGAATATAAGGTCGCTAAAAATGGAGCAAAAATACCCACAGGACTACTGTTAATTTCTATCCCATTAATTTTAGGATATTGAACCAAAGAATCGTCGTTATTTTTAGGCCAAAAATTAAACATAAGCCCATAAACATGTGTGACTTTAGAGGGCGAAACCCAAATAAAATATTTTTTATCAGACGTCTTAGTGCGCTTGTTTTGAGAAGAAAGCGTTAGTCCGAAGAAAAAAAATATTAACGATAAGAAGGTCTTCATACCCTTATGCCACCAATTAAACAATAACGGGTTATTACCATGTTGATAATACTCGCTTCTCTAGTTTGAACAACTCGTTCCATTTTTAAAATACTATAATTGGTTTAACAAGTTAACAAAACTACGTGTTGTTAGCGTATGGCCTTCATTGCGCCACGTTTCCTTCACCGATTTACCTAATTCTTTCCCCGATTTAACAAAAACGGTTAATGCAAAAGCTACAACTATAATTTGTAAAGTGGATTTTAAAATTTTCGTTTTCATACATTTATTTTTAAGTTTCATGATTCAAAATTACCGCCCTTTAAAACGAAAACGAAACGGATAAATGCTACACTAATTTTAGATTCAGTAAAAAAAACTAGATTTTTTTTAATGCGCTTAAAAAATATCATTAGTTGCAAAAAGTACTACATACAACCCTACTTTTGCATTTTTTGCAAAATAGAACATTACTAAAAGGAAATTATAAGAAACAAATTAGACCTCTTTCATAATTCAACAAAGTTTATTGAGTTTATTTGAGGCTTATTTTTTATTTCAACTGAGATTTCAAGAAGTCGGACACTTTAGAATAAAATAACTAACTCTGTAAAACGCTTAAAATCAAAACTTAAAAAATGAGTTAGATGGAATAGACAGTTGAAATTGTAGTGAAAGATAAAAGCTGCAAGGATATTAGAAAGCGCAGGTTCGAGGATAGTAAGAGTAGCTGCCGCAGATTTTATTTTGTAATAGATGTCAACTGTCTATTTACCGTTCAATAAGGCATCAAACAATACGTTCATAAAAAATACCACAAATCCATTACAACTAAGTTTTATAAACTTAAACCGATCTAACTTGGAAAGGATTTAAGAAAACAGAGTCATATTTGTGGTAAGGGTGGTGTTTTTTGTTTCGCAACTCAAGTGTAACTTTGAGATACATAATTCACCCTCTTACTTTTTATTTATTTAGAACCCTATTAGTCAGATATTATTTTATACTATCGTACTGTATCGCTAATCTTTTTCCTTCAATAGTTTTTCTAGGCCGTACATTTCATCGCGTAAACGCGCCGCTTCCATAAAATCCATATCCTTGGCGGCACGCAGCATGGCACTTTTAATTTTACCAATTTGCTTTTTTAACTCTTCGCTACTCATGTATTGCACCACCGGATCGGCGGCTAGGTCTAACACTTGGTCTTCACTTTCTACATAGGTTTTTACAAGTTTTCCATCCATGGTTACCTCTACTCCACCCATCATTGGATGCGATAAGGCTTTTTTACCTGCTTGCCTAGGAGTAATGCCATGTTTATAATTGTATTCGATTTGCCGCTGACGGCGACGCAAGGTTTCTGATATTGTTGAACGCATGCTGTCGGTTATTTTATCGGCATACATAATCACACGGCCGTTTACATTACGCGCCGCACGCCCCACGGTTTGTACTAAACTTCGTTCGTTTCTTAAAAACCCTTCCTTATCCGCATCTAGTATGGCTACTAAAGATACTTCGGGTAAGTCGAGGCCTTCTCGCAATAAATTAATACCAATCAATACATCAAACATCCCAATTCGTAATTGCCTTAAAATTTCAATACGCTCTAAGGTTTCCACTTCGCTGTGGATGTAGCGGCAACGTACATTTAACTTGGTTAAGTATTTGGTAAGCTCTTCGGCCATGCGCTTGGTTAATGTGGTTACTAAAACCCGTTCATCTAAAGCGGCCACTTTATGAATCTCATCCAACAAATCATCTACTTGATTGGTGCAAGGTCTCACTTCTATTTGTGGATCTATGATACCCGTTGGGCGTATCAATTGTTCAACCACAACGCCTTCTGCTAACTGTAACTCATATTCGGCGGGCGTGGCACTAATGTAAATCACTTGGTTTTGTAAAGTGATAAACTCTTCAAATTTAAGCGGACGGTTATCTAATGCACTAGGTAAACGAAATCCATATTCTACCAAATTTTGTTTGCGACTTAAATCGCCACCAAACATGGCACGTACCTGAGGTAGCGTAACGTGGCTCTCGTCTATCATCATCACATAATCATCCGAAAAATAATCTAGTAAGCAAAACGGACGTGTGCCAGGTAAACGCCCATCCATGTAGCGTGAGTAGTTCTCTATTCCGCTGCAATAGCCCAATTCACGCATCATCTCTAAATCATAATTCACACGTTCTTCTAAGCGTTTGGCTTCTAACACTTGCCCTAGCCGTTTAAAATACTCCACTTGTACTTGTAAATCTTCTTGTATATGCGACATCGCTTTTTGCAAGGTGTCGGGTGCGGTAACAAATATATTTGCGGGATAAACTGTAAACGAATCAAATTTTTCGAGTATGGTGCCGTTAGCGGCATCAAAGGTTTCGAGGCTTTCAATTTCATCGCCAAAAAAACTAATGCGTAAACAATAATCGGCATAAGCTAAATTCAAATCTACGGTATCGCCTTTTACTCTAAACGAACCACGAGTAAATTCGCCCGTGGTGCGCGAGTAAAGTGCACCTACAAATTGATAGAGTAATTTATTTCGTGAAATGAGTTGTCCTTTTTTAAGTACAATAATATTTTGTTTAAAATCAGTTGGGTTTCCCATTCCATAAATGCAACTTACCGAGCTAATAACAATCACATCGCGCCGCCCAGAGAGTAAGGCCGAGGTTGTGCTTAAACGTAGCTTTTCTATTTCTTCGTTAATGGCCAAATCTTTTTCGATGTAAGTGTTGCTACCTGGCATGTAGGCTTCAGGTTGATAGTAATCGTAATAGCTTACAAAGTACTCTACCGCATTGTTCGGAAAAAATTGTTTAAACTCGTTATACAATTGTGCCGCCAAGGTTTTGTTATGACTTAAAATAAGTGTTGGTTTATCTATTTGTGCAATAACATTGGCAGCGGTAAATGTTTTACCCGAACCTGTAACGCCCAATAGTACTTGGTGGTTGGCACCCGATTGAATACCTTCTACTAATTGTCGAATGGCTTCGGGTTGGTCGCCCGTGGGTTGAAAATCGGAGATGAGTTGAAATGACATAATGGATAGGGATAAAACAAAGTTTCCACCTAAAGTGGTGGAAACTGTTAATGAGAAATCGTTATTTTTTAGGTGCTTCTTTGTCAATACGCTCTAAGAGTTCAATGTATTCTCTCACTTGCTCGGCTCCTAAGCGTTTGGCCTTAATTTTTTTGTCTTTATCTAAAATATAAATGATGGGTGTTGTCGCTATGTCATACTTATCTTTTATATTGTTGAGGTGAATGGGGTCATAAACGTTATAAAAATCCACTTTCTTTTCGCGCAGCCATTTAATCCATTTGTCGTAGTCTTCTTTTGTGTAAACAGCATAAACGGTGTAATCAATTTTTCCTTTAATGGGTTTTAAACCCTCTTGCAACTTGGGTATTTCGGTTTGGCAATGTCCGCAGTCCACATCCCAAAATACTAAAATGGTGTACTTACTTTTGATGTCGTATAATTTGTTAAACATAGGCGTTAGCTTATCTACGTTTTTATAATAAAGTTTGGTTACACTTTCGCTGCTTTTGCAAGTATCAAATCCCATTTTAGCAACTTGTCGCCCATATAAAGTATCAATCATAAACAAATCAGGACCTTTGAGATCAATTAATAAGTTTCGCATGATGTTAACGCGATCGGTAATTTTTTTAATCGTTTCTTCGCTGTAAATATCTTTGGCTTTACCTGTGGCAATGTACTTATCGTGAATGTGAACAAAAATTTTATCGAAGCCCATTATTTTACTGTTTTCGTATTTAGAGGTAAAGTGCGCCAAGGTCATGTTATATAAATCATTTCCCATTTCGCATTTATCAATAATCATATCAATGGCTTTAATAACGGTATCTGGGTGTTGTAAAATAACATTTCCATCAAAATATTTAATTAAACGGTCATCATAAAAAGGAGTACGCACCAAGCGGGCATCTTTAAAATTAACCTCATCCCAATAATGATTTTTGTAATAGTAATATTGCCATACGCTATCTGGGCGACCATTAGAGGCTTTTGGGATTTGCAACGGATCTGGGTATTTCTCCGTTTTTAAATTCATCACATCGTAAACAAACGTACCTTTTTCTTTAGCCATAAAATCTTTTTCAAATTTTATAACATCGTCGTTTAATTTTTTAAGATTGTCTTTCATAAAAGTGGCACTATCTTCTTTCGATTTGCCTTTGGTGGATTCGCGTAACTTACCAAACTCTGCATTTTTATTGGTAATAAAACGGATGTAAGCAAAGAATGATTCGTTTTCTTTGCTGCCTGTTGCTTTTAAACTGTTGACGATGTCGTTATAGTCGGATGAGATACTAAACTTTTGCGAGTCGTTTACAAAAAAGTCGAAGTAAATGGATTTGCGTTCGCTCACTAAGGTATAAACACCTTTATCTAATAAGGTTTTGCCTTTAAAAACAGCCACTCCGTTTTTAACACCTACACAGGTGTCTGAAATGTATTGCTTGTCAAATAAATATTTAACCAAGTATAAAGTATCGTCAGGCAACCCTTTAAAATTGATTTTAATTTCATACGCATTTTGAGCCAATGAACTCAAGGTCAACAACAGACCCGCTAAACCAAAAGTAATTGAACGTTTCATCATGATTTTAACACAGTTAACAAATGTAATAATTGCGTTAACATGAAGACAAAACTTATGCCAAAAAAAGCAATGGTGCTTGTAAATTTTGTTAAAAGAAAAAGAACTTCCTTGGGTTTATACCTAATGTGGTTTGCGGCTTGGCGATGTGTCGAAAATTGAGCGCAAATGTTCAATAGAAATCCTGATGTTGAACCTTGCACAAATACTGGATAGAAGCACTTCAGCCGCCCTATTGCCAAACCGATGTTAGTGGCAGTTTTATTTGTTTTCGCAATTCTTCGTTTATGTTTTCTTTTGTCAAACCTACTGTATTTAAGGTAGTCCAAAGTTCTTTTTCAGACTTTAATAACTCCATTAACTTCTCTTTCCCATAAACGCTTAATGTTCTCTCTAAAATTAAGGCCGAGGTCATATATGGAATTGAGGTTTCGTTTTCAAAATAAATTCTTTCGTAGGCGTTTGTATGTTCCGCAAAACTGTAATTTTTATTTTCATTTAGGAATTTATCAAGTTTGTTTCTGTGCCATTCGTAACTGTATTTTCCGCTTCCTGCCATCAATGTAGCCAACCCTTCGTCAATAAATTTATCAATTTTAGGGAAAAGATTATTTGTGTAAATATGAATTATTTCGTGTGTGTAAATTTCAGAGTTATTTCCTGAAAATATAATATTTCCATAATCAGCAAGTCCACCAGTTTTGTCAACATACATCATTGGATTGTAATCAAATCCCTTAATTTCAAAAAGTTCTTTCGGATTTACACAAGAGTAATAGGTTATTGATATGGGTTTGCATTGAAAAAAATTATAGATTTTGTTGATGTCTTTTTTTTGTTCACCAATTTCAGTGGCGTTGATGATTTTGTTTGGTGATACAATGTAGGTCATACTTTCACTACTAAATGTTTTCCATTTTTCAGTTGAGAAGTCTAAATATCTGCTAAACAAAACTTTGTCTTGTTGAATGTTAGCAATAAGATTATAAATTGATTTTAACTGATTTTCCTTCGTTTCTTTGTTATGTCCGATAAACGCAATTTTTAGAATTTTTTGATTTACTTTTTCTGTCGGAATTATTTCCACCAAAGTTGGTAAATAAAAATCTTTTCCATACTTTGAATTTTCAATATTATAAATGTCAAGATATGGATAAATATATTTTTGAAAATCTGACACAATCCAATTCTTGTTTTCGGTCAATGAATTATTTTTGGTTTTCAGAAATTCAGTCAAAGTTTCAATAATTGTCTGATTGGTTTTGTCAGTCTTGTTAATAACAGGCGAAACGGTTAGAGAAAATAGGTCTTGCTTTGTTTTTTGTCCGTTACAAGCCAAAGTCAAAAGAGTTGTTAGTATGAGTAAAATTTGTTTCATGGTTTGGTTCTCAAAAATTACCACTAACCAATAAATTATACCAACTCTTCTTTCAATTTATCGGCAAATGCTTTTTTAGGACTTAATCCTAATAGTTTAAACATTTCCATATCTTGATTAAACTCGGGATTAGGTGTTGTTAATAATTTATCGCCAGCAAAAATAGAATTAGCTCCTGCTAAAAAACATAAGGCTTGCCCTTCAATGCTCATGCTTAAACGTCCGGCACTTAAACGCACCGCCGTTTTAGGCAATACAATGCGGGCGGTAGCAATCATACGCACCATATCCCAAATGGGTACGGGTGGCTGCTCTTCTAATGGTGTACCTTCTACGGCCACTAACGCATTAATTGGCACGCTTTCGGGTTGAGGACGTAAGAGGCTTAACGTATATAGCATACCAACGCGGTCGTTAATGCTTTCGCCCATGCCAATGATGCCGCCGCTGCAAACCGTTAATCCAGCTTTGCGAACATTTTTTAAGGTAGTTAAACGATCGTCGTAATTGCGTGTGGTAATGATGTTATTATAATTTTCTTCGGAAGTATCTAAGTTATGATTGTAGGCGTATAAACCCGCTTCTGCAAGGCGTTTGGCTTGGTCTTCGGTTACCATTCCTAAAGTGGCACACACTTCTAAACCTTTGCTGTTAATGGTTTTCACCATGTCGAGTACTTTTTCAAAATCGCGGTTATCGCGTACTTCGCGCCAAGCGGCTCCTAAGCACATGCGACTGGCTCCACCAGCTTTGGCATTATCGGCGCAAGCATTCACCTCTTCCACGTCCATTAATTTATGCACTTTTACTTCGGTGTGGTAGCGAGCGGCTTGTGGGCAATACGCGCAATCTTCAGGACATCCTCCCGTTTTGATAGATAAGAGTGAACTTACTTGCACTTCACCAACTTTATGGTGGCGTTGATGCACTTCTGTCGCTTTAGAAATTAATTCTAACAACGGGGTGTTATACACTTCCAAAATTTCTTCTTTTGTCCACTCTTTTATCATGTAACAGGTTTTACTAACGATTATGGTTAAAGTTAATTAAAGTCTATTTATCTTTCAAATTTATTATTTGTACTTTTTATTTTGCAAAACTTGTTGCTCGGGTTTCGCGTATAACCGTCACTTTCACTTGCCCGGGGTAAGTCATTTCGGTTTGAATTTTTTGCGAAATTTCAAAAGCCAATTGTTCGGCACGCCCATCGTTTACCTTATCGCTCGAAACAATAACGCGCAACTCGCGGCCGGCTTGAATGGCATACGTTTTTTCAACCCCTTCATAGCTTAAAGCCAAGGCTTCGAGGTCTTTTAAACGTTTCATATATTGCTCGGCAATTTCGCGGCGAGCACCAGGACGCGCGCCACTAATGGCATCGCACACCTGAATAATTGGCGAGTACAAAGTGGTCATTTCTACCTCATCGTGGTGGGCACCAATGGCATTACATACTTCTGGTTTTTCTTTAAACTTTTCGGCTAATTTCATCCCTAAAATCGCATGTGGCAATTCTGGTTCCTCATCGGGTACTTTCCCAATGTCGTGCAATAAGCCTGCGCGTTTAGCTACCTTCGGATTTAGACCCATTTCGCTGGCCATAATGGCGCATAAATTGGCCACTTCGCGCGAGTGTTGTAATAAATTTTGACCATACGACGAGCGGTATTTCATGCGCCCCACCATGCGAATTAACTCGGGGTGTAACCCATGAATGCCTAAGTCTATACACGTTCGTTTACCCGTTTCAATGATTTCTTCTTCAATCATTTTTTTTGTTTTCTCAACTACTTCTTCAATGCGAGCCGGATGAATGCGCCCATCGGTAACCAATTGGTGCAAGGCTAGACGGCAAATTTCGCGACGAATAGAATCGAAGCAACTTAACGTTATAGCATCGGGGGTATCATCCACAATAATTTCAACGCCCGTAGCCGCTTCGAGCGCGCGAATGTTGCGTCCCTCGCGACCAATGATGCGTCCCTTCATTTCATCGCCATCAATGTGAAATACCGAAACCGAATTTTCGATAGCCGTTTCGGTGGCCACACGTTGTATGGTTTGAATAACAATTTTTTTAGCCTCTTTATTAGCCGATATTTTGGCTTCTTCCATGATGTCTTTTATATAAGCCATGGCTTGCGTTTTAGCCTCGCCTTTAATGCTTTCTACCAATTGCATTTTGGCTTCATCGGCTTTTAAGCCACTCACTTTTTCGAGCATTTCAACTTGTTTGCGATGACTTTTTTCAATCTCTTCGTTGCGCTGCTTATACAACTCTACTTGTTGATTAGCGTGTTGTTTAGCATGTTCGAGTTCTTTTTCGCGACGGTTGTTTTCTTCAATTTTTTTCGATAAATCGTTATCCTTTTGTTTTATTTTGTTTTCGTTAGTAATAAGTGCACCATTCCGTTCCGACACATTTTTATCGTGTTCGGCTTTCAGTTGCAAGAATTTTTCTTTAGCCTGTAAAATTTTCTCTTGCTTAATGGCCTCCGATTTAACTTCGGCTTCTTTAATGATGTTTTCTTTTTCTTTTTGTGCCCCTGCGTTTAGGCGGCTATTGGCTATTACAAAACCAACTACAACCCCTGCAATGAGGGCTACCACAACAAATATAATGGCAATCGTTCCCATAGTTTATATCTCTTTTTATAAAATAAAAACGCACATGTGTTTTTAAGACTTGCCTAAAAAAACAGTGTGCGTGTACATCGGCAAAGACCTTCTTTGCTTTAGCTTCCTATATTATTGACATCGGAGCGATGTTGTTCTAACATATACTCCACATCAACTAATAATTGTTTTAAATCGCTTAATTCCTTTTCATGGATGTTTAGCTTTTTATACAGTTGAGATACCAGTTGTATCATTACCATCGCTAACACATCTTTTTTATCTTTTATTCCGTAGTTCTTTTCAAACTCCGTAATCTTTGAATTAATCAAACTAACCGCTTCTTTAATGTTTCTTTCATCATCTGTATCTACCTTAAGTGGGTAAATACCTCCCGCTATTTCTACTTTTATACTGACTTCACCCATTAAACAAGCGCATTAATTAAGCACTTAACAACGCAATACACTTATCCATTTCACGCAACAGTTCGTTTATTTGCGACTTCATTTGGCTCCGTTCGTCCACTTCGCCATTAGAAGACGATGCTAATATAATATTTTTTCGGTGATTGTTCAAATCTAAAACATTAATATTTTGACTATCAACCTCTTGCGACAAAGTACCCACCACTTCATTCATTTTTAGCAATTGATTAGCCATGGCTTCCTTTTCATTTAGTAAACTCATGCGCTCATCGTTTAATACATCTATCTGTTTAAACAACCGATCAATAAATGCCTCTTGTTCTGCCTCGGTCGAGTTAATTTCGGACGTTGCCTCTGCCTTAACCCGAGCACTTAATTGCTCGGTTAAATGCGTCACTTCTGCTTCGTATCCATTTAATTTTGCATTTAACGCCACAATGGTTTCGTTTAGGTTATTGGTATAACTATGTAGCTCATTAATTTCACTAAACAAACTTTGCTTCTCGCGCAATAAAATATCGTAATTATGCTGCAATGCCGTTAACTGTTCGTTGCCTTGCGAAGCCATCGTTAACTGCTCTGTCAAATTGGCTACATCATTTTTTAAACAGTTTAATTCAACCTGCATGGCTGCATTATTGGCTTGAAGCGTGGTGAGTTCAAAATTTTTGAGTTGAAGCGTTTCATGCCAATCGTTGACACGCCCTTCTTCTTTTGCATTTATTTCGCCAAGTTCGGTTTTTAAAAGTTGAATTTCATTTTCCTGCGCATCAATTTTATCTTGAGCAGAATCAATCTCTTGAATCAAATTGGTATTTTCGACCAATAACTTTTGAAATTCGATTTCCTTTTCTTTTAACTGTTGGCTATTGTTTATTTCGAGTTCATCTTTAAACGTATTCCATTGTTCTTCTTTGTTACTCAACTCAGCAGTGTGCAAGTTTTCTAATTCATTTAACTTATTTTCTTTTACTTGTAGTTCTGCGTTGAGTTGGTCTAAATCAGTTTCTAGTGTGGTTATTTTAAGTAGATACGTTTTTATTTCTTGGGTTAAGCCCTCACTATTGTTTTCGGCTTCGGCCAAAAGGTTAGTAGTGGTTTCGAGGTTGGCGGCTAGGTTGGCCATTTCAGCAGATAATACGTCAATCTCTTGGCGTAAACTTTGCACCGTTTGGCTTTCGTTAGCACCTGTCGTTAATTTATACGATTCAAATTCTGATTGAAGTTGATTAATTTCAGCACTCTTGCTTTCTAATTGCCATTGAAACCCTTGTAGTTCTTTGGTTAAACTTTCAAATTGTTCGTTTTGCGAATCAATATGAATAACCATTTCGCGAACTTTTTCTTTAAAATGATCGTTTTCGAGTTGGGTTTTACTTAACTCTTCTGTTAGGCGAGTATTTTGCGAGTTAGAATGGATAAGCGTATTCGAAAGTTTTTCTTCGTACTCACTAATTAAATGTTCAAGCTGTTCGGATGAGTTACTTTGTAAACTAGTTAAGTGCGAATCAAAGTTAGATTGTAAAGTGATAACTTTAGTTTCGGCTTCGCTTTGCAAAGTAGTGAGTTGCTGTTCGTAAGTATTAATTAAAGTTTCTTTTTCACTAAGGGCATTGGTTTTAAGTAATTCTATTTCGGTGGTGTAACGGTTAACCAGCGCGTTTGTAGAAACTTGATGCAAATTTGTTAACTCTTCTATCTTAACTTCATAAGTTTGTTTTAATGTTTGCTCATTGAACAAAGCTGATGATTTTAAGGCATTCAACTCATCGCGCAAAGCAGTAACAGAGGTATTGCGTTGCTCCTCTAGATCCAATTTTAAAGCAGCTAATTCGTTACGGTGTTTATTTTCTAAAGCCTCTAACGTTTGTTTAAAGCCCGTTTCGAGGGTAATAATTTGGTGTTCATGTTGATTTTTTAATCCATCTAACTGAACTTGATGATCAGAAAAACTAGTTGCTTTGTAATTTTCGAAAGTTGATTTAAGTCCGGTTAACTCCGCTTCGTAGCCATTGGTTAAAGTTTGAATAGCTTCTTGGTGCTGACGAGCAAGGGTTTGCTCTTGATTGGCCGAATCTTGACTAATGCTTAACAAACGGTTTTCGTATTCTTCGCGAAGACCCATTTCTTTGTAATGCGCACCTGAACGCAACTCGCTCAACTGCACTTCGTACTCCGATTTTAATTGCGCAATTGTTTGGGCAGAAGCCGATTGGATGCTTTCAATTTTTGCTTCATAATTAGAAGCAATTACCGAAAGTTCTGTTTTCAATCCTTCAATTTCTGACAAGCGACTTTCTAACTCATCTTGTTTAGCTTGTAACTGCTCTTTAATGGTGCCACGTAATTCTTTAAACGATTGTAATTCTCCTTTGTAAGTAGTGTTATCGCGTTCGATGACAACCAATTTCGTATTTAACACATCAATGGTTACTTGCAAGCGTTTACAATCTTCATCGCGCATTATCAGTTGGTTTCGGTAATCACTTAGCGAGCGTTTCAATTCGTTAAATTCTTTACGCAAGGCCAAATCACTATTTAGCACTTGCTGTAAATCGTTTTTAAGATTTTCAGGATTCATCACAACACAATTTAATATGTTTAAAAATACCAATTGGTCGAATGGCTAAAACACAAGCCCATCACTTTAATTAAACAGTAGAATGTTCATTACCGCAAACGTTATTAAACAAGCGGTGTTAATAACCTTCGTGTCTTTTAAAATCTTAAACCATTTTTTTATAGGCTATTCCGTTACTCATCTACACGTTTACTTATTATAAACCTAACGAAAGTATTTATCAAAATTTAATTTACAAACTAACTATAAAAAACAGCTACTATTCATCAAGCGCATCAATGAAATTGAAAGATATGGAAGCCTAATAATTTTAAGCGTTACCCCTCAAACACTTATTACGCATTTAAGAATACAATAGTCCAATCAAAATGATTACTTGTATGGATACGAATGCTTGTTAAACCAAAGATTATGATTAGCTTTGAACTAATTTAAAAATCCTTCCCCTCCCTTAACCAATACATACTTTACGATGAAACCTCGTACCGTTAACACGTTCATTATTTTACTTGTTCTATTTATGCAAAATAGTTGGTTAATAATGGGGCAAACTGTATTACCAATTCAACAGAAGGGTGATGAACTTTTTTATAAAGTTACCCAACAAAACACATTACCCTCAAACACGAAAGTACAATTGCTTTATACATTGGGCTTAAAATATGCCATTAACGATTCCAATTATTGGGGTAAAGCTTTACAATTGGCAAAAGTAAATCAGCAACCGTTCTACACCTCAGTAATATTAGAACAACTTTATAAAATTCATTACACATTAAACAATGACTCAACGGCTCTGCAATTAAATAATTCTGCCATTAAAATCTCAGAGAACTATGGATATGACTCGCTACTCATGGTTCAATTATTACAATTAGTCAACTATTATAAAATAGGAAGTAATCAACAGAAAGTACTTGAAACCAGTTTTAAAGGTTTAAAAATTGCCGAGCAACGAAAAGATATGCAGGCCATGGCACACTTTTACTCTGAAATTGGAAACTGTTATTTTAGTTTGAAATCTATTGATAATGCGCTAAACATGCACTTTAAATGTTTAACGTTGTATAGATTTAATAAAGATACCTTAGGTATTATAGGTTCGCTTCTCGATATTGGCTCAAGTTATTTGGTAAAAAAAGATACTGTAAAATGTGCCGCCTATTATTTAGGTGCAGCATCGTACTTTAATGCGGTTAAAGAACGTATCTATGCCGTGCATATTTGCAATGCCTTGGGAAATACCGCACTGTTTGAAAAAAATTATAGCAAAGCACTTGACTATTATGAAAAAGGATATACGATTGCCTTAAAAAATAAATCGAAGCGTGGAATAGCCAGCGTACTTGCTTCTAAATCTGGCGTTTTATTAGCCATGAAAAATTATAAATTGTCTATTGCAACCGCCAAAGTTGCAATTCGTATCTGCGACTCTATTCACTTCGAAACGCAGAAACCTTACCTCTTTGAACTAATTTATAAATCGTACATGGGGTTAAACGATTATAAAAACGCATTGGTGTATTTTCAAGCGGGAATAGTTATTAAAGATAGCTTAACCAATAAACGCAACTTAAAACATGCACTCGAAAAAGAATTTAACTACCATTTAGATAAAAAAGAAAACGAAAATCGTTTCTTAGAACAGAAAATGGAAAATCAAAGTTTAAACCTTAGACAAACTCGTTATTTAGTAGTGATCCTTTTTATTTTTATTAGTTTAGGAATTTTGTTTGTGTATTTAGTATTCCGTCAAAATAAACTGAAAACAGGTTTACAACGGATGGAACTGGAACAACATGTATTGCGCTCACAAATGAATCCACACTTTATTTTTAACTCATTGCAAGCCATACAAAGTTTTATTTTAAAACAAGAAAGTAAAACGGCCGTAAAATTTTTGAGTTTGTTTTCAAATATAATACGCCACGTATTACAAAATTCGAGAAAAGAATCTATTCCGTTAGAAGAAGAATTAGAGATGCTAGATAATTATTTACACTTACAAAAAATACGCTTTGGTAATCGGTTTAGCTACGGCATTACTACTGATGCTATTTTACTAAATTCATCCATTCGCATCCCTCCTATGTTATTGCAGCCCTTTATCGAAAATGCAGTAGAACATGGCATGAAAGGTACGTTTAGCGATGGCTTCATTGAAGTTAACTACCGTTTAGTAGATAACTGTTTACTCGCCGAAGTAAAAGATAATGGTGTTGGGATAGAACTAAATTTGAATAAAAAACAAAAACACCAATCCATGGCTATTAACATTACACGTAATCGAATAGAACTTTGGCAAAGCAAAATAAAAAAAAATATACTCTTCAAAATAGATGAAGCCTTTCCAGCACACCCTGAACGTAAAGGCGTGAAAATAAGTATTGGATTACCTTTAGAACTACACTTGTAAAACCAAAAATATGAATAAAACATACCGTATTGCCATAATAGACGACGAGCCTCTAGTGAGAGAGGCCATCACCAATCTTGTAAAGTTATACCAATTAGGCTTTGAGGTATGCGGCTCGTTTGCAGATATATTCAACGCCGTTACCTTCATTAAAAACGAAAAGCCCGATATTGTTTTGCTAGACATCGAACTCGGAAACGAAAATGGATTTGAACTGTTTAAGTACATTCCCAATCCCAATTTTAAAATCATTTTTATTACAGCCCACGAAGATTATGCGGTAAAAGCCTTTCGATTTGCTGCACTCGATTATATACTTAAACCTATTGATCCCGATGTATTAACTGAAGCCCTCTTAAAAGCAAAAGAAACAGTCATCAACCAATCGCTCCAATTAAAAGTAGATTCGTTTGTGCACAATATAGAAAATACGAAAAAACGTTTGGTTTTGAAAACCACCGAAAGCTTGCATGTAGTGCCCATTAACGATATTATGTACTGTGAAGCTGACCGAAATTATACCAGTTTTTACTTAGTAGATAAAACGCGAATAGTTGTATCGCACAGCATAGGCGAGTACGAAGAATTACTGAGTGAATATCACTTTTTTAGAATACATCAATCCTATTTACTTAACCTTGATTATATAAAACGTTTTGAAAAAAAAGATGGCGGACAAGCTGTATTAAAAGATGAAACACAAATCCCAGTATCCACACGTAAAAAAGATCAATTAATAAACTTATTGATGCGTTTATAGTGGCCACCACCTATTGATAAAACTTATCAACTCATACAATACCATTTCTAAAAAACAGGTTCTTGGGAATACATCTATAAAATACGTTTAAGTAGTACATATTATTAATTGTACACGCCCTGTTACAGAAATACAATAGACCTACTAACCACAAAAGTATTTTATACAACTTATAAAATAGCATAAATACGACTCCAGCTTATAACACTTATATCAAAAACACAAGCACTTACCCATTTGTTTCAAGCGTTTGTTAAACAGCTCTCCTTTTAGATTTTATGGGCTGTAAATTAGTGATGTATCATTTAAATCGTACAAATTCATAACACCATTTATTAACTAAAAAAGTAAAAACATGAAAACACTAAAACTAACCGTGTCGTTACTTGCTCTAGGATTAGCAAGTATGGCACAACCCTTTGGTAAAACTACTTATGGCCGTGCGGGTTATATTTTATCAACAGGTGCAATTTCAACATCTGCAAATTCAGGATTTTTAATGGCAGGCGTTGTCCGTAATTTACCTGTTGGTGCACCTAATTTTTATATTGACCGAACGAATATAGGCGGCGCATTTAATGGAAGCTTTTTCGAATTTAGTAAAGAGTACACTATTCAAAGTAATAGTTCGTGCGGCACGCCACTCAGCAATCCCAACAACTGCGCAGGCGTTACGGTCATCGAAACTGGTGCTGATTACGCATTAACGGGTGCATTTTCAGATGGGGTCTTTTTTGCTACTTTGAGTAGTTCGGGTAACATTGTAAATAAAACCTTTTATAATTTTCCTGTTGGTTCTACAAGTCCATCTAAACCAATAATTATAAGCTCAACAGTTGCAAATGAGTATTTAATTTGCGGTTCGTACACATTACCAAACTCAAGTGCGCTTCGAATGTATCTTTTAAAAGTAAACGGTTCAGGAACAACACTAAGCTCGCGACAATTTAGTAGCCCATCAGGCTTTGTCTTTCGACCAAAAGACATGATACTTTCGCCTTATAACACCAACGAGTTTGTTGTAGTTGGCGAAGCTATTACTAATGCTGGTACTATGTCTTCTGCTAGTCGTGGTTTCTTTGCCAGATTTAATGTTTCCAATCTGATAAACACAAGTTGTAGGATTTTTGGACAGACCTTAAATATTAGCCCCATTGGTAATGACTTTTTTGAAAGCATAGAAGTTTCAAATGCGTCTGGTGGCTATGTTATTAGTGGGTACAGCAATGCCAATACACAAGGTTTATGGGCACTTAACCTTAATAGCAATGGTTCGGTTATTAATTGGAATACTTTACCCAGAACTGTTATTGGCGGCACTAGCGTAGGCCCCATGCGAAACCTATCCGCAATAACCGAGCGCAATAGTAGTGTTACAGGTAACTATATGTATTATGCTTTAGTTGAAAATAGCCAGCCCAATTACATGACAGTTATAAAACTAGATGCAAACGGTGTAGCGTATGTTCCCCCTTCAGTTCCACCACCCGCAGCGTTCGATTTCATTAACGAATTTAGTTTTTTTGGATTAGCTGGGATGCGTATCATCGGTTCAGCCATCAGTCATTTAGACAATGGCGGACCAAACGATATTGGTATTCAAGTGTTTGGAACAGAAAACGGTGGTGCATCTGCTAGCAATTACTTATTTGTGGAAGCCGCTTTTAATGGCGCAACAGGTTGTTCAGGAGATGTTTTAACGAATCAAAATCCGGCTTTGCCAGGGCCTTCTGTTAATTTTCTAGTTGGATTGAATCCTATAACAGGCTTACAAACTTGTACTAATTTTATCCTTTCATGGAGTAGCCCTCTTAATAGTTGGGCTCAAAATTGTGGTAGTTTTACCTTGCCAACTACACCTTTGCAAGGGTCTCAAACGCGCCAAATTAAATCTGGTGGGGTTGTTAGTGCAAGCGAAACAAAAGTGAATGTATTTCCTAATCCTGCTTCTAAACAAGTGAATATAACGTTACAAGCTATCGAAAACGATAAAATTGAAGTGAAAATAGTTAACACTTTAGGTCAATTGGTATTCGAGTTAAGCCCAGCTACTGCCACCGAAACAGGAACGTTTAGTAAAACGATAGATATGGATGATGCCAAACTGGCTTCTGGTATTTATTTTATCTCTGTAAAAGTGAACGATAAAATCTTTAAAGAAAAATTACAAATTAATAAATAAAGCGTTAGTGAGAATTGCTTGAACGTAAATGATGCAATAGGAATCTTATTGAGCGGCGAAAGCCCAATAAACGAGCACTTTTTCAACTGAGTTGTAGTACTTATTACAGTTAAGAAGAAAAGTAGTACCGTAGCTTGTTGGGAAGGGATTTTGACTCGATGTAGATTCCTGTTGCATCATTTAATTTTAACCGCATACAACCCATACAATCCAACCACTTACAAACCTCGTGAACAAAAAAAATGACTCCCATTGCTTACAATTTAGCTTTTAAGAATTGAGCAAAAATTGTCAATCAATTTTAAAACCCCAAATCGGTTACCTTTAAAGTTAACAAGGCAATATCATCCGGAAAATCTTGCTCACCTTTAAACTCTTCGGCATAAAAAATAATAGCATTGTTAATAAAGTCAGTAGCGTTTTTATGATTGTTGCGGATAATGTCTTTAATAGCTTCTAAAGCAATATTTTCTTCTTGAGGATTATTAGTGTCAGTTAATCCATCTGTATAACACACTAAGGTAAACTCCGAACTGTAATTAAAAGTTTCAACAGGTGGAATGGGTAAATTTTCGGTAATCCCTAACAAACTACTGCCTTTTACTAATTCTGAAAACTTGTTTTCATAAAATAAAACGGGGGCATTGTGTCCGGCATTGATATAGGTTAATTGCTGACTTTTGGTATTGAGTTTCGCTAAAAAAAGAGAAACAAATTTTTCGCGATTGGTATTCGATAAAACACGTCGGTTCAGTTCAATAACAATATCTTTTAAATTGTGCGTGTAGTTTAATAAACTGTGCAAAGTAGCTTGAATGTTGCTCATTAACAAAGCGGCGGCTACACCTTTTCCGCTTACATCGGCCATGCAAAATACAAACTCGTGGTTGTTTAATTTTATAAAGTCGTAATAATCGCCTCCTACTTGTTGATGTGGTAAATATTTAGCACTCACCTGCAAGCCCGCGTTATTGGGCAACTCGCGCGGAAAAAGCATTTGCTGCATGTTTTGTGCTAACTCTAACTCTTTATTGATTTGGGCGCGTTGTATGTTTTGTTTAAACAACTTTTTGTTTTCGATGGCCACCACAATAATGTTAGTGAGGGTTTGAATGTAAGGCAAATGTTTAATGGCTGCACTTAACTCAATTTTTTCTTCATTGACATCGCCTAACAATACATAAGCCAAGGGAATTTGTTTGTGAAAAACTGGTACTACAATTTCAAAACTTTTACTAAAATTTCCTTTACTAAAACTGATGGTTTCTATTTCATTAATTTCGAGGAGTTCGTTCTCAAATTGAATGTGGTTAAACGCCTCCGAAATACCATATTTTAAAATGCAACTCCAATCTTCATCGAAACTAAACAACACCAATTTACCAACGCCCAATCGGTTTTCTAAAATCTCTTGATACAAATCGAGTAGCTGCGCAGTAGAAAAATTATTATTAATGGCCTTCGTGATTTCGAGCAAGGCATTGAGTTTAACGTCTTTAACTTCTTTTTGAAGTTTTAATATTTTAGAGCGTTCTTCGTTCACATCAAATAAACAGCTTCCTTATTTTTTTTACTAAAATCAGCGGCTATGTGTTCTTGTAAAGTGGTGCTTAACGATAAGCCCACAAAATCGGCTTTCACGGGAAAGCGATGGTGGCTGCGATCCACCAACACTAAGGTATGAATGCGCTTAACGGGTTTATCTAAAAAAAGTTTAACGGCATACATTAGTGTTTTCCCGCTGTTTAACACATCGTCCACTAAAATAACGTTTTTATTGATAAATAATTTTTCGGCAAAGTTGATCGTGGGTTCACCTTCCCAAGGTTTTTCTTTATTCAATGTAATTTTACCTAAGTGCAATTTGAGTTTACTTATTTTTTGTAAGCGGTCATAAATTTGATCGGCTACTTTATAGCCATTGCCTTCTATCCCTACAATTAGTAATTCTTTTTCGTTAAAATTAGTTTCGTAAACCTCGTAGGCGAGGCGATTTAATTTTTGCGCAATTTGTAAGGTATTTAAAATTTGTGTTTTACTCATTTTAAAGCATTCACTAAGGTTTTAATTTTTTCTTTTACATTACTATTAGGCTCGCACAAGGGTAAACGCACATACGATTCGCAAATGTTAAGCCTACTCAAGGCGTATTTAATGCCTCCCGGATTTCCGTCGGCAAATAATTGTTCGGTAATATCGAGCAATTTGTAATGTAAGGGTTGAGCCGTTTTAAAATCGTGGCTTAAGCACGCACGCACCATGTTCGAAAAATCTTTTGGAAACGCATTAGCCACCACCGAAATAACCCCAATGCCACCTGCTGCAATAACAGGAAGGGTTAACGCATCATCGCCACTAATTAACGAAAAATGTTTTGGCTTACTTTTAATAATTTTCATCATTTGTTCAATGTTGCCGCTGGCTTCTTTGGTAGCCACTATATTTTTAAAAGCATTGGCAATGCGCAGTTGGGTATCGGCACTAACATTGCTGCCTGTGCGTCCTGGCACGTTATATAAAATGATAGGTTTTTTGGTGCTCTCGGCTAAGGTTTTATAGTGTTGGTAATAACCCTCTTGATTGGGTTTATTATAATATGGTGCTACCGATAAAATAGCTTCAAAAGGTTTTAACGCTGTTTTTTTAATGGTGTGAACAACCTCGGCAGTGTTATTGCCACCAATGCCAAGTACTAATGGCAAGGTGTTGGCATTGGCTTTTACAACAGTATCTATAACGGTTTGCTTCTCTTCAATGCTAAGGGTTACACTTTCGGCCGTAGTACCGTTAATTACTAAATACTCTACTTTGCCAGTAATTAAATGCTTTACTAATTGGGTTAGTGCGTCGGTATCTACCGCGCCTTTTTTTGTAAATGGCGTAACAATGGCTACCCCTGTTCCTGTAAGTAATTTCATAAGTTTAATGCGTAACAAATATAAGGTTATAATTTGTTAGAAACTCTTTTATACCCAATTCATTTAATTGGATGAATTAAACCTACGCTTCACGGCGTATCTATTCTTCTCATTTCAAAGTTTGGTGATAAAAGACCTACACTAAGGAAAAAGGTTTTTCCTTAGTGGCTGTCTAGATTCTATTTATTTGGAATGTTATAGGGTATTTTTTTATCAGGCGAAGCGCGTTTTGCAGGCCATAGCAGAGCCGCTAAGGTCAAAAAACGCAACGAAGCATGGTGAAAAAAGACACATAACAAACATTTTAAATAGAATCTGGACAGCCTCTTAGTGTAAGCGCACTAAAATAAACTAAGCTAAAGTTGGTGTGCGACCCAATTGTTTTAATAAGGAAGCATGTGAAACCAAGGCTTGCCAAAACGTTTTTTGCGTGTAATAAGGCAAATTAAATTCGCGTGCCGTTTGCATAATAATAGGGGCAATTTTTTTATAATGCACGTGGCAAATATTGGGAAATAAATGGTGTTCCACCTGAAAATTAAGCCCGCCAATTAACCAAGTAAACCAAACACTTTTTTGTGCAAAATTACTAGTCGTTTTTAATTGGTGAATGGCCCAGTCTTCTTCTACAATACCTGTTGGAGTAGGCTCGGGGAAAACCGTTTCGTTAATAACGTGTGCCGGTTGAAAGATAAGAGCTAAAATTAAACCGCATAAGAAGTGCATAATGCAAAACCCAGTTAAAATTAACCACCAAGGTAAATTGCTAAACACCATTGGAATAACAAGGGTATAAGACATGTAAAATAATTTTGCAATCACCAGTTTAAATAATTCTTTTCCAAATGTTGTTTTTTTGGTAACCAATAAACCCATTTTGTTATAACGCACTAATTGCACGAAATCTTTGGTAAGCATCCACGCATAAGTCATTAGCCCATAAAAAAACCAAGCGTATAAATATTGCCATTTATGAATTTTGCGTAGTTTATCGTGCGGCGAAAAGCGTAACCAAGGCACGGGTGCCATAATGTCTTCGTCGTGCCCAGACACATTAGTGTAAGTGTGGTGTAAGGTGTTGTGTTGCAATTGCCAGTTAATGGGGCTTCCACCAATTAAATACATAGAGTAAGTCATTAAGGTGTTCCAATTTTTGTTGCGAGCATAAACGCCGTGGTTGGCATCGTGCATTACCGATAAACCAATCCCGCTCATGCCTAAACCCATTAATAAACCCGATGCTATCATTAACCAGTAACTGGTGAAAGCATTGCTAACAATGAGGGTATAAGGAATAAAGTATAAGCAAAACATAAAGATGGTTTTTATCACCATCCCCGAATTTCCATATTTAGAAATGTTGTTGGTCTTAAAATATTCATCCACCCGTTGACGCGCTGTTAAGTAAAACGAGCGATTACTGTTTTGAAAACGAATTGTCTGCATAATTAAAGTACTAAAAATTTTGCGTAAAGATACTTCATTAATTGATTAATAGCTAAACTATTACCTCACGTATTTATGGTATTTTTTAACCATTTACAGTGAATTAACAAATTGGTCGAACAAATACCGCGAGTCGTGTGGACCAGGACATGCCTCGGGATGATACTGAACCGAAAAGACAGGTTTATTTTTTAGACGAATACCTTCAATGGTGTTATCATTCAAATTAACGTGGGTTATTTCGAGGGCTTCATTTTTGTTTATATCGTCGGCATTAACTGTAAAGCCGTGGTTTTGAGACGTGATTTCACATTTACCTGTTATTAAATTTTTAACAGGATGGTTGATGCCTCGGTGTCCCGCATGCATTTTGTAAGTACTAACGCCTTGCGATTGCGCTAATAATTGATGGCCTAAACAGATGCCAAATACAGGTTTACCCGTTGCTACAATTTGTTTAATTAATTCGGTTTCTTGAGGCATAGCACCGGGGTCGCCAGGACCATTGCTTAACATAAACCCATCGGGTGCAAAGGCTATTAACTCCTCTAAAGGCGTTTTCATTGGGAAAACTTTTAAGTAACAATTGCGCTGTGTTAAACTTCGCAAGATATTTTTTTTAACCCCAAAATCTAAAACGGCTACTTTGTACTTAGCACTCTGCTCGCCAACTGTATAAACGTGTGTTGTAGAAACACGAGAAGACAATTCGAGCCCTTGCATACTTGGCACGGCATACAATTGCTTTTTTAAATCTTCGACCGATAAATTATCCGAAGAAATAATACAGTTCATAGCCCCTTTATCGCGAATGCGGCGCACCAAAGCACGGGTATCTACATCGCTAATCGAAACAATATTATTATCTTCAAAATAAGTTTGCAAACTAACACTAGCGCGGGCGCGTGAAAATCCTGTGTTAAATTTCTTGCAAATCATACCCGAAATTTTAACTGACTCGCTTTCCACATCGCTGGCTTCAACCCCATAATTACCAATATGCGCATTGGCCATTACAATAATTTGCCCAGTGTAACTAGGATCTGTAAAAATTTCTTGATAGCCCGACATGCCCGTATTGAAACAAATTTCGCCGGTGGTGGTGCCCAACTTTCCGGCGGCTTTTCCTTCAAAAACGCTTCCATCTTGTAACACCAATAGGGCTTTAGATTTAGCTTGATACTTTGCTTGCATAAATAAATTAGAAATGAAAATCTAAAGCGTAAAGATGCGATTTAATTACAAGTTACACCTTTGGTGTTAATAGCTTTTTAATAAAAAACAAACGAATGGGCATAAAAAAAGCTGCCTAAAAAAGACAGCTTTTGAAGGGTAAGTAATGGGGCTCGAACCCACGGCCTCTAGAACCACAATCTAGCGCTCTAACCAACTGAGCTATACCTACCGTTTGAGGCGACAAATGTAATTAAATTTTATTGTTTTACAATTCGTTAGCCTCTAAAATTTTATTTTTTTTGAAAAAATTGCCCACTTAATGGCCATAAATATGAACTTGTTTAAGAACGTAGTTAACCACCATAAGCACGGTTGTAAATGCAAAGCCAATAACAATGCTGCGCGCACCGTGTTTAAAATCGAATTTTAAATGAAAAAGAAGCATCACAACCGTTATTAAAAATGGCAACAAAGCTGGGTTATAGTGCAACGAATCCGCGAACTGCCCACGTAATAAGGCTATAAACGCCCGTTGCATGCCGCAGCCTGGGCATTCCATTCCCAAATATTTTACCGACAAGCAGGTAACCAAATGTTGTTCGAGCCAATTAATCATTGCTTAAAACTTAATGAAATAACTTATTTGAGCCCAAAGCTTTTTTACTTAAACGCTATTAGCTTCCTAACAAAGCCCCGCCTAATACACTACCAAAAGTGATTCCAAGAACCGCAATCGCCGCAACAATATAAATTAAATGAAGCCCACTTAATATAGTGCCAACAATGGCGCAAATACGCCCAGCATTGAGATTTTTATAAGAAGATACTGTAAATGTACTAGGGTTAGTTTTATAAATAGCTAAAGATTTGTTTGATAAAACTAAAGCAATAATACCGCAAGTAAGCCCAATAATACCATAACACCAACACGTTGCTATCGAAACAATACCTAGTACCAAAACCGCTGTGGCATTGGGAAGTGGCGTTCCACCACCTAAATTGTTAGTGGGGTCGGATGTGTTAAACTGTTGATTAAACTGTTGGGTTACTTGCTGATCGTTTGGGGTATTCTCATTCGGAATTTCCATAGTTTTTCAATTTAATGCTAGGCTAAAATAGATATTTTTTTGAATGGTCAATGCGTTCGTTATAATGAAGTTGTTAAAGTCAAACGTTTGTATTTACTCTAACTTTTTATAAAAATAAAAATCATGCAAGCTATCCTTTAATTCGGGATGAAAGATAAGCGTTAAATCGTTGAGTACTTGATTGGGATAAAGCATTCCCGTTTCCCAGTAACTGCTATACCCTTTGGCGTTTACATGTTGGCAATAGTGATAAACGTTTTGGTTTTGAAAAGCAAGAAACGATTGGTAACGTTTATCTTGCGCAGCGATTTCGTTTAAAGAAGACACCGACGATGTGTTTATCCAAAACTGCGCTTGATTAGCCTTTTGATACACGCTTTCAAAACTTAAATTTAAACTACCAGATGCGGTGTCGTTGGCCCATAAATAATTAGCCCCTGCATCTTTAATCAATTGGGCTACCGAACTTTTTCCGGCAGGCATATACCACACATCGCCATATTTTAACTCGCAAAAAACACTTGGCCTGAGTTCAGTTTTTCGGGCAAGTTGAACAATGCGTTGATACTCCTTTTCAATGCGTGTAAATAAACTATCGGCTTGGTGGCGTTTGCCCGTAAATAGAGCCAAGCACTTCATCCATTCTGCACGAGCTAAAGCACTTTTTTCGAGATGGTCGTAACACATTACTAAAGGAATGTGGCGTTTATCGAGCCAGCTTTTGTAACTCGGGCTTTCGTTAACCATTCCAAAAGTTAATACCACTTGCGGATTTAAGGCAATGGTTTTTTCAACATCTAACTCAGGTCCTTTGGCTAGTTCCACTATTTTTTTGGTACGAATGCCTTCTCGTAAATTTGAGTTGTTGCTATAATCGGCATTATCGGTGGCACTCACCGCATTCATAGAGCCCAAGGCATCTAACATGCTTACATAAATACAACTCAGTGCGGCAATGGAACGAACTGGTACTTTTAAAGGTGTGCAGTTGGCAGTTGGCAAAAGCGTTGGTAACGAATCGTTGTACAATAGATAGCGGTTACTCGAATCTTTTGGTGTTCCGCTTAACGTTAGTAAAGTATAAGTAGCGCAGGTTTGTATAGAAAACCCTTTGGCGTACCGAATAGTTGTATCGGGTAACAAACTTGTAGTTGAACCTTGGTGGTGCGCTGTATCGCTTGGTTGACAGGCACTCATAAAAATAAAACAACACGAACAAAAAGAAAGAATGACTTTAAAAAACATAGCCGTTAATTTCATACAGTTGGAAATGTTAATTGAAAACAAGTACCTTTTGGAGTGTTATTGAGGATGCTAATTTGACCACCATGCGCTTTTACAACATAATGTACAATATAAAGCCCAAGCCCGGTGCCTTTGGCTTGGCGTGTTTCTTCCGATCCGCTGCGGTAAAACCGTTCAAATACGTTAGGCTTATCCACTTCAGCAATGCCGCATCCGAGGTCGCTAACACTTATGTAAATTGTATTTTTTTCTTTCTTTAAAATAACTTGCACTTGCTTTTCATCGAACGAATATTTAAACGCATTGTCTATTAAATTAATCAGCACCGAAGGAAACACCAAGGCATCGGCATTCATTTCAATGTTTGGTTCAATAACAGCATTTAGTATTTTAGTATTCAATGCTAGTTTAAAATAACGCTGTAACACCTCGTTTACTAATTCACTCAATTGGATGCGTTGTAACTTAACAATGGTTTGTTGCGTATCCATGCGACTAACGTAAAGCACATTGTCTATTAACGAATTTAACCGTTCGTTTTCATCTAAAGCATTTTTAAGAAGCTCCTCTTTTTTATCGGTTTGTAACTGATGCCGCTGAAGGGTTTGCAGTTGTAACTTAATGGCCGATAGCGGTGTTTTTAATTCGTGTGTAATGCTTAATAAAAAATTTTGATGTTGCTCGTTAAGTTTTACTTCTCTATCATGTGCTTGTTTTATTTTGTAAATACCGAATAGCAAAAGCAATAAAAATACAGTGCCTTCGCCCACTATCATAATCACTTGCTTTGTTTTTTTCTTGTGTAACTTTTGCACTTCATTTATAATGGTGGCTTGGTTGGTGGAAGAGAGAGCTGCTAAATTTTGTTTCTCGGCAATAATTTGTCCGGTTTGTTTAACCAATAATACTTCCCACCATAAAAATTGTAAAATGATGTAGATAAACAGCAAACTTAACCAAACCAAAGATCTCGATTTTTTACGCATTGGCTTCGGGTTTTACAAAATTTGTAATGGCTTCAATAACTAAACCCGCAGCTTTAATACTGGTTACATCTTCGATGGTTAAATAAAGTTTAGTTGGTAATTCTTTCAACACGCAACGGCTTGGGTAGGTTTGTACAAATTGCAAAGCCCCCATAAACATGGGCGACGAAAAATAGTCGCTACCTGGCTTACTTACAAAATAAGCTAACATTTTCCCATTTTTAAGCGTCAATTTTTCGAAGCCCAATTGCATGGCTCGCCAACGCATACGCACAAGGTTAATTAACTCGGCTGCTTCGGTTGGCAAGGGGCCAAAACGGTCGCGCAAGTTTAATTCGTAATGCTGCAAATCGTCTTCTTTGGTTATGTTATCTAACTCGCGGTAAAGAATTAAACGTTCGGTAAGGCTTTCCACATACCTATCGGGAATAAGTAAAGATAAATCGGTTTCGATAACCGTTTCTTTTACAAATTGACGCGAGAATACACTTTTATTTTCGACTTCAACACCGCCCATGGTTTCAATATACCAAGGTTCTTCTTTTAATTCTTCGATGGCTTCGTTTAAAATTTTCATATAGGTATCAAAACCCATATCGTTAATAAAACCACTTTGTTCGGCACCTAATAAATTACCAGCTCCACGAATGTCTAAATCGCGCATGGCAATTTGAAAACCACTGCCTAAATCACTAAAATCACAAATGGCTTTTAAACGTTTCCGTGCTTCGGTGGTTAATGCCACTTGCGACGGAACGAGTAAGTAACAAAATGCTTTTTTATTACTACGCCCTACCCGACCGCGCATTTGGTGTAAATCGCTTAAGCCAAAGTTTTGAGCATCGTTAATAATAATGGTATTGGCATTGCTAATATCGAGGCCACTTTCAATAATGGTAGTGGCTACTAACACATCGTAATCACCCTCCATTACCCCAAGCATCACATCTTCGAGTTTATCGCCATCCATTTGTCCGTGCCCAATAGCAATGCGCGCATCGGGTACTAAACGTTGAATTAAGCCCGTCATTTCTATTATGCTTTGTACTTTATTATGTACAAAAAATACTTGCCCGCCGCGTTGCAATTCGTAACTAATGGCATCTCTAATAAGGCTTTCATCAAAACCGTGTAGTTCGGTTTGCACCGGGTGTCGGTTGGGTGGAGGGGTTGATATAACTGATAAATCGCGGGCACCCATTAAACTAAACTGCAGCGTTCGTGGAATAGGCGTGGCAGTTAGCGTTAAGGTATCAATGTTTGTTTTAAACGTTTTTAATTTATCTTTTACACCTACACCAAATTTTTGTTCTTCATCAATAATTAATAAACCAATGTCTTTAAACTTTATTTCTTTTCCAGCCAATTTATGCGTACCAATAATAATATCTATTTTTCCTTCGCCTAAACGTTGTATAATATCTTTTTGTTCTTTGCTGCTCCTAAAACGATTGATGTATTCGATGTTGCATGGTAATTCTTTTAAACGCTCAGAAAACGTTTTGTAATGTTGATACGCTAAAATAGTAGTGGGTACTAAAATAGCAACTTGTTTACTATCGCAAACGGCTTTAAACGCGGCACGTATGGCAATTTCGGTTTTACCAAAGCCTACATCGCCACACACCAACCGATCCATGGGATTTGCTTTTTCCATGTCTTTTTTAACATCGTTGGTTACTTTAATTTGATCGGGTGTATCTTCGTAAATAAACGACGCTTCTAGTTCGTGTTGCAAATAATTATCACGCATAAAGCCCCAGCCTTTGCGGGCTTTGCGCTCGGCATAGAGTTTAATTAAATCATAAGCAACAGCTTTTACATTGCGTTTCGTTTTTTGTTTTAATGTATTCCAAGCGGTGCTTCCTAATTTATCAATTCGAGGCACTTGTCCTTCTTTACCGCTGTATTTACTAATGCGGTGGAGGGAGTGAATGCTCACGTATAAAATATCGTTGTCTTTAAAAACTAAACGCACCGACTCTTGAATTTTGCCATTCACATTTAATTTTTGAAGTCCTCCAAAACGGCCAATACCGTGGTCTATGTGGGTTACATAATCGCCAGGGTTTAGCGTTAAAATTTCTTTGATGGTAAATGCTTCATCGGCTTTACGCTTTACCTCTTTTAATTTAAAGCGGTGGTAGCGTTCAAAAATTTGATGATCGGTGTAAATACCAATTTTTAAGTGATGGTCAATAAACCCTTCGTGAACGGTTAAATTAACATACTCTATAAGTGTATCGTAGGTGCGATGTTCTTTGGCCAGTAAATCATTAAAAATAGACATCAAGCGTTCGGCTTGTTTGGCATTATCCGTTAAGAAATAATTTTTATACCCTTTTGTTTTTTGTTCTTTTAAGTGATTGATGAGCCATTCAAAATTTTTCTGAAAACTCGGTTGAGGCAATTGTTCAAAATGTATGGCTTCGCTTTTACGGCTGTTGTTTAACCCAAACTCGATGCAAACAAAACGTTGCAAGGCTTGGTTTAACTCTTGCGGAGAAGCACACAGTAAATGAGGCGACACCTGCTTTATTTCGCCCTGCAAGGTGTTGTAAGCATCGGTTGTTTTTTCTAAGCGTTTTTTAAACACCTCTTCGGCATAAGCTATGTCTTCAAAAAATAACAGACTGTTCGCTTCAAAGTAATCGAATAGTAAGCCTTTCTGTTCTAAAAAAACACCCGAGTTAGTGTTGGGAATAATAGTTATAAAATCGTAATTAGCGGTAGAGAGTTGTGTAGATGGGTCGAAGGTTTTAATGGCTTCTACATCGTTTCCAAACAATTCTAATCGGTATGGATATTCGTTGGCAAATGAATAGATATCAATGATGCCGCCACGAATAGAAAACTGCCCAGGCTCGAACACAAAGTCAACGTGTTCGAATTGATACGAACTTAAAAACTCTTGAATAAAATCAACCGAAAGTTTTTCGCCTTTTTTAATTTGAAGCGTGTTTTGATGTAACTTCTGTTTAGTGGCTACTTTTTCGGCTAAGGCTAGTGGATAGGTAACTACAATACCAACAAAATGTGTTTTACTTATCAAGGAGAGCGTTTCGGTGCGTTCTTGAATATTCGCATTGCTTGTTTTCTCTTCTTGGTATGGTTGTCGGTAGCTCTCCGGAAAAAAACAAGTTTTGGTATTGGGGAGTAAATATTGTAAATCGTTTAACCAATACGCTGCCTTTTCTTTGTCAGAAGCCACTAAAATAAGCGGTTGAGGAGCATTGTTATAAAGCGATTGAATTAAAAAAGACAACGCCGAGCCACATAAACCCTCAAGATAACTCGATTTTTGAAAGTCTAGTGTGTTAATTGCTCTATTAAAAAGTTCTCCGCCCAACAAATTATTCCGAAATAAGGGTACAAAAGTACACTTTTGAACAATTTATTGGTAGGATGTCAATAATAAATGAAGGATGAACGGTAATTTTAACGTTTAGCTATTTGATTTTTAAATTTTAGTTATTAATATTGTCATAGACTAAATGTCTAAATGGTTTTAATGATAATTTAACTTTAAACAATTAACAATGAAAAAACACTTACTAACTATCTTCACTGCAGGTCTAGCCGCCACGGCTATGGCTCAATTGCCTGCAAGTACGAGTGCACAAACTAAAGTAGCAGTACTCGAAGAATTTACTGGAATTAATTGTCAATTTTGCCCAGATGGTCACAAAATTGCGAATCAAATTAAAGCAGCTAACGCCCCTGGTAAAGTTGTTTTAGTAAATATTCACACGGGTGGTTTTGCCAATCCGAGTGCAGGTCAACCCGATTATCGCACGCCCGAAGGTGCTTCTATTTTGGGTATCCCTGGAATGGGCTTAACAGGGTATCCGCAAGGTTCTATGAACCGTGTGGTATTTACTGGAACGGCTATTGCTCAAAACCGCGGGTCGTGGACCTCTAGTGCCAGTTCGGTTTTAACACAAACTTCTTATGTAAATGTGGCTTGTCAAGCTACTTTAGATGTGAACACACGTGTTATTACAGTTGATGCACAAGCGTATTATACTGCCAATAGCCCAACAGCCAATAACTATTTAACCATTGCCTTGTTAGAGAACGATGTAGTAGGTCCTCAAGTTTCGGGTGCTGTTTGGAATCCAACACAAACCAATCCTGATGGTACTTATAACCACCAACACATGTTGCGTAAAATATTAACACCAACTTTTGGTAATACGGTTTCAACAACAAGTTTGGGTAACACTTACAATACTACGGTTAGTTACACCATTCCTGCGCTTTATGGAGCAGGTACGGCTACAAACGCTTGTAATATCGGTAACTTAGAAGTAGTTGCGTTTATTTCAGAAAATCCACAAACGAAAATTATTTCTGGTGGAATAGGGCCAATTCAATTTACTGGTATTGCTAATAACTTAGATGCTGGTGTATCTAACTTAAAAGTAGATAATGTAATATGTGCAGGTATAAGCACGCCAGAGTTTAAGTTTACAAATTTTGGTTCAAATCCTTTAACCAATGTTGTTGTATCTTATAATGTAAATGGTGGTACTGCTCAAACTTTTACTTGGACAGGTAACTGTACTTCTTTCCAACAAAAAACAGTTATTTTACCAACTTTAAACTTTACGCCGTTATCAAATAATACTTTAAATATAAACGTAGTAAGTACAAATGGTGGTGTTGACCAAAATGCGACTAACAATACCGTTTCTAAAACAACCTGGCCTTTAACAAGCTTGATAGCTAATAATATTAACATGCAAATGAACTTTACACAAGATCGTTATGGCTCTGAGTGTACTTGGGAAGTGCGTGACGAAATTACAAATGCCATCATTTCTTCGGGCGGTCCTTATGCTGATTTAGCAGCGTCTGGTACAGCTTTACAAACACAAACCTTTACTGTTAATCAAAATACTTGTTTTAAAGTGATTGCAAAAGACTCGTATGGCGATGGCATTAACGCTGGTTATGGTGCAGGTAATTACCGTATTTTATCGGGAGGTACACAAACTGTTTATAGTTCAACCGGTCAATACGGTTCGGGTGAAACTAATTTTATGAAAACCTCTTTAACATCAGGTTTGAACACGCCAGTTAATGTATTTAATGGTGTAAGTTTAGCTCCAAACCCAAGTAATGGCGTAAGTAAGTTAACTTTAGATATGTTCCAAAACGACCAAGTAAGCGTAACCGTTTACAATCAATTAGGTCAAGTGGTTTACCAAGCAGCTTCATCACCATTAAGTGCTGGTACTCATGATTTTGAATTAAACACTCAAAACTGGGCCGATGGTTTATATAGCGTTACCGTTAAAGGTAGCCAAGGTGCTATCACCAAAAAACTAACAGTTGTTAAATAATTAAAACCAAACAAAAATCCGACTACATTTGTGTAGTCGGATTTTTTTAAATAAATAAACTATGAAAAAACTTTTACTTTCTTTAGGTCTTCTCGTAAGTGTTTCAAGTTTTGTAGCACAAACTTCCATTCAACTAGCTTCTAAAAATGATGCGGGTACAGCCACAGTAACAGCCATTACAAATGGAATGGATTATCCTGTATCAACCAGCCCAAGGAATCAAAATGTTGTAAATGTACTCAAAATGGAATTGAGAAATGTTAGTGTAACTACTAATTCTTATTCTATTTCACGTTTTGATGAATTACTTAGCGAAAGCACAAATGCTTATTTTTGTATTGTGAATTGCTTTTCGCCAGCAACCACTATTACTCCTGCCGGCTCTCCTATTATTATGGCTCCCAATACTACCTTCAATAGTTTGTTAACCGCAGATTTAGAAGAAAACAAAGGGTTCGCGGGGTACAACCGAGTTCGTTATAAATTTACAAATCTAAACAATCCCGCAGACACCTTATCATTCCGCATCGTGTATAATCAAGAGGTCATTTCAGTGCGCGAGTTAGCTAATAACTTAGAGTCAGTAAGCGAAGTATCTCCAAACCCTGTAAACTCCGCTAAAGCATTTATCACGGTTAATGCTACTAAAGCCAGCGATTGCCAAGTTAAATGTATGAATGCCTTAGGTGCCGTTTTATACACTAAAACCTATTCATTAAATGAAGGTAAAAATAAATTCGATGTCATTAACGATGCCAATTTAAGTGATGGTTTATATTTCATCACCATTCAACAAGGTAATCAAACGTTAACGCGTCGTTTTATAGTTAACCGATAATTAAAAGTATCAAATTTTTGAACCGCTTTTTTGAGACGTGAAATCTTAAAAAAGCGGTTTTGTTTTTTATAGATACCCGAATTGAATACCTTTATTAAGTGATGTTATACAAACACATCTAAAAGTTAAGAGGCCGAATCAACAATAAAAAATTGGATTTTGGACTAAACTATTTGGAAAGAAAGAAATAAACGAATGCTCAAGCCTCATTTAGCAACATAACGACTGAAGTACTTTATGAAATAATTATATAAAATTCAACAACAAAAATTTTATTAAGTTATCTTTTAAAACCGATATTGAGATGAGAATTAGTTAACGCAGACTTGATAGATGTATTGATACCAACATCATTTCTAAAAGATACGTTGATCCAGTTTCTTTTTCCTTTATACTTCCTCAAAAATTATCCCATAGCCTTTGCTTCGCCGCTAATTTTTTGTCACCTAAAAGAAAAATAATTCTGGTTCAACATGTATCTTTTAAAACCGATATTGAGATGAGAATTAGTTAACAGCCCCTTGTTTACTTTTATTTTAAGGCAATATTATTTTTTTAACATAATTAACTTGCTTTTAGTTAAAGCGCACAGTAATTTAGAATCAGATTTTGTGATTTCGGAGCATGGACGAGTTTCTTAATTATTTATCCTTTCAGAAACGGAGCAGTAAACATACGGTTACGGCGTATCGCAAAGACTTGGAGCAATTCCAAACCTTTTTAAAAGAAAATCAGCAACACGATATTTTAAACACCGCCACTTATAAACAAGCGCGCTCGTTTGTAGCGCACTTAATGGAGCAAAAGCAAACCGCTAAAAGTGTTAACCGTAAATTATCGGCTTTAAAATCGTATTATAAGTACCAATTAAAAAGTGGATGTATTTTGGTAAACCCTGTCCAAAAATTGAAAGGTCCTAAAACGCCTAAACGACTGCCCGAGTTTGTGGATGAAAAAGCAATGCAGCGATTATTACAGCCAGAATGCTTTGCCAATACATTTGAGGGTTTAAGAGATAAAGTTGTTTTAGATGTACTTTACCAAACAGGCATGCGTCGCAGCGAACTCATTCAATTGCAAGAGAGCGATGTGGACATTCATGGCACTCAATTTAAAGTGTTGGGTAAACGTAATAAAGAACGTATTATTCCTTTTCATCTAAACTTAAAACGTAACCTAGAATCTTATTTGCAAGTAAAAAGAGAAGAGGGCTTAACAAATAGTTGTTTATTTGTTACAAAACGAAACGAACCCTTTCAAGCGCACACGGTGTATCAATTGGTTAAAAAATACCTGAGCCAAGTAACTTCGCTCAAAAAGAAAAGTCCTCATGTTTTGAGACACACCTTTGCTACACACTTATTGAACGATGGTAGTAATATTAATGCGGTAAAAGAATTATTAGGCCATGCTAATTTAACCGCTACTCAAATTTACACGCACAACACTATTGAAAAATTAAAGCAACACTACAAACAAGCTCATCCTAGGTCGGGTGAGTAACATACAACACACAAAATAAATGGAGGTAAATTATGACAATTAACATTCAATCGGTACACTTTAACGCTGACAAAAAATTGATCGGCTTTATTAATGACAAAGTAGAAAAATTAAATACCTTTTACGATGGTATTATCAATAGCGAGGTTACGCTTAGGCTAGATAAGAACAGTAATAATGAAAATAAAATAGCCGAAATAAAAATGTTGGGAAGTGGGCACGAATTTTTTGCTAAAAAACAATGTGCCAGTTTTGAAGAAGCAACAGATTTAGCCTGCGAAGCCTTAAAAACACAAGTTAAAAAATATAAAGAAAAAGTAAAAGAACACTCATAGGAATTAATACTTCAACGCCATAAAATTATACGCGTTTAAATACTAGTGTTAACCTCTATTCATTGCTTTCGCATCGCTCAACTTAAAAGTCTTTCCTAACGCCTCTTTAAGTTTTGATTTGCTAAGATAGTTCAATGAATGGAGGTTTTTTATGTATTTACAAAGTTAAATTCAGATTCCAATAAAAAGACGCATACCAATAAGGTATTGCAAAAATAGGCAGAAGCGATAAATCCAATATTTATATTTTTAAAAGTTTCGCTGTCCATTTGTTCTGTTCATCTCTCTAGCCCTTACCCAGGCAATAACTAATCCGCTGATGGTAATTAAACCTAAACATAATGACAAAAGAAGATTTTCAAAAATTATGGGCTTTAAACTACGTGGATATGGTACCTATTTCGTACTTATTTAAACACCACTATCCTAGCCAGTGGTTTAGAATTCATAGTTTACCTGAATCGAAACGTTATGCAGATGATGAGAACGAATGGGAAATTCTTCTTTCGCGACAAAACGAAATAATTACTGACTTGCTCGGCTACGAAACACCCATTTTAATGGTAACAGGTGAATATAATTTGGGCGACAACAAACCCAACCATCTTACAGACGAGGAAGAAATACTAAAGCCTTTTTCGTTTGTACAACTAGATAATATTAAATTGAATAAAATTGACTCAGAGCAATATGACGAACTGGATATTTACAGACCAGCTTTTGCGCCAACAATATGGAAACCAAATTATCATAACAAACTTTTAAAAGAAATTGCAAATGATTGTATAAGAGTATTTTTCGTTTCGTTTGATAAAAATATAATCGTTGCACCTTACGATGGCGGGGTTGACTTTGTACTTAAAGATGCTTTCACAAAAGAGAGTTATAAACAAAAGTATAGGAAGTGGCTATCCAAACGAGAAGATAGATTATAGCCGAGCTTTAAAGAAGTAGAAGCTTTAAAACCAAGTTTATACCTTACTTCCAAACGTTTGATTGCTTGAAATTTATAATAAGTTATATAGAAAATAGGAAAAAGAAATTAGTCAAAAGCCTTTATAACATTATGATTTATGCATTTTATTAGAAAATACTTTTCAATGATATTCGCTCAAAAAAACAAGAAAGGTTGCAAAAAACTAAAATAAAATAACCTACAATCACTTAAACGAAAAGTAGTTCTTAAAGGTATCCAAATAAAAAATTGACTACCTTAGTTTTTAAAAGCTACTATTAATAGCGGTCTGAAACTTAAATTATCTATATAATGACTATTAAAATAAACGACAAATGACACCAAGAACCTTTTTTGTATTACTGATTAAGATTATGGGCATCTACATGGTGCTCGCTTCCCTTTCAGTTGTGCCACAACTTTTCTCAACTCTCTTTACATTTTTTTTCTCAGGTGGGCAGAACGATACCCTTATAACCGAAGTAATAATTACCATGATAGTTTTTGTATTTGGTTTATTCTACATCATAATTCGTTATTGCCTTTTCAAGACAGATTGGATTATTGAAAAATTATCTCTTGATAAGCATTTCACAGAAGAAAAGTTTGATATAAATATTCACCGTTCAACAGTGCTGACTATTGCCGTTGTTGTAATTGGCGGACTAATGTTCGTTGATGCGTTGCCATCCTTTTGCAGACAGGTCTATTCTTATATTGGACAACAACAATCATTTAGACACTGTCTCGTCCTAAAATAGGTTGACACATAAAAGTCAACTAAAATGATAACAGAAAACTTAAAAGAGAGTATTATTGCCGAAAAATTAACTACAAAGATTACCTACCGTGCATTAGGATTGAAG
>JAAFIL010000080.1 GCA_013297775.1 Bacteroidota bacterium
CCGTCAAAGCTAAAGCAGATGCCGAAGCAAAGGCCAAAGCAGATGCCGAAGCAGCTGCTAAAAAGAAAGCCGAAGAAGACACTGCTAAAGCCAAAGCGGAAGCCGAAGCAAAAGCCAAGGCAGATGCAGAAGCCGCTGCCAAAAAGAAAGCAGAAGAAGATGCTGCTAGAGCCAAAGCAGATGCCGAAGCTGCTGCGAAAAAGAAAGCTGAAGAAGATGCTGCAAAAGCGGACGCAGATGCAAAAGCCAAGGCAGATGCAGAAGCCGCCGCTAAAAAGAAAGCCGAAGAAGATGCCGCTAAAGCCAAAGCAGACGCAGATGCAAAAGCTAAAGCAGACGCCGAAGCCGCTGCGAAAAAGAAAGCCGAAGAAGATGCCACTAAAGCCAAAGCAGATGCCGAAGCCGCTGCTAAAAAGAAAGCTGAAGAAGACGCGGCTAAAGCCAAGGCAGACGCAGAAGCCTTAGCAAAGGCTAAAGCCGAAGAAGACGCCGCTAAAGCCAAAGCAGACGCAGATGCAAAGGCTAAAGTAGATGCCGAAGCGGCTGCCATAGCAAAAGCCGAAGCAAACGCTAAAGCTAAAGCAGATTCCGAAGCTGCCGCCAAAAAGAAAGCCGAAGAAGAGGCCGCTGCCAAAGCAAAAGCCGATACAGATGCAGCCGAGGCTAAGGCCGAAGCAGAAGCGAAACGGAAAGCCGAGGCGGAAGCAAAACGGAAAGCGGAAGAGGAAGCGAAATCAGCAATGGAAATGGATAAAAAATACAAGTCTGTTATTACACGTGCCGACGATGCGTTTGTTAAAAAAGATTGGCCAAGTGCAAAGATACTTTACACCGAAGCAGCTAACATGCGCCCTAACGATACCTACCCCAAAAATAAATTGAAAGAGGTAGAAGATGCCATGAAAGCCCTCGTGGTTAAACAAGAAGAAATTGATAACAAAAAAAATAATTCAGTGCTTCCCGTTTTAGGAGGTGCAGATCCAAAATATAAAGAAGCCTTAAAAAAAGCAGATGAGAATTTTGGTCTCAAACGGTACTTAGATGCCAAGAAATATTATGAAGAAGCTTTAACGCACAAAGGAGGCGATGCCTACGCAAAAAATAAATTATTAGAATGCGAAAAATTAATTAACGCCGATGCCAATCAGAAAACAAATGAACGCGTGGCGCAATTGTTAGCTAAGTATAAACCAGGTGTAACCGAAGAAATGATTAACGGAACAGGTGTAGTCATTATTCAACGGGTAGTGGTAAAAGACAATATGGCTTGGGTGTATCAGAAAAAAGTATTTAATTGGGGGGGGGTAGCCTTTTTTAGAGATGAACAATCCATCATAGAAACTACTTTTGAACAAGAAACTAAACCTTAAATAATTGCATCCTGTGAAAAAAAACGTACTCGCTATACTATTATTTGTGTTGTTTAATCCCTATTTAGCACAACAAGAAAATAAGCCCCAAACCTTTTTAAAAGGAAAGAAAATGGGATGCAATTGGAATGGCAAAGAAATTATTCCACCCATCTACGATACCATATTTGACTTTGACAATACCAATGCCATTTGTTTAGCGTGTAACGAAGTCAAAAAAAATAATAATAAGTTTATTAAAGTTGCTGTAAAATCCTTCGAGTGCAAGTACTTGAATAAAGAAAATAAATCGCTTTACATTAAAAAAACGTTGAAAGATTCTTCTAATGTTTTTAACATACATCGAAACACCGTTAAACAATACCAAAGTAGTAACCCTCATTTTGTTGCCAGCATGGGTACAAAAAAATATTTGGTCTCAAAAAATTTTACCTTAGTTACCCCTACTCCTTTCAATGAAATTTATTTTACACGCGAAAAAATGTTTTTTATTACCGAAATAAAAACAGAAAATAATGCCATTTTATTAGGTTTAATCAATACCGAAAATAAATTAATTGTTCCGTCCGAATACTCTAAAATAAAGGTAAACGATTCCGACTCGCTTATCATTGCTTGTAGCAGCCAAAGTAAAGCAAATGGCGAAGATGACGTGTATAATTATCAAGGTAAAAAAGTACATTCGTTTCGTCGGCATATAGAATACGCTACTAAAAAATACATTGTGTATCACATATTTGAACCTAACGAATTTTTTATTGTTCTTGATCGAAAATCGAATGAAGAGAAACCCGTAAATGGACAAAATGTACTCTATGTAAAAGACGATACCTTTGCCGTTAAAAGTGAAGGAAATTGGTTTTATTACGACATTGTAAAAAATACCAAAACACCATTCGATAATAAAAAGGAAAAAAAATCCGAAGGAAATGAGTAAAATTAGAGTGGCCATAAATGGCTTTGGACGCATTGGTCGTTTGTATTTGCGCATCGCTATTAACGACCCTCAAATTGAAATAGTAGCCATCAACGATATTAGTGATGCTACTACGTTGGGGCATTTATTAAAATACGACTCGGTACACCGCGCATTTAATGGCAGCATTAGTGTGTTGCCAAATGCGTTAATGGTGAACGGAAAAACCATACATATTGTATCGCACAAAGATCCTTTGCAACTACCTTGGAAAGAAATGAACATTGATGCAGTCATAGAATGTACAGGTTTATTTTTAGACAAAGCCTCTGCCAGTAAGCATTTTCAGGCGGGTGCTAAAAAAGTAATTTTAAGTGCGCCTGCTAAAGACGATGACATTAAAACCATTGTAATAGGGGTTAACGATCATTTATTAAGTAAAGAAGACGTATTAATCAGTAATGCCAGTTGCACTACCAATTGCGCCGCACCTATGTTAAAAGTTTTAGAAACGTATGGCATAGAAGAGGCTTACATTACAACCGTACACTCTTACACAAACGACCAACGCATACACGATGCCCCGCATAAAGACCTACGCAGAGCCCGAGCTGCGGCAATGAGTATTATACCCACAAGCACAGGTGCCGCCAAAGCCATTACTAAAATATTTCCACATCTCGATGGCAAAATTGGAGGGTGTGGCATGCGTGTGCCTGTACCCGATGGTTCGTTAACCGACATTACGTGTGTATTAACACAAACGCCAAGTGTTGCTGCATTAAATAAAGCCTATCAAGATGCTGCTAACACCCATTTAAAAGGCATTCTTCAATACACAGAAGACCCTATTGTAGGTGTAGATGTAATTGGCAATCCACATAGTGTTTTGTTTGATGCAGAGTTTACCAGTTTAGTTGGTAACCTCTATAAAATTATTGGTTGGTACGATAATGAATGGGGCTATAGTAACCGATTAGTCGAAGTTACAAAACGCTTGTTTTAATTTAAAAAATAAGCAAGTATTAAAGTGTAATCGTCTTCAAAAGAAGACGTGATTTTTTGACAAACAAATTATAAAACAAAAAAATAATTTTTATAGCAATGCTAAATAGATTAACTGTAAAGCAAAATAAACCCATAGTTTGGCTCTTACTTTTATCTTGCTTCTTATGGCATACGGCTTGGGCGCAACCTAGCGTTACCATTGGCGCACCTGCGAACCAAGTTACCAACATCATACAAGCGCGTTGGCGTGGTTTAAGTAATACGGGTGGCGTAAACAGTGCACTTTATTTAGGCAACAGCAATATAGGTGTAGCCGCTAATCGGGTTGAGGTTGGTGGAAATGTTTACAACAAACCCGGCAATAATACGCTTACATTTATTTACGATCGTGCCAACGACCGACTTTTAGCCTCTGTTAACGCCACTATTAGTGCAGCACGTACACTCACCTACACTGCCCTATCTACTAAATTATTGGGTGTAGCCAATTTATGCCGCATGAACTTTATGAGCATTCTTATCAGGAACACAGGGGTTGTAACTGGCTCTGTTACTTTAAGCAATGTTATTTTAAATGGGAATGCTTTGGGGTCCTTTTCGATTGCGCCTAATATCAATCAAACGTGGACCATCGGTAATTTTGATTTTAGTCCAGGCTTTACACTCACCGCTACCTTTAGCTTAGATGCTGGCACTTACACCACCGCCGAGGCCTCTAAAATTGAAATAACCGTGGGCGAAAGAAGACCCATTAGTAGCATTAGCACCACAACCATTTGCCCAGGTTCGGTATTGCCCGTTAATTTAAGTGGCCTATTTCCCAATCAAACCTACACGTTAAATTATACGTTTGATGGAAATACATTTGCACCAGTTGTTACCACCAATTCTTTAGGGAATACCAGTTTTTCAACAGCACCTGTTACTAATCCGCAAATAGGACAAACGTTAAGCATTAGCAGTTTAACACCCTCGGCACTTACAGCCTGTAGTTGGAATGCGGTGGTTAACAACACCGTACTGGCGCAAGACGATCCTATTTGCGCCATCATCCTTCCGGTGCAATTGAATTATTTTGAAGGGACTACTTTAAACGGCTATGACGATTTACGTTGGCAGCTAACAAATACAGAGGATGTAGCGCATTTACAATTAGAGTACTGTGCCGATGCGCTTAACTGGCAAACTTTACTCCCTTCTCAAAAAAACAATACACTAACTTCGTTTAAACATGTTGGAATAGCTCAACTAGTGCCTTTACGGTATTACCGCTTAAAGTTAAATTTACAAAACGGACAGGTTAAATATAGTAAACTACTGGTGCTCAAAAATGAATTTGATTTAAGTGCAGTTCAACTTTATCCCAATCCATTCACCGAAAATTTAACGGTGCAACAAGCAAATACAGCGGGTTTAGAGATAACCGTTTATGGTTCAGATGGTCGTTTACTGCATGCGTACTCAACCCGCGAACTCACTTTTACAATCGAAACTCAACTATGGCCAAAAGGTATTTACTTGGTAAAACTAAGCTCCAATACTGGGCAAACTACTTACCAAAAATGTGTAAAGTAAAATCTAATTCCGAGCAATGAATAGCAATTAGAACCCGCTATTTGATAAAAAATGCTTATCTTCACTCTCCTTTTTTAAAAGGCTGTCCATGAAGAAATATCCCGAACATAAGAAATTAGACTTAGCTCAAATTAGCAAAGATGTATTGGCATTTTGGGAACAAGATCAAACGTTTCAAAAATCCATTTCTACCCGCGAGGGCAAAAGCCCTTGGGTATTTTACGAAGGTCCACCATCGGCCAATGGTTTACCAGGCATTCATCATGTAATGGCGCGTAGTATTAAAGATATTTTTTGCCGTTTTAAAACCCTACAAGGCTATCAAGTGAAACGCAAAGCTGGTTGGGATACACACGGCTTACCCATCGAACTTAGCGTCGAAAAATCATTAGGCATCACCAAAGAAGATATTGGTAAAAAAATTTCGGTAGAAGAATACAACATCGCTTGCCGCAAAGATGTAATGAAATATACCGATAAGTGGGAAGAAGTTACCAAACGCATGGGCTATTGGGTAGATATGCAAGACCCTTACATCACCTACGATAACAAATACATAGAAAGTGTTTGGTGGTTACTAAAAAATTTACACACTAAAAATTTATTATACAAAGGTTATACCATACAACCTTACTCTCCTGCGGCAGGAACAGGTTTATCGAGTGCCGAGTTAAATCAACCTGGCTGTTACCGCAATGTGAAAGACCGAACTGCCGTGGCCATGTTTAAAACCAACGATGTTCGCTTTGAACAAGCCGAACAATGGCCCACTTATTTTTTAGCATGGACTACCACACCGTGGACACTTCCTTCTAACACCGCATTAGCAGTAGGTGCCAACATTACTTATGCACTTATCAAAACATTTAATCCTTATAGCGGAAAAGCCATCCACGTTATCTTAGCCAACGATTTAATAGCCAACTATTTTTCTGCGAAAGCGGCCGAACTAGCGTTTAACGACTATAAACTTGGCGACAAACTCATTCCTTATCAAGTTATCAAAACACTTACAGGTGCCGAGTTAGCGAACAGCACCTACGAACAATTGTTACCTTTCGTTAAGCCCGAAGGCGAAGCGTTTAAAGTAGTAGTAGGCGATTTTGTTACCACAACCGATGGCACAGGCATTGTGCACATTGCACCGAGTTTTGGTACCGACGATTTTAAAGTAGCCAAACAAAATGGCATTAGCAGTTTAACCTTAGTAGATAAACGTGGGAAATTTTTACCCGAAGTAAAAGATGATGTTTTTTTATTTGGCGAAGAGTACGTTAAAGAAGCCTACTTAACCGAGCAAGAAAAAACAGAAGCCTTTCAACATCAAAAAAAAGTTTTAGAGGCCAATGGAAAAATCAAAGATTTAAAAGTTTATTTGAGTGTAGATGAACGCATCGTACTGCGTTTACAAGAAGAAGATAAACTGTTTAAAAAAGAAAACTACGAACACAGTTACCCGCATTGCTGGCGCACCGATAAACCAGTGTTGTATTATCCTTTAGACAGTTGGTTTGTAAAAGTAGCCGATAACCGCGGTAAACTGGTGAAACTTAATAATCAAATTAATTGGAAACCCGAAACAACAGGTACCGGACGTTTTGGAAATTGGTTACAAAATGCGCTGGATTGGAATTTATCTCGCTCGCGCTTTTGGGGCATTCCACTACCAATATGGCAAAGCGAAGATAAAACCGAAAGTATATGCATTGGCTCTATTGAAGCGTTGCAAGCCGAAATTAATAATGCCATTGCAAAAGGTTTAATGACCGAAAATCCTTTAAAAGAGTTTCAGCCGGGCAATATGAGTACTCAAAATTATGCAAGTTTCGATTTGCACAAACCTTATGCCGATGCCATTGTACTCGAAAAAAATGGAAAAACACTTTACCGCGAAAGCGATTTAATAGACGTTTGGTTCGATAGTGGCGCTATGCCTTATGCACAACTACACTATCCCTTCGAAAACAAAGCATTGATAGATGACAAACACTATTACCCCGCTGACTTTATTGCCGAAGGGGTTGACCAAACCCGCGGTTGGTTTTATACCTTACACGTCATTGCCGCCTTGTGTTTCGATTCGGTAGCCTACAAAAATGTAGTGAGCAATGGCTTGGTACTCGATAAAACGGGCAATAAAATGAGTAAGCGTTTAGGCAATGCTGTTGATCCTTTTGAAACTATCGAAAAATATGGTGCCGATGCCACACGCTGGTACATGATTGCCAATGCTGCACCTTGGGATAATTTAAAGTTTGATAGCGAAGGCATTGCAGAAGTACAACGTAAATTATTTGGTACACTTTATAACACGTATAGCTTTTTTAGCCTCTATGCCAATGTGGATGAGTTTTTGGTAAACCCGCAAGAACAAGTGCCAGTAAGCGAACGAGGCGAATTAGACCGTTGGATCATATCCAAATTACAAACCCTTTTAGAAGAAACGACTGCCTTTTACGAAAACTTTGAGCCACACCGCGCCGCCCGAGCCATCGAAGAGTTTGTTGATGAACACCTCAGCAATTGGTACGTGCGTTTAAGTCGTCGCCGTTTTTGGAAAGGCGAAATGAGCCGCGATAAACAAGCCGCTTACGAAACGCTTTACACTTGCCTATCTAGCCTAGCGCAATTGATGAGTCCCATTGCACCCTTCTTTGCCGATTGGTTGCATCAAAACTTAAATGGGCAAGGGCAATCGGTGCATTTAACTGAACTTAAACCCTTCAATACCGCTTGGCAAGATAAAGCCTTAGAAGAGCGCATGGAGATGGCTCAGAAAATTTCTTCCATGATTTTATCCATCCGTAAAATCGAAAAATTAAAAGTAAGGCAACCTTTACAGCGCATCCAAATTCCAGTTTTAGATAAAACCTATCAAACAAAAATTGAGCAAGTAAAAGATCTCATTTTAGGTGAAGTTAATGTTAAGGAAATAGAATTTGTAGATGAAAGCCAAACACAAATTGTAAAGCAGTTAAAACTTAATTTTAAAACCCTTGGTAAAAAATGTGGTAAACACATGAAGGCCGTTCAGGCTTATGCCGCCCAGCATGCCAACGCCATCATTCAAGCCATCGAAAAACACGGCAGTTACAGCCTTCTATTAGAAAGCGACACCATCGTTCTAGAAACCGAAGATGTAGAAATTATTCCTGTTGACATCCCCGGCTGGAAAGTAGCCAACAGCGGTGCTTTAACCGTGGCTTTGGACATTACACTATCGGCACCTCTAAAAGAAGAAGGATTAGCGCGCGAGTTGGTCAATCGCATCCAAACCATACGCAAAGAAATTGGCTTGGAAGTAACTGATAAAATTCTCGTTAAAATCCAACAAAACTCACATTTAGATACCGCAATTAAAAATAATTTAAGTTATATTTGTTCAGAAACTTTAACAAGTGAATTGCAAGTGGTGGCAAGTTTACCACAGCAAATAAATGTTAGTACTATAGAAGTGGATGAGTTAATAACTACCCTAATCAGCATCGAAAAGTTAAACTAGTTAAGTATTAGAAATTATGGCAAAGAAAACAAATGCGAAAGCCAAGCCTGTCAATAAAAAAGCGGCGAAACCCGTTAAAAAAACGGTAGCCCAACCTACTGCAAAAGCAAGTAAATCAGCCACACCAGCAAAAAAAACAGTAACTAAGCCTGCTCCTAAAGCAGCAAAAGTTGCAGCCGTAAAAAAAGTAGAGAAAGAAATTGTGAAAGGTAAAAAACCAATTGATGCCATTGCTAAAAAAGCAAGTGGTAAAAAAGACAGCAAACCCAAAGCAGGGAAAAAAGGAAAAAAAGAAGAGGACGAAGAAGAAGGTGAAGACATTCCGGAAGAGGAAGAAGACGACAGCGATGTGGAGGTAAAAGACGATTACGAAAAAACAGAAGATGATGATTCGTTTTCGGGCGAGTTAGATGAAGCGGGCCTAGTAGATTTAGAAGGCGGTGCGCCCGACTTAGACGATGACGATGATGAAATTCCAGAAAAACGTGGCCGTGGCCGTCGTAAAAAAAATGAAGGTAAATCCAGCGGAAGTAGCATGGAGTCATACATCCGTAACCGTCCTTTGCAAGTTGATATTTCTAAACCCTTAATCAGAAAAGCTAAATCAGAACAACCCAAACCTTTTGTGAACACAAAAGACAACCGTACCCGTTACTCTGATAAAGAATTAACCGAGTTTAAAGAACTTATTTTAGATAAATTAAAAGAAGCTCAAATTGATTACGATTTGTTAAAACAAACACTTAGCAACGAAGACGATCATGGTACTGATGATACATCGCCATCGTTTAAATTACTCGAAGATGGCAGCGATGTAATGAGTAAAGAAGAAACGGCTCAATTAGCTACACGGCAAGAAAAATACATTGTCAATCTTAAAAATGCCTTGGTGCGCATCGAAAATAAAACGTACGGCATTTGCCGTGCAACCGGAAAATTAATTCCGAAAGAACGGCTAAGAAGCGTTCCACACGCTACCTTAGGCATAGATGCTAAGTTAAATCAAAGCAGCTAAGTTTAATTTTTAAATTTAAAAAGGGACTATTTAAAAAGATAGTCCCTTTTTTTATGCGTCAATTTTTACATCAATTCATGTAGATCAACATACCAAATGGATTTTTGATTTAGCCTCATCTCGTTTAAAAGTAAACGTAAACTAAAAAGCTGTAACTTGCGCTACGCTAATAATTATGGAAACAAACGAAGCATTTAATCTAGCCATCACTAAAGGTTATCAAACCGAAGGCAAAGCCATACAACTGGGTGCCGCACTGTTAAACGGAACACCACAAACACACGTACTCGTAAACTTACCGCTAAAAACATTAAATCGTCATGGTTTAATTGCAGGAGCAACTGGAACAGGTAAAACGGTAACGCTGCAATTAATTGCCGAGCAAATGTGCGCCAATGGCATACCCGTGTTGTTAATGGATTTAAAAGGCGATTTAAGTGGTATAGCCCGCGCAGGCATTTCAACTCCTAAAATAGAAGAACGGCACACCGCTATTGGTTTGCCGTATAGCCCCTCGGCCAGCACCACCGAATTTTTAACCATTAGTCAACAACCTGGGGTAAAATTACGAGCAACAGTATCAGAATTTGGACCCGTTTTATTTTCAAAAATTTTAGATTTGAACGAAACCCAACAAGGCATTGTGGCCCTGTTATTTAAGTTTGCCGACGACCATCATTTACCTTTACTCGATTTAAAAGACTTTAAACAATTATTGCACTACAGCACCAATCAAGGCAAAGATGAAATTCAAAAAGAATATGGTAACCTAGCATCGGCATCCGTTTCTACTATTTTAAGAAAAGTGATTGAACTCGAAACACAAGGTGCTGAATTATTTTTTGGTGAAAAAAGTTTTGAAGTAAACGATTTAGTAAGAACCGATAGCAATGGCAAAGGAATTGCTTCAATTATTCGCCTAAGCGATATACAAGATAAACCCAAACTCTTTTCAACCTTTATGTTGTGCCTATTGGCCGAGGTTTACAATAGTTTTCCGGAGGCTGGCGATTTAGAAAAACCCAAGCTCTGTATTTTCATTGATGAAGCGCATTTAATTTTTAACGAAGCCTCTAAAGCCTTGTTAGACCAGATGGAATCCATTGTTAAATTAATTCGATCAAAAGGAGTAGGGCTTTATTTTTGCACGCAAAATCCTTACGACATACCTGATGCCGTGTTGGCGCAATTGGGTTTAAAAGTGCAACACGCTTTACGAGCCTTTACCGAAAAAGATAGAAAAGCGATTCGTAAAACGGCAGAAAATTATCCCATTTCTGAATTTTATAAAACCGACGAATTGCTTACTACTTTAGGTATAGGGCAAGCCTTTGTAACGGCATTAAACGAAAAAGGTATTCCTACGCCTCTGGCGGCTGTGAACCTGCGTGCGCCCATGAGCCGTATTGGTGTTTTAAACGAACAAGAGTTAAGCGACAGTATTGCCACCAGCAAATTAACTAGCAAATACAACGAAACCATAGACCGCGAAAGTGCGTTTGAATTACTAACAGCCAAGTTAAAAGAAGCGGCTCAAGAAGAGCCAACAGAAGATAACAAGGCCAACGACGTAAAAAAAACAAAGGCAAAAGAAGAAAAAAGTATTATTGAAAAAGCTACCGAAAATACAATGGTTCGACAAATTGGACGTACCGTTTTTAAAGAAGTAGCGCGTGGTTTGCTGGGTGTACTTGGCTTAGGAGGCACTTCTCAAAAACGAAAGAAAGGTTGGTTTTAAAACAAAACGATTAAGATGGCTGGTATTTATGTACATATTCCGTTTTGTAAACAAGCTTGCCACTATTGCGATTTTCACTTCTCGACCAATTTAAAACACAAATCCGATTTGGTAACCGCTTTGTGCGAAGAGATAAAACTACGCCAACAGTATTTAGGAACAAGCGTTATAGAAACCTTATATTTAGGAGGCGGCACTCCTAGTTTACTTTCGGCTACCGAAATGGACCGTTTACTAAACACCTTGCACCAGCATTTTTCTTTAACACCATTGGCCGAAGTAACCATTGAATGTAACCCCGATGATTTAACACCCGAAAAATTAAAACAATTGCAACAACAAGGCTTTAACCGCTTGAGCATTGGCTTGCAAAGTTTTAACGATGCAGAATTAAAATGGATGAATCGGGCGCACACAGCCCACGAGTCGTTAACTTGCATAAAACGTTCGCAAGATGCAGGGTTTAACAACATTAACATTGATTTAATTTACGGATCCAAATTTCAAAACGAAAAAGAGTGGCAACACACTTTAGCGCAGGTGGTCGAGTTAAACATTCAACACATTTCGGCTTATAATTTAACCATCGAATCGAAAACGGCATTAGGCTTTCAACATGCGAAAGGCCAAGAACCTGGCATTGATGAAGCACTAAGTAAGCAACAGTTTTTATACCTCATTCAATTTTTAAATACACAAGGCTTTGAACACTATGAAATTTCTAACTTTGCGAAACCCAATCGTATGGCGCAACACAATAGTCGCTATTGGTTGGGGTATTCGTATTTAGGCATAGGCCCTTCGGCACATTCGTATAATGGTTTAGAACGGCAATGGAACCTAAGCAATAATGCACGTTATATTAAACAAGTGCAAGCGCAGCACTCTTTTTTTGAAACCGAAACCCTTAGCACCGATAACCGTTACAACGAGTATATTTTAACCCGTTTACGCACCAAATGGGGCTGCAACTTGCAAGACATAGAGGGGCAATTTGGTAGCAATTACCGCATCCACTTTTTAGAACGGATAAACACCATGCCGCAATACCTCCTTAAAATTGAAAACACCTATTGCCTCAACGAAGCGGGTAAACTAATGGCCGATAAATTAGCCGTAGAATTATTTGTTTAAAAGATTGAACTAAATTTCAGGAAAGTATATTTTTCCTGTAGGATTTAAACCTTTTCTTTTAGCCAATCACTATCAACCGACTAAATAATTAAAGAGTTTGTAAGTGTTTATTGTCATTGCCTTTGTGATTAATTTTTAACGGTGACCTCCCTTGATTTGTTTAGGTGTCGAATAATGTTGTTTCAATTACT
>JAAFIL010000081.1 GCA_013297775.1 Bacteroidota bacterium
GAGGATGTGCTAAACGGGCGTTTGTAACGCCCACACCATCACTGTATCTGCGTTACAAACGCAGCTCTCAAACGTCCTCGTTACGCTTCGCTAAACAAGGACGAGATAAGGGTTCAAGTATTTTTATAGAGTTAGCTATTTTATTCTAAAGAACTTCTCTCTTGAAATCTCGATTAAAGGCACCATGTTTGGCATAACCCACTATTGCCCTCTCAACTTTTGATACACTTCTACTAATTGCTTCTTAAATAACACCACGGTTACAACGGCATTTACAATTACAAAAATACCAACATAATTATATCGCTTATCATAATCCAATTCTATCAATAACGAAGCCGTAATTAAACTCACCAACAACGTAAAAGTTAGGCCATAGACTTTAAACGCATTAAAAGCTAAACGTTGCCTTTTAACACTAACAGTCAAGTAAACGGTTTGCCATAATTTACTGGCAAACAATGCCACAAAAAGTGCCCATACGCCCCAATTACCCACGCTTAACACATTTATCCCAATCGAAAGAATAGCCGCTCCAATTAACGAATACAACAACTGTTTCGATTTTAAATGATAATGCAAAACAATAGTATCAATAGCAGTTAATAATTTAAAAACATAAGTAGAAGCCATTAAACCAACCATCCACAAACAATATTTATACTTTTCATCCATGTAAAAATCGAGCAATAACATGGCAAACACCACTACACCAATAATAACCCAACTACCCACTAACATAAATAAATGGATGTGGTTATTAATATTAATTTTTTCATTCTTACCTGCCAACTTCGACATAATATCGGGTGCCAAAAACGAAATAATCGCATTCAAAACAATTTCGATCATAATGGTTAAACTAAAAGCCATCGAATAGTCGGCCTTTTCTGAACTGTTGGTATGATAGGTGTTGAGTATAAACTGGTCGCATTGCCCCATTACCCACATCAATAAACCCGAGAGTATAATGGGTAAAACGTAGCTTCGACTGCCTGCAAAAAAGGTAGCATTAAACCTATACTTCCCTTTCGAGCGAATGTAAAGAAGCAATAAAACAACGGGTAAGCCTAAGCTAATACCCTTAGCCAATTGCGTTGCCCACAACTTTATATCGAGGTGCTGCAACAAAAAGTAGCCTATACCAATTTGCAATACAAATTGCAAGCCAGCCACCAGCAATAACAAGCGCGTGTTTTTTTCGATGCGGTAATAAATAATAATAACCCGGCTAATGGCCGAACTAAATACAATCACAAACATAATTAACACCTGCGCATACGGGTGCCGTATAGGAACATCGGAAAAAAAACTTAAAAAAAATTTTGAAAATGGAATGATTAATGCCGCTTGCAGCAAACAAAAACCAGCCACTACTAACAATGTACTCGTTAAAAAATCATTGGCTTGGTGCTTGGTTTTATCTAAATCATAATATTTACGCAACAACCAATTATCAAATCCAGCCGAGGAGGTTAACACAAAAAAATTAATGGCCAATAGTAAGAGATTAACAATTTTAAATTCTTCTTTACTTAAATAAGTAGAGTTTAGTTTAAGTAAAACAAATCCAGCTACTGCGGGCAGTAATTGAATAGTTGTGTAAATTACACTATCTTTTATAAAGGATTTAAAAAGCCCCATTACATTTTACTAACAACTCAAAGTAAAGCATAAGCAACCTAGCTTTGTACAACTTGACTAACGTTTTACTAACACCTACTTGTGTTTCAATATAAACTTCCGAAGCATGTTTAATGCCGTTAGCGCACTCATTTGTATATTTCGCTCGCGGTTATCGCCAAATTGAAAGTGCATGGCTAGTTCTTTATGCGCACTTGCAACGGCTATCCATACAGTGCCCACGGGCTTTTCGTCGGTGCCACCACCCGGGCCTGCAATCCCACTAATAGCCAAAGCATAATCGCTATCAAAACAACGCAATGTATTTTTTGCCATTTCTAAAACACAGGCTTTACTTACCGCCCCTGTTGTATCTAAAGTTGTTGCCGAAACGTTTAATAAACGCTGCTTCATGGTGTTGGTGTAAGGAATAACGCCGCCTTTAAATACCTCCGAAACCCCAGCTATGCTTGTAAACAACGACGCTATATACCCCCCCGTACAACTTTCGGCCAATGCCACCGTTTCCTTTCTATCTTTTAAATGCCCTACAATAATTTGTGCTAAACTCGGTGTAGCCTGTCCATACAACTCATACCCATAAATATACTTTTCGGCTAATGGAAGTAAAGCCTCAATAGCGGCATCCACATTGGCTCTTAGCAAAGCCTCGTCGGCACCCCAAGTACTGAGCCGCAAACGCACCAAGCCCGGTTGAGGCAAATACGCCAACTTAATTTGCTTGGCAGCTAAACCATCTTCCCAACTTTCAATTAACCCCGCTAAATTACTTTCGCCGATGCCTTGTGTTAATACCGTTTTATGATAAATAAATGGCAATTGATAATGTGTTTTAATGCGTGGTAAAATACTGTCGCTCATCATCGCTTTCATTTCGTAAGGCACACCCGGCATACTAATAAAACTAACGCCATTTTTGGTGAGCCACATGCCAGGGGCTGTTCCATTTAGATTTCGAATAACCTCGCACCTGCCAGGCACCAGGGCTTGCATACGGTTTAACTCTCCTACCTCACGACCTCGTTTGGTAAAAAAAGCAGTTACATCGGCCAACACCGCCTCATTGATTACCAAGGGTGCATTAAAATACTGCGCCAATACCTTTTTAGTAATGTCATCTTTTGTAGGGCCCAATCCACCCGTTATAAATACTATATCAGCTCGTGTCGAGGCCGCATCCAAAGCCTTCTCAATCGCTTCGGCTTGGTCGCTCACACTTGCTATATGCACAACGCTTATCCCAATTGCATTTAACTCCTGCGCCATCCAAACGCTATTCGTATTCACAATTTGACCAATTAAAATTTCATCGCCTATGGTTAAAATTTCTGCTTTCATATCTCATTCATAAAGGTAAGGTTAATCTTTATATAGGTAAAGTTCTTTTACCAAAGCACAGTATTTTCCATTTTTAGTTAAACCCAACTAATAGAGATTAGGCTGTGCCCCCTATTACGTTCATCTTAACCCATGTATCATCAAAAAAATAAGTTTTAATTATACAGGTTGTTCAAACTTTGGGGTCGGGCTATCGGCTTTAGCCAATGCACCTGTTGCGGCTTTTGCAATGGCTGCGGGGTCTTCGTGCCTCAGCCGCCTCGCTCATGCAAAAACTCGCAACAAGCACATTGGGCTGCCGCCTCCATCCCTCACAGAAAAAAATTAAGATGAGGATTTTTCTTGTATTTAAAAAAGCATGATGAATGAATGAATGAATGAATGAATGAATGAATGAATGAATAGCACAACACCTTAATCATATTTCGGAAAGACCTATATTTACAAAAGATTTCTTCCTATTTAATTCAATAAAATAAATGCTGTGTATTTTTATAAATAATTAAACCGATTAACAGAACATGAGTCAAACATACATTATTAAAGGTGCCACCAGTGTTAACGAAGGCGAACTCTCTAACGATACCATTCTTATCCGCAATGGTCGTATAGAACAAATAGGAAACGACATAGAAACCCCTGCGGGTGCTATTGAAATTAATGGCGAGGGCTTACACCTATTTCCGGGTGTAATAGACGATCAAGTCCATTTTCGCGAGCCTGGTTTAATGCACAAAGGCGAAATATATACCGAGGCCAAAGCCGCTGTAGCTGGCGGAACTACCAGTTACATGGAAATGCCCAACACCATTCCGAACGCTATAAATAACGAAGAACTCGAAAAAAAATATACCCGTGCAGCCCACTGTTCGTTAGCTAATTATTCCTTTTTTATGGGCGGCACCAATCATAATTTAGAAGAGGTTTTAAAAATAGATTATACCCAAGTGTGTGGTTTAAAATTATTTATGGGCAGCAGCACGGGCGATATGTTGGTAGATGACCCTAAAGCTTTAGAAGGATTTTTTGCGAAGGTGCCCGCCCTTATTGCCACCCATTGCGAGTGGGATCCCTTAGTAAAAGAAAATCAAAAACGTTATGTAGAAGAGTACGGCGAAGATTTACCCGCCTATTTTCATCCCATTATTCGTAACGAAGAAGTGTGTTACCGTTCGTCGTCGTTTGCAGTTAAATTGGCTCAACAGTTCAACACCCGTTTACACGTTTTGCATATTTCAACAGCTAAAGAATTGAGTTTGTTTTCTAATACCTTACCCCTTTCACAAAAGCGCATCACAGCCGAGGCTTGCATTCATCACCTGTGGTTTAGCGACGAAGATTATGCCACAAAGGGCAATTTCATAAAATGGAATCCTTCGGTTAAAACCGCTTACGACCGCGCCAAAATTAGAGAAGCCGTACTAAACGACACCATAGATGTGGTGGCCACCGACCACGCACCGCACACCTTAGCCGAAAAAAGCGAACCGTATTTAAAAGCCCCCAGCGGCGGCTCTTTGGTGCAACACAGTTTAATAGCTTTGCTTGAGTTGTATCACCAAGGGCAATTAACCTTAACCCACATTGCCAAAAAAATGAGCCACGATGTAGCCATTGCATTTCGTTTAAAAGAACGTGGCTTTATTCGCGAAGGGTATAAAGCCGATTTGGTGTTGGTTAATTTAAACCAAGCACACACCGTTACCAAAGAAAACTGTTTGTACAAATGTGGCTGGAGCCCGTTTGAAGGCTATACCTTTAAAAGTGCCGTTGTGAAAACCTTTGTAAATGGGCATTTAGTGTATAACAATGGTCAATTCGATGAATCGCAGTTTGGAGAGCGTTTAACCTTTGAAGCCTTAACGTAACATGGGTTTAAACTTACTAAACATTCAAATACAAGTGATCGAACTCGCGCAACACGTGGGACAGTGGATACGCGAAGAACGCACCAGATTTACCAACGATAAAGTAGAAATAAAAGGCTTAAACGATTTGGTAAGCTATGTGGACAAAGGAGCCGAAAGCCAATTGGTAAAAGGCTTATCGGCTATTTTACCTCAAGCCGGATTTATTGTAGAAGAAAATACACGCAGCGAACAAGCCACGTACAATTGGATTGTGGACCCTTTAGATGGAACTACTAATTTTGTGCATGGGGTGCCGTGTTATGCCATTAGCGTGGCTCTCGTAAAAGAAGAAACTATTTTAGTAGGCGTGGTTTATGAGGTAAGCCGAAACGAATGTTTTTATGCCGTAAAAAACGAAGGCGCATTTTGCAATGGAAAAAAAATAAACACCGCATCGGCTTTTGCCTTAACCGATTGTTTAATAGCAACGGGTTTTCCGATTTACAATTTTAGTAAGCAAGCCGCTTTTTTACAAACCTTAGATTATTTTATGCGACATACACATGGCATTAGGCGCATGGGTGCGGCAGCCGTAGATTTGTGTTATGTAGCCTGTGGGCGCATGGATGCGTTTTACGAATTTAATTTGAATGCTTGGGATGTGGCCGCTGGTGCTTTAATTGTAAACGAAGCTGGCGGTAAGGTCAGCGATTTTTCGGGACATCAACATTGGTTGTTTGGAAAAGAAATCATTGCTGGCAATGTTACCATTCACGGCTTATGCCAAAGCATTATTCAACAACAGTTTGCAACGTAAAAGGCTTAGAAAAAATTTGAATTTTAATTAGAGCTTACTTACCTCTTCCTTGCAAAACAATGAGTACCGTGTGTACCAAAATTTTAAAATCGAGGAGTAGGCTCATGTTTTCAACGTATAAAATATCGAATTTTAAACGGTCGATCATTTGTTCTACGTTTTCAGCATAGCCATATTTTACTTGCCCCCAACTGGTAATGCCTGGTCTTACCTTTTGTAAATGTTTATAATGTGGCGCACGCTCTACTATTTTGTTGATGTAAAACTGGCGTTCGGGGCGAGGACCCACTAAACTCATATCGCCTAACAAGACGTTGAAAAATTGTGGCATTTCGTCGAGCCGTACTTTCCGCATAAAACGCCCAAATTTAGTAACCCGTGGGTCGTTCTCTTTCGATAAAGCTGGTCCAAATTTTTCGGCATCCACATACATCGTTCTAAATTTATAAATGTAAAAGGGTCTGCCATGAATGCCAATGCGCTCTTGCTTAAAAAAAGCAGGGCCTTTGCTGCCGAGTTTAACAAGGATGAATAAAAAGAGGTAGAACCAACTAAACGCTATTAATACAAACAACGATAAGATAACATCTAACAAACGTTTAAAGGCCTCTTGCCAAGTTGGCAAAATTTGATTATTAATTTCGATAAGAGGTGTACCTAAAATAGCACTTACTTTTACTTGCCCCGATAAGATGTCGTACATATCAGGAATAATTTTAATGATAACGCCCATATCCGACAATTCATCCACAATATTTTTTAAAAACTCGTGTTCCCAACTTTCGAGGGCAATAATAATTTCTTCGACTTCGTGCGTTTGAATAATTTTTTTAATATCATGGTACTCGCCCAGATGTGGTAGTTTTTCTTTGAGCAACTCGCTGTATCCATTTTTACCTTCAATGTGCACAAACCCAATAAAATTATTGCCGATGCCCCGTTTGAGTTGTTGAATTTCGTTGTAAGTACTCAAGGCGCGCTCGTTACTACCTATAATGATCGTATTAAATCCAAAATCGCGTTTATGAATTTTACGGTTGGTAACAGTAGATAAAAATAAACGCACACTGGCAGCTATAACAAAATGAAACGTAAATAAGCCAGCAAATAGTTTATAATAAAGTTTGTAGTTAGCCACATAATCATCGAGTAATACTGCAAAAAATAAAAGGGTTACGCCTATTAACGAAATGGTTAACATTTGTACGAACTCATTAATACGCGAGCGGCGCAATACATTTTTGTAAGATCCTACTAAATAATAGGCTAAAATCCACATTATGGGTTCTACAACAATGCTTATAAAAAAAGACCGATCGAAAATTGTAGCTTCAACGTTTCCTGTTTTAATGGGGTCTATATAATGTTTTCGGTAATAGTAAAACAACAACCAAGCTAAAGCTGCGGCCAAGAGGTCGCAAACAACGTAGAGTATGGTTCTTGCTTGTTTATTCATTCTGTTAATAGGTTACTATCTTAACATTATCCACAATTATTTCGCCAACTGTTACGGCATTTGTTTTTTGGGCGCGTATGTAAAAGCCACAGGTTTGGTCGAGTTGGATAAGCGGCAAGGAACTAACAGCTGTTGACAATTGAATATATATTTTATTCCACACTTCGCTTGGGTTAATGCCACTTGCTATTAAATAATTACCATTTTTAAACACCCCAACTTCAAATGCTTGATTGCATCTGTAATTGAGTTCTAAATACACAAACTCCGAATTACGTGGCAACGGCATATTTGACACAATTGTTTCGATGCTTGCTACGGGACGATTATCTGTAACATTTATACTAAGACAACGGTTTCCTTCAAACGCTGCATTGTTGCTACTTAAAATGGAAAACGTTGTATCGGATAGAAGTGATTTTTTAAAGGAGATACCCGTGGTGGTGCCAAAGCCCTCAAAACTCTCAAAAAACTGGATCTTGCAATTCGGTCTGTAACTAAATTCTAAGTTTTTTTGAATGGTTTCGCCTTTTTGTCCCTGTAAATTGAACGTTAAACGATCGTAAAATTGATAGTCGCCTTTTTTTTCGCTAATGCCATCGCGATTTATGCCCGCTAAAATATCTATACGCGCCACACCCTCGCTAACAATAGGCATTTTTTTACCAAGTTGATAAGCCCCTTGAAACTTACCATTTACATAAAGCCAAAGGTCGGTTATTTTATGACTTCCAGAATTGGTAGGTGTAGAAGCACTAGGCGGCACATAAACCGAAACTTCGGGTACTTGCAGAAAAAAAGCCGAAGTAGCTTCTAGCTTTTTCTTACTACAAGAAACCTGTAGCCCTAACATTAAAATGAGTATTCCTGTTGTTAAAAATTTTATCATGCAAAAAAAGAGCGCAAATTTAAAGGTTTCGGTTTATTAGTACGGAAAACACTAAAAATTAATTTTTTGTTTTCTCATCAATTTCAAAAGCGAGCTTAAGAACGGAAATGGCTTCTGAAATACTAACAACCACCTTTTTATTGTTTGCTATACTGTTATAAAACGTTAAAAGTTCTTGTTTTATTGCATTGATTGGTAAAATAATGGGGTGTTCTACAAAAATTTCTTTATTCAATTGATTAATAGGTGTTTGCACTATTTTATTGGAAGAATTTGCGCTTGCATTTTTAAACCGCATAACTTCGGTTTGCTTATCTAGTAAATTAATACTTACAAAACAGGCTTCATCGAAAACCCTAAATTTACGCACATTTTTAAATGCCATGCGGTTGGTGGTTAAATTGGCCACGCTTCCATTATCGAACTCAATACGTGCATTTACAATATCGGGCGAAAGACTTATAAAACGTGTACCCACCGCACTTATTTTTTTAATATTAGCTGGCACAATGTGAAGCAATAAATCTAAATCGTGTAGCATTAAATCGAGAGTAACCGAAACATCGGTGCCACGCGGGTTATAAGAAGCCAAGCGGTGTACTTCGATAAACCTCGGATTTTTGATGTAAGGCAATGCCGCCGTAAAAGCGGGGTTAAACCGTTCAACATGGCCCACTTGCACACACACGCCCGCCTCTAGTGCCAATTGTTGCAATTGCAACGCCTCATCAATAGTAGAGGTTACGGGTTTTTCAATAAATACATCTTTTCCTTTAATAATTGCTTGCTTGGCAATCTCGAAATGGGTTGAACTCGGCGTAACCACATCAATGGCATCTACGATTTCTAATAGAGTTTCTAAACTCGAACAGGCTTTTATATTGTATTGGGTAGCTATTTCAGTATTTAAGTTGGTGTTGATGTCAAAAATACCAACCAATTCCCATTCGGGCATTTCGAGTAATAATTTAAGGTGTATTTTACCCAAATACCCTACACCTACCAAACCCATTTTCTTTCTCATAACGCAAAACTAGAGGTTTTAACACAAGTGCTGTTAGCAATAAAATTAAAATATTAAAACTACATTGTTTATTACAGGTAACTTTGATAAAAAGAAGAACGTGTTTTACGAGGTTACAAAGGAAGATGAATATTTGTTTCAGGGCAAGCGGAAACGATTAGTAGAGCAATTACGGTTAAAAGGTATAAAAGACGAAAAAGTATTGAGTGCTATTGGTAAAATTCCAAGGCATTTATTTTTCGACCAAACTACCGCTAGGCCCGCTTTGCTCGACCATGCCTATAGCGATAAGGCTTTACCAATCGGTGCAGGGCAAACCATTTCGCATCCGCACACGGTGGCGTTTCAAACCGAAAAGCTAGACATTCAATGGGGTGAAAAAGTTTTAGAAATAGGAACAGGTTGTGGTTACCAAACGGCTGTTTTACTCGAAATGGGAGCTAAGGTATATAGTATTGAACGCCAAAAAACCTTGTACGATAAAACCAAATTATTTTTGCCACATATTGGCTACCGAGCCGCTCGCTTAGTTTATGGCGACGGGTATAAAGGTTTACCTCAATTTGCGCCATTTGATAAAATAATAGTAACCGCAGGGGCACCTTATGTACCAAACGATTTATTAGTGCAGTTAAATGTAGGAGGTATTATGTTAATTCCGATTGGCGAAGGGGTTTCGCAAGAGATGAATTTATTAAAAAAAACAAGCCCTACATCCTTTGCTAAACAAGTGTTGGGGCAATTTAAGTTTGTACCGCTTTTACAAAATAAATCGGGTAATTAACAAAAATCTGTTAAAAAAGAAGTTGTAAAACACTTGCTAATTCAAAAAAAAGCGTACATTTGCATCAAATTCAAACTTAACAAAACATTATGAAAAAATCAATTGCTTTAGTAGCTCTTGCGTTCGGTGTAACCAGCGCGTTTGCTCAAGATTTAACCTCTAAGAAGGGTGAACCTATCTTACCAGAAGCTGGAGATTGGAGCATTGGAATTGAAGCAACTCCATTTTTGGACTATGCTGGTAATTTCTTTGGTAAAACTAACAAGAATAACGCTCCTACCTGGAACTTCTTAAATGGTAACAACGTAATCGTTGGTAAATACTTTATTGATGCCAACAAGGCGGTTCGTGGGGGTCTTCGTTTAGGCTTTAACAGTAACACAGAACGCCAAATGGTAGCTGACCGTGCTGCTGCGTCTAACACAACCGTTACTTTCCCAAGTGCTGATTTGATGAAAGAAAATGAGTGGAAATCATCTAACAACGGAATTGGCTTAACAGGTGGTATCGAAATGCGCAAAGGTAAAACCCGTTTACAAGGTTTTTACGGTGGTGAAGTAGGTATTTTCTTTGGTTCATCTAAAGATGTATTTACCTATGGTAACGGTTTAGTTGCTTCTGGTACAAGTCAAGTTGCAGTTAGTAACGATGATGCTTTTACAGGTGCAAATAATATTGAAGCTGCTCCTCCAATTCAAGGTGTTGTAGGTTCAGCTCGTGCTACGGAACGTAAAAATGGTTCAACTTTCATTTTTGGTCTTCGTGGTTTCGTAGGTGCTGAATATTTTGTTTTACCAAAAATTAGTATTGGTGCTGAATTTGGTTGGGGTATCGGTTTCACGTCACGTGGAAAAGAAACCACTACTTGGGAATCAATTGGTGCTTCTTCAGGTGCTACTTCTAATACAGTTGGTACTACTACTATCGAAGGTTCTAAAAAAGGTTCTTCTTTTGGTTTAGATACAGATAACATCAACAATTTATGGAGTCCTTCTGCGGCTTTACGCATGAATTTCCATTTCTAGTACTTAACAATAATGATTAAAAAAAACGGCTTCAATTGTGAAGCCGTTTTTTTATGTCTCATTTTCTGCCGATCTAAATTTCAAAATAAATAGAATACCTTAATCAAATTTCAAGAAATCGAATTCCATAGCAAGCCAAAATCCTTTCAAAACAAGATACTGCGTTGCTTATTCTCCTCACGATAGAACTCAGTCGAAAAAGACTTTTTCATTGAACTTTCGCCTTTTATCGAGATTCTTATTGCATAACTTGGAATTATTTTTCAGATACACTTTTGGAGTAAGGCATTAACTTCTCGCAAGTATTTATACCAACATCATTTCTAAAAGATACGTTGACCCAGTTTCTTTTTCTCTTATACTTCCTCAAAAATTATACCCGTAGGCCTTGCTACGCCTATAATTTTTTCGTCGCCTAAAAGAAAAATAATTCTGGTTCAACTTGTATCTTTTAGAACCGATATTGGTATTATTCAGTAACGTGAGATGAAAAAGAAAATAAGTTTAACCCAAGCCATTGCTGAATATCGTTCCAAAACAATTCAAAATGAGAGGTTAACTCAGTTTTATTGCCCTCAAAAAGGGGAAGCGAATTTTGTAACCACACCCCATGTTTTAAGCGTCGCGAAAGGTGATACAAAACGCGCTCAATACCCTCTATTTGACCATATTGGTAATAAATATCGTTCTCTAAAACATAATTTAAAAAATGCTGACTACTGGGTGGTAAAATAGATTTATTTTTGGTGTAAACCGAATACGCAAAATCACAAAAATGCCGAAGGGGTAAAGTTTGCCATTGTTTTGTGTATTGGCATAACAAGTAATCGAAATAAATATCCACTAAAATGCCACTGTAACGTTCGTAACCCTCGTAAAAAAAACGCTTGCAGTATTTAAAAGAAGGGTGAGCATCAGTAAAACTATCAATATTTCTGTGAAGCTGAATGCCTTTAATAATTTCGGGCGAGTAGGCTTGGTAATGGTTACCGCGAATGTGATCGGCTATAAAATTACCTATCAATAGAGCCTCGTTGTTTTGACTTAATGCGGCATGGGCTAAATAATTCATGCTTACTTTTTACCTTGATAATAACGTAAATAATTTTCGCGCCAATTTTTATTAGCTCGGGCATTGGCCATTTCGAGACAAGGTTTGTCATCGGTATGAATGGCTTCGTTTAAATGCGTGAGGGTCTTTATTTCGTGGCGGTTAGCCTTGGTGGCTCTAATTAAAAGGTTACGATTGGCTTCGGGCAATGGTAAAGCATATAATTGCGTTTTAAACCCGGCTTTGTGTAATGTTTGTAAAAGAATGCGTGTACCACGTCCAGTAATTCCGTTTACATAACCATGCCAATTAATCCACAGTTGCGCTTGGGGCTTTAAATTTTTTTGATTTAACCGTTCTAAACTTTGAAGAGT
>JAAFIL010000082.1 GCA_013297775.1 Bacteroidota bacterium
CCTTCAAAACAGTAAACTTCGTCACTTTTTCTTCTTCACCATAGCAACACTATGCCTCAGTCGAAAAAGTGCCTGTTTTATTGGGCTTTCACCTCTCACTACGATTCCTATTGCATAATCTAGGTTTAAGAAGTAGTCATTGATGTTGCCATTAATTCTTTTTTTCTTAAATATTTAGCACCAACACTTATCTATTTCCTTTTACAAACTCAACGTTTTGGCTTACCCTACCTCTTTTATAAACAAGGGTTCTACTTATGTGATTGCTTTTATTCTAAAGAATTATTTTCTAACTTCTACATCATTGAACAATTACTATTTTTTCGTCGTAATTCAAAGTAGTAAAAACGCCTAAGCCTCCTGTTAAATTACTGATGATGTTGGCGGGTTGCCCAAACGGATTACCGTTAGCCGCTTGCGCATTGGAAACAGACTCGGCAAAGTTATTATGCTCTTCGGTTAAGTGATACAAACGCCCAGTAATTGTATCTCCTGTTCTATAACTAAACCCTGTGTTAAAACTAAATTGTTGCCCATTAAAAAGGATATCATTAAATCGAACATCTCGCAGTAAACCTACGCCTAAAGCAGGTGTGTTTATAAATAAGGCAATAATATAATTATCGGTGGTGTTTCCATCATCATCAAATATCAAAAAAGCACTGGCTCTGTTTGTTTCATTAAATATATAAGTGAGATTTTTTATAGGAACAATTTCTTTTACCCTTGTTTTTCCTCGCATTTCTCTGCCCTTACCATCTTTTACATACACGTCGTACTCTACATTTGGTAAAAGTTTTATTTTTTTAGGATTAGAATAATTATAAAATTTTCCTAGTTTCAAATCCAAATAGGGTAAATTAAAAAGTGTATCCTTTACACCATTATAACTTAAAATAATTAAAGCATTATCAATAAGTTTTATTCGAGTGGTATCTGTATAGTTAACGCTCTCTTGAAGCAAACAAGCCAAGGGGCTATCGTCTTGCAAATAAAATTCTAACACCATTTTGGGTTCGTATTTTGGTAAATTAAGTGGAATGGTTTTTTGACATCCAACAAGCACGAGTAGGATGAATGTGAGGAGCAGTAGGGTGGTATTTAGTTTCATATTAAAATTTAAAATTGTAAGTAATAGCCGGTAAAATGGGGAATAAGGACACCAAGGTGGGCTTATAACCAACAACATTTTTATTAGCATCGAGTTCCTCTCTGTAATAAACAAAAAAAGGATTCCGTCGGCTGTAAACATTATACAAACTAAACGTTAAATCCGAATCAAACCGCTTTGATTTTAGCTTTAATACCAAGCCCAAATCTAAACGATGCGTTGGTGGCATTTGAAAATCATTGCGTCTAAAATAGTCGGGGGTTGCATTTATAGTTGAACCCAGCGCATCTTGAAAGGCAAATCTACCGCCAGCAATGGTGGCATAATTTCCAGTACCATAAACCCAAGTAGCACTTAAGTTAACCCGTTTATTTAATTGGTGCATCACTACTACCGATATATCATGTCGGCGGTCGTAACGCGGATGAAATGCAATGCCATAATTTATTTTATCAAATTGCCGCCAAGTCCAAGCTAAAGTATAACCTATCCACCCAGTGGTTCGACCCTTCTTTTTTTCGATGTAGGCTTCAATGCCATAAGCCCATCCTTTACCAAAAACAAATTCTTTACTCAAATTAGTATTCGCAAAAAGTTGTGCGCCATCTTTAAAATCAATAGCGTTTTTAATCCATTTATAATACCCTTCCACAGATAAAAAAAAGGTATTCTTTGCCAGTGCTTGGTTTAAGCCTAAAGACAATTGATCGGACTCTTGTGGCTTTACACCTTCTTCGCTTGGGTACCAAATATCGGTTGGCAAAGAAGCACCGCTACTACTTACTAAATGTAAATATTGATACATTTTGGCATAACTGGCCTTAACGGAAGTATTGCTCAAGAGATTATATTTTAATGCCAAACGCGGTTCTAGTCCGTTATACGTTTTATTTTTTGTGGTAAATGTTGAGTTGCGAAATCCAGAAAGAATTTCAAATTTATGGGTTACTGTCCAAGCGTGCGAAATATAGACACCCATTTCGCCTGACTCTATCATTCTCCCATTTTTAATATCTGTAAAATCGGAAGAGATACCAAACTCTCCCACCGTAAACCTGTGGTAAATGCCGCTCACCCCAAATTTTAGTGTATGCTTTCGGTTAATGTAATACGCCCAATCTTGCAACAAGGCTTGATCCCAAATGCGCGAGCCAATGCTTACGCTCGCTCGTGAAAAGCCCGAGTTGATGCGGTATAAATAACCTGAAATAACATAAGCCGTCGAACTTTTTAAGCGACTAGAGTAAACATGATTCCAATCTAATGTTACCGATCTATTTCCCCACAATAAATTGGCTTGAAAAGAACCTTGCTTAAACCTAAACACATCATTGCCAAAGTAACCTGTTAACGTTAGTTTATCTTTATCACTAATGTTGTAATGCAGTGAAGAATTAAAATCATAAAAAAAGTAAGCAGGTATTCGTTCCCAATCTGGATTATCTTTATAAGCTTGGTTTAAGCCATTAGTAATTACATCCAAGTACGTTCTTCGACCCGCAAGAAAGAGAGATACTTTTTTTTTAACAATGGGTACATTCACACTTAATCGCGAAGCCAATAAGCCAATGCCACCATTAACTTCTATAGAATCGGCTTGACTTTTTCTCATCTCCACATCTAATACCGATGATAATCTACCCCCAAATTGAGATGGAAAGCCCGACTTGTAAAGCGTAACGTTTTTAACAGCATCTGAATTAAACACACTAAAAAAACCAAACAAGTGATTAGGATTATAAACGGGCGCGCGCTCCACTAAAATTAAATTTTGATCACTGCCTCCGCCTCTTACAAAAAAACCGGCGGTTCCTTCACCTCCCGATTTTACACCAGGTTTTAGTTGCAGTACTTTAATAATATCTACTTCGCCAAAAATAGCAGGTAAAAGTTTAGCCTCAATCATCGAAATTTTATCAACGCCCATGTTGACCTCATTAACCTTGTTATTAGGGTCGTTGGCATCGGTTACAACTTCTACTTCTTTTAAATAAGTATAATCTCTTAATAAAGTAATCTCCATTTGATTCGGGTTAGGCACACTATTCATTTTTATAACCGTATCTCTATAACCCAAAAACGAAACCTTAAATTGCGTAACGGCTGTTGTTATTTTTAATTCAAATTTACCATTCGAGTCGGTAAACACAGCTGTGTTGGTTTCGGGGAAAAAGAGGGTGGTAGCAATTAATAATTCTTTAGTAGAGAAATCAATAACCTTACCCTTAATTAAAATAGTGTTTTGTGCTGTAGCCATTGAAAAAATAACTCCGATAAAAATCAAAAGCCATACTTTAACTAATCTGAAAGAATGGATTAAACGACACATAGTTTATCTCTAACTCAACGTATTCATTATTTATGAAGCCAAGTAGATGAACTCCCCGACGGTAATTTGCAGCGCATTAATATGATGCTGTAACGTTTATATTCATTCTTTATTGTTCGAGTACATTAACGTACGCAACATTTAAAAGGAGGAGATAAATCTTTACTTCATGTATAAAGATACCATTGTTTTATCGAATTATGCCAAATGGATTGGTCTTTTCGTTTTTAGGAGTGATTTATTTTTTATTTGAACAATGAAAAGGAACAACTAGATTGCTCTAAAAAATCTACTCATTATTCAGCTCCATTTACAGTTACGGACCAATAAGCGGTTTAAAAAATTAGGGATTATTGCGGGGTGCATTTATTCTTCTAAGTAAACATCTAACAAGCCTTCGGGGGCATTGTATTCAATACGCTTTCGTTTCGCATCAATTTCAACAATAAAATCGTCGGTGTATGGCAATAACACTTGTTTACCTTTTATGGATACGTCAAATAAGCTATTGCCAGGCATGTCTATAATACCAACAATGTTACCGCTTATTGCTAAACCACTGAACTCAATTTTATAGCCATCAAAGTTTTCACTTTCATTTTCAACAATAAATTTTTCTTCAACTAAAACCGATTTGTTGAGTAATAAACGTGCCTTTTCAACAGTATCAACCGACTCGAGTAAAAGAGCCAATTGACCCGCTGTTTGCTTCATATCTTCTAAAAAATAGGGTGCCTCTCCTGAACTCGTTTTTAAAAATAAAGCATTCATTTGTTCCGCTTCAAAATCGAGAGATTGTTTTAGAACTAGCCAACCTTTTAAGCCATGTGTTTTACTGAAATATCCAACTTCACGCAGTTTCATGTAATGTGTTTTATAAGTAAATTAAATTAACGTCGCTCTAATAAAACTCACAAATAAAGGATGTGGGTTTTCGACCGTACTTTTATATTCGGGATGAAATTGAACGCCGATAAAAAATGGATGAGTCGGTATTTCAATAATTTCAACTAAGCCTCCTTCGGGATTAATGCCACTTAGCACCATACCAACCTCTTCAAATTGTTTTTTATATTCGTTATTAAATTCGTAACGGTGGCGGTGGCGTTCTTGTATTTTTGTAGTACCATAAATTTGACGAGCTAACGTCCCATCTTCTAACTCGCAATTATAAGCCCCCAGGCGCATGGTGCCACCCAGTTGCGAAATGCTTTTTTGGTTTTCGAGTAAATCAATAACGGGGCTACTCGTTGCAGGATTCATTTCGCGACTATGCGCATCTTTTAAATGCAAAACGTTTCGAGCAAATTCAATAACCGCACATTGCATTCCTAAACAAATTCCCAAAAACGGAATGTTATGTTCGCGCACATATTTAATAGCTGCAATTTTACCTTCGATGCCTCTGTTGCCAAAGCCTGGCGCAACCAACACACCTTTCAAACCTTTTAACTTTTCCGATACGTTGTCTTCTGTTAAACTTTCGCTGTGTATCCACTCTACTTTTACTTTGCAATCGTTTAAAGCGCCTGCGTGTATAAAGGCTTCAGATATGGATTTATAAGAGTCTTTTAATTCGACATATTTACCAATTAAGCCAATTTTAACTTCGCCATGTGGGTGATGAAAATGGTTTAAGAAATTTCGCCAATTTTCGAGTTTGGGTTCGTCGGTAACGGTAATGCCTAATTTTTTTAAAACTGTAACATCTAATTTTTCTTTCTCCATTAACAATGGCACTTCGTAAATGGTTTTGGCATCCATGGCTTCGATAACCGACTCGGCGTTTACATTGCAAAACAAAGCCAATTTACGGCGTATGTCTTTTGTAATGGGGTGTTCGGTTCGGCATACCAAAATATCGGGTTGCACACCGTATTCTAATAACAATTTAACAGAGTGTTGTGTGGGTTTGGTTTTAAGTTCGCCCGTAGTAGAAAGATAGGGGATAAGTGTAAGGTGAATAACGGTACAATCGTGTTCTAACTCCCATCGCAATTGACGAACAGCCTCAATGTATGGTAATGATTCTATATCTCCTACAGTGCCTCCAATTTCAGTAATCACAAACTGAAATTGACCTGTTTTGCCCAATTGTTTAATACGGTTTTTAATTTCGTCGGTAATATGTGGAATAACTTGAACGGTTTTTCCTAAAAATTCGCCTTTGCGTTCTTTTTCAATAACACTTTGGTAAATACGCCCGGTTGTAACATTATTGGCCTGTGAGGTAGGAACGTTTAAAAAGCGTTCGTAGTGTCCTAAATCCAAATCGGTTTCGGCACCATCGTCGGTAACATAACATTCGCCATGTTCGTAAGGATTTAAAGTACCTGGATCTACATTAATGTATGGGTCTAACTTTTGAATGGTAACCGTGTAGCCACGGGCTTGTAATAATTTGGCTAAAGAAGCCGAAATAATACCTTTACCTAACGAAGAGGTTACTCCTCCTGTAACGAAAATATACTTTGTAGCCTGCGACATATCCGATGTATCTAAATCGGGCGCAAAGATAGGAATTTATTAGGCTTTGGCAATTAAACTTTTAACCGTAATTTTAAGAGATGGGTATCTTAGAATAAAAAATTTAACACTGTAAAAAACACTTAAAAAATGAGTTAGATGGAATTTCAAGAAAGAAGTTTTTTAGAATTAAGTTTATACCCTGTTTTTAAACGTTTCATTTCTATTAGTTGCAACAAGTTACATATAGAAGAAATTGTACAATAGACTTTACTTTCATCTATTTATTACTTTTTTGGCCGTACCCCCTTAATGATTTCTAATGTTTGACTTAACCAAGTGCCTATTGTTTAGATAAAAAATTATACTTAAAATTTAGAGTCGGGGTCGGGCTGTCAACTTTAGCCAATTTGTCTTTTGCGGCTTTTGCAACGGCTGAGGGGTCTTCGTGCCTCAGCCTCCGCGCTCGCGCAAAACCACGCAAAATCCTAAATTGGGCTGCCGTTGAATTTATATTGAGCGAAGCCGAAATATCCCTCACGGAAGAGGATTTAACTGTATTAAATGTTTCATTTTATACCAAAATTTTAAGAAATCGAGCAATTTAAAATCAAATAGCTGACTCTTTAAAAACACTTAAAATCAACACTTAAAAAATGAGTTAGAAAAAATTTACAATTAAAAAAAACGTTCCATTGCAATTTTAAACCAAGCTGTATAGTTATCAGGGTTTAAATTTATACCTACATGAATGTCTTCTAAGCGCATCCATTTAAAGGTTTCTACTTCTTCGGTATTAATTTGAGGTGTGGCATCACTAGTGCCTATAAAAATATAGTCGAGTTCGTGTTCAGTTAAAGCATTATCGAAACTGGCCTTGTAAATAAAGGAAGTTTTTAAAGTGAGTGCTGTACTCAATCCCATCTCTTCCATTAAACGGCGGTTAGCGGCCATTTCTACTGCCTCGCCAGCGCGCGGGTGCGAGCAACAGGCATTGGTCCACAAACCCCCACTGTGGTATTTACTTAACGCACGCTGTTGCAATAACATTTCGCCTAGTGTATTAAAAATAAAAACTGAAAACGCACGGTGTAAAACTCCTTTTTCGTGCGCCTCCATTTTTTCCATTAGACCCAATTCAACATCGTTTTCATCTACTAAAACCACATACTCTTTCATTCGTTTAATTTTAATTGTTCGTGTGCATTAAGCTTGGCATGAGCTTCTAAAAATACTTTTATTTTTTGATACAATTCTACATCCTCTTTTTTTAATGAGGCGGCGTGTTCAATTAAAAATACTTTGTCTTTATCTAAAGCGGCATTATAATTTAAAATACTGGGTACATTTTTTTGTATGGTATAGCGTATGTAATGTAACTCTATTTGATTGGGATAAGATTGAATGGCCATTTCTAACAATTCTTTTCCTTTATTAAAGTGTTTTATTTTTGAGAATGGATTAGAGAGGTAAGAAGCCTCGGCCATTAAGCAACTGGCTAAATAACCTTGTAGTAGGGCAGCCGAGAGTTTTGAATCGGCTCTTAGTAGAGTCTTTAATTTTACAACGTGTTCTTCACTTTTATTAATGTGTTCGAAGTGAAAACGAATACTCGATAAAACAGATTGTTGAAAGAACAACCCAATTATCACTATGAATTTCATTACAACAAATTTAAACTATTACGCACATAAGACCCCGCAAATAGGGCCACTTTTTGTCCATTCGGAATACGAATGCGTTCTTCTAAAACCGCTTCGGGTTGTAGTTTTTTAATTTTATTAAACAGGCTTCGGTAATAAATATAAGCCACATAAACGCCTAGTCGGGCTTGTTTGGGCAATTGTTTAATACCCGCTAATCCATCGTTAAAATCGGCTTCAATGTCGGCTTCAATTTGTGCTTTGGTAGCGTTGTCTAATTTCTCAATTTTCACATCCGGAAAATAAATACGTCCCATACCTATATAATCCGCATGTAAATCTCTTAAAAAATTAATTTTTTGAAAGGCCGAACCTAAGGACATGGCATTGGGCTTTAGGCGTTCGTACATGGCTGCGTCGCCTTTTACAAACACACGCAAGCACATTAAGCCAACTACTTCTGCGCTTCCTAAAATATATTTTTTATACCCTTCTTCTGAATAAGATTTTTTACCCAAATCCATTTCCATACTTTCTAAAAAAGTTTCAATTAAATACGTTTCAATTTTAAAGGCATTAACGACCTCTTGAAAACTATTTAAAATTGGATTTAAACTGATTTTACGTTCAATAGCTAAATACGTTTCGCGTTTAAACTCTTCTAATAAAACGCTTTTATCAAAATCGTGAAACGAATCCACAATTTCATCGGCAAATCTTACAAAGCCGTAAATACCATAAATAGGGGCGTGGAACGATTTGTTCAAAAAGCGAATACCTAAACTAAAGGAGGTACTGTATTGGTTGGTAACCATTTTACTAGCTTTTTGACTTACTGTATCGAATAAGGCTTTCATATTTTACTGTCAATTTTTATTGGCAAATTTTAAATAATTCATAACTTGTTCCGACACCAGTTTGCCGGAAATTAATGAGGGCGGTACACCTGGACCAGGTACAGTTAGTTGGCCAGTATAAAATAAATTTTTTACTTTTTTACTTTTTATAGATGGCTTTAAATGAGCCGTTTGCATAAGCGTATTCGCCAAGCCGTAAGCGTTTCCTTTAAAAGCATTATAATCAGTTATAAAATTACTTGGAGCATAACTTTTTTTATACACCAAATTAGCTTTTAAATCAAATCCTGTTTTTAATTTTAAACGCTCGCATACCTTGTCAAAATACGCCTCGCGAATACTATCGGTATCGGTTAACCCAGGTGCAACCGGAATTAAAATAAATAAATTTTCGTGATGGACTGGTGCTACACTGGCATCTGTTTTGCTTGGGCAACACACGTAAAACAGAGGCTTATCGGGCCATTGTGGATGCGTATAAATTTCACGCGCGTGTTTGGCAAAGCTTTCATCGAAGAATAAATTATGATGCAACAATTGAGGCACTGTGCCTTTTACACCTATATAATAAATAAGGCAACTCGGTGCCATTTTGCGCGATTGCCAATACGAATCGGTGTAGCTTCGAAACGCTTGTGGTAATAAATGTTGTTCGGTGAAATGATAGTCGGCACTGCTCACTAAAGCCTGAAATCCATTGTGGCTGGTTGTTGCATTAAGTTTATGCGCCAAGGCATTTTCGATGCTGATGCTTTTAACATCAATGCTTGTTTCAAATTTCACACCTAGTTCTAATGCCAATTGGTGCATGCCTTCTGCAATTTTAACCATGCCGCCTTTTGGGTACCACGTGCCTAAGGCTAAATCGGCATAATTCATAAGGCTATACAAAGCGGGTGTATTTTGAGGCAAAGCTCCTAAAAACAAAACCGGAAATTCTAATAATTGAATTAATTTTTCGTGCTTAAATAATTTACGAACATGACTGCTCATGCTTTTAAACACATCTAATTTAAACACACCTGCCAATAAGCGCGCATCAAATAATTCCTTAATTGAAACCCCAGGTTTATAAACTAAATCGTGAATACCCACTTCGTATTTGTAAGCGGCTTCTTTTAAAAATTGACTGAGTGCTTGGCTACTGCCTGGTTCTATATCTTCAAACGTTTTGTGCAAAGCCTCCATGGAGGCAGGTACATCTAAATAATCGGTATCAAAAAAAACGCGGTAGCCTGGGTCTAAACGTTGCAACTGATAATAATCGGCTACAGATTTACCAAAGTCATTAAAAAAACGTTCAAACACATCGGGCATCCAATACCAACTTGGCCCCATATCAAACACAAATCCATTTTCGGTGTAAGATCTAGCGCGTCCTCCAATCGTATCGTGTTTTTCGTAAACGGTTACTGAGCAGCCCGCTTTTGCTAAATAACAAGCCGCAGAAAGACCACTAAAACCAGCACCTATAATTGAAACATTTTTTGACATAAATCCTAAAGTTAAACAAACTTCATTTACTTTTGTTTAATTACGGTTAAACAATTTTTTTAGATGTTTTGAAAGCAGTTATTGTTATAGGGAGTGGTATGGGTGGATTAGCTACTGCCATTCGTTTAGCGGCTAATGGACATAAGGTAACTGTATTCGAAAAAAATAATTATGCGGGTGGCAAGTTAAGCGAACTACGCTTAAACAACTACCGTTTCGATAAAGGCCCAAGTTTATTAACCTTACCGCATTTAATTGATGAGTTAACTCATCTTTCTAAATACCCCAATCCTTTTGTATATAACCGATTACAAACGCTTACGCATTATTTTTACGAAGATGGTACTTGTATAAAAGCACCAGCCAATGCCCAAGCGTTTGCCGAAGTGTTAAACAAAACATTAAACGAGGAGGTGCAAACGGTAACCAAGCACTTGCAATTAAGTGCCTTGTATTATAACTTAACGGCCGATATTTTTTTACATAATACGTTACATCGGTTCAAAACTATTTTAAACTTCCGAACCCTCAAGGGGCTTGTTAACAGTTGGCGTTTACCGTTGTTGAATACTATGCACCAAGCCAACTCTAAACGATTCAAAAACGAAAAAACGGTTCAACTTTTTAATAGGTATGCTACTTATAATGGCAGCAGTCCGTATAAAGCACCAGCTTTGTTAAACATTATTCCGCACCTCGAATTTAATTTGGGGGCTTATTTACCCGAGCAAGGCATGCACGCCATTACGCAGCATTTGGTAGCTTGCGCGCAGCACTTAGGTGTAGCGTTTCGTTACAATGAAACGGTGAGTAACATTAATCAACATCAACAAAACGTAAGTGGAATTAAAAGTAATGGTATAAATTATGATGCCGATTTAGTGGTGTCGGATGTGGATATGCACGTGTTGTATAAGCGTTTGCTCCCTCCAACGTATTATCCACAACGCTTATTAAATCAAGAAAAATCGAGTTCGGCGTATATTTTTTATTGGGGCATTAAAGCTAGTTTTTCGCAGTTAGATGTGCATAATATTTTATTTAGTAACGATTACCAAGCCGAGTTTAAAGCCTTATTTGAAACCCAAGAGCCTTATAGCGACCCAACAATTTACATTAACATTACTTCTAAGATTTGCAAGGCCGATGCACCAAACGGTTGTGAAAATTGGTTTGTGATGGTTAACGTGCCGCACAATGCCACGCAAGCAACAATTAGCTATGGCGATAAATTACGAACTTGGGTTATCGAAAAAATAAACCGTATGTTAAACACAAACATAGAACCGCTTATTGAAGTAGAAACGGTATTAGATCCTTTTGGTATTGAGTTGCAGACCTCTTCTTTTGGTGGTAGTTTGTATGGCAATAGCAGCAATTCCAAGTTCTCGGCATTTTTACGACATGCCAATTACAGTTCAAAATTAAAAGGACTTTATTTAGTAGGTGGAAGTGTACATCCCGGAGGCGGCATCCCTTTGAGTTTGTTGAGTGGAAAAATTGTGAGTGCTTTGGTAAAAGAAGATGTCGGTTGATTTATACCAAATGCCAAGATTTTCGTGAGATAGAAAAAAGTGTCTAACTTTCCCTTGTAGCAATAAAGCCTAAATATTAATGGTGATAAGCTCCCTTACCAATTGCTGGTTGGAATGTAAATGCGCCA
>JAAFIL010000083.1 GCA_013297775.1 Bacteroidota bacterium
TTAGCTTAGTGTAATAATTACACTATCAGTTTTAAGTTAACATTGGTTCTACTTTGGGGTCGGGTCATCCGCTTTAGCCCCTTGTGCGTTTTGCTATTTTGCTGCTGCCTCGCTGAGCCTGCCCAAGTCGCTGCGGGGTCTTCGTGCCTCAGCCGCCTCGCTCTGGCAAAATTAGCAAACGCCCTTCGGGGGCTGCCGCTATTGCCCCTCACGCAGTTGGGTTCTTCATAAATTTAGGTTACATAATGCGGGTTTAAGCGTTTTACAGAGTTAGCTATTTTATTCTAAAGAACTTCTTTCTTAAAATCTCGGTTTAATGATGAAAAAAATAGATACTGTGAATACAATTAGTTACAGGATTTCTAATACTGATTCTTTCAAATATTATTTTTTAAAATTTTATGTGTTTAAATAATATTGAGCCCAATGCGAATGCAATAAATACAAACAATCAATTTAATCCTTTCTTAGCATTCATTTTTTTAATGTTTTGTTAGTATATCAATTGATATTCCGATTATAAAAATAATAATATAGAATGTCATTGTCCCAAAAAAAAAGGCAATTAATGCTTTTGCATAATTCCCAAATTTTCTTTCTTCAAAGAAATTTCCTATAGCCCAAGTCATATAAATGATGCCGAATATTCCTGCAAAACTCAATAATTTGAAATTAGAAATCCCTTGTAAAAGTGCAAAAACGGCAAAAATTAACATCGAAATTCCTTGCACAAAACATAACATAATGAGCAACTCATAAAAGTTGTATTTATACTTTTCGAAAAATACTTTTAGCCAAATGGCAATAAATATTCCTGTCAATATACTTGTGTATCCGTAGTTTCCTTGCATCCATTTTAAAATACTTCCAATAGCTGATTGGCCTAATCCTTCAAAGTTCATTAGTTCTTCTTCAATATGAAAAAGATGACTTATTAAAGTATAAATTAAAGAAGTTACAATAATAAAAATGACTGGTTTTATGAGTCGGCTTCTATTTTCTGAAAGGTAGTTTCTTATGTTTTTACCTGGATTTGTTATGAGTTCTCTAATTGTATATAAAATGCCACGTTCAAAATGTAAAACGTGTTCAATTTCGTGAATGATGTATTTGCCGTCAATTCTTTTGAGGCTGCTTGCTTGTCCACAATCAGGACAGAATTTAGAGTTTATTTCTGCGTTACAGTTTTTACAGTTCATTTAATTTTTCAATTTTTTATCAATTTCTTTATTTACAGTTGGTTTATCAAAATTGCCGCTAATGCAGTTCCATAAGCTACTCCGCCTAACTTAACCCAATCTGTTACACTACTTTTGACCCGAGTAAATGGCGGCTATTCCTGCACTCAAACTTGTAAATTGAGTTTGTTTAAATTGTACTTTATCCATAAGAACCGTAAAATTTTCGTTGTTTGGAAACGCCTTTACACTTTCGTTGAGATACGTGTAAGCCCGAGTATCTTTAGAAAATAAGCCTCCAACAAAAGGGGTTACTTTCGAGAAATAAAAATTGTACGAAAATTTTACCAACCTGTGGCGTGGGTACGAAAATTCGAGAACTACCAATTGCCCGCCTGGTTTTAAAATTCGGTAAAGGTTTTTTAAACCAAGTTCTAAATTTTGAAAATTACGCACCCCAAAGCCAACTACAATGGCATCAAAGGTGTTATCTGCAAAATCGAGCGTTTCGGCATTGCCTTGTTGCAATGTAATTAGTGAGTCGAGTTTTAATTTTTTTAGTTTCTCGCGCCCCAATTGCATCATGCCTTCGCTAATATCTATCCCAATAATTTTTTCGGGTTTTAGCGGTGCGCATGCAATGGCAAAATCGGCGGTGCCTGTGGCCACATCTAATATAACTTTAGGCGAATGCGCTTGCAATAATTGAACGCATTTTTTGCGCCAGCCCTTATGAATACCAAGCGACAGTAAACTATTGATGAAATCGTAGCGTGGGGCAATGTTGTTAAACATGGTTTCTACTTGCTCTTTTTTAGAGTCGGTAGTTTTATAAGGGGTTACGGCATCGTGCTGCATTATTTTACAATATCTAATTTAAGGGCCTCTTCTAACAGACGCTCTTTATTAACAGGCACAACCCCAACTTGTTCACACACCAAACCACCCGCCAAGTTAGCCAAGGTAGCGGTTAATACATCGTGGCAATCTAAGGCTCTAAACAAAGCGGCTACACTAATAACCGTATCGCCCGCACCGCTTACGTCAGCTATGCTGCGGATGTGCGCCGGTATATGCTCTTTCACGCTGCGCGAATTAGTAATAACTCCTTTTTCGGCTAAAGTAATTAAAGCCGTTTCAAATTTTTGTTTCACCCGAAAACTACTAACAGCCCGTTGAAGCTCTTTAACATTATCGGCACTGGTATCAATTTTAAGTCCTTCTCTTAATTCCTTTAAATTAGGTTTAAATAAATTAACGCCTTTATAGGCTGTAAAATTTCGCTTCTTAGGATCCACACACGTTGGAATGCCTTTGTTTTTAGCCAACTCTACCACCTTCGAAATTAAACGTGGCGTAATTAATCCTTTATTATAATCTTCAAAAATAATTACATCAATTTTATCGTATTGAATGATGTGAGAAATAAGCGTTAATAATTGGTTGGTTTCTGATTGACTAATATCTACTTCTACTTCTTCATCTACACGCAGCAATTGCGAGTTATTGCCAATAACACGAGTTTTAATGGTTGTAACGCGGTCTCTACTTTTTAAAATTCCTTTTTGCGATAAACGTTGGTATTTTAATAAATCGAGTAGCACTTGCCCCTCGTGGTCAACACCTATTACGGAACATAACACAGGGTTAGCACCCAAGGCTTGAATGTTTAAGGCCACGTTGGCAGCACCGCCTAAGCGACGCTCCTTCCTGTTCACCGCCACTATTGGCACAGGGGCTTCGGGCGATATGCGGTTAACCTTTCCCCACAAATAACAATCCAACATCACATCGCCAATAATTAACACATTTAAGTTACTGAACGATTTGAATAACTCGCGCAATTGCTCTTTTTTAATTGAAAATTTTTTCATCTGCTGTATTAAACTAAACTAATTGATCCAATGCTGTTTTCATTCGCGAAAGGGCTTTGGTAAGATTTTCTTCGCTTGTGGCATACGAAAAACGAATGTAATTATCGTTACCAAAAGCCGCACCAGGCACCAAGGCCACGTGTGCTTCCTCTAACAAATACAAACTCAAATCCGTTGCATTGTTTATGGTATAAGAGCCATACGTTTTTCCAAAATAATAACTCACTTCGGGGTAAACATAAAAAGCACCATCGGGTACATTGGTTTTGAAACCAGTAATTTTTTTCATTAATTCTAAAACCAAATCTCTACGTTTTAAAAACGCATTGCGCATGGGTTTAATGTAAGTGTCAAAATCGAGTTCCATGGCTTTGTGCATCGCTTTTTGGGTAATGCTGCTGGTGGCCGAGGTAAACTGCCCTTGCATTTTATCGCAAGCTTGTGCAATCCATTTAGGAGCCGCTAAAATACCTCCTCGCCAGCCCGTCATGGCAAAGCCTTTGCTAACGCCATTAATGGTTATAACTCTATCTTTAATAAAATCAAATTGCGCAAAACTTTCGTGTCCACCCACAAAATTAATGTGTTCATAAATTTCATCACTCAAAATATATAGCTCTGGGTATTTAGCCACCACTTCGGCCAAAGCCTTTAACTCGTGTTTAGCATACACGCTGCCCGTTGGGTTACAAGGCGTACTCATCATAATGAGGCGTGTTTTAGGCGTAATGGCTGCTTCGAGTTGTGCCGCAGTAATTTTAAAATCGTGTTCAATACTTGCTTCTATCGTAACTGGAACGCCGCCAGCTAATTTTAAAATTTCGAGGTAACTGACCCAAAATGGCGCAGGCACAATCACTTCATCGCCTTCGTCTATTAAACACAGTACTGCATTGGCAATACTTTGCTTGGCTCCTGTTGACACAACAATTTCATCAGGCATATACGTTAAGCCGTTATCGCGTTTAAACTTTTCACAGATTGCTTGGCGTAATTCGAGGTAACCCGATACATGGGTGTAATAACTAAAATTATCTTCAATGGCTTTCTTAGCGGTTTCTTTAATGATGGTTGGTGTCGGAAAGTCAGGCTCTCCTAAACTTAAACTAATCACATCTACACCTTGTGCTTTTAACTCGCGGCTTTTACGCGCCATAGCAATGGTTTGCGATTCGGAGATTGCGTTGACACGCTTAGATAAATGAGCCATATACCTGATTTTATAAACGCATAAATCTAAGCAATGTTTTCGTGCCAAAGCGGTTTTTTCATTAATTTTAATAACGGTTTTGGGGTTTTTTAAGACTTTCGTTTTAGATGCCGCCTTCATTATAAATTTTAAGAAACCCTTACTTTAACCGAGATTATGCAATAGAAATCTATTACGAGCCGAAATCCCTTCAAAACAGTCACTTTTTCTTCTTCACCATAGCAACACTATGCCTCAGTCGAAAAAGTGCCTGTTTTATTGGGCTTTCGCCTCTCACTACGATTCCTATTGCATAATTCCATCTAACTCATTTTTTAAGTATTGATTTTAAGCGTTTTACAGAGTTAGCTATTTTATTCTAAATAACTTCTTTCTTAAAATCTCGGTTTAACCGAAAATAGATTGCTAGGGCCAATTCCATACAACTTAACTCATCTCAGTTGATAACACCAATGATTTATTCTCTATCCTTTTGAAACCGTTTATGAGAAAGAATACATAATAAAAAATAGCGTGCAAACATAAACTGTTTAAACACGCTACAGAGGCTGGCTCAAAACCGCCTTGAGGTAAAGATAAAAAATTAATATTTTATTTGGAAATCAACACAGAATCTTTGCGCCTTTGCGTGCCACACTTATTCTTACAAAGAAAGTTTCTAATTATTTATAGCTCTTATACTAAAGCTTCTCTTCCTTAAAAAACAAACCACCATTTCATTCATCTATCCCTCTGCGACCTTTGCGCCTTTGCGTGCCTCAAAAAATACAGCAACAACAAGCCTATCCCTTTCCCTTTGCGTCCTTTGCGCCTTGGCGTGCCTCAAAAAATTTAGCAACAACAAGCCTATCTCTCCCACCTTTGCGAACTTTGCGCCTTTGCATACCACACTTATTTTTATAAAGAAAGTTTCTAGTTATTTATGGCTCTTACATTAAAGCTTCTCTTACTTAAAAACCAAACCACCATTTCATTCATCTATCCCTCTGCGTCCTTTGCGCCTTTGCGTGCGATTGCCCGATGAAGCTGATAGATTTCTCTTTGCGTCCCTTGCGCCTTTGCGTGCTATTAATTAATAAAGCTGACAAATTTCCCTCTGCGCCTTTTGCGTGCTATTGCCTAATGAAGCTGATCATTTTATTCTAAATCTCGCTCTGCTTAAAACATAGCATACCAACAATTCATCTACTTATTTTTAGTTCGAATCACATTAACCCAACTTTTGCGATTGAACTAAAATCACAGCACCAATTTTTCGGGTGCGTTTAAAGGAATTTGAATGGTTACCTGAACCACCGACACATCGGCTTGTTTAATTTGAATACCCGCCTCTTGACCATATAAAATTTGTAAACGTTGTTCCGAGTTTTTAAACCCAAAACCTGTTTCGGGAGCCGCATTAATTAATTGCCCCGTATTACTAATTTGTAAATGCAAACACTTCGCATCTTTAAAAACTTCAATTTCTATTTTTCCGCCCGCAGGAATTTGACTAATCCCATGCTTTATCGCATTTTCGACTTGTGCTTGAATAATAAGGGGCGGCACTAAAAACCCTTCACAATTTTCATCAATACTAAACACCGAGGTTAAACGCTCTTCGTAACGAATTTGCTCTAACTCTAAATAATCTTTCACTAAATGCAATTCATCTTTAATCGTAATTTCTTTATTTTTACTCATCAACAAAGTATTTCGTAAAATATTTGATAATTGCGTGATGGCCTTTTTAGCTTTGGGAGGTTCTTCATCAATAAGTGCCCGTATGCTATTTAAACTATTAAACATAAAATGCGGATTTAACTGCGCCTTTAAATTGTTTAACTCCGTTTCTTTACTCAACGCCAATAAACGGTAATTATTAATTTCGGTACGTTTATAATTCTGAAAATAATGAAACACAAAATAAAAAATATTCCATATCACAAACACCATGGTAACATTGAGTACATTGGCCACAAATTCAATCATCTTAAATTCATCTTGGTGCTTAATTAGAAAGGCAATAACGTAACTAGTTACCACAAACACAATAGCTAAAACCAAACTGCAAAACACAATGTAAATCATTTGTGTGTAAATTTTGCGTCTCAAAAAATGATACCGTATAATAACACCTCGGTAGATATGTGTACAAAAAATACCGAGCGGATAAAACGTGAGGTATAAAATAACATCTTTATAATCTGATTTTTTGACAACCCCCAAAAAGAAAAGGCTCATAAATATATAAACCCCCCATCCAATAGTTTGACAATACCAGTATAATTTATTTTTACGTTCCATAAGGCATTAAGGAATGTGCATGTATTTATGCGTTTGTAATGAAATCATCCAACGTGGATGCTCTTTCACATAATCTATCAGCAAAGGCAACACTTGTGCATGTTTACTCCACTCAGGTTGCAAAAATAAGTAACACGTTTTACCAACTTGCTGCGCTTGTTCTTCTGCCCAAATTAAATCGTGTTTGTTGTGTACAATTATTTTTAGTTCGTGCGCTTTTTCGTAAATAGCGTTTAAGGGAGCCATTGTTTTTTTAGGCGATAAACACACCCAATCCCAAGTACCGCTTAATTGATAAGCCCCAGAGGTTTCTATAAACGTTTCAATTCCTTCCTTTTTTAAGATAGCCGTTAAATAACTTAAATTATAAATTAAAGGTTCGCCACCAGTTATAACCACGCTTTGGGCTTTGTATTGCAACACCTCGGTAAGTAACGTCTCGCTCAATGTTAAGGGATGTAAATTCGCATCCCAACTTTCTTTCACATCGCACCAATGGCAGCCCACATCGCAACCTCCAATGCGAATAAAATAAGCCGCTTTACCCGAATTAAATCCTTCGCCTTGAATGGTGTAAAACTGCTCCATCACTGGCAACAAACGCCCTTCGTTTAACGAGCGTTCTTGTTCAGAAGATAAACTATGTAACTTATAAGTCAAGAAGTGGTAAATATACAAATAATGCTTTGTTCAAAATTTAACTTTGTTACGAACGGCGTAAAACAACAGCGAAACTTAGCTTACACTATTTGGAACGAAAAAATACGCCTGTTAAATTTAAAGATAAACCTATCGGAGGCACACATAAAAACCGTTTCAACTTTACTATTACAAATTAATAGTTGTAATTTTAACCTCTATGAATATTGGAATTGTTTGTTACCCTACTTATGGCGGAAGCGGTGTAGTAGCCACCGAACTGGGAAAGGCTTTAGCTAAAAAGGGACACCGCGTTCATTTTATGGCGTATAGCCAACCTTTTCGTTTAAATTTATTTAGCGAAAATATTTTTTACCACGAGGTGTCGGTTAACGATTATCCCTTGTTCGATTATCAACCTTACGAAAGTGTGTTGGCTAGTAAAATTGTAGATGTGGCCATTTACGAAAAATTAGATTTGCTACACGTGCATTACGCTATTCCACATGCCAGCGTGGCTTACATGGCGCAAGAAATTTTAAAATCAAAAAAAATATTTTTACCCTACGTTACTACTTTACATGGAACAGATATAACTTTGGTTGGAAGAGACCCCAGTTTTGAACCTGTTATTCGATTCTCGCTTAATCAAAGTAACGCCATTACCTCGGTGAGTGAAAGTTTAAAAAAGGATACACTCTCTACATTTAAAATTGATAATAAAATTGAGGTCATTCCCAATTTCATTAACCTCGATGAGTATGTGCATCCACAAACCGATGGCTCGAAAAAAAGATACGCGCCTAATGGTGAAAAAATTTTAGTACACGTTAGTAATTTCCGAAAGGTTAAACGTGTAGAAGATGTGTTATACATATTTGATCGAGTGCGTAAAAAAATACCTTGCAAACTTATTTTGGTAGGCGATGGTCCCGAACGCGCCGCTATTGAAAAACTTTGTCGAGAGTTAGATACGTGTAGCGATATTATTAACCTTGGTAAAATAACGAACCCTATTGAGGTGTTAAGCATTAGCGATTTATTTATTTTACCGAGCGAAACCGAAAGTTTTGGATTAAGTGCTTTAGAAGCGATGGCCATGCACATCCCTGTTATTAGCACTAACAGCGGTGGTTTACCCGAAGTAAACATTCAAGGTAAAACAGGTTTTTTGAGCAATGTGGGCGATGTTGAAGATATGGCGAATAATGCTTTACGCCTTTTGAATGATGCAAACTTGTTAGCCGAGTTTAAAACGCGCGCCTTTGAACATGCTAAATTGTTTGACATCAACGTAATTTTACCGCAGTACGAACGCTTGTATAACCGTTTGGTAAAGGAGGGATAATAAAATAATAAATCATCATTCTAGTAATATTATTCAACCCACTTGTAATACCAATATCGGTTCTAAAAGATATAAGTTGAACCAGAATTATTTTTCTTTTAGGCGACGAAAAAATGATAGGCGTAGCAAGGCCTACGGGTATAATTTTTGAGGAAGTATAAGAGAAAAAGAAACTGGGTCAACGTATCTTTTAGAAATGATGTTGGTATAATATCCTTAATAAAACAATCTTCTAGTTTTGATTTTTGTTATCAATTTCTAAAGCATTATTTTATACAACTTAGTTCATTTAAAAAGTAATCGAAAAAACTTGTTTTATACTCCCCCTCTCATAAATAATTACCACACTTCTTCCCTTTGCGAACTTTGCGTTTTTTGCGTGCCACAGTATATGTAAAAAGTCTTTACTACCACTTATAATACCAATTCTAAAGCACCCGAGTTCTTAAAATCTCGGTTAAAATTTGGAATTAATACTCAAAAAAAAAGAGCGATTATTTTTATAACCGCTCTTAAAGGATAATTTATTCTTTAATGATTAGTGATGGGCTTCTTCGCCATGTGCTGCGCCAGCTTCGTGCCCTGCGCCACCATGATGTTTATTTTTCAATTCTAATTGTTGCTTGGCAAAAATAGGATCCGATTGGGTAAATTTACCACTAGTGCCGCTGTAAGTACCTTCGGTTAAAATAATAAAAATGGTGTAAAGCATAAATACAATGTAAGGCATCAAAATAATGTATTTTAAAAACTTTACCTCGTGCCCCAAGTGCATAAACCACCAAACAATTGCTGCCGCTTTGGCTATGGTTAAGCCTATAAATAATACTTTTAACCACGTTGAGCCGCTCCAACCTTTGGAAGGAGCCATAAAACCGATTACCAATTCAAAAACGGTGATGGCAAGCATCACCCAAAACACATTCCACAAAGTACGACGTGCCTTTTTGCCGTAGTTATCATCGTGGTTATACATGGTTTCGTACGAAGGATAATTATCTTGAAATTCCATAATTATAAATTTTAAATAGTGATATTAAATTTAATAGAGGTTACAATAAATAGAAGAAGGTAAATACGAATACCCACACCAAATCTACAAAGTGCCAATACAACCCTACTTTTTCAATCATTTCGTAATGGCCGCGGCGTTCATAAGTGCCTCGGAGTACATTGAGAAAAATAACAAAATTAATAACTACCCCACTAAATACGTGTGTTCCGTGAAACCCAGTAATAAAGAAAAAATAATTGGCAAATTGGGGCACACCATATTCGTTATAACGCATGTTAGCACCCGTCCAATTTTCAAGAACGTATTTGTTTAATTCTGGATGCCAAATATTACGCATGGCACCTGTTTCGGTTCCTACAATAAAATGAAACCATTCCCAACATTGCGACAAAACAAAAGCTAAACCACCAACAATGGTCCAAAACATCCATATAGTAACACCTCGGCGATCCATGCGCTTACCCGCCTCAACGGCTAATACCATGGTAACCGACGACATGATTAAGATAAACGTCATCAACCCCACATAGGCAAGCGGTAAATGCTGCTCTACAAAAGGGAAATGGGTAAACACGTTTTCGGCTTTAGGCCAAACCTCAGCATATTTATGGCGAATAAATCCATAAGATACCAATAGGCCGCCAAATGTTAAAGCATCGGAGATGAGGAAAAACCACATCATCATTTTGCCATAACTAATTTTAAAAGGAGAGACACCGCCGTTCCACGCTTCTTTGGTGTCAATTTCGAGTGAATGTTCTGCTGTATGCGCCATAATTAATTTATATCAGAATAAGTATATTTTAATCGAGTGCAATGTTAGCGAAAAAAATATAAAAATAAAAATAAATACACCCATAATAGGTCTAAAAAATGCCAGTAAATGGATGTGAGTTCGATGCCTAGATAGTCGGCACTACTATATTTGCGGCGTAGCGACTTTATTAAAGTTACTAACAAGGCCATTAAGCCCCCTACCATGTGGCCTAAATGCACCAACGCAATTAAATACAGAAAGGAACCACTGGCGTTAGAATACTTTCCAAAAAAGTAAATGCCTTGGGCCGTTAACTGTTTCCAGCCCGAAATTTGTGTATAAAAAAAAGCTAAACCCAAGCCTAGTGTGAGGGCTAAACCAATAACGGTTAGGTTATAATTATTGGCTTTAATTGCTTTTTGTGCCATAAAGAGCGTAATACTGCTCATAACAATGATGGCGGTGCTAATCATAGCAATGGGCGGCAATTGAAACACCAGCCAATTTCCATTATCTGCACGAACGACATAAGCACTTGTTAAGCCTGCAAAAAGCATAATCATGCTGATGATTCCAATGTAAAGCATTGGTTTAGCAGCCTTACGTCGAGCGGCTTTCAGCTCTAATTGGTAAGGGTTTTCTCGTTTTACTTTGTTGACTGCTTCCACTTTTTAAATGTGTTAAAGGTTAAAAGTATTACACACGGGTCATTAACGCCAGTTGCACTACCGGTAAATAAACAATAGAGACTATAAATAGTTTTTTAGCCAATTTATCATCGCCCATTCTATAAAAGTTATACGCCTGCATAATTAAAGCCAAGCCACAAATAACAACAGCGCTAATGGATAAAAGACCTACAAAGTGAAAAACAAAAGGCAAAGTGCTAATGGGCAATAAAAAAACCGCATAAATTAAAATTTGAAAACGGCTGCCTTGGTCTTTTCCGCCACGAGAGGGCAACATAAAAAAATTAGCTTTTCGGTAATCTTCATCATTAAACCAAGCCAAACTCCAAAAATGCGGAAACTGCCAAATAAATTGGATCAAAAACAATAAAAATCCGAAAAAAGAAACCGACCCAAAACCCTCG
>JAAFIL010000084.1 GCA_013297775.1 Bacteroidota bacterium
CTTCTTCCTTTGCGTCCTTTGCGTCCTTTGCGTGCTATTTCAAAAACCTAGCACCAACGTTTCCTTCTCTTGTTCCTTTGCGTCCTTTGCGTCCCTTGCGCGCTATTTCAAACACCTAGCCCCAACGTTTCCTTCTCTTCTTCCTTTGCGTCCTTTGCGTCCTTTGCGTCCTTTGCGTGCCATCTTCAATACAATCCATTTATAATTCTTATTCTAAAACCCCACTTTCCTCAAATCCATTGTCATTAAATACAACCAATTGATACTTATATCGCAGCACAGTTATTCTTAAACCGATTTATGCCATTGGTATAAATACATTGATTATATTTGATTTAACTATGAAAACCCATCACTACGAAACAACAATTGTTTGGACAGGCAACACCGGACAAGGCACAAACGCTTACGAATCCTACGAGCGGGCGCACACCCTACTCATCGAAAATAAACCCGATGTGTTATGCTCTTCCGATACACCCTTTAGAGGCGATGGACATAAACACAATCCAGAAGATTTTTTACTAAGTGCACTCTCTTCGTGCCACATGCTTTGGTATTTACATTTATGTGCCGATGCAGGTGTTAATGTAACTGGCTATACCGATACCGCCAAAGGCATATTAAGCCTAGATAGCGGCACGGGCAAGTTTACAGAGGTTTGCCTCTACCCCATGGTTACAGTTACCGACGCATGGATGATAGAGAAAGCCTTAGCACTTCATGCAGAGGCCAACAAAAAATGTTTCATCGCCAACTCCTGTAATTTTGAAGTAAAACATAAGCCCTCGTGCGTAGCAGAAAATAAGGCTATTTAATAGTGTAGTTAATCCCATACAAATCGCATTGTAAATCCCGAAAATAGTTTTTTCTTTGCAGCATCTATTTTTAATCTTCAATAAAAATGAATTTATTAATACAAAAATTTGGTGGCACAAGTGTTGGCTCGCCCCAGCGCATCAAAGATTTGGCCAAACTCACGTGTGATACTACTCCTAAAATTGTGGTGTTAAGTGCCATGAGCGGCACCACTAACGCCCTAGTCGAAATTTGCGAAACGCTATACAATAAAGATAATGCCAAAGTCAATCCACTCATTCAAAGCTTAGAAGATAAATACCGCTTAGTGGTTCACGATTTATTTTCAGAAACAGAGGCTTTACAAAAAGGGATGCAATTATTGCAACAACACTTCGATTACATTAGAGGCTTTACCCTCGATATGTTTACCGCCAATGAAGAAAAAGCCATTTTAGCACAAGGTGAATTATTGAGTACCGCTTTGTTTCAGTATTACCTCGAAACCCAAAAACAAACATCGGTATTGTTGCCCGCCCTTCAGTTTATGCGGTTAGATACCAATGAAGAACCCGACATGGCTTACATAGAACAGCAGTTAACCGAAACGTTGGCGCAATACCCCACTACTCCTTTTTTTATTACACAAGGCTATATTTGCCGCAATGCCTTTGGCGAAATTGATAACTTAAAACGTGGAGGCAGCGATTACACCGCTTCTATTATTGGTGCAGCCTTACGAAGTCCCGAAATTCAAATTTGGACAGACATTGATGGCATGCACAATAACGATCCACGCATCGTTCAACCTACCCACCCCATTCATCACCTCAGTTTTGATGAAGCCGCCGAGTTGGCTTATTTTGGCGCTAAAATTCTCCACCCCACGTGCATCTTACCCGCGCAAAAACGTAATATTCCCGTTCGACTTAAAAATACCATGCAACCGCAAGCCGAAGGGACACTCATTAACAACACCAACTCATCGGAAGGGATTAAAGCCATTGCCGCTAAAGATGGCATTGTGGCCATCAATATAAAAAGCGAACGCATGTTGTTGGCTTACGGTTTTTTAAGAGCCGTATTCGAAATTTTTGAGCGCCATAAAACACCCATAGATATGATTACCACCAGTGAAGTAGCGGTTTCACTCACCATTGATTCAACAATTCACTTAAACGATATTCTTATCGAATTAAAAGAAATTGCATCCGTTCAAGTAGAGATGGAACAAACCATTATTAGCATTGTTGGTCAAATTCCGAAAGACAAAGCTGGTTATGGTTACAAAGTATTAGAAGCCTTGCAACACATTCCCCTGCGCATGGTATCGTATGGCGGCAGCAGCAACAACGTATCGGTGTTAGTAAATAGCGTACACAAAAAAGAAGCCTTAGTAGCACTTAATAAAGGATTGTTTGGTTATTAAAATGGAAAAGATGTTTACCCCTCAACAAATTGCTTACTTCAAAACGCAGCCTACACCGTTTTACTACTACGATATGGATTTGTTGGAACGTACGCTAATAGCCTTAAAGGCGGCGACTCCAAACGATTTTCATATCCATTACGCCTTAAAAGCTAATGCCAATAGCGAGTTACTAAAACGCATTCACGCTTACGGTTGGGGTGCCGATTGTGTAAGCGGTAACGAAATAAAACGAGCCTTAGAAATTGGCTTTAACGCCAAAAACATTGTGTTTGCTGGGGTTGGAAAAACCGATGAAGAAATTTTACTTGGACTGGAACAAAACATTTTTTGTTTTAATGCCGAAAGTGGACACGAGTTAATCGTTATTAATCAATTGGCTGGGCAACACAATAAAATAGCTCCCATTGCGCTGCGCATTAATCCTAATGTAGATGCTTATACACATAAATACATTACCACTGGCCTCGAAGAAAATAAGTTTGGCATCAATCCGTATGAGTTAGAAGATATTTTAAGTTTATTAAAAACATTGAAACATGTTAAACTTATTGGTTTACATTTTCACATTGGTTCTCAAATTACCAGTTTAACCCCTTACAAAAATTTATGCTTACGCGCCAATGAAATCAATCACTTTTTTATTCAGAAAGGATTCTTTCCAGAGCATATAAATTTAGGCGGCGGCCTTGGCATTAACTACGCCGAACCCAACACCCATTCGATTGTGGACTTTGCGAGTTACTTTGCGGTGTTTAAAAAATTTTTAGAACCGAAACCCTCGCAATCCATTCACTTTGAATTGGGGCGCAGTATTGTAGCCCCTTGCGGCAGTTTAATTTCAAAAGTATTATACATTAAAAATGGCATCAATACTAATTTTGCCATTCTCGATGCAGGCATGACGGAGCTGATACGCCCCGCATTATACCAAGCGTTTCATTTAATAGAATCCTTAGAAACGCCTAGCGACGACAGCCGCACCCGCAAATACGATGTGGTAGGCCCCATTTGCGAAAGTTCAGATTGCTTTGGTAAATCTATTGTTTTACCCGAGTTAAAACGCGGTCATTTATTAGCTATTCGCTCGGCAGGTGCTTATGGCGAGGTAATGAGCAGCCAATACAATTTACGCAACCCAGTAAAATCCATTTACTCTACCGAAATTAAATAAACGATGAAAAAAAATTTGCTATTCCATATCCTTTTTTACTTCACCAGTTGTGTTACCTTAAAAGCGCAAGTTATAAATGGACACGTGGTAGATAGTGAAACAGGGCGTGGCATTTCGTTTGCTGTTATTGGGCAATTGAATACCTCTAAAGGTGTTAGTGCCGACATAGATGGTAAATTTCAATGGATGTATAATAGCGATGCCAATCAAGTTACCATTCAAGCTCTAGGTTACGAAAAAAAGCAAGTAGATTTAAGTACATTTTCCAGTTCTGAACTAGTTATCATTCGCTTAAAAGCGGCCGCCTTAAATTTGCAAGAAGTAACTGTTTATCCCAAAGAAAACCCAGCCAATGCGATTATTAGAGCCGTAATTGCCTACAAATACAAGTTTGATCCAGCCGAGCAAAAACAATATTTATGTCAAGCTTATAGTAAAACCTATTTTACATTAAGCGACGAATTGGGTAACGAAGATTTTTATAAACAAGACACCGTCCGCTTTCGAGAAGAAAAAAAATTTTTAGATAAACAGTATTTATTTTTTATTGAATCGTTTAGCGAGCGCAAGTATAAATACAAAAACATTAGTCAAGAAAAAATACTGGCCTCACGCGTATCGGGCTTTAAATCGGCACCGCTTGCCAGCTTGGCATCGCAACTTCAATCGTTTACGTTTTATGAAGATAACATCAAAATTTTAGGTATTAAATACGTTAATCCATTAATGAATGGCACACTTAAACGGTATCGTTTTTTAATTAAAGATACCCTCATTCAACAAACCGATACCACCATTTTAATAACGTTTGAACCTCGCGAAAACAGTAATTTTAAAGGGCTAAAGGGTATTCTTTACATTTATAAAAATAGGTATGTGATGAGCAATGTAATAGCCGAACCTGCGGCGGCTAGTAGCAAAGATACCCGTGTAAAAATTCAACAATTATATACACCAATAGATAGTGTACATTGGTTTCCTAAACAATTGAATGTCGAAATCATTTTTGGAAGCGTTCCTATTGGTGCTGGCGAAAGTAAAACAGCTACTACCTCGTCTGTGGCTGCCAAAAGTGTTTTAAAAGGTCTTAGTAAAACGTATATAGATGAAGTGGTGTTCGATACCATTTTTAAAATAAAAAATAGAAATGTTGAAGTACTTACGCAAAAAGATTACGAGAAAGTAAAGGAAAGCGATTGGTTAAAATTAAGACGAGATACATTAGATACCCGCGAAAAAAATACTTTCAAAGTATTGGATAGCTTAGGCGAAAAAGTAAAAATTGAACGCAAACTAGCTTTATACAAAGTATTGCTTACTGGTAAAATTCCTTTAGGTTATGTAGATGCCGATTTAAACCGCATCCTGAAAGTAAATGAAGTAGAGGGTTTGCGTTTAGGCGCAGGTCTTTCCACTTCCAATAAACTCAGTAAATGGTTCACCGTTGGTGGATTTGGCGGGTATGGGTTTAGAGATAAGGCTTGGAAATATGGAGGCTATGCACAAATTAATTATTTAGGGCAGCCCGATCGGTTTTTAAAAGTAGAAGCGTTTAACGATTTAAGTGAAACGGCAGGAACTACTTTTTTAACGCGTCCTACCGAAATGGCTTATACCGAAAGCATTCGCGATATTTTAATTACCAAAATGGATAAAGTAGGTATGGCGCGCGTAAGCTGGCAACATGTATTTTTTAATGCCTTTAAAACCCAAGCCTATTACAGCATAGCCGAACGCAACTCGCCATCGGGTTGGTTAATAACCAACGAGGTTGGTAATTTTTTAAGTTATCGAAATGTTTATGTAACGCACGAAACGGGGCTAATGTTACGTTGGTGGCCCGGCGAAAAATTTATCGAAAGTTTAGGACAAGTTATTTCGTTAGGTAGCCAATGGCCCATTTTTTACTTTAACGTAGGAAAAGGTTTAACCGAAACCGTGCAAGGTTACACTGGGCAATACGACTATACCAAATTCGATTTACGAATAGATGGAAACATTAACTTTAAAGTTAAGGGGAGTTTTTCGTACCAATTGCAAGCAAGTAAATTAATAGGAGATGTTCCTTACACCTTGCGCTATAACAACAAAGGCAGCCGCAGCGAAAGCAATCGGGTTAGCGTTGCCAAAACATTTGAAACTATGTTTTTAAATGAGTTTATAAGTAACGAATATGCTGCTTTGTTTTTATGCTTTAATACAGGCTGCTTTTTGAAACGTAATAAAATTTGTAATCCTACTATTGATATTTGCCACAACTATGGCATCGGTAATTTAATACAGGGAAGAGGCAGGCTCACGTATGTAGAGCTAAACAGCATGGATAAAGGGTTTAGCGAAGTGGGTTTACGACTTAATAACTTATACCGAAGTAATTTTTCGTCGTTTGGCGTTGCTGCTTTTTACCGCTACGGGAATTATACACTAGAAGAACCACGTCGAAACTTAATGATTAAGTTGGCGTTGAGCCTTTCCTTAAATTAAGGTAACTTCTATACAATTTTAATCCGTATTTCAAGAGGGAGAAATGTTAGAAGCAAGTTTGTAAATTGATTCCAACTGATTAACTGAAAAATGCAACAGAAATCTAACGTTTGAAAACACTACAAATGCCCATTAAACCTCTTTATTAAATTATCCCCAGCGTGAGGGATGTTTCGACTTCGCTCAATATAAATTAAGCGAATAGCCCTACCCTATGCTAATTAAAAGTAATAAAAGAGGTAATGAATACAACATTAGAAGTGGAACTGGGGACACGCCCCAACCATACTTAGTAAATGGAACTGATACTACTTTCTTAAAATTACACCGACGTTGTAATCCTTTTAAAACTAAATTTTAAAAGCGTTTCTATTGCTTAATGATTTCAAACTCGACCCTTCGGTTTTTAGCTTTGCCTTCGTCGGTTTTATTGTCGGCAATAGGCTGAGTGGCTCCAAAGCCTTTGAAATACATTTTGTTTTGAACGCCTTTTTTAATCAAATAAATAAATACTTCGCGCGCGCGTTGCTCACTTAATTTTTGATTTTTCCATTTCAAGCCGCCATTATCGCTGTGGCCGTTAACGGAAATTTCCATGTTGGGATGCCGCAATAAATACTGTGCCAACTTGTTTAATTCTTGATTGGACTCGGGCAACAAATAATATTTTCCATTATCGAAAAAGATGTTGTTTAACGCAATTTTATCACCTACTTTAATATTGGTGTTTACTTTTAAAACGGAGTCTTCTTCAAACCGCCGTAAGTTGGGACCAACAATTTCGATGGCTACTTTTTCTTCGGGTTCTTTGCGGCGTTTTAAACTCACATCATCAATAAAATAATACGCTTCTTTAAACCCTAATTTTAAAAGGTTCATGCGTAACATATCCTTTTTAATTTTAGAGGCAAAGTTGCCAATGGTAATGTACTTTTCGCCACCTTCGGCTTTGTAAACGCCTTTAATGGTAATCCACTGGCGGTTATTGGCAAACCCTCCTTTTTTACAAATGCTATCTACCATAAAGGATTTAATGACATCGCCTTGCCCGCGGTAGCCCGCTTTGGTGAATACCACCCCAAACGAGCGCAGCACGGCGTTGCTCCAAAATGCCAAACGAATTTTCATTTCGAACTCGTAGGTTGTGCCTCGGTGGAGGGATTCAGCTAAACGCACTTGTAAAAACTCTTTATACCGTTTTTGGAAGCGGATGCCCGCGTAACAATTACCCGAAAGTGCTCCTTTTTGAACGGTGGTATCGTTGCTTAATGGACTTTGGTAAAAATCAATCGTTCCTTTTTCGGTCCATGGAATGGCTTGTTTAATGGAGGCCGAGCGTCTTTTATAATTCTCGAAGCTGCCATTTGGAACTAGATTTTTATCGTAAATGGTGGGCGTTTGAGCCTGTAAAACGCTAAAAATCAATATTAAACCATAAAAAAACAGGGGCTTTATCATCTTTACAAAAATAAGGAAAGCATTTTTTTTTCAAAGGAATTGTTTTTAACACTTGCAAATAGAAAAAATAGTGTATATTTGCATTCCCAAAATTGGGAGAATTTAAAGATTAAAAGTAATGGCAAATCATAAATCAGCAATTAAAAGAATTCGTTCTAACGATGCTAAGCGTTTAGAAAATCGTTATTATGCTAAAACCACTCGTACTGCTTTAAAGAAAATTCGTACGACTAGCGACAAGAAAGAAGCTACCGATTTATTACCGAAAGTTTCTTCAATGTTAGATAAATTAGCAAAGAAAAATGTAATTCATAAAAATAAAGCATCAAATTTAAAATCAAAAATTGCTAAAAAAGTAGCATCTTTAAAGTAATTAGCTTTAAAATAGGGTTTTAAAACCGATTTCCAAATCGAAATCGGTTTTTTCTTTTTAGCGATACGCCCACTTCTTTAGAATGTGAATAAATAATTGGATCAAACTAAAATAAAACTGTTAAATCTAAAATATTTTTTTACTTTTGTTCGCATTAAAAATTACTCAATAATATTTATACTTTACTCATGAAAGCAAAGTTTTTACGCACAGCAAGTGCAGGTCTATCTTTAGCCGTAATACTAAGTGGTTGCGATGGTCTTGGTAAAATGGTCAAAAAGCAAAAAGACATCAGCTATACCGCTACGCCTAATCCAATCGAAATGATTGGCGATAGCGTTCAATTTAGTGTGAACGGGAAATTTAACCCTAAACTATTTGCGAAAAAAGTAACTTTAACTTTAACTCCTGTTTTAGTATATACTGGTGGCGAAAAAGCGTTGAAGCCAGTTGTTTTGGTAGGTGATAAAGCTAAGGGAAGTGGTCAAAAAATTAGCTATACTTCGGGTGGCAGTTTTGGATACACTTCTGAAAAATTTGGTTTCGATAAAAACATGCGCAATGCCTACGTGGAGTTGCGTGGCGAGGGTGCTGTAAAAAGTAAAACAAAAAAGTTTGACCCCGTTAGATTAGCCGATGGTACTTTAGCAACATCCTTGTTAGTTAGAAACGACGAAAAAACCATTATGGCTGCCGATGCGTTTCAAAAAACCATGCCTGCTAATCAAAGTGCTAATATTTATTACTTAGTAAACTCTTCGCAAGTTAGACCAGCCGAGTTGAAAAGCGATGAAATTAAAAACTTAGATAAGTTCATTAAAGACAACATTAGTTCTCCTTGGTACGAGTTTAAAGATATTTCGGTAAGTGCTTACGCATCGCCCGATGGTGAGCAAAGTTTGAATGCCAATTTAGCATCTGACCGCGCTAAAACAGGTTCTACTGCTTTAATGAACGAGTTTAAACAAAATAAAAATAAAGACATTACTTTTGGAAAAGACATGGCTCAATACAAAACGCAAACTACTGCTGAGGATTGGGAAGGCTTTAAATCGTTAATGGAGCAATCGTCTATTGCTGATAAAGAATTAATCTTACGTGTGTTAACCATGTATTCGGATTTAGACCAACGTGAAAAAGAGATTAAAAATTTAAGTAAAACTTACACTGAAGTTTCGGATAAAATTTTACCAAAATTACGTCGTGCTGTTTTAACTTTAAACGTTGATAAGAAATCGCGTAACGATGATCAACTAAAAGCACTTTCAACAACTACACCTGATAGTTTAAGTTTAGAAGAATTATTGTATAGTGCTAATTTAACTAACGACTTAAATACCAAAGTATCTATTTATCAAAATGCTGAAAAACGTTTTGGTAGCGATTGGAGAACTTCTAACAACCTAGGTTGTGCTTTGTTAATGCAAAATAAATTAAGCGAAGCTGGTGCAGCCTTTAAACGTGCTGAGAAAAATGCTTCAGGTGCTCTGGCTGTTTATAATAACCTAGGAATTATTGAAGCTAAAAACGGAAACCGTTCGGCGGCAATGGGTTTATACAAAAAAGCAGGTTCATCGGCAGAAACTAAATACAACATGGGTATCATTAATATTCAAAACGGTAAATATAGCGAAGCCGTTAGCGACTTTGGAGATTATAAATCACACAATAAAGCTCTAGCTCAATTATTAGCAGGTAGCCCTGCGGGTGTTAACGCTACTGTTGATGCTAGTGATGAGAAAGACTTAGCAATTAGTTCTTATTTAAAAGCTGTTGCGGCGGCCCGCCAAGCAAATAACAGCGAAGTAATTAGCAACTTAAAAACAGCAATTGGTAAAGATGCGTCGTTAAAAGCGTATGCAAAAGATGATGCAGAATTTATTAAAATGCGTAGTAATAGCGAATTTACTGCACTTATCAACTAAATTAAGGTTTTAGAATTAAAAAAATAAAAGCCATCTCATTTGAGGTGGCTTTTTTAGTTTTATAACAATTAATGATTCCGAAAAGTTGTATTAAACCGAGATTTTAAGAAAGAAGTTCTTTAGAATAAAATATCTAACTCTGTAAAATGCTTAAAATCAACATTTAAAAAATGAGTTAGATGGAATTATGCAATAGAAATCTATTACGAGCCGAAATCCCTTCAAAACAGTAAACTTCGTCACTTTTTCTTCTTCACCATAGTAGTACTATGCCTCAGTCGAAAAAGTGCCTGTTTTATTGGGCTTTCGCCTCTCACTACGATTCCTATTTCATAATCTCGGTTAAATTATGACCGCTGTAAGGCATTTTTATTAGGGTTTAATTTTTTAGACGTGGAAAACTATTTTACTGACTTGCAGAGATTTTGATAAAAGATGTAATACCAAGTGAACTTATATTTTAGTCCAATCTACTCGTTCTTTTTCATCATTACTTCTTTAACCCAAATTATGCAATAGATTTTTATAATTTTCATAATTCCTAATAAATACAGAACTTTGGTTGAATTAAAATTTTCACCACATGGGTGCTATCGATAATATTGAATTTAGTAATCACCAAGTAATAGCTTGGGGAGGTATGAAATTGATGAAAGACTTGCTTGATTCAAGCAAAATAAAAGAAGAATTATGCAAACTTCCTTTACCCGATAAAGGCTCTAACCGGGGCTATGAGCCAACGCAAATCTTAGAATGTTTTTGGACAAGTGTGTGGATTGGTGCAGGAAGATTTAGTCATTCAGCGTATTTACGCTATGATGAAGTACTTAAACAAATCTTTGAATGGAAACAAGCGCCTTCTCAAAGCACCTATAGCAGGTTCTTTAATAAATTTGATTGGAAAAGAAATACCGAAACATTTGTTCCTATGTTTCATTGGTTTTTTAATCAAATACAATTTAATAATGTAACCTTAGATTTAGATAGTACTGTAATAACAAGGTACGGTGAGCAACAAGGCGCAAAGAAAGGGTATAATTCAAAGAAACCAGGACGCAACTCTCATCACCCATTAATGGCTTTTATACCAGAGGTTCGTATGCTTGCCAATACTTGGATTCGACAAGGGAATACAGGTGCAACGAGTAGTGCAAAATTATTTTTAGCTGAAACTTTAGAAATATTAAGTAATAAAAAAGTAGGCTTGGTGCGTTGCGATAGTGGCTTTTATAGCCGTGATTTTTTGACTGAACTAGAAACAAAAAAACTTAATTATGTAGTAGCGGTAAAGTTTTATCCAACTATAAAAAGAGAACTTAGGAATTTAACCAATTGGATAAGTATCAAAGATGGTATTGAAATGTGTGAGTTCTTTTATCAATCGCCCGATTGGAAAAAACCACGACGCATGGTTGCCGTGAGAAAGAATATTACTAAACTAAAAAAAGCAACTGGTCGCTTATTATTATTTGATGACCAAATACAAAATTATTGTTATAGTCTTTATGTAACAAATTTAGATTTACCAGCCGAGCAAATTTGGGAGATGTATAAGCAGAGAGGAGATGCCGAAAATAGAATAGACCTCTTTCATAATTCACATTCTACTTTTAAAAACAAAATAAAGTGTTGTTAAAAGAGCCGTTATTGTTTCAGAAATTAGAGTATGAAATGGAAAGATATAAAAGAGTACAAACCAGCT
>JAAFIL010000085.1 GCA_013297775.1 Bacteroidota bacterium
TAACGAAAATGCGTATTTAGAACAGGAATTAGCTAACCACGAAAAAGCCATGAAGCAGAAGTTTACACAAACGCCCGTTTATGAATTGTACCCGAACCCTGCCCAAAACGAAGTAAGCGTTTATGCGCTTAATACAAGTGGTAAATTGGATGTGATGATACAAGATGTAAATGGAAAAGTTGTACTGCAAAAAAATATGGATGCAGATGTAAATGGTGCTTCTTTAAAATTAGACTTAATTAATGGAATTTATTTTGTAAATTTAGTTGATAAGACAGGAAGTAGAACCGTAAAAAAATTAGTGATTGCAAAGTAATAAATCTAATAGTAAATTAGTAATAAACAGAAAGTACCTTTTGGTACTTTCTGTATTATTATTTTTAAAAGGTGGGTATTCGCAAATAGCTAATTATATAAGTAATGGCAGTTTTGAGCAAACATACAATTGTTTAATTCCAGTTATTAATTCGGTTAAATATTGGCGTAGTATTGACTCTTCTCAATCAGCAAATGTAGGTTTATTTGGTACTTGTTTTAATACAATACCTTATGGAATTAATACTTATCAATATACGCGCTCAGGTAACAATCATTTAACATCCTCATTTTATTGCCAATCACCTTTTCCAGCTTGTCAACCTAATGCAAGTAGAGGGTATTTACGAAATCGTTTAAAATCCAATCTTATTGCAGGTAAAACGTATTGTGTTAAATTTTATGTTAATATCAGTAACCCCTCTACTTATGGCATATCAAGTATTGGGGCTTATTTTGGGGATAATAGTTTAGATACCATTACACAAGTTACTCGCCCATTAACATATATAACTCCTCAAATTGAAAACCCTGCTACTAATATAATAACAGACACTTTGGGTTGGTCATTAATAACAGGAACGTTTGTGGCTACTGGCATCGAAAAGCATTGTGTAATTGGTAATTTTAAAAGTGATGTAAATACTAATAAAGTTTTTATAAATCCAACATCATTACCAACCATTTTTTGTGATGTATTAATAGACGATGTATCCTGCATACCCACCGACCTACCCGCTTTTGCGGGGCCAGATGTTTGGGCAATACCGAACCAAACGGTTTACATAGGTAGGCAGCGCGATGTGGGTATTGATGAGGCGTGTACGTGGTACAATATGAGTAATACGGTAACACCCATTGCCAATGCGGCAGGTTTAACGGTAACGGTGGCATTAAGTACCCAAACCTATATGGTAAAGCAAGATATTTGCGGGATAGTAAAGTACGATACGGTTATAGTGTATGCGAGTGCATTGGGTAATGCGGAGTTACAGTATTTTAAAGATCAAATACACGTCTATCCACAACCTGCCAACGATAAAATAAGTATTGAGTTAAGGGCAAATGATTTGGCAAATACTTATACGGAATTAATTATTTATAATACTTTAGGGCAAGCCATCCGCCAAGAAGAATTGGAGTTTAGCAAAAGCCTTATTAAACCAATAGATGTTGCGGGTTTACCAAATGGGTACTATACTTTGCAATTGCATACAACAAAGGGGTATGTGCTTAATCAATCGTTGGTGATAAGCCATTAACTAAAGCGGTTTGTACTTCCTTAAAAAAGTTTGTACTTTTAAATTTCGTTGAAAGCCGATATGTCATACTTACCCAAACAAAAGCAAGAGGAACTAAAGTCTATTGTTAAGGTATTGATTATGCAATATGCGGAGATAGAGCAAATCATTTTGTTTGGCTCGTATGCCCGTGGAACATGGGTGGATGACTCGTATAGAGAGGATGGGATTACTTACCAATACACAAGCGATTACGATTTACTGGTTATACTTAATAACAATAATAAAGCCACTGCCGAAACGTTTGTAAAATCGGTTAACGACAAATTAAAATCTATTTACATTAAAACGCCTGTACATGCTATTTACCACGGCATTGAGTTTGTGAATAAAGAATTAGAGCAAGGCAGCTATTTTTTTGGTGATATTAAAAAAGAGGGGATTGTGTTATTTGATACCACTCGCTTTCAGCTATCGGATAAAAAAGAATTAAACCCTTTAGAGCAACAAGCCAAAGCACAAGAGTATTTTGATTATTGGTTTAAAAGTGCGAATATGTTTTTTGAAAATTATGAATCAAATTATATTAAAGGTACTAGAGATATTGACTATTGTAAAATAGCTGCATTTGAACTCCACCAAGCTACTGAACGTTATTACAACTGCATACAGTTAGTATTTACGGGTTATAAAAGTAAAAGCCACGATTTAGAGGTACTTGGCAATTTGGCTAAAAGTTTTAATTTGGAGTTTGGTAAAGTATTTCCGAGTAACACGGAAAGCGAACAAGAACGATTTACCTTGTTAAAAAGAGCGTATGTGGATGCACGGTATAATATCAATTACCACATAACAAAAGCGGATTTAGAATATTTACAAGAACGTGTTAAACTATTAATTGTATTAACTGAAAAATTATGTAGAGAAAAAATAGCCAGTTTTGTTTTGTAATCCTTAGCGGTTTTATAGGATAGTTTAATCTAAAAACTATCGTCATGGAAAAACAAAAACATTCGATAAATTCAAAAAATAAATCTACCGCAAAAGTTACACCGTATAACTTTGAGTTCTTAACCCGTGTTCTAAGTCCTTTAGAGTTGGTGGCTCGTGCCTATAACTACAAACCCTTTACTTATCGAATAGGTAACAAAGCGTATCTAATAAATGAATCAGATGGGCAGTTTTTAAAAGCCAATGCGGCATCCAAACTAAAAATGTTAGAAGGTATTACTCCGATGCTATTAACAGAACCAACAACAAAAAAAGAGCAATCCTGTATTTCCTATATTTATAAACAAGTTAGTCGCCTACCACTTTCTAAGGCTTTAAAAGCTAAACTAAAAGCTAATGCCATCTTGTTTTTTTCGGATATTGTGTATATGGGTGTTGTTGAGTTTTCAAAATTTAAGTGGATAACAAAAGCCGATGTTAACGCTATCATTCACTTGTGTATCAAAAAAAATTGGGCTACTGTTTTTTTGAGAACAAGACAAACGTATTAAAACGAATCAACTAAAAATATTTTATATTTGCGGCTTGAACAACGCCTTATTAGCTTTAAATTTTGTGGTTGTGTATTTATAAGTGAACGGCTTTTTCATTAGTCGAAAAGCCTCTGTTTTACCACAGGGGCTTTTCTAAAGACATTTAAAACTTTGCGTGTTTTAGTCCGCAAAATGGCAGATTGTAGGGACAGATTCTTTTTTGTTTGTTTAAAGATGCAGTTTAGGGATAAACTGCATCTTTATTTTGTTAAATCTATAATTCATAGCAAAGCCTAAGCCATATAATGATGATGTTTGTATTCAGATTGAAAATTAACATGTTTCATTCTGCTTACAAACAAAAAGAAAGCTATGCAAACAAGAGAACAATCCCCCGAAGGGATATTGACTATTCATGCTATAAGTACCTCCACAAAAATTGAACGTCCATTAGTATCGTGTAACATACAAGCAGGGTTTCCCTCTCCCGCAATGGATTTTATAGACACCACCATTGATTTGAATACTTACATTATCAAACGTCCCTCCTCTACCTTTTACGGGCGTGTAAAAGGCGATTCGATGCGTGATGCAGGCATACATGACGGGGACTTATTAGTCATTGATAAAAGTTTAAAACCACAAGATGATAAAATAGCCGTTTGCGCCATAGATGGAGAATTTACTTTGAAATGGATTCGCTTTGAGAAAGAAGCCTGTTGGCTTATACCCGCCAATACCAACTACCAAGCTATCAAAGTAACGGCTGAAACCGATTTTTTAATTTGGGGGATTGTAACCTTTGTAATAAAGCGATGTAACTAAAAGCAAATTAATGTCAATCGCTCTAGCCTTTCTTTTTAGCTAAAAAGATTCAAATAAACTATAAAAAAATTAAACATCTATGTATGCTCTTGTTGATGGGAATAATTTTTACGCCTCTTGCGAGCGGGTCTTTCGTCCCGAACTTAATGGTAAACCCATAGTAGTACTTTCTAATAATGATGGATGCGTGATTGCTCGTAGCAATGAAGCAAAGGCACTCGGTATTCCGATGGGCGCACCCGCATTTGAATATTCTAAATGTTTTACTTTAAATAACGTTCATGTATTTTCTGCCAACTTTGCTTTTTACGGAGATATGAGCCACAGAGTAATGAGCTTGCTTAATGACTTTACGCCCGAACTGGAAATATACAGTATTGATGAAGCCTTTTTAAAATTTGAAGGGTTTACTTATTTTAATTTGGAAAAGCATTGTACCGAACTAAAACATTTTGTGGGTCAATGTACAGGCATTCCTTTAAGTGTTGGTATTGCGCCTACTAAAGCCCTTGCAAAAGTGGCTAACAAAATATGTAAAAAATTTCCTATACAAACTAAAGGTGTGTATATGATGGACACCGAAGCCAAATGTATGAAAGCCCTAAAATGGTTAAAGGTGGAGGATATTTGGGGTATTGGACGACAACACGCCAAACGCTTACAGCAGATAGGTGCATTGACCGCCTATGATTTTATTAATTTACCCGATGCGTGGGTGCGTAAAAATATGAGTGTGGTAGGTTTACGTTTAAAACTTGATTTAAGGGGTATTCCTACCTTAGATTTAGAGGAAATAGAACCAAAAAAAAATATAGCAACTACTCGCTCTTTTGAAACCATGTACAGCGAGTTATCCGATTTAAGAGAGCGTATCAGTACCTTTGCTTTTAGTTGTGCTGAAAAATTACGCAAGCAAAAGGCGTGTTGTAATACCCTTATGGTATTTATAAGAACTAATAACTTTCGGCAAGATATGCCTCAATATAATAATAGCAGCGTAATACACTTACCCTTTCCCAGCAATTCGGGGATTGAGTTGAGCCACTTCGCTAACTTAGCTTTAAACAAGATATACCGCAAGGGCTATGCGTATAAAAAGGCGGGTGTTATGATAATGGATTTTATGCCACAAGACCAAGTACAGTTAAATGTATTTGAAAATAGTAATGTCAAGCATGAACCCCTTATGAAAGCCATAGATAAATTAAATAAAGTCTATGGAATGCAAAAGATACGTTTAGCCTCGCAGGATTTAAAACGAGTTTGGAAAATGAAACAGGAAAAGCTATCACCGAAATATACAACAAGTTTAAAAGATATTATAACCATATTTACTTAAAAATTAGTTTAGGGCTAAGTAAATAGAACAGTAATAAAATCGAAAATGATATTTTAGGACGATACACACTTCCCTAATCCAAACGCATTACTCCCTAACTCCTCCCCATTGCTCCCCAATGCTCCCTAACTCCTCCCTAATACCTCCCTAATACCTCCGCAATTTCATAAAAGACCTCCGTGTATCGTCCTGAAACAAGTTGACAGTGTTATGTATCGTCCTGAAATAAGTTGACAGCGTTAGTAATTAATCCTGATATTGGTTTACACTGATTTTTTTAATCCTGAATTAAGTTTACAGCCGTAATTCTTAATCCTAAAATTAGTTTACACAAATTGTAGATTTGATTAAAACATCAAAACATGACTTATTAATAGAAAGAAACTGCGTGAAAGGTTGTATTGTTGAAATAGAATACTATTTTAAAAAAAATCCTTTGGTGGGATATGGAGTTTTGACCCCATGTATAAATAAATGTATGGACTGAATAGAACGTTTTACAGACTAAAATTTGAAGCAAGCTATAAATTTTATTTAACGTTTTTCGATAAGTTAGTTAGGAAAGATTTTAACGCCTTAGAATGATGGTTTGTAATAAGCAAGGGGTATTTTCCAAGACTTTGACGGATTGTATTACAGCTATATCCTGTTAATCCCTCAAACAAATCCGCTATGGCTGAATCGGATAGAATTTCATCGGATAGGATGAACTTTTCTTTTTGAAGCAGAGCTATCATTAAAACGGTCTGTTCTAAATTTAATGCGGTGAGCCTGTCGTTAGCCGTTCGTTTAATGGATAGTCTTTTTAAGGTATCGCATTTGGGTTCTGTGATTTTTAGTTCAGAGAGCAATTCGTAATAGATTTTAATTTTTTTAGCATCTAATAATTCGGTTGTATGCTCCTCAATAGCCAGCCTTACGAAATTTATAAAATAAGGTAAATCGTTTTTATAATGTGTGATTAACTGATAATTTAAAAACGTAGGTACTTTTGTTAGGTTCAGTGATCTTAACTTTCTGATAAAAAATTTATCATAGTAAAAATCGCTCGGTATAAGTGAATAGTCAACTGATAAATCAATATAGACTTGGCAATCTGGTAAATGAACGCTAAAATCTTTGCGAATACCACTAATAGCTTTCTTTAAAAGGCATTTAACTATATGCGGGTAGGTTAACAATGCGGTGTCCATCGCTTTTACTGTATTTTTACTTCTTGCATCTAATTCATGCTCTAATAAATTGAAGTCCATAGGCTCATGTGTATATAGCCCTTTATTTTTTGCTAAACCAATCACCTCATTACGGTATAAATTAAATGTTTCTCCAAATTGGTATTGTTCAAATAAAGTTAAAACACTAAGATTAATTTCATATTCCTTATTATTTATAGCATTCATTTCAAGGATTTTTGGTTCTTTTAATTTTATTACTCCTTACATGGGCTTATGGTTTGAAGCCGATTAGCTGTATTTAGCGTTTTTGCTTGTGTGATTTTTTTGATAATAAATAGTGGGCGGCTTCATCTTGCAAATTAGATTTTAATCTGATTTTCCCGGAGTTAATCCAATCCTGTAATTCTGTTTTGCTGAAATAAAGAATCTTTCCCTTTTTGAAATGTGGTATTTCTTTTAATGAGGTCTTGTCATAAAGGGTTGATACTTTAAGTTTTAAGAACTCGGCTGCCTCTGAAACAGTCATTAAGTCTGCATCAATATTTAAAGGTGTACTTGGAAGATTTTGAATATCATTTAGAAGTTCTTTTAGTGCTAGTTTTAAGAAACCCTTAAACTCATCTTCATTTAAGTTTGTTAAAAATGTTACTGCCATAACGTAATTTTTTATTTTAGACTAAAGGTAATGCAGCTTAAAATCTTACTTCGATTACATTTTAATGTTTGTTCATGCTTTTTAATGAGTTTTCAAACCTTTTATCATTTGTCTGTTTTTATAACGGTAAATAAAATTTTAGATTTCCAAACAAAAGTTAATAGTCTTATTTAGGCAATGCGTAACAGTAATTATATTATTCAAAAAAAAGCCCCTTTTGATAAAGAGGCTTTTAATAATCTGTAATGAAATTACTTTTAAAAAAATTACTTTCTCAATGCAATTCTGCTAAAATCAATCTGGGGCATGGACTGTACGGCTGCAAGTTTTCGCTTATCTCTTACTTTAGCATAGACTTGGGTGGATTGTATGTTTTTATGTCCCATTAGCTTTGATACAGTATATAAATCTCCTTCCTCACAATTTTCAAGCATATTGGTAGCAAAACTATGTCTGCCACTATGAAACTTTATCTTTTCAAGCCCCGCCAGTTCCGACCATTTTTTTAGTCCCCTTTTCATTCTTTTATGTGTATAGTATTTTTTATTGGGGTCTGCCAGTTTAAAAAACACATAAGGACTTTGAACTTCTTTTTTAGCTTCTTCCATTCTTTCTTCTATTATACTGATGGCACTTTGAGAAATAGGGATGTATTCAATGTTTTCTGTTTTTTCTTGTTCAAAATGAAAAAAATAATGGTTTTGCCCTTCTACCTTTTTTATTAAGATTTCATCCCACCTCAATACATTAATATCACTCCATCTTAAACTAGTAAAACAAGATAAAAAGTAGGCTTGTTTGATTTGTTTTTCAATCTTACAGGGGGTATTTGCCAAGTGTTGTAACTGCTCTATGGTAAAGGATGACCTGTAAATATCTTGTCGCTTCATTCTTTGGGCTTTGGGGATGTCATGGTAGGGGTTTCGTTTAAGGAGTTTATCTCTTACAGCAGCATTCAAAACACTATTCAATGTTAACATATAATTTAGAGTTCCATTATTTGTAATGCCCGAATTTAAAAAGTACTGCTCTAAATCTTTCAACCATTGGGTTGTTAGTTTACCAAATGGAAGTATAGCCCCTTTGGTTAGTGCTTTTAGGTGGTTAATAATGGATATATGTGTTCGGTTATTAGATTTTTGTTGATACAGTTCATAATACTTTAAAAAGCACTTGATTTGTACAGGCTGGGTTTCTAAATCATTTAGGTCTGTAATAAGTTGGTGTTCCTTTTTAGACCTAATTTCATTTGCCAGTCTTCTTTTTTCTCTATCCTCATCATTGGGGCGAGATTTATTGATATGAATATCCAAAAACTCATACCACCTTGTTTTGTTATGGTAAATATCTAAGTAAAAGGATATTTGCCCATTCTTCATTTGTTTTTCTCTTAATTTTACACTCATGTTTACTTGTTTTAAAAGGTTAATAAATGCAGCCCAACAAAGTTCCGAATACTCAGATTCTTTGATGGATTACAGTAACTTACAAGTAACCCTATGAAGTAGTGCCTGCCTTATTGAGCAGTTGAATGAAGTAACAATAAGGTAACAAATCTTGCAGAAATAACCCAAATTAACTCAAAACATATCAAAGTAAAATAACCTCTTAAAACCATGTTATTACAGGACTTTAGCCCTTTTTTTGGATTTTATAAGGGAGTGCGCTAAAATATATCTGCTTTTGGTATTATTCTATAACTAATTTTATAGTGTGTACTGTGCCATCACCAATCGCTTTTAAAGAATACATGCCTTTTGCCAATTCGTTTAAATATAAGGTATGTGTACCTTCTTCTAAGTGTTTAAAATACACTATCTCACCAATAGCATTTACAATAGTTACCTCGGCCTTACTTGGTAATTTTAACTGAAAATTTCCTTTATTGGGATTGGGTAAAACTTGTACCTCCTCTAAACGCTGATCCATTCCATTTAAACCTAAACAACCGCTTACATTTTGCGTAACAAAGGTTTGCGTATTACACCCATTGGCATTGAAGCCTGTTACACTATAAGTTGTGGTTACACTCGGCGAAACCACATTTCCAACTCCTAAAGCTGGGTTCCACACGTAAGTTGAAGCCCCGCTTGCTGCCAATGTTGCAGACCCGCCCACGCAAATAAGACTGGCACTCGTAAGTGCAGTTACCGTTGGTGTTGGGCTAACCGATAAGGTAAACAACGCCAAATTACTACACGTTGAAACGGCATTGGCTGCCAATACAGTATAAACACTTATAGTTAATGGATTTACAGCATTAGTAGCCGAAGAAGGTCCATTAACCCAATTGTAAGTACTGGCTCCTTGCGCAGTAAGCGTTGCACTTTGCCCCGCACAAACCACACTCGGATTGGCCGTAACCGATACATTTGGCGTTACACCAACCCGCACACTAAACGAACACGTGGCACTATTACCCGCTGCGTCGCTGGCCATGTAAATAACCGACGTTAAACCCACATTAAACAAGCCGCTGGCATTAACCGTTCCCGTACTTGTGTTAGCACCCGTGAGGCTATACGTTACCAAAGGCGTACAATTATCAATCACCGAAACAGGCGCAATACCCGAAACAAGGGCATTACTGGCCGAAGCTAAAGCACAAATGGTTGAGCTACTTGGGCAAACCAACGTAGGCGTACTCACATCCACCACGTTTACCGAAAACGAACAACTTGCACTATTGTTACCACTTGTTACAACAGAATACGTTTGAAGCGAATTTCCTGTTGGGAAAAACGTAGCACTTGGTAAGCCCGCAATTAACGACGTGGTAAAAGTAGTAGGGCTGCCATACGAAATAATAACTTGTCCATTACCTACACGAATCCCCGAAGTCATAGTGCCATTGGTAGCTGCGGGTAAAATATAACCACTGCCGCCGCCGCCGCCACGGCAATTGCCACTCGAAGCACCGCCATACCAACCGCCGCCGCCGCCATAGCCCTCGCAACCGCAACTGTTACCTCCAGCATTTCCACCATTGCCAAACGAACCCGCCATGGCCACATTACTAAAAGAGGAGCAAGTGCCATGAGCACCGCCAGCAGTTTGTGTGCCACCTAATCCACCCATGTCTAGTGTAGTATTACGAAACCCATCGCCGCCTACTAAGCCACCACCTACACCACCTACAACATGCAAACTACTCCAAAAACCAGCACCGCCGCCGCCGCCGCCAACAATTATGCGATCGGTTAAAGTATATGGGGCAATGCGAACATCCGAAGCACCACCACCACCTTTACCGGCGCCATCGCCCGTACCACCGCCATTAAAACCACCAGTAATTGTTGTAGGCTGCCCGCCTGCATTTACAGCTAGGGTTTGCCCAGGCGTTACCGAAAATGTAGCTTTTGAATACCCCCCAAAATTGGTATTGTTAACCCAATTAGCCCCACCTTGCGCACCCCAGGTTTCAATGGTTAAGGTCGTAACACCACTCGGAACCACAAACGTTTGTGTGCTTCCGGTAAATGCAAACGTTTGAGAAACCACAGCCCCCGAAGTGCAAGTGTTTACCACTAAAGGAAGCGAATAGTTAACCACAGCTCCACAAGAGTTGCTGGCCGCAGCTACACTAAAACTACTTGGACAAGTGATGGTAATACATTGCGCTTTGAGCAAACCAACACCAGAGGCCAAAAGTAAAACAGATAAATAAATTGATTTCATAGATTAAATTGAATATTAGTTCGATGAAATTATATAAAAAAAACGCATTGACCAAAGCATAAAGTGTTTTTAACAAACTAGATTAAGCCATTTTAGGTCAATACCAACTTGTCTCAGAATAAAAATTATGAGATGTTTCTTAGCATTAAATAACAGGCGATTCAAAATACAAATAAATCCGTATTCCGTTTATGCGTTATTATTTAGGCGTGCCCCCTTATTTATTCAAAATTTTCGTCTTAATCCATAACCTAACATTTGATTAAACGATTGTAATTAGATTTAATGTCGGGGTCGGGCTATCGGCTTTAGCCAATGCGGCGTTGGCGGCTTTTGTAGTGGTCTGCGCTGAGCCTGCCGAAGTCGCTGCGGGGTCTTCGTGCCTCAGCCGCCTCGCTCGCACAAAAGCACGCCAACGCTCGCCTTGGGCTGCCGCCGAATTTACATTGAGCGAAGTCGAAATATCC
>JAAFIL010000086.1 GCA_013297775.1 Bacteroidota bacterium
TACAACAAAAAATAGCGTGCAAACACAAACTGTTTAAACACGCTACAGAGGCTGGCTCAAAACCGCCTTGAGGTAAAGATAAAAAATTAATATTTTATTTGGAAATCAACACAGAATCTTTGCGTGTTACCTTTAGTGCAATCTATTATTTAATCCGGTTATATATTTTATTCTAAAGTTCCTCTCTCTTAAAATCTCAGATAATAATTCACTCTAAATTCTTATCCTCTCTTGCTCTCCCTTTACTTCAACTTCTCAATTAATTTTTCGTAATCAATTTTAGAATTGTGCCGCAAATCACGAGGTATTTGCTTTATGAAAACAATACCATCCCATTTCAACGTTGACGCTGATAAAGTATGTTCAACTTCAGATTTTAAAGCAGCATCATTTAATTCTAAAACAACTGTTACTTTAGCATCCTTTAATAAAACGGTTCCCATTTCCACGCCTTCTATATTTTGTAAATAATTTTCCCATAAAAATGGGCAAACATACACTTCATTTTGCTTAAACAAAGTTGTACACCGTCCTGTCAAAAATAAAATACCAGCCGTGTTAATATACCCCGAGTCGCCTGTTCGGTGATATACTTTTCCATCTACCACTATTTTATTCCGCTTTAAGGCAACCTCATTGTTAAAGTATTCTTTCAACACGTGTGGCCCCGCTACAATAATTTCTCCAACTTGATTTTCCTTGCATTCTACCAATTCATCCAGCGTGTTTATAGCAATGGGCTTATCGCTAATAGGAATTATTTTTACCTCCGCATTATGGTAAGGTTTCCCAACCAACAATCCTCGCGTTAACGCCGTTTCTTTTTCCGCCATTAAAGCCTTACTAAAAACCGAACTAATGGGTTCGGCTTCAGTTGACCCATACACAATTTGAATAACAGCATCTGGAAAAGCCTTTTCATACAGAGCGGCTTCCTTAGGAAAAACAGGAGCACCTCCAGTTACAATTTTTTCAACGCTTTCCAATATTAGTTTTTGCTTAACTATAAACTTAGATAATTCTTTAACAAAAAAAGGAGATGACGTAATTCGGGTAACCTTATGTTGCTTTATAGCGGTGGCTATCACTTGAGGTTTAAACTTGTTTGGCTTTGAAGCCTTATAATCCACTATAACCGAAGTTGAACCTGTACCCAAATTAATCAATAACACAATTGGCAACACAGGCATATCCACATCGTTAACACGTGGATTTATTTCTTCGATTAAAGCGTTAAACTGTTCTTTTAAAAATCCATGCGTACGTTTGGCCGCCTTAGGCGTTCCCGTGCTACCAGTAGTAAAAGTAATGAGAGCCGTATCTTCGCTTCCACACGCTAAAATTAACTCGTGTCTTAACCCTACATCGTACTTTTTATAAGCTGCAATTTTTAGTTTAATCGGAATTTTTCTTAAATCGGTAGAGAACCAACTAAAAATTACTGCTTTTGTAATCCCTACAAAACCCTTGCACTGCGCTATTTGGCAACACAACTCCATTCGCTTTTTACTCACCCACTCATCTAAAAAAACAGCCACTGCACCAATGCTAAACAATGCTAATACAATGCGGTAAAGATCGATGCGCATCGGTACAAAAATTAAAACCCGATCGCCTTTTGTTAGTCCATGCTGCTTAAAATATTTAGCTGTTCGTAAAATATCTTCTTCGAGTGCTTTAAAAGTAATACGTTGCTGACCGTGAATGATGGCCAACTTATTGGGATGCCGTTGCGCTGCTTCAAAAAATAAATTTGCAATATTATGTGTTTCCATTACTAGTTACCCGTTTCAACAATTCGTTTAATATTTGCCATATTACGCTCGTATATATCCTTTACTTTAAACCCTGCATAATACGTTTTTAATAGGTCGGCAAAAGAAGGCGCATGGTTCAAATAAAATAAAGTAAACGAAAGTTTAGTTTTAGTAGGGGTTAGCGATTCATAAATTTGCTCTGTAGCCAACCCTTTTGCCGTTATTGGAAAATCTACCATATTAAAAATAATAAGTTGCCTGCGTTGGTTGGTTGTTGCAACTGTAATTTCTTCATCCCATTGCAATCCTTTTTCATCCTCGTTTTGAAAGCAACGCCGTTGCGAACCCACTTTTCCATCACTTACCCGATCGGCATTGATAGGTACAATGTGATTCACAAAAACAGACCACTTGCGAGCATTACCAGACTTACCCAAAAACGAATACACACTGTCAACTGGTGCATTTATTTCTACGGTATGAACAACAAGTTTATATTCAAATCCGGCTTTAGAACCAAAAGGACTCAGAATAATAATTGCTAGTGTAAATAGTAAAATGACACACAGCAGAACCAGACCTATTTTTTTTAATTTTTTCATGTGCAGTTAAAGTGGTTTTCCATATAAATAATACTCACGAATGGTTCGACCCGAAAAGTAATTCGATAAACTTTTAGAAGCATTCGTTTCAATCATAAACGCGTGAATGAAATAACTATAGCCATCTGCCAAAGCCTTCTTCTTAAAACGTGTTCCCAGTGCATTCCCCATCCCCGCATAACGCATAGAGGGATGTTTAGCTATTGTTTTAATAATCATTCCCTTTTCATTTTTATCAGTATAGTTTTCGATACAAAAAATAAGTCCAACCATGTTCTTGTCTTTATCTTCCGAAATGATCACATACTCGGGTTTGATATACGGCTTTAATTTCAAATACTTTTCTTTAAATGATTCCCTATTTATAGGTGTAAATAAAAAATTAGATTTAAAAGATAACATACAAAAATCATAGAGTTTATCTAACTCCTGTTCAAAATGAGTTAAGTTAATCGTTCTAAATTCAATTCCTTGCGCTGCGAATCGCCCTTCGATTTTTTCGATACGTGCTTCATTCAACTCCTGCTCTCTATCTTCATTAGAAACATATCTGGCTATTTTCTCGAATCCTGCATTTAAAAATAAATCTGAATAATAGTTAGGATAATACGGCTCTAGAAAAAAACAAGGCGACTCATAGTCAGTTGCTAAACGATAAGTATCCCAAGTAGAACCATTCATAGGACCAATTAAATAATCGAACCCATTTGTTTTGGCATACTTGAAAACATAATCTAAAAAATAAGTAGCGGCTGGCATATCCTTTATCATTTCGAAATTTCCGAGGCAAGCTACTTTTCGATTGGCGTAAGATAAGTTTGGATTTACATACAAACAACACCTTCCGATAGCTTCTTGGTGATGCAATAAAACAAACGTTTGATTTAAAAAAGACGCATTTATTCCCTCTCTATTTTTTAGAGCCAAGATAGAATCAGTATATATGTGAGCTACTACCTTTTCAAACAAAACAAAAGTATCTGCTCCAGGGCTTGTATGTATAATTTCGTAACCTTGCATTTAAGAAGACGTTGTTAAAGTACTCATTAAAAAATATAAAACAAGTATTCCCGATAAAGGAATAAAAAAATTATCCAACCCCTTTTTACTGAAAGCCTCGGTAACCGTGGTAACAAAAGCAATCAGTAACGAAGCCAATACCAGTTTGAAAAAATCGAAAAGACCGGAACTCATTGTAGAAAATAAAATGATACTAATCAAAAACGCAGAACTAAAAAACATGGCTGAACCCATTGCTGTTTTGATATCGGCACCTACTCGGTATTTACCGTATGGCCAACGTTTACCAGCTAATGCAGCAATCGGATCACAAATGGCTAAAATTAAAATTGGCAAATAAAAAAGAATGTAAGCGTTACCTAATTGTGCAAAATTAGGTTTCAGCCAATCGTAAGCTAAGTACGAAATATAAACAGATAACGGATAAGAGATACTACCATAAGACTTTCTATCTATGTTATTGATGGATTTTAAAAGACGATACTTTAAACTCACTAGCAATAGACCAGCAAAACTAGCACAGAGTAATAATACTAACCAATGATTGCTTAACAAAATTGGAAACAACAAGGTTAATAATCCTGTTCCGATGTGAACCATTTTTCGAGTGTACTCTACTTTTGGTTTAAATGTATGGTATATCCATTCGGCAAGGCTAAACAATAGCAAAAAGCCCAAAGCCAATAATAGCATATACTGTAAGTCTTTACTCATTTTTAAGATTGACTTGATCTATAATAAACTGATTGTAAAAAAAACCTTTATCCGAATTTGTTAACTGCTTCGACAACTCGCTTTGGTAATGAACCTGATTGGATAGCTGTGATGAAATACGCCGAGAAACCATCAAATTCCAATACCCTAACCTTGCGTTTTCATTTGAGCCTTCCACTAAGGCGGTGCTTACCTTCGAAAAAGTTTCCGCATCTAAATACTCAAAAATATTCGATAAGTTCATCGCATCAAATTTACCATACGTTTCAATAGCTTCTTCGGCATAGCCTTTCACAATTTTCAAACAATCAATATTGGCTTTAATACGTTCGTAGTTTTCTTCACGTAAATAGTGTGGAAAATTAGAACCGAAATTCGCTGTAAGGGTATAATGCAAAATAAAATTAGTTTGCGCATGTTTACTTTGTAATTGTGTTTCGGCCTTCTTAAAAATAAACTCGCTTACTTTTACTTTCACTTCCTTTAAAAACTCTGGATCTCTTCCATATTTACCCATTACATACTTACTAAAAAAAATCTTAAACAACAATTGCCAACGCCACGTACACCAGTGTTTTTGGTAAAATGTTGCCTGCGCTTGTTCGCTTTTTAAACGTAAGAGTTCAGCAATAGTTTTTTTACTGTGAATCCACGGAAGTATTTTTTTACAAAACAATTGAAAATAGTTTTCAAATTTCCCTTGGTGTATTAAGCCTTTCTCAATCTGCTCAAAATGCGCATCCCAATAGTGCTTCGCTTCTGCACTCAATTCGGCTTCAATCGTTTTGTACAATTGCTTTCTGGTTGTAGATGCTTTAAATCCTAAAAACATTAAACTCTCTTCTAACGAAAAATGTTTAATGCAGACTTTTTTTAACTCGACCAAATAGAGCTGAACCGCATTAACATCTACCGCCACTACTAAAGAGGGATTGGTTATAAGTAAAGAAAAACTATTATCGCCCGCCGAAGCAATGGATAAAATTTTACTCCCCGCCTTTGGATTCAATCCTGCCAATAAAATATCTGCATCTTCCCAACAATTCGCGTAACGAATAAATTCAAAATTGACTCTGCTAGTTAATTGGTTTTCCATGCTTATACGTTAACAAGTTTAGTTATGATTCTAATTTCGCCTGTGCTTCCGTCCATCTCTACTTCATCGCCTGTTTGAAGCGTCTCTAATAACCCAGTAATGCCTACAATACAAGGTTTTCCCATCTCGCGCGATACAATGGCACTGTGGCTTAAAAGACTACCACGCTCTACCAAAATAGCCGAAGCCGTCGGAAATAAAGTTACCCAACCCGGATCGGTACTTGATGTAACCAATATATCGCCATTCAAATTTTTAACGGCATTGGGGTCGCTTACCACTTGCACTTTAGCTTTTACGCGGCCAGGGCAACATCCCAACCCTTTTAGATCTCCGTTTAACGGACTCACATTTCGTTTCTGGTAAAAATTATTCCCTTTATAAGTAATGCCTTTGGTATCAATACGCTCAGATGTTGTTCGTTTTTCAAATGCATGAAATTCCTTTTTGCGATAAGCGATTAATTCTTTTAAATTAAAATTAACCGAGGTGCCTTTAATAAAATCAAAAATTTCTTCTTTCGTTAAAAAGAAAATATCTCTGGCATGTTCTATCAATCCTTCAGCAAAAAATTTTTCACCTAGGTTACACATTAACGCTCTAACTACCCCAAAGGCTCGCGTGCGCTCGTAGCGTAGGTTTTCGCGGGCACTTACTAAAATACGCGAGCGTTTGAGGAAATAATTAAATAGCCATTTCTTAATGGGTTGTCGCCTCAATGCAACGTTTACTTTTTCTTCGGCCTCGCTTCGCATTTTTAGGTCTGTATCTGAATGTGTATTTTGAGTAGTAACGCCTTGTTCAACATACGCTTTTAGAATTTGAATAAATGCACTAGGATTTTGTTTATAGGTGATGGTTTCTAACTTTAACTCGCCCACACAACGATCCCCAAATTTTTCGAGATACGCTTCTATGTCATTTTGAATTTCAACATCTAAAGTATTGAGTTGTTTTAAAATAGCTTCTGATGAATAATTTAAAAAAATGGCTTTGGCTTGAGCGTTGGCGTGTATCAAGTCAGCAAGTTTTAAACACCGTTTAATAGGTTCTGTCGAGATAATATCTCTTGCGCCACACATCAAATTATTGTGAACAGTTCCTGTATCATCTATTTTATACTTCACTACTAACTTTTGCAAAACACCAAAATAAATCATTGCAAAAAAATCATTAACTAAAGGGGCTTTCCATTTTTTTAAGAGCGTTTGCTCAAAGTTTAAATAGAGATACATCAATTCATCAGCATTTTTTTTACTAAAATCAATGGCGTTGTACGCTTGCATTTTAGCATTGAAATCGTTGATGAATGTAATACGCATTTTAGGAAGTGCGCTTAAATTTTTGAGAATAGTTCCAATCATTTTTAAAACCCGCCAGCGTTCTTGAAACTTTGAACGTGCTTTAGTTGGTTTTAAGTCAAACCGTTCTTTTACTCCCATCATTTTTTCCATAAACTCTGCGTTGATAGAATAGCCAGGGAGCATGGCTAAAGCTTTGTACCAACTCAATAAATTATAATAGACCCGTCCATTAATTAAACCTAACATGTTGGCGAAGGTTTCTTTGTTTTCGTCTATATCTTCATCGCTAATACCCATCATAGCTGCAAACTGACGGTAAACGGCTTCATATACTTTACTGATAAATGAAAATGTTAAAGGCGTTGTTACTCCTGGATAAGATTCAATGATATTGCTATTGTCCCAAATAATATGTTCACCCCCTGCATCGGGCAATTTATGAAGTGTTGTAATGGGTCGGGTTTGTAAAATATAAAGTTGATTATTTTTATAAGCAAACTCAACATCTTGATAACTGTGATAAATCGTATAAAGTTGATGCAGTAAGTTGGCTACTTCTTTCACTTGAAGAGGGTTTAAACAAGCTGCATTTTGTTTGGAAATTTCTACTTCTTCTTTTCGCACGCCGCCGCTTCTATCTTTATTTAAAATAAACTGATGCGTTTTGAGCGCAAGTTGTTCGGCTATAATTTCATTTTCATAAACTGTAAATGTATCGGCGTTTAACTGCCCCGATACCAGGCCCTCGCCAACACCATAAACGGCACTAATTACTTTTTCTTTTCGGTTGCCGCTAACGGGATGAATACCAAAAGCCACACCCGCCACCTCTGCCTCTATCATTTCTTGAACAATGACAGCAATACCGGGTTTAGATGAAATTTCATTTGTTGTTCGGTAAGCCATTACACGCTCTGAAAAAGCAGAGCACCATACCTGTTTTATTTTCTCAGCTAAATTTTCTTTCCTTACAAATAAAAAAGATTCGAACTGTCCTGCAAACGAAAACTCAGCACCATCTTCATCACCAGCCGAAGAACGAACGGCAAAGTAAGTAACGTTATTGAATTGTTGAATAAGGTGTTGAATGAACGGTTCTGAAATTTGAAAATTTAAAATCCTTTCCTTCTGCTTATCCACCAAGCGTTCATCAGAAATTATATTTGCAACTTCTTCTTGAGGTATAACTACAAAATGTGGCACGTTAATACCAGCTTCCTTTAAGGTAAAAAGATTTAAGGCTTTGCCCCCTATGGTAACATTGGCGTTGTATGACGTAATGAACTGCATAACTACTGAGCTATTAATTGCTTAATCATGGGCACGCCTCCTAAAGTTAAATACATAGCAATGGTCCACAACGCCGAGGCATACTCTATCATTTTAGAGTAGGTGTGCGTTGGTGTTTTTAAAAATAGAAATGCCGGACTAGCACATACTATAAAAAAAATAATGAGAATAAGTAGGCCTGTTACGCCATAGCCTGCAAACCACGAAGCACATAAACTTAACACCAAGGTGGTAACTAACACTCCTAAAAATAACCACGTTGCTTTAGCGGCACCAAGCAGGGTAGAGTACGTGTTAAATTCTTCTTTTTCAGGAATACGAATTTTTCGACCTACTTCTAAAACTAAACCATTCATAAACGAAACTGCAAAAAAGAATAGTAATCCCTTGGGAGCAGGCACATCATTTAAAATCCAATCTAATCCACTTGCATAAATATCTATTAATGGAATAATTAGCATGTGCGATACAACATACCATAGCTGATGTTTTTTTAACCATGTTGCAATAAAAAATTCTTTACCCATTAAACACAAATACCCCATCACTATAAAATACATGATAAGCATTTTTGGAAAATAAATAGCATTGAGTAGTAGTTGAAAAAGTACGGCAATACCGCCAAGTACCGCCAGTTCTTTAAACGAAATTAATCCGCGAGGAATGGGCAAGTGCCGCCTATGAATGGCATCGTCTTCAGCATCTTTAAACTCATCAAACACACGCACTAAAAAAAATAAACTAATGGTGGTGGCAATACCTACAAGATAAGTGCTGAGTTCTACAAATCCTTCGGCACCTCTGCAAATACGAGAGTAAGCAATGGCCGAAAAACTAAACGAGGCCACTAGCAAGCCATGTCCTAAAAAAGGAAATCGTTCGTTTTGATAAATCAAAAAACGTCTCCAAAAGGGAAGTTTATTTTGCAATTCAATTTCCATACTTTAAGTTTGCATTAACTACTGTTTTTTCCTTCCAAATTTTTTATGCGCTGCCGAAAACTGTCCGGCCGAAAGTGCGGCGGCTATTGACAATTCGCCAGCTAGTGCTAATGCCCCACATATTTCGGCAAACTTGCGTGTTTTACCAGAGCCGTTACAATCCATCAATTCTAAACATTCGCGTTGCGTGGGTAAACTTGTTCCGCCACCTACTGTTCCAACAATTAAGTTGGGCAATGTGAGGCAGGCATAAAGCCCATCGCCTTCCATCATTTCCATGCGTGTAATACCAACTGCTGCTTCGGCAGTGCAAGCGGCATCTTGACCAGTGGCTATAAACAAGGCACACAAACCATTGGCTACGTGCCCTTGCGCACCAATAGAACCGCTTTGTATAACACCAATAGTTGAAGATTGCCAATAATCAACCATTGCTTTAGCCGTTGTTCGTAAAACCGTTTCAACGATGCGCTTCGATAAAGTTACTTCTGATGTTACTTTTTTTCCGCGAACACTGGTAAAAGACAAAGCCGTTGCTTTTTTATCGCCCGAGTAATTACTTTCTAAAAACCAAAATACAGGTTTAATGGGCGTGTTGCTAACTATAAATTGACAAATGGCATCTGTACAAATTGTTACCATGTTTTGCCCCGACGCATCGCCTGTTGTAAAATCGAAAGTTAAAATTAATTGATTTCCTTCTATGTTTGAGCGCACATCTATCAACTTCGCATACCTACTTTTTTGAGAAGTAATGTCTTTAAATTTTTCGATTTGTGGCAAAACCCACATTAAGAATTGACCAAGATCGGCTATATCATTAAACTTAAATACTGGACTACGTTGCACCCCCTCAACCAAACATAACGAGGTGATGCCGCCCGCCAAACGGCTGGCGTAAGCCCCCCGGTTGTAAGAAGCTATTAATGCGCCTTCACTGGTAGCCAAAGGCACGTAAAAATCGCCCATGGCCTCGCTTCCAACTACATTTAAGGGCCCTACCACGCCCGTAGGTACCAGGCTCATCCCAATATAATTTTCGATATTGCCATGCAAAGATTTTATATCGGTAAATGTTTCGTGTCCTGTGAGGTAACTAAAATGTTTTCCCTTTTCGTTCAGAAATTTAATCCTGTCGTTTGTTCCCTCTTGTGTTACTTTTCCTTCAACTGGAAAACGTTCGGTTGGGAGGGATTGATTAGCCTTGTTTTTCATTTTCGAAATGATACTTGGCGTATCTTTCTCAGAACGAAAAAATTGAATGACTCTGTTAGTTTTGTCGCTGTTAGAAGACATAGTTTATTTTAAGTATTAAAAATACGGATTAAAAAATAATAACAAACCGATTTAACTGTTATGCGAGTAAATAATAGCAATGGTATATACCACTTTATTATTCTTCTTTGAGCAGTTGTCCTATAAAGTTGAACTTACATCATTTATACGAAAAACGACAGAAGATGCTACCCCTTAACCTAGGTATCTATTGCTAACTCAAATTGCAATATAAAAATAGTTCCTTCACCTATTGCCGTTTTAAACGTGATGTGTCCCTTGTGTAAGCGCATAACTTGCTTACATAAACTCAAGCCAATGCCATTTCCATTTTTTTTTAGTTGTAAAAAACGGAATAAATAATTGGTCTTTAACACCTCGCTATTGGGCAATACGTTTTTATTGTAAATAGCAATAACACTATCAGCACTGCCCGATGTGGTGTCGTTCATAAAACGGCTCAGTTTTTCGTTATAAGCCAAACCTAAACGGGTGTTGTAGAGTTGCGTAGTGGCTAACAATTGATTTTTAGCACTTAACGCATTTTGATTTTGTTGGCTTAATGCCGTGCCCCCTATAAAGTGGATGGGTAGCTTAGTGTATTATTTACACTATCTAGTTTAACTAATGTATAGTTCTACTTTGGGGTCGGGCTTTACGCTTTAGCTGCTTGGTCTTTTGCTACAGTTGCTGCGGCGTGCGGGGTCTTCGTGCCTCAGCCTCCGCCGCTCGTGCATCTGTTCGCAAAAGCCCTTCGCAGGCTGCCGCTTCATTTGTATTGAGCGAAGTCGAAATAATCCCTCACGGAAAGGGGATTTAGGTGCTGTAAGGTTTAATGAAAAAATAATTGAGTTTACTCTTTAACCACTTTAAATACTTTTTGCTCGCCGTTTTTAAACAGCTTTACAAAATAGATGCCTTTTGGTAAATACGAAACATCGAGTTCAGTTTTGGGTTGTTGAAGTGTAGTTTGTAAAA
>JAAFIL010000087.1 GCA_013297775.1 Bacteroidota bacterium
CGATTTCTTTGCGTGAATATATTTTTAAAACTATTTAGTCGCAAATGTGCTCTCATTCATTTTCACTTTAAGTTAACAAAAGTACGGCTTGTTTTTAATCACCATAACTTTTACAAACATAGGAGATGTAGAGTTCGCTAAGGGAGGAATATCGAGAAAATGGCACGCAAAGACGTAGAGTTCGCTAAGGGAGGAAAATCGAGAAAATGGCACGCAAAGGCGCAGAGGGCGCAAAGGCAGAAATTAAATTTTGAAAAAGGATTTCAGAATAGATCATTGCCTTTATTAAATACTATGATTTAAGTTAGATGGAATAGACAGTTGAAATCTATTACAAAACAAAATCTGCCCCCACAAAAAAAGGTAAATGTTTACACACTTACCTTTTTACTTTTAAATAAAATTTACAATTAATCAATCACAATAACCAAGTATTTAGAGGCACTCCAAAACTCATCGGGATTGGTAATCTCTAATTTTTCTACGGTTTTATCACCTACTAATTTATAAGAACTCGAAGGGTGATTGGTTATAATCTTAGCTTTCTTAGCACCAATATTAATAACGGTTGTGCTGGCAATATTTATTTTAGTAAAATAATCGCGGTTAAAATCTTCTTTTATTTTAGTGGATTTGCCCATGCCAATAAAACCACCTTCTTTGGTAATGATATTTTTTGCTTTTAATTCTTTAGTTGTTCCAAACGCATAATAAGCGGTTTGAATAACCTCTGTTTTTTCGGCAACTGCTTTTTCGGTTTCTACAATGTTTGCTTTTAAATTGCTAATGTCAATGTTTAAACCTTCTACTTGCGATTTTAAATCGGCAATTTCACCATCTTTTTGATTCAATGAAGTTTGCAAATTATCAATCATTTTTTGTAAACCTTCAATGCGTAAAGTACTCTTCTTTAATTTTTCAGATAAAGAACCAATGCGGTTTTTGTTCTTAGCCATTAAATCGTAAATAGCTTGAATGTCTTCCTTTATTTGGTCTTCTTTATTTCTTACATCGCCCGCTTTACTAATACTGGTTACAATTTTTTCTTTTTCTTTAATGGTATTCAAATTCTCTTGAATTTCGTTAAACGAAGCAATGAACTCTTGTAAGGCTTCTTCCTTTTCTGATAATTTACCGTTCAAATTGCTATTTACCGCATTTAAGCTATCGGCCAATGGGTTAATTTCTTTGTCGTCTCCACCTTTGCAGTTTACAAAAAATAAACTCGATATTAAAAGTGCAATTGTTAATAAACTGATTTTAGTAATTTTCATAATGTTTCATTTTTAATTAATACGCTAAGTTTGAAAAAGTAACCCGCTTTAAAAAACAGGAGTCCTTAAAATGACTTCCATTCTTATAAAGCCCATTGTTAACAAAACTCGTCGTACACCATTTTTAAATGTTCGCTAATCATGGCAGCATTGCGCCCTTCGATGTTATGACGCTCTACAAAATGCACCAATTCCCCATCTTTAAACAAAGCAATGCTTGGGCTGCTTGGTGGATATGGACTAAAATGAGCTCTGGCTTGGTTAACCGCTTCTACATCGAAGCCTGCAAATACCGTTGCTAATTTAGCTGGTTTTTTACCATGCTCTAAACTCATTTTAACGCCCGGACGACAAGCCCCCGCAGCGCAACCACATACCGAATTCACAACTACTAATACCGTTCCGGATGCTTTAATGGCTGCATCTACCGCTTCTTTATTGGTTAATTCTTCAAATCCAGCCGAGGTTAATTCGGCTTTCATTGGTTTTACTAATGCTTCTGGATACATACTCTAAATTTTAGCGCAAAATTACGTTAAAAAACATGTATTCTACGCAAAATAGGGTTAAAAAGCCTTAAAAAATATATTCTTCAAATAACTGGGTGGATGGGACAACCCTACTCTAATTTAGCAACTTTTTACCATTTTTAGCCTTTACACGGGTTAAAATAATGGTTGTAAGGTTTGGCAGACCAATAAATTAAAAATACCTTTAACCTTCAAATTTAAACCCTTATGAATAAAATAAGTTTTTCGCTTTCCTTTGCCTTTTTAGGTTTATCCGTTTTGGCACAAACCAATCCCGATAAAAACAAAGCCGCCAATTTACCGATAACCAAATCGCCTCAATTTATAGAAGAGGTTAAAAAAACAGGTAATGAAATTGTTATTCCGTACAAGAAATATAAACTGCCCAATGGCTTAAGCATTTTGATTCACGAAGATCACAGCGACCCAATTGTTTACACCGATGTAACGTATCATGTTGGCAGCGCACGCGAGCAAGAGGGACGCAGTGGCTTTGCGCACTTTTTTGAACACATGATGTTTCAAGGAAGTAAAAACGTGGGCGACGAGCAACACTTTAAAATTATTACCGAAGCTGGCGGTACCTTAAATGGATCAACTAACACCGATCGAACCAACTATTTTGAAGTAGTGCCTAGCAATCAACTCGAAAAGATGTTATGGTTAGAGTCGGATCGTATGGGGTTTTTATTAGACTCGGTTACTCAGAAAAAATTTGAAGTACAACGTGCTACCGTAAAAAACGAACGCGGTCAACGTTACGACAATGCGCCTTATGGCTTAATTAACGAAAAAATGGGCGAAGCACTTTATCCAAAAGGACATCCTTACAGTTGGAGTACAATAGGCTATTTAGTGGATTTGGATCGGGTGGATGTAAACGACTTAAAGCGTTTTTACATGCGTTGGTATGGCCCTAATAATGCAGTATTAACCGTAGCTGGAGACGTAAAAACGGAAGAGGTATTAAAACTTGCTGAAAAATATTTTGGTTCTATTCAACGAGGTCCCGAAGTAAAAAGTCAAAAAGTAGCACCTGTTGTTTTAAAAGCAAACCGCTACATTTCTTATGAAGATAATGTTAAATTTCCATTGATTAAAATGGCATTTCCGACGGTGGATATGAACCACAAAGACAACATGGCTTTGGAAGCCTTGGGCGAAATTTTATCCGGTTCGCAAGGGTCGCCATTTTACAAAGCCTTTGTAGAAACAAAAAAAGCATTAGGCGCTAACACCTACCAATATGCACGCGAATTAGCGGGACAATTTGAAATTCAATTGCGTGTTAACCAAGGCTCGGCCTTAGCCGAAATTGAAAAAGACATTCGGAAAGTATTAGCCGATTGGGAAAAAGTAGGAGCTACCGATGACGATGTGGCTAAGTTTAAAGCATCTTATAACAGCGGCGTTTACGAAGGCTTAACAACGGTGCAAGGTAAAGGGCAAATGTTGGCTTCGTCCACTGTGTTAAATGCCAATTCAAATATGATTAAAAAAGAAATGGCCGAGGCTAATGCTTTAACCAAAGCCGACATTATGCGTGTTTATAACACCTACATTAAAAATAAATTTTCGGTAATTTTAAGTTGTGTGCCAAAAGGGAAAGGCGATTTAAAAGCAGCCACAGATAATTGGACCATGTATGAGCGCACCGTTGAAACCGAAAGTGCTGAATACAAAAATTTAACTTACACCGAAGCAAAAGATAATTTTAACCGCAGCACGATGCCCAAAGCAGAAATGGCGCGTTTAGTGCCAGTGCCTAATTTTTATACTGATAAAGTAGGCTCTATTCCTGTTATTGGCGTTAGCGATAACGACATTCCGAAAGTAAACATTATGTTGGCATTTAGAGCCGGACACCGTTTTGAACCCAAAGCAAAAAGTGGCGTTGCTGGTTTAATGGCCACCTTATTAACCCAAAGCACAACTAAAACTAGTGCCGAAGAGTTAGAAAATAAATTAAATCGTATGGGTAGCGATGTGAGCGTAACTACTGGTAACGAAGAGATTATTGCAAACATTAGTTGTTTAAATAAAAACTTAGATGCCACTTTAGCCATTATTGAAGAAGCCTTACTAATGCCCAAATTTGACGCAGCAGAATTTGAAGTTGAAAAAAAGCAACAAATGGATGGAATTATTCAAGGGCAAAGTAATGCGGGTGTATTGGCCGATGGGGTTTATAGTAAATTACTGTTTGGTAGTAATCACATCATGAGCCTATCGAGCAGAGGCAACCTCGAAACCAACGCTAGTATTACTGTAGAGGATGTAAAAGCGTATTACAAAAATTTATCGGTAAATAATTTAAAAGTAATTGTAAGCGGCGATGTGGATCAAAAAAGTATCGTTAGTAAATTAGCGTTTTTAACCAAATTAAATACAACAACATTTGTAGAGCCTACCGAACCAGCTTTACCAAGTATTGATAAAACCCGCATCTATTTTGTAGATAAAAAAGGAGCGGCTCAAAGCGAAATAAGAATGGGATATATTGCCACACCTTTTAGTGCTTACGACGATTTTTACCGCAATAATATTATGAACTTTGCATTTGGTGGCGCGTTTAACAGCCGTGTTAACTATTTATTGCGCGAAGTAAAAGGCTGGACTTATGGTTGCCGCAGTTCGTTCAACGGATCGAAATATGCAGGCCCTTTCACCTTTAGTGGCGGTTTTAAAGCCAACACAACCGATAGTACTTTAAAAGAGGTAATAATCGAACTAAAAAAATATGCCGATAATGGGATTAACCAAGATGAACTGGATTTTACCAAAAGTTCGATGGCACAAAGCGATGCTTTAAAATACGAATCGCCTTTTCAAAAATTAGGATTCTTAAAACGTTTGTTAGACTATGATTTAGAGAAAAACTATGTAGCCAAACAAACTGACATTTTAAATGGGATTACTAAAGATGAAGTAAGTTTGCGCGCTAAAAAATTCTTACCGTATAATAATATGGTAATTGTAGTGGTAGGCGATAAAGCCAGCAATTTAGATAAAGTAAAAGCCCTCGGTTACGAAGTAATAGAAATGGACATCAATGGTAATAAAGTAAATTAATTACCGTTTCAGTATTGATTAATTCGTAAGTAAAAAATGCGTTAACTTCGTAAAAAGTTAACGCATTTTTTTTAATACTTTTTTTTAATACTTTTTCAAATAATTAGTTCTTATGTCTAAATCTCTTAAAAATATAGTTCCCGTTTATAAAACGCGTAATCACAAAATGGGACAAATAGGTTTAGATGTGTTTAAACTCGAAGATAAGATTGGTAACAGTTATAACGCACGCGAAATGCACCGTCACGAGTTTTTCGAGTTCTTTGTGTTTACCGAAGCCAAAGGCTCGCACGAAATAGATTTCCAATCCTTTCCCTTAAAAAATAATTCGGTTCACATTGTGGTACCCGGGCAAATTCACAGGCTTTCGTTTACCAAACTCTGTGGCTATGCTATTTGCTTTACCGAAGATTTTTTAATTTCAACAACGAAGAAAAAATTACAAAATCAATATCCTTTTTTTGAAAATACGACTACGCCACTTTATGCTTTAGATACTAAAACCAATAAAATTTTACTCGACTGCATGAAGAAACTTTATAAAGAATTTATAAATTTCGATTACGACGACATTGATTTTTTAAAGTATCACCTGCATATTGTTCTTTTACAGTTTAAGTTTATTTGTGCTACTGCCAACAAACCAACGGAAATGGCATTAAAAAATAATACTCACATTGCTGCATTTAAACGCTTAATTGAGTATAATTACTTACAACATTTACCCATTGCTGAATATGCCTCACGGCTTAACGTATCCACCAATTACTTAAATGCGCTTTGCAAAAAACACGAAGGCATTAGTGCCATTCAACTCTCGCAACAGCGACTGTTACTCGAAGCTAAACGTATGCTTACCATTAGCGATTTAAGTATTAAAGAAATTGCCTTTGCGTTAAATTTTAAAGAAGTGAATTACTTTATCCGTTTCTTTAAAAAGCATACCTTACAAACACCCGTTGTGTATAGAAATGATCGTTTAAAATAGCCTTATACACCACTCTTAAACACATCTAAAATTTAGTTTTAGTTAAATCGTTGAAAAGTGCTATTAGCGCATTCATTTGTATAGTTCTAAATCGGTATTAAACGTGTAACTTTAAAATAAAAATTTAAAAATGAAAAAGAACATCTCGCTATACAGCAGCTTAATTATAATTTTTGTTTTAAGCGTTGCATCTATAAATTCTAGAAATAGCTCGGGTAGAGCAGGAAACACAGGCTCTCCGGGCGAGGGTACTTGCTCCGCAGGATCGGGGGGCTGCCATTCGGGTGGTAGTAGTTCCGTGGCTGGGGTTACCTTAGTTGCTAATCCTGCGTTTACCAATAACTCGTATATCCCCGGAACCGTCTATACTGTTTCGCTTACCGTGGGTGCTTTGGGCTTTAGTAATTTTGGATTTGGCTGCGAGGCTCTAAATAGTGCTAACACTAATGCTGGCACCTTGCAAAATGCAGGTCCAGGTGTTAAATTCCTGGTAGCTGGAAATGGTCGCAACAATGCTGTACAAAACAGTACCCAATCGGGAAATGGGGCTTACACATTTACGTTCGATTGGCAAGCACCTGCTAACAACACGGGTACTGTGCGTTTTTTCTATTGCGGGAATGCTGTTAATGGAACGGGAGGTACTGGTGGCGATTTAGGTTTACCTGGCTCTCTTACGTTAACCGAAGCCTCGGCTATTGGCCTAAGCGAATTAGATGCAAAGTCTGTACCCGTTAGTATTCAAGCGTTTCCTAACCCCGCCCGCGATTTTGTACAAATAAGTTACGAATTGTTTAGTAGTGGCCTTATGCAAGTTGAACTCATTAATTTAAAAGGCGAGCGTGTACGCCAACTTAGTAATGTGTTAGAAAATGCAGGAACACATCAACATTTTGTTTCTTTAAAAGATGTTGAATCGGGTTTATATATTGTGCGTGTAAAAACCGATAAAGGTCTGGTGGGGCAAACTAAATTAACGGTGGTCAACTAAGTAGCACGCTAAAAAAGTGGCACGCAAAGGCGCAAAGACTCGCAAAGAAGGAAGGCTGTTAAGCGTTGGTGTTACATTAAATTTATTTTCTTGATAAACTAATACTGTCTCATTTCAAGGAAGGGAAGCACGCTAAAAAGTGGCACGCAAAGGCGCAAAGATGCGCAAAGAGGGAAGGGAGTTAAGCGTTGGTGTTACATTAAATTTATTTTCTTGATAAACTAATACTGTCTCATTTCAAGGAAGGGAAGCACGCTAAAAAGTGGCACGCAAAGGCGCAAAGTTCGCAAAAAGGGAAGGGAGTTAAGCGGTGGTGAATTAAACCGTAAATGATATTAGATTGATTAATCGTTGCATTGACCATTAACTCTTCTGAGGCGAGGGCTATTCCGACTTCGCTTAATATAAATTCGACCTTAGCCCAATGCGGAATTTTGTTTGCAGCGCACGCAAGAGAAAGGAGCAAAAGTCCTGTGGAATTTTGAGCAAGCATACGCGGGGTCAGCGACTTCGGTAGGCTTAAGTGCAGACCGCAACAGAAACCGCTAAAGCTACATTGGCTAAAGTTGTTAGCACGATTCCTATTGCATAATCTAGGTTAAATTTAGTAGAATAGTTGAAAACAAAATAAACCATTGCTTAAACATATACCTCTATCAATTAGTGAGGGGACACGCCTAAAAAAACAAAAGGAAGGAATCAGAATTTATTGGTATGGCTAATTGAACTTATACTAAAACTTTTGCCTTTAATAAAGCAAGTTCCAATACTTCCTCCATGCGATTGACGTAATGAAACGTTAAGCCTTTTAAATAATCGGCTTTAATTTCTTCTACATCTAATCGGTTATCTTCACACAAAATAATTTCTTTAATGCCTGCACGTTTAGCCGCTAATATTTTTTCTTTGATGCCGCCAACGGGTAATACTTTTCCGCGCAAGGTAATTTCACCAGTCATAGCTAAGGCTTTTTTAACTTTGCGCCGAGTAAACGCGCTTGCTAAAGAGGTAAGCATGGCTATGCCTGCACTTGGGCCATCTTTAGGCGTAGCACCCTGTGGCACGTGTATGTGAATGCTGTTTTCTTCCAATTGATCGGCGGTCATTTCTAACACTTGCGGGTGCGCTTTTAAATACTCTAAAGCCAGGGTGGCGCTTTCTTTCATCACATCGCCCAAATTACCAGTTAGGGTTAACTTAGGTTGTTTGCTTTTACTTAAACTGGTTTCTATAAATAAAATATCGCCGCCCACTTGTGTCCAAGCTAAACCTGTAACCACACCCGCAATGTCGTTACCTTGGTATTTATCTTTCACATGCGAGGGTCCTAAAATTTTGGTAATACTAGTTTCTGTAATTTTTTCAGGTTCCTCTTCTTTGGCAATACTAACAGCTATGTGACGGGCTAACTTAGAAATTTTTTTCTCTAACCCACGCACACCACTTTCGGAGGTGTAGGTTTCAATTAAATACTCGATAACTTTATCGCCAAGTTTAAACTGCGATTTTTTTAAGCCGCATTCTTCTACTTGTTTCGGTACTAAATAATTTTTGGCAATCTCAATTTTTTCTTCAACGGTATAGCCCGATATGTCAATGATTTCCATGCGGTCGCGCAAAGCCGGTTGAATGGTGTTTAAGTTGTTACAGGTTGCAATAAACATGACTTTACTTAAATCGTAATCTAACTCTAAAAAGTTATCGTAAAATGTACTGTTTTGCTCTGGGTCTAAAACCTCTAACAAGGCCGAGGAAGGATCGCCGTGGTAATCGTTTCCCACTTTATCTACCTCATCTAAAATAAAAACAGGATTAGAGGTTTGCACTTTTTTTAAACTTTGAATGATACGGCCAGGCATGGCACCAATATAGGTTTTACGATGTCCGCGAATTTCGCTTTCATCTTTTAGGCCACCTAAACTCATGCGTACATATTTACGATTGAGTGCCTTGGCAATGCTGCGCCCTAAAGATGTTTTGCCAACACCCGGAGGGCCATACAAACATAAAATAGGACTTTTCATATCGCCTTTTAATTTTAAAACCGCTAAATGCTCAATGATGCGATCTTTTACTTTTTCCATCCCAAAATGATCTTCATCTAACACCGCTTGGGCGCGCTTCAAATCAAAATTACTATCGCTCATTTCGTTCCAAGGCAAATCGAGCATCAACTCTAAATATGAGGTTTGAATGCCGTACTCTGCCGCATGTGGATTCATGCGTTGTAATTTGGCCAATTGTTTTTCGAAGGCTTCTTGTATGGTTACACTCCATTTTTTTTGGCGCGATTTTTCTTTAAACTCGCTTACTTCTTGCTCAAAATTACTACCTCCCAACTCTTCTTGAATGGTTTTAATTTGTTGATTTAAAAAGTACTCGCGTTGTTGTTTATCTAAATCTTGCTTGGTTTTATTTTGAATTTGATTGCGCAGTTCCAACATCTGCAAATCTTTATTCAATTGCTCTAACAATAATAACGAGCGTTCTTTTAAATCGTTTACCTCCAACATTTTTTGTTTTTCAACCGTTGGGGCTTGCATATTGCTCGAAATAAAATTTACCAAAAACGTGGGGCTTTCGATGTTATTTAAGGCAAAAGCGGCTTCGCTCGGAATGTTGGGCGATTGGCGGATAATTTGTAGCGAGGTTTCTTTTAAATTGGTTACAATGGCCTGAAATTCTTTATCGGTTGTATTGGGTTTTACCTCTACCAAAGCCGATACTTTAGCGCGGTGATAGGGTTCGGTTTGAATAAAGCTATCGGCCTTAAAACGCCGTTTACCTTGTATGATAAGTGTTGTGTTGCCATCGGGCATCCGCAACATTTTAATGATGTGGGCAACCGTGCCAATGGTGTTTAAATCTTCGGGCAATGGTTCTTCCACGGCATCGCTTAACTGTGTAATAACGCCTATTACTTTATCGGCTTTGTAGGCATCTTTTACCAATTGGATAGATTTATCGCGCCCAACCGTAATGGGAATTACAACTCCTGGAAATAACACGGTATTTCGGAGCGGCAAAATTGGCAGTATTTCTGGTAATTTTTCATTACTCATGTAATCTTCGTCCTCGTTCGAGAGCAAGGGTATAAAATCTGTATCCTCATCAATTATAGAGGAGAAGCCCGCAGCTCCTGTATCGCCAAATAAATTCATGTCAACTTTCGTTCTAAGGTACAAAATAAAGCACTTATTATGCCATTAATCTTTTCAAGACGTATTGACAGATAACGGTAAGTGTGGTTAATTTTTGGTTTATAGCCGTTTGTATTGCGGTTGGGGTTATACCAACTAGAGGCAGGTTTATTTTAGACCCTCTATTTTATTAAAAAATTAGGTTAGAGTGTTGTTGCATTAATGGGTACTGTCATTTATTCTTTTTATGATGTTAGGGCTTTTGATATTGCTCAAAATAATGCGGTTACGGATGGAATTATCTTGCTCTTGAAGCCAATTGTAACAGTTGCCTATTATTTTGGCGTTATTAATGCGCATCAAATCTCTAGTTGAAAAGTACTATTAGCGATGTTTACATATTCTCGTACAATATGATTTCTGTTTTCAGAGATTAAATCTTTAAAAGTATCTAATACTTGATTCATTTCCACCTCTGTAAGCCCATACAAATGAAATACAAGAGCATCTATTTTGTTTTCGTAATACGTGCTATCGTTGTTGGTGGATTTTAATATATTAATATGCTTTGACAATCTAATAAAATGATTCTCAGGAATTCTTTCTGTAAAATCAGCTATTGGTAGTTGTTCTAAATATGGAATATCATAACGTAAATAGCCACCTGCCATGTGTGTAGTCTCAAATTTAGAATTATACCAAAAATTTGACAATAAAGAGTTTAAGATACAGACTATATATTCTAGTGCAACTTTAGTATCGACTATAACTGTAGATTTGCCAACATAGAATTTATCTCTATCAATTGAAGCTTGTATTTTTTTTCACTATCAACCGACTAAATAATTAAAGAGTTTGTAAGTGTTTATTGTCATTGCCTTTGTGATTAATTTTTAACGGTGACCTCCCTTGATTTGTTTAGGTGTCGAATAATGTTGTTTCAATTA
>JAAFIL010000088.1 GCA_013297775.1 Bacteroidota bacterium
TTTAGCGAAGCGTAACGAGGACGTTTGAGAACTGCGTTTGTAACGCAGATAAAGTAATGGTGTGGGCGTTACAAACGCCCGTTTAGACCGTCCTCGTTTCCGCTAACGCTCAAACAAGGACGAGGGCGAAAGAGGAATTAAGAAATGCTTAATGGATTCAATAACTTGAATTATGGATTAAAATAATTGATTTTCAATCACTTTCTGTATAGCATTCAAAATGAAAATTGTTTTATGTTATTTGATTACCCTGTAAAATCAATAAGTCCAAGTTATTATATTAACTATTAAAAAATTACAATCCATAATTCACGTTAATTAGAATAGCGTTCCAGGCGTTTAATAACAAGCAATAGAGAACAGCTTCTATCAATGGAGTTTACACTTTACCTTTTAAATAGTGCGCCGTGTAACTTCCTTTAGCTTTCACCAACTGTTCAGGCTTTCCTTCAAAAACAATGTTGCCACCACCCTCGCCCCCCTCAGGGCCTAAATCAATAACCCAATCGGCACATTTAATCACATCCACATTATGCTCAATAACAACAATCGAATGGCCTTTGTTAATGAGGGCTTCAAACGATTTTAATAATTTAGCCACATCATGAAAATGTAAGCCCGTAGTAGGTTCATCAAATACAAATAAGGTTGGGGTATTGCTATTAACCGCTGTTAAAAAACTAGCCAGTTTTACCCGTTGCGCTTCACCACCGCTTAAAGTGCTGCTGCTTTGCCCAAGCTGCACATAGCCCAAGCCCACATCTTGCAAAGGTTTCAGTTTTTCGGTAATACGTTGCGCCATTCTATTAGAAGAATCGCTGCTAAAAAAATCAACGGCATCATCAACGGTTAATTCTAAAATATCGGCAATAGATTTATTCTTATAAAGCACCTCAAGGGTTTCGGCTTTAAAACGTTTACCATGGCACGTTTCACAAACCAATTGAATATCGGCCATAAATTGCATTTCAACGGTAATTAAACCCTCGCCTTGGCAAACCTCGCAACGACCACCCTCCACATTGAAACTAAAATAACCACTTTTATAATTTCGGGCCTTCGCCAAACCTTGGTCAGCATAAAGGTTTCTAATTTCATCGTAAGCTTTTAAATACGTTACGGGGTTACTGCGCGACGATTTCCCAATCGGATTTTGATCAACAAACTCAACGGCTTTAATTTGATTTAAACTACCACCAATTAAATGATCGTAACTTAAACTATTAAAATACCCTTCCAAATATTTTTGAACATTAGGCAGTAACGCTTTTTTAACTAAAGTAGATTTACCCGAACCACTAACACCAGTAACACAACACAGCATGTTTAACGGAAACTTAACCGATACATTTTTTAAATTATGATCGTTAACCTGTTTAACTTCGATGTATTCTTTAAAAGGACGTTTTTGTTTGGCAGCTTCAATTTTTAATTTCCCCGTTAAATATTTAGCGGTATAACTGGCACTCGATTTTACTAAATCTTTATGGCTACCCTGAAACACCAAATTGCCACCACCCGTTCCAGCCTCAGGACCAATGTCTATAAGTTCATCGGCTTGTCGCATAATTTCTTCGTCGTGTTCAACCACAATAACCGTATTGCCCTGTGCCTGCAAACTTCGTAATACTTTAATTAAACGCTCTGTATCGCGCGGGTGCAAACCAATACTCGGTTCATCTAAAATATACAAACTACCCACTAAACTGCTGCCCAATGAAGTGGCTAAATTAATGCGTTGGCTTTCGCCGCCACTAAGGGTGTTGGCAACGCGGTTAAGCGTTAAATAACCCAAGCCCACATCCAAAAGATATTGTAAACGATTCGTAATTTCGGTTACCAAACGTTGAGCCACTTTGGTATCGTGTGCATCTAACTTTAAGGTTTTAAAAAACGGAAGCAAATCTTTTACAGGCGATAAAACCAAATCGTTGATACACTTATCTGCTATTTTTACATAATTAGCATCTTTGCGCAAACGCGTGCCATCGCAATCCGGACACACCGTTTTACCACGGTAGCGCGCCAACATAACGCGGTATTGAATTTTATAACTCTCTTTTTCCAACATTTTAAAAAAGCGCTGAATGCCTTCAAAATGTGTATTGCCCGTCCACAAAAGTTGATATTGTTCCTTACTTAAATTAGCAATGGGTTTATGAATGGGGAAATCGAAAAAATGAGCATTTTTAATCAATTGATTTTTATACCAACTCATGGTTTCGCCATTCCAACAAGCTACGGCATTTTCGTAAACACTAAGGCTTTTGTTGGGTATCACTAAATCAGGATCTATACCAATGATGCTCCCAAAGCCCTCGCAAGTTTTGCAAGCACCAATGGGGTTGTTAAACGTAAAAAAGTTAACGGTAGGTTCTTCAAAACTGATTCCATCGGCTTCAAATAAATTACTAAAATGGTACTCGGTACGTTTTTCGTTAGCTTCTTCTATCCAAATTTTACAAGTACCATTGCCCTCGTAATAAGCCGTTTGCACGCTATCGGCACAGCGATTAATAAAATCTTCATCCTCTGGTTGAACCACCAACCGATCCACCAATAAAAATACCTTTGCCTCTTTTTTTAAACGCTTAGGGTCTGTTTCCGAAATTTTTTCAATAACCCCATTAATCACCACCCTCGAAAAACCCTGTTGCGCCAACACATCCAGCCATTGTTTAAACGAACGGGTTTTACTTTCAAACAATTCGGTTAATATCAAACATTTCGCGTCTTTGTTTTGCGAAGCAATAAAATTAACCACATCGGTAATGGTATTGCGTTTAACCATTTTACCGCTTACGGGGCTATACGTTTTGCCGATGCGTGCAAACAAAAGTTTAAAGTAATCGTAAATTTCGGTAGTGGTGCCAACCGTGCTGCGTGGGTTGCGCGATATTACTTTCTGTTCGATGGCTATAGCGGGCGAAATACCTTTTATATAATCTACTAAAGGTTTTTCCAATCGGCCTAAAAACTGCCGAGCATACGCCGATAAACTTTCAACGTAGCGCCTTTGCCCTTCGGCATAAAGGGTATCGAATGCTAATGACGATTTACCAGAACCCGATAAACCGGTTATCACCACAAGTTGATTGCGTGGAATGGCCACGTCTATATTTTTAAGATTGTGCATACGTGCACCTTTAATAATAATGTGTTCTTTGGGATTGAGCTGCTCAATAGCTTTTGTTTTCGACATACAGAACTACAAAATTACAAGTATAATCGCAAACTTTAATGGGTAATCCCAAATAAAGCATTAGGAATTTGTAGTGAGCATCAAAAACTCAATAAAATCAGGTCTTTCGGTGGAGGCGCAAGCCTATCTATTGGATGAACAAAGCAACTCGTTAGTATTTATTTGAATGCCAAGTTTTCTTAAAATTGCGGTTAAATTGTGGCTAAATTCTTAAATTTTGACTGAACTTTAATCTGTTTAAAAAGTTATTTACTCATCGAAAACACCTCTTCACTCAAAAATATGGGGTTTTGAATATAATTCTTGTTTGCTTCAGGCAAAAATGTTATTTTTGGTTAATTATTAAAATCATTTCTATTTGAATAGACATTTACTTGCATCATCAATTTAGTTTAACTAAGCTAGTAAAAATATGTCTGTTCAAATGTTAGAAGATAACGAGTTATTAAAACTCTATATCAATGGAAATGAAGAATCCCTTGTCGCATTACTTCAACGTCATAAACGTAAATTGTTTTCCAGTATTTTAGTGGTTGTTAAGGATAAATCTTTAGCCGAAGATATTTTTCAAGATACGTTTATAAAAGTTATTCAAACCCTTAAACGGGGGCAATACAACGAAGAGGGTAAATTTTTGCCTTGGGTATTGCGCATTGCGCGTAACCTCATTATTGACCATTACCGTCGGCTTAAAAAAATGCCGCCAGCACCGGTTTATCGTAACGAAGAAGGCGAAGAAATGGATATTTTTTCGTGCATTGCTGCCGAAGACGAAGATTTTGAGCAAAAGCAACAAAAAAATAGTTTAAAGCGACACATCAAAGACTTGGTGGGATCTTTACCCAACGATCAGCGCGAAGTGGTTATGATGCGCATGTATTACGATATGAGTTTTAAAGAAATTGCTGATGTAACAAATGTATCTATCAATACGTCTTTAGGTAGAATGCGTTACGCTTTAATTAACCTTAAACGCATGATGGAAGAAAAAAATGTAGCCGTATTTTAAATTCAATAACCACGAGTTGGTTGGTTGGCTCTTATTTGGCTGAGAGCTGGGTGCAGTAATGCAATGTTTGTTTTGTTTGAAAAAAAATACCGACGCTTAAAAGGGTCGGTATTTTTTTTGGAGATGAATTTATAAAAAGTTTTTTTCTACTATAAGGTTTGCTTGCGTTGTCAGTTGCCGACTTCAAAATCGAGGCCTATCTGCTAGGATATGAATTACTGAGGAAGAAATCGTTTCAACTTAAGCTAAATTAGTAATTTCTGTAATACCAACATCATTTCTAAAAGATACGATGACTCAGTTTCTTTTTCTCTTATACTTCCTCAAAAATTATACCCGTAGGCCTTGCTACGCCTATAATTTTTTCGTCGCCTAAAAGAAAAATAATTCTGGTTCAACTTATATCTTTTAGAACCGATATTGGTATAAGACGGTTTTATCTCAACTTGTTCTTTTTTTAAATTTGTCTGTTTGAGAAAAATGATATTGCTTGACTACAGATTTTAATCAAAAAAAATGAACTATTTGTGTTTTAAAACAATTGATTTTCAATTATAATTAAATTAAGAATTTCGTAAGAATATTAATTTTATTACGTTGCGCTGGTTGTGCAAGAGCTTATGCTATTCGCTATCCGTTTTTTTAATTTTCTGTTTGTCTATTGTATTTTCGGTCAAAATCTATCATCCATTCAAAACCAAATTTGTCTCTAAACATACCAAAATACGAATCCCAAGTGCTATCTTGCATAGGCATTTCAATTTGTCCACCTGCCGAAAGTCCATTGAATAGCCTATCGGCTTCTTCCTTGCTTTCTGCACTTATGGATATTTTACTTCTGTTTTCATGTTCGTTATGCCTTCCTAAACTTTCGGGAGTATCGCTACCCATTAATATAGAGTGTTTTCCAATTGGCAATGCCATGTACATTATTTTATTTGCTTCATTTTCTGGTATTGGAAAATCAGGACTTGACATATCTTTAAAACGCATCACCATTGCGAACTCTCCGCCAAAAACTGATTTATAAAAGTTAAATGCTTCTTCTGCATTTCCGTTAAAATGAATGTAAGGATTAATTTTTGCCATAATATTTGTATTTTTTATTTTGATAAATTATTGATTTATTTTTACGCGTCTGGAATATTTGGTTCAACTAATTTTTTTAATTTTTCTAAACTTTCTTGCCAACCTAAATAACACATTTCGATTGGAATTGCATCAGGTATCCCTTCTTGTGTTGCAGTTATTTCTGTCCCACAGAATACTTGTCGAAAAATTATAGTTGTTATCATCTGTCCGGGTAAATTTGGGTCGTTAAATACATCTGTATATTTTAATAATTCGTTGGGTACAATTTCTAAATATTCGCCACCAAACGAATGACTGCTACCTGTGCCAAAATTAATAAAGGACATTTTATATTTACCACCTATTTGTGTGTCCATACTATGAACTTTACAAATAAAACCATAAGGAGGAAGCCAAGAGGCCATAGCGTCAGCATCGGTGAATGCTTTAAATACTCTTTCTACTGGCGCAGTAAAAACTCTGTGAAGTATAACTTTGTTATTTGTCATTGAAGTCTATTTTTATTAGTATTAATTAGGTATCTACTCTACTAAAATTTCATTTTTATTATCATAAATGTAAGTCATTGTACCTAGGCTAACAGCCATTTTTCAATTCCCTTTTCAGCATAGTCTTTAATAAAAGTAAATAGTCTGTTTTTCTTTGTTGAAGTGCTTTGAGTTGAATTATAAACTTTTCTCTGTTGCTATCATTTGAAATCAAAAGTTCATCATACTTCGATTTTGATTTGGTGCCGATATTATTTTCCCAAAAATATTCTGTATAACTGTCTTTCACCCAAGTTACAAAACCTTTCACGCCCAGTTCTTTGATTTCCTCAATATATTTTGGAAAATCTGCGCCTGATTTTACTTTTTTGTGAACTTGTTCAATGTGTTCTACTATAAACATATTTTTACGATAAAATTTTATTTTCTATTCTATGAGTTTAGTTCTAAAGCACAATGACGGCTAAGCATTAGTCTATTAAAAACTAAGTTACTCATTTTTTTATTTGCACACCCATCTAAGTAAATTTTCGTTTAAACAACTCTCTATTATTTCGTCTGAGTTTTTCACAACTTGAGGGCTTGGGGCTTGGCGAAGGTCGGGATTTTCACCACAATTGTTGATTCGGAGCATCAATGTTTATTTAACCATAAAGCAAACTTCGGAGAACTGAACCACCACTTTTGCCAAACCTGTTTTAGCAGTTCGTTTTTTCTAATTAAAGTTCCAACTGATTCTTATTTTTACTTATCAGTTTGATTTTGGTTTCTGACAATTAAAACGTTATTATCTTTTTACTCTTCAATTTCATTTACTTCTACTTCTTCTGATAATTTCTTTTCAAATTTATTATGTATGAAAAGCATTAAAAGTCCAAACAAAATAGCAGAAACAATCAATACATTATTAATGATACCGCTAACAGAAAAAGATATTCGAATTAATATAGTTGAAATAATAAATCCTGAGTTTCGGATGACTTTGTGGAACTCGTCCGTGTGGAAAAATGAAAACAATAATAATATGACATCAGCAATAATCAAAATATTAAAAAATTGTTCAAAGAAAATATTGTTGATATTCTTGAAAGAAATAGCGTTGATTTCACTTGGTTGAAGGATACCAATACTCCAGTTTAAGAATGAATATATTGCAGTAATTAATAATATAGGAACCAAAGCCGTAGCTATCCATTTTTTTGCGCTTATAAATTTTGAAATACTTGAAGAATGATTTTTATTATTTTCAATAATTCTATACACTTTGGATCGTTGAATATTGAATAAATAAATTAAATAAAATAATAAGACCGAGACTACTAAATCATAAGTAAACTGTAAATCATTTTTAATATTAAACCAATCAGACGAAAGTGATAAATCTGAAAAATCTTTGAACAATCGTCTAATAATGATGAGGGCAATAATTTCGTATTGCTTTGAGATATAAGTAGAAGTTGATTTTGGGAGGAAATAAATTAAAAGATACACCTCATAAACCAATATAAAAGAAAAAGGAGTATAAATAGCAGCGATAGGATTTTTTAATAAGTTGGATGGTTCGTTAATGGAAATAATATTAAAATGGATTAATCCAATAATTAATAAGTGAATTATAAAACTCACTAAAGCTATCCATAAAATAACCTGCTCACTCTTTTCTTTAGTTTTTTTTGAAAGAAGTTTTTGATAAAACTTTTCCAAGTGTTTTGATAATTCCATATTAATTTCTTTAGTCAAAATGATTTATCGTTTATGGTTAGGTGTAATATGAATGACCAATAACGGCAGTCTGCAAAAAACTAAGTTAATCATTTTTTTATCGGCATACCTGGGTGAGTCAATTTTCGTTTAACCTAGATTTTAAGAAAGAAGTTCTTTAGAATAAAATATCTACCTCTGTAAAATGCTTAACCCACATTATATAACATAAATTTATGAAGAACCCAACTGCGTGAGGGGTATTTCGACTTCGCTCAACATAAAAATAGCGGCAGCCCCCGAAGGGCGTTTGCTAATTTTGCCAGAGCGAGGCGGCTGAGGCACGAAGACCCCGCAGCGACTTGGGCAAGCTCAGCGCGGCGGCAGCAAAATAGCAAAACGCCCAAGGGGCTAAAGCGGATGACCCGACCCCAAATTAGAACCTGCGTTACCGTAAAACTGATAGTGTAATTATTACACTAAGCTAAATAAAACTTGATAGGGGACACGCCCAAAAATTTTTAATAAACCGTCATTTCAAGAAATCGGATGATCTAGAATAAAACGTTTAACTCTGTAAAAGACTTAAAAATAAGTTAGATGGAATTATGCAATAGGAATCGTAGTGAGAGGTGAAAGCCCAATAAAACAGGCACTTTTTCGACTGAGGCATAGTGTTGCTATGGTGAAGAAGAAAAAGTGACTGTTTTGAAGGGATTTCGGCTCGTAATAGATTTCTATTACATAATCTCGGTTTAAGCAACTCTCTGTTATTTCGTTCGGTTTTTTTAAAGGCTGATGGTTTGGAAGATTTATGCCTTTTTTTGCTAAGTCTAAGTTGCGAATTTGAAAACTAACCCGCAAAAAATTGCATGTAGGTGCTGTTAGCAGTAGTAGCGGCGCACAGTTTTTCTGTCGGTGTCCATCTATGAAATACACGTCAGGCAAGGGTTTTGAACCTAACTTTTGATTGTTAAAAACATAAGGCAATATTTAGTGCTTATTATTGTAAAATTCACTTTCTTTGATATTTTAATAGGAATATGAGCCTTAAAAAACCACAAGTGCCAAATCAATTATTTTATGGAGATAACATAGAAGTGTTGCGGAAATATATAAAAGATGAAACTATTGATTTAATTTATATTGACCCCCCGTTTAATTCAAAGCGTAACTACAATCAAATTTATAATAATATTGGTAAGGAAGATAAAGCGCAAGCTCAAGCATTTATAGATACTTGGACTTGGGATGACGAAGCTATACAGGGTTTTGAGAACATTACGACAAACTATAATGGATTATTTTCAAAGCAAACCATCCAATTAATAAATGGACTCGAAAAAGTTTTAGGTAAAGGTAGTTTAATGGCTTACTTAATAAGTATGACAATAAGAATTGTCGAAATGCACAGAGTATTAAAAAAAACCGGAAGTTTTTATTTGCATTGCGACCCGACATCAAGCCATTACCTCAAATTGGTTTTAGATGCTGTATTTTGTGCCAAAGGAGGAGATTTTAGAAATGAAATTATTTGGCATTATAGAAGGTGGACTGGTAAAGCCGCTAAATTTCAAGAACTGCACGATGTAATATTTTTCTATACTAAGTCGGATGAATATACTTTTAATGTGCAATACACACCTTACACAGATAAGTCTCTGCATAGAAAACAAAACTATCACACAAGAGTTAAAGGAGACGATGTTTACGTTACAAGTATTGATGAAAAAGGTGTTAGAGATAACGATGTATGGCAAATACAACTATTAAACTCTCAGTCAAAGGAAAGACTTGGTTACCCAACACAAAAACCTGAAGAATTACTTGACAAAATAATTAAAACAAGCAGCAATAAAGGAGATTTAGTGTTGGACTCTTACTGTGGGTGCGGTACGACTGTTGCAGTTGCAGAAAATTTAAAAAGAAGATGGATTGGCGTTGATATAACTTACCAAAGTATTTCATTAATTCTAAAACGACTAGCAGACAGTTACGGCGAAAAAGTTTTAGCAAGTACTGAATTAAATGGTGTACCACAAGATATTGAAAGTGCAATAGCCTTAGCAAATAAAAAAGAGGATAAAACACGTAAGGAGTTTGAAAAATGGTGTGTGTTAACTTACACCAATAATAGGGCAATAATTAATGAGAAAAAAGGTGCAGATGGAGGAATAGACGGAGTTGCTTATATAAACGATTTTGAAGCGAATGGTATTGATGTTGGAATAAAAGAAATTTTGTTTAGTGTTAAGTCCGATAAAAAACCTCACGTAAGCTATATTAGAGATTTGAATGGGGCAATGCAACGAGAGGGCGTGTCTATGGGATATTTTATTACTTTATATCCGCCTACAAAAGACATGTTAGAAGAGGCTAAAAAACTTGGAAAATACAAGAATAAATATTTTGGAAAAGACTACGACAGAATAAAAATTGTTACCGTGGAACAAATTTTAAAAGGCGAGATATTTGATGTGCCGAAAGCACAAGAAGTTAAAGTCGTTAAATCTGCAAAGCGAAAAGGTGATTCAAAAGACCAAAAGGATTTATTTGAATAGGTTGTCAACTGGATTGTTTTTATCTACCAAAATTTTCTTTCTGTGATGTTGTCTCCTGGATTTTATTGCTAAAGGTTTCGGGCTTGGTGTGGTGAGCGGGTTTCGGAGTATAAAACTGCCAATCTTCACTAAACTTGAATAGAAGTAAAACGCTTCATTTAAGCACCAAACCCGCCTTTTGTCAAACGCCTGTTAGCATTAATGGTTCTTCGTCAGCTATGCAGTTTCTTTCGATTTGTCGTAGCTGTCAACAATTTTTAAAAGTGTTTCTGAATGTTTGAAAATGTCGTCAAGTGAAGTAATTTCATTTTTCACTTCCTTTTTCTGCTCATCAAGCGTTGCGAAGTATTTTTTAGAACCGTTTAAATAAAGTCGACAAATTGTCTTACGGTTGTTGTGTCTCGTCCTGAATTTAGTTGACACATTTTGGTTAATAATCCTAATACAAATTTACACTTTTAAATTAATCCTAAATTGGGTTTACACAGTCTAAGTTTCGCCAAAAAGTTATTCTGAATTTT
>JAAFIL010000089.1 GCA_013297775.1 Bacteroidota bacterium
AGTAATTGAAACAACATTATTCGACACCTAAACAAATCAAGGGAGGTCACCGTTAAAAATTAATCACAAAGGCAATGACAATAAACACTTACAAACTCTTTAATTATTTAGTCGGTTGATAGTGATAATTTTATTCTAAAGTGTATCTTTCATAAAACTCCAAATAACTTAACTTAAAGTAATTCTTAACGAAATGATTTATCTCAAATTCCTTTTTTAAAATTTAATTTCTTCCTTTGCGATCTCTGCGAACTCTGCGTGCTATTTTTATTTGCCCCAAATAGTTAATAGAGTTATAATTTTATTCTAAAGCCCTTCTTTCTTAAAATCTCGGTTAAACTTTTCCAGCAGAGTAAACCCCAAAGCAACTTTTCATTGAATGCAAGGCTTTCTTGAAATTTGATAGTATCATTTACTTTAGACACACGTTATAAATAATCTAAAACTTAAAAAATAATCATCAACTAATTTACAATCATTCATTAGTGTTTAAAAACTGTTACCTTTAAGCAAGTTCAATGGCAGTCATTACACGTATAGTATTAAGCATTCTAACAATAACATTATGTCTTGTATCTCCTGCTATCGCACTAACAGAGCCATATTTAGCCAAAGGCTCTCTTTTTTTAAGAACTTTGTTCACACCCTTCTCTAACCTAAAAAGTAATACCGATTTTCCGTTTATCTTCACAGAAAATGAGTTGGGTTACAAAGGAAAGCAAGAGGTAAAAAATAAAAACACAATTTTTTTTGAAGACGCAAACAATTATTTGCTAGTAAAACAAACGCGAAAAATAATATAATTTATAACTCAATACTTAAAGCTAATGGCATCTCATTCAAAAGCCTCTATTCGATTTATTTTTTTAACCATACTTATTGACTGTATTGGCTTTGGCTTAATCATTCCTGTTACACCACGTTTAATAGAGCTTTTGGCTCATGTAAGTGTAACCCAAGCGGCAACTATTGGTGGTTGGCTTGTATTTGCGTATTCGGTGATGCAATTTTTATTTTCGCCTGTGTTAGGTGGGTTAAGCGATCGTTTTGGAAGACGCCCCGTCATTTTAATGTCTTTACTTGGGTTAGGAATAGATTATGTTTTACTTGCTTTTGCCCCAAGTGTGGAGTGGTTATTTTTAGGGCGAGTTATTGCAGGTATATGCGGTGCCAGTTTTTCTACGGCTACAGCTTACATTGCCGATATTAGCGCACCCGAAGAAAAAGCTAAAAACTTCGGAATGGTAGGCGCTGCTTTTGGGATAGGCTTTATAATAGGGCCTATTATTGGCGGTTTAGCAGGAAAATTCGATTTACGGTTACCTTTTTATTTAGCAGCTGGCTTTTCGTTGCTTAACTTTTTATATGGATTTTTTGTTTTACCAGAATCGCTGCCGGCCAATAAACGCCGCTTGTTTGAATGGAAGCGCGCCAATCCGATTAGTTTATTTACCAACCTATTACGATTTCCAAAATTAATTGTATTTTTTGTTGGCTTGTTTATGTTGTTTCTTGCAGGTAAATCAGTTGAGGTTACTTGGAGTTATTATACCATGTTTCGCTTTCGGTGGGATGAAGCGCAGGTTGGTTTATCGCTAGGCTTGGTAGGTGTTTTGGTTGGAATTGTTCAAGGTGTTTTAATTGGTGTGGTGAATAAAAAATACGGACAAGCCAAAGCCATTGTTATAGGAGCCTTGTTTTATAGTTTGGGCTTATTGGGTTTTTCGGTATCAGCTAATGTTTACATATTATACGGGGCTTTGCTGGTTTATTGCTTTGGAGGAATTTGTCCGCCTACTTTACAAAGCTTAATTTCTAATCAAGTTGCCGATACCGAACAAGGAGAATTACAAGGAATTTTTACAGGATTGATGAGTTTAGCCGCTATTGTTAGTCCACCACTTATGTCGTTTCTTTTTTATAATTTTTCTAAACCCGATGCTTTTGTTTATTTTCCGGGGGCTGCTTTTTTTATTGCTTCTCTGTTAGTCTTTGGTTCTATGCTTTTGTTTGCTAAAGGTTTAAAACATTTAAAGCAGTAAATAGAGTGGTAGATACCCATATAATAGTGATTGGTGGCGGTGCTGCAGGTTTTTTTTCGGCTATTCACATTGCATTATGGAATCCTAAAGCTAAGGTGAGTTTATTTGAAAAAACAGGGAAGTTATTGAGCAAGGTTAAAGTATCGGGAGGTGGACGTTGCAATGTAACTCACCATTGTTTCGAGGATGGCGATTTGGTAAAAAATTATCCGCGTGGAGAAAAAGAATTAAGACAAGTGTTTGCAAAGTTTAATGTACAAAGTACAATAGATTGGTTTAAGCAGCATGGAATAAATTTAAAAACGGAGGCAGATGGGCGAATGTTTCCAGTTAGTAATTCAAGTCAAACGATTATAGATTGTTTCTTAAACTTAGCAAAGCAATTAAATATTTGTATAGCCGAACAACACGAGGTTTTAAAAATCGAAAAAAACGAATCGGGTTTTCTCTTAAAAGTTAAATCTCCAACTGAGGTGCGTTACGAAACCGCTCGGTATGTTGTTTGCGCCATTGGCGGTTATGCCAAGGAAGAGCCATATCGGTTTATAAAAGCATTGGGACACACCATTACACCTTTGTTGCCGAGTTTATTTACAATTAATTTACCTACTGACGACATTAAAAAAGAACTGCAAGGTGTTGCCGTAGAACAAGCAACGGTGCGTCTAAGTGGTAGCAAGTGGCTTTATACAGGTCCTGTTTTAATTACCCATTGGGGCTTAAGTGGCCCTGCTGTTTTAAAATTATCGGCGTTTGCCGCCGAAGCATTTTATAAAGCCAATTATAAGGCCACTATTTTAATTAACTGGACAGGTCATTTAAAAATAGAAGAGGTTGTTCAGGTATTAACGCAACAGCAAAAAGAGCGTTATAAAGCCTTGCCGTTTAATCATGTTTGTTTTCAATTGCCTCGTCGGCTTTGGGAGTATTTGTGCACCAAGGCTTTGGATACAACTCAAAAACCTTGGGCTGAGGTAAGTAAAAAAGAACGGCAACGCTTAGCCGAACTGCTTTGTAATAGTGCGTATGACATGGCTGGTAAAACTACGTTTAAAGAAGAGTTTGTAACCTGCGGCGGTGTAGATTTAAAAGAACTTGATTTTAAGACAATGCAAAGTAAATTAGTGCCAGGGCTATTTTTTTGTGGTGAGGTATTAAACATAGATGGCATTACTGGTGGGTTTAATTTTCAAAATGCTTGGAGTACAGCATGGATAGCAGCTAAATTGGGGCATACTTAATTTGTATTACCTTTTAATGAGTTGGTGATAAAGTAGTAATACCAATTGCGTTGTACTTGATTTTAAGAAAATCTTGCTTTAGAATAAAAGGTTAATTGGGGTGGAAATATTAGACATGGCACGCCAAGGCGCAAAGTTCGCAAAGGAAGAAATGAATTGATTATTGGTGTTACTTTTTTGGATTAACCAAGCTGGATAAAATAGATATGGCACGCCAAGGCACAAAGTTCGCAAAGGAAGAAATGAATTAATTATTGGTGTTACTTTTTTGGATTAGTTAAGCTGGATAAAATAGATATGGCACGCCAAGGCACAAAGTTCGCCAAGGCGAAAGGGATTAATTATTGATGATCCATTTTAAGAACAAGAAATTTAGAATAAACTATTTTTCACGTTTCATTTCTTTTAATAAACTGTTTGAAAAAAGAACTAATACCAAAGCTCCTATACCTAAGCAAACCCATAAAAACCAATTTTGTTCGTAGAAGGCTTTTGGTGGTTCTGCATTTACTGTTGGTGCGTTCGTAATACGTTTCAAGTTTTGTAGATAAGCTTTCGGCATTAATTGAGGCACATCTGTTACAAAATTCATCAAATCGTATTCGGGTATTTTAATGGTACTTGCGCCGCATTTTAACGTGTAATTCATTTTCGTATCTAAGTCGGCAATGAGATAGGTGGCCAAGCGGTAACAACTAATGCTATCTAATTCTAGCGGTGGGTTATCTTTATTTTCAATTTCTATCCAAACACTTTGTGCGTGTACGTTTGCTAAGTCGAAAAACAAACGTTCGGCAGAGTTTAACTCAAATGTATAAAGTGGCGTTTTTTGTTTTACAAGTTGATGGTTAATAGTAACGGTTTGGTTGGTAAATAGTGTGGCTTGTCGTTTATATAATCGGGGTGCTTTTACTTTAAACGAAATACGATCCATTTGAAGGGCCGATTCAAAATCTAATTGAATACGGCTTATTTTTTCTTTTTCGTTTTGGGTAATTGTTGTGCGGTGTTTAATTGGAGTTAATTTACCTGAGATGAGTGTGTTTTTAAACCAGCCTACGCCATTAATTTTAAATGGGCGTTGCCCACGGTCGCCAATCACCAAGCGGAAATAGCGATAGTTATTGGTTGGGAAATAAATGCACTTATAAGTATTGGTATAATTATTATCGTAGGCTAAACTTAACTCTTGGTATTCACTAACGCTGTACCAATTTCTCAGATCATCACTGCCTTCAACGGCGCAATACTTATAGGCATCCGAATTGTTGAGGTTTAGGGATAGGTTATTAATTTTATCCTTATTAGGGTTTTCGATGGTTAATTCGGTGTAATTATCAAAAAAGAAAAACCGATAATGACGTTGGTTATAATGTGTTAGCGCATTGATTTTATAAGGCACAAAATTAGCTTGAGTTCTCAATAACGGCTCACTTAACAGCACATAAGGTACCTCTTTACCGAGCGAATCTACTACACGGATGTCGTGTAAGTCTTTGGCCGATTGGCCTAACAGGTCGTGATGCAATTCGATTTTATGTAAACCATTTTTTTTAATGCTATCTATTCCACATTGATAGGTAAAGTTTTGTGCATAGAGGAGTGCGCTACTCCATAAAGCAAGCAAAAAGGTTAAGGTCTGTTTAATTTTCATTCTGTTCCACCTCATTTTTAGGGTTAGTAGATAGGTTTTGTTCATCATCATTTAAAATAAGTGCTTTTATCTTTTGATACATGAACGAAATGACGAGTAATACCAATCCTAAACAAATAAACGCTATAATTTTTCCAGCTTCGGAAGTGGTATTAATATCTAACAAAAATAATTTTAACAAGGTAATGCCCAATAGAACAAGAGCCGCCACCCGCAAGGGTTTAAACCGTTTTTTCATGCCAATAAATAAATAGATAAACGCTAACAGCCCCCATAACACAGGGAAACCAATTTTTACAACGTGTTTTTTTACCGTTTCGTATTCATTTTCTTTTAACGTGTAAGATTCCATTACTTCTTTCACACTACTCACACTAAATTTGAGAATGTGTAGCATTAACTCGCTGCTGCTTATTAACACCCCACTGAAGGCAAGTAAGCTCATAAACCAAAGCAAGCCCTGTTGTTTTGAAAATTGTTTACAATATCTATACAGCCAAACTGCGCTAAAAACAAAAGCAACTAAGGCTACATAATGCGCTACAAAACCAATTTGACTGGTGTAAGGGGTATATAAATTCGTTTCAAAATCAACAATAGGAAGCATACTAAACCCTAGCACAAAAATCATTAAATTAATGCTATTGGCTATGCTCAATCCTTTTGTCCACGGTGTTTGATGGGTAGGTTTAACGACTCCATTTAATACAGCAAAAAATAGTAAGTGATAAGCAGCAAATACAATGCATTTCGTTTCTATGAAGCTATTGTAATAATTGAATTGATACATTGTTTCAAACAAGCCTGTAAAGTAAAGCGTGAGTACACTCAAAAATAAAATGAGTTTACCGTACACTAAAGGACGAAACGTAAGGCCCATGTATTGGCTATTTTCTTTTTCTTGACGTGCTAAATACCACAGCATACCCAAAGACCCCACAGCGGCCAAACCACTGGTACAAGCGCGATTAATAAGAACCGGTAATTTTAATTCATAGCTATATGCTGAATACAGTTGTTGCCAATCTAACACCAAACTAAAACCCATTAAAATGGAAATGATAACGGATGCCAATTTAAACACCACTATACCCGACCGTTGCGAAAGCCACATAAGTACCACCGCTTCGGCGGCCCAAAATAAAGTGATGTAATTCCCTTTTAATTGAATAGGTGCCGCAATGGTAACAAAGGTTAGGGTTAAACCAATCATTACATATACCAAGCGCGAGTCGGCTTTAAAACGTTTATACAAAATATAGGCGCAACTAAAATTAAAACCTGCCAATGCCACGCTAAATAAGCCTTGCCAGTTGGGATGGTAAAAATGTAAGAGTTGCATCCCTAAGCCAAAGTATAAAAATGTATTGCTTAATTGCATACTCAATTCCATAGCACCAAACGGTCGTTTTTCTTTAACGTTGTTAATGATGTTCATCAAACTAAATACTAAGTAAAAAATAGTACCGAAAAAAAGTGCACCACGGTAAGGCGGCACGTCGTTGCCTATTACTTTTGTTTGAACCCAAACGGTGTATAGCAACATGGTAAATAGATAAGCCAAAAGGGTTATTAAATTCCATTTTCGGAGGTAGGCTAATACCAACATACCTATATCCAAAATAAGGATGTAAACAAAAAGAATTTTATAGTTTCCATGTCCAGTGCTCAACATAAACGGAACGGCAAAACCGCCTATTAGCGATAAAGTAGCCAGTTCCATGCGGTTGTAAACGATGGATAAAAACACACTAAAGCCTGTTATAATAACCATGATGGTAAACGCTACTGGCTGACTAAATAAATGGTACTGGTGAAAGGCAATGCCAATGGTGAAATAAAAAATAGAAATGGCCCCGCCTACTAATACCGAACTAAAGGCTTTATAGGTTTTATGTAATTTGTGCGCAAATGTCATTACAATACCCCCGCATAATATGCCAATGCCCACGCGGGCTACTTCATTAATCCAATTTTTATCAATTGCAAATTTTACAAAGAAGGCAATTCCTAATACTAAAATGGCTACCCCAATTTTACTGGCTAAATTTTCGCCAATGAATTTTTCTAAATCGGGATTATTTTTTCGGAAGTTTTCGTACCAGCTAGGTTCTGGCGGTGTCGGTGGGGTTTTAGGTTTAGCTGTTAAGGGCGGCGTAAGTGGGGTAGGGGTAACCAACTCAACAGGTGGAGCTGTCGTTTTTACAGGCTTAAGGGGTTCAACTACTATTGGAATGGGTTGTTCGGACTTGGGTTTAATAACTGGTTTAACAACCGTTTCGGGTTTAACGACAGGTGGGCTAATAACTTCGGCTTGGGTTTTTGGTGCTGGATTAGTTGAAGTATTGGCACTAATTTTTTTAAGATAGGTTTCGATGTTGGCAATACGTTTGTTCATCAGGTTGAGGCGCGATTTTAATCCTCCATTTAAGATGAGTAATAAAACAATAAGCGCAATGAGTAAAACAATTTCCATAGATAAAATTAAGGATTAAAGATAAATTAAATACACTTCAAAAGATGAGTTAAGTTGTTTGTCGTTTTTAATAACGAAACCGCACCTTTTAGCGATTTTTTTGGGGAGTTAAATAACATGTTTCTAATTTTAAGATTTTACAATATACCATTTTTTGAACCTCATGTTATAAAATTAAAGAAGAGATTAAAACCAAAGAATACCTGCAAACGGGTATAATGGCAAGTTCAAAAAAGTAAGCTTCTCTTGGTGGAATAGCTAAATTTCCTACGCTCTTGTCAAGTATATCATCTGCTTTTCTATAACGCACCGTTACGGCTTCCACAATTGGCTTTGTCAATAAATGCTTTCGCATCTTCTTTTAAGACTATTTGATTTTAAAAAATATAAACAACAAAAAATAAGTTAGATAAACCCCAAATGGATAGATGCCCCATTGAATTATTTATTTTTCATAAAAAACATTAAAAAAACTACTTTTTCGTACCATGGTATTAACCTTGCACTAATAATAAATAGTTAAATTTAACGTTTTAAAATACGTTGAGGTAATACTATCACTATGAAAAAAATCTTTTTAATGGGACTCGTAATATCAAGTCTTTGCGCATCGGCTCAAACCTTGCAAGATGCTATTATCAAAACTGAAAACGAGCGCTTCGAGTCGGCATCATCCGAGTACAAAGCCTTATTGGCAAAAGAACCTAATAACGGCACCATTTATTTTTATTATGGCGATAATTTATTTAAGAAAGGTGAATTGGATAGTGCGTTTATGCTTTACAGTAAAGGTGCCGAACTCAATCCAACGGCTCCCTTAAATTTTGTGGGTTTGGGAAAGATTCAATTGTCGAAAAATAATACGAATGAAGCTAAAACACAATTTTTTAAAGCCACGAGTTTGGCTCAAAATAAAAGTGCTGAGGTTAACCGTCGCATTGCCGAAGCTTGGTTAAGCACCGATACCAAAAATGCAGATGAGGCTATTAATCAAGCCAACATGGCTATTAAACTGGAGCCTAAAAATGCCGAGAATTATATTTTGTTAGGCGATGCTCAACTAGAGAAAAACCCTACGGATGGCAGTATGCCCATTAAAAGTTACCAAATGGCAACTAGTTTAAATCCCAAATCGGCTAAAGGTATTTTACGCGAAGGTAAATTGTATCAACGAGGCCGCAATTACCAATTGGCTTTAGATAAATACAAAGCTGCCGAGGCCATAGAAGGTACTTTTGCACCAGCTTACCGCGAAAAAGCAGAATTATTTTCGTTGGCTGCTAAACCTGCGCAAGCCATCGAAAACTGGAAAAAATATTTAGAATTAAATAATAGCAATTATGCCCGTTACCGCTACATGAGTGCCTTGTATAACAACAAACAATTTAGCGATGCTGTTGCAGAATACGAAAGTTTAAAAGGAAAAGGGTTTTCGAGTGTTTATTTCGAGCGTATTGCGGGCTATAGCTATCACGATATGGGCGATAAGTTAGACAAAGAAGCCTACACCAAAGGCTTAAATGCCATCAATAAATTTTTCGAGTTAGCTGGGCCAAAGTTCAATTACATTGCTACCGATTATAAATACAAAGGCTTATTGTTAGCCAAATCGGGTAAAGATAGCTTGGGTGTGATAGAGTTAGACAAAGCCGTACAAATGGACTCGAAATTGCAAGGCGACATTGGCACCGAATTATCTAAACTGTGCATGAAAGCTAAGAAATACCCTTGTGTGATTGCCAATTTAGAAAAGAAAGATTTAAACGACCCCAAATCGCTTGATAATGCCGATTTATTTGATTTTGGAAGAGCGTATTACTTTTCGGGAACCAATAAATTGAAAGAAGCAGTAGATTTAAAAGATGCTAAGTTGAAAACGGCTAAGGAAGCAGAGGCTGCACCATTTTTTGTCAAAGCCGATTCAGCCTTTTCGAGGTTATGTCAAAAAAATGCCAGTTGGCCTATTGCATTTATGTGGCGAGGGCGCGCCAACTCGTATTTGGATCCTAAAAATGAGAAAGACTTTACTAAAACGCATTACGAAAAGATGTTGAGTTTAATTAAGCCCGAAGAAAAAACAGGAACTTATAAAAATAATTACATTGAAGGATTGGAGTATTTAGGCTATTATTATGTTTCTAAAAAAGATAAGGTAAATGCCGACCTGATTTGGAATCAGGTAAAAGAGTTAGACCCCGCTAATCAAAAACAAAAAGACTATTTTGCGCCGCCTAAGCCTCAACAAACGCCTAAACCTGGGGCACCTAAGCCAGGTCCTAAAAAGTAGTATCACTAAATTATGGTTTAAGTTAGCATAAAACTTTAATTAAAAAGCCCTCTAGTAAAGAGGGCTTTTTAATTAAAAAAACACTTGATAATCAAGGTGTAAAAAAACAAGAATTATTGTTATAAATTAAAAAAAGCATTACATTTGCAAAAGATTCGGAGAGATGCCTGAGAGGCCGAAAGGACATGTTTGCTAAACATGCGTACGGGTAACCGTACCGAGGGTTCGAATCCCTCTTTCTCCGCTGAAAAAAGACTTATCATTTAAAACGATAAGTCTTTTTGCATTTATAGCAAATCGTTCGACAGAATAAGATAGTCAATGGATCAAGAATCAAACGGAAAAGTTGGGGGAATCATATTTTAGTT
>JAAFIL010000009.1 GCA_013297775.1 Bacteroidota bacterium
TCGTGGCTTATCAATATCCCTGGCAAGTTGCTCTCCAGCAGAGCTCGCTTCCGTTTAATGATAGCACCACTAAATTATAAGCAATTATGTATATTTACAACCTGTCCGATTTTTGGGGTGGTTACACTGACAGTATCAAATTAAGAGATAAATTTATTCCCGTCAAAAAAGACAAATATTGTGAAAACATCGAGGCAGGATATTATCTTTTTTGTTTAGAAAAAATGATTCCTTTTGCATTTATTAAATACACCGATTTGGATAAAGTAAAAGTGAAGACCTTTAAGATTATTATTTACTAATGTTTTCCGAGAGATTTCCAATTAATATAATGAATTGCTATTCAATAGCAAGGATTTTCATAACCTCGTCTATTTTATGTACACTATTGTTAAATTCAAATAGTGTTATATTTCCTGAATATACTTTTGAAAATTTCGAACAGTCTGAGGGTATTTACTGGTTGAAAAGCATAAATCTTTTTTATTTATTTGGCTATAAACATATTCTACTGGTTAAAGCCACTACAATAATTGCATTATTTCTGTTTCTATTTGGATTTTTCCCAAGACTTAGTGGAATCTTATTATTTTATATCACAAACTCTTTTTTAAACCTTTCGCCTATAATCGAAGGTGGTGATGTCATATGCTCAAATTTAAGCTTAATGTTACTTCCTATTTCGTTCATGGACAAAAGAAAATATTTGTACGATTTTTCAAGTAATATATTCAATAATAATTTAAAAAAGATTATTGCGAACAATGTTTTTTTACTTATTCGAATTCAAGTAGCGTTTATTTATTTTAATGCGTTTGTGGGTAAATTATTTGTAAACGAATGGGTTAATGGCACAGCGTTTTATTACTATTCGAGTCCTTCCATGCACGGTTTTGGGATTTTTAATAGCTTTCTTAAAGAATTACTAAATAATGATATTGTTACAGTTTTAATTACATGGGGTTCATTGGTAGTTGAGTTTTTCTTATTTAGTTGTTTATTTATCACTAGTAAGAATACAAAAATTAAAATGTTTTGGATTGGTGTACTATTTCACATGTGGATAATAGTTGTATTCGGTTTAATTACATTTTTCTTTGCAATGGTTGCATGTTTAATACTATATTTAAATTATAAACCCGAAGAAATAAATTATCATGATCAGAGTTAGAGACAGGTTAAATATTTACCTTATGATAGTTCTTAATTTGGCATTAGGAGCGATCATTTATTATTTACTATTTAAATTTCAATTTCGATTCAATGTTGAGAATACCACTACTATAATTATTTTATTAATTGTGTTAGTTTTTTTATTTCTTATTCGCACAACAATAGAAATTAACTCTAATAATATAGTGTTAAGTTTTTTGATCTTAAAATCGGCTATAGATTTTAAGGATATAATTGAAATAAAAGTTGAAAAAATTAGTACATTTAGAAAATTTGCCGGTTACGGTTATAGAATAAATATTAATGGTGATCTCGGTTATGTTTTAGGATCTTCCACTTGTTTAAAGATCGTAACGAAGGAACGAACTTATTACGCTTCATTCAAAGAGGAGTACTTAAAAATTATTTTGGATAACAAAAACATTACCATTATTGATAGCAGAGCCTCTAATGGTGCTTAATTTTGACTAAAACCAAAGCAGTGCTTAAAAATATATTACCTAATAAAGTGATTGTTTTTCTATTAATCACCTTTAGTATTAGCTGGAGTTCAGCATTATTTTTATTTTTCAATAACATAAGGCTAGACTCCACTTTCGGGACAGTAATAATAACTATATTTTTTATGTTATCTCCCTTGGCTTCCGTTTTCATAACGAATCGAATGATTTATAAAGAAGCTTTTATTAACTATGGACTGACTTTTAAAAATGTAAAAATAAAAGGTCTGCTTATCATTCCTTTAGTTTTTATTCTTAGTAATGTTTTACTTATATCCATGATATACCTGTTCGGCAACCTATTGCAAATATCTTCACTTGGTTCTCTTGATATGTCAATTTCCGGATTTACTGAGAGAGTTAATGCGCTTGATACAAAGGATGCGACACTTCCCGTACTTCCTGCAATAGTAACTTACATAGTATTAATTTTTTGTATCTTTTTATTACCTCTAATTTCATGGATACCCAATATACCTTTTACGTTGGGAGAAGAATATGGATGGAGAGGGTTTTTAGTAAAGGAACTTGAGAATAAACTAAGCATAATAAAATTAAACTTATTTATAGGAATAATATGGGGGATATGGCATTCACCATTAATTTTAATGGGATTGAACTTCCCAACTTATCCTGTTGTTGGTGTTTTTATTATGATTTTTAGTTGTATTTGCCTTTCTTTTGCCCATTATTATGTGGTAAAAAAGTCTAACACAATATACGCTCCCGCTATTTTACACGGTATGATAAATAGTATTGCAGCCATTTACCCATTATTGATAAAAGATAGTAACGAGTTGTTCTCTTCCATGATAGGAGTTTTTGGAGGCGTTGGTTTCTTACTAGCCTACTTTATTCTGAACAAAGTATTCCCTTTACAGAAAGGAACAGATAATGAAAGAGCCTAAGGTTGAGTTACCTGCTTTAATAATATATAAAGAGATTGTTCTTTCCTAGAAAACAAGTATGATTTAAAATTGAAAAAGAAAAGTAAACACAAACAAAAAGAAAACTCGATTGCTGTTTAAGAAACAACAGCACCAGCGAATACCTGTATTTAAAATTTTATAGTACTAAACTCGTTTCAGAGCTTATGGTAGGAGGGGGGATGAATAAATTAAACACTAACCCTCAACACCTTGCCTGCCATTTAGATTATAATTTAACAACCCTCCTTCCTATTCGTTATGAAGTAAAATCTGATTCTATTTTTTTTAAAAAGAAAGCATGGGACAGCTATACGTTTGATAATTTATACTTTGCTTGTAAAGTATATAACGATTCTATTGTTGCTCGAATAACACCCATGGATTATTTTGATACATTAAGTACAAAAACAAATCTTCCAAATAAATTTTATATTGCTACTTACAAATTTATAAAGGCGGATTGCGACACCAATTATTTGAAAAAAATGCAAACCTCTATGAAAAAATAGATAAGGTATTAAATGCACTCAACTAACAAAATTTTATCATTTCAGCCCTAGAGTAATCTTCTAGTTTAAAACACTCCTGATAACCTCTACGGATTTTAATTGACCAAAATTCGGTACTTGAAATTGGTAATAAGCCAACAACATATCCAACAAATGTTGCCGTTGTGTTTTGTTGAGTGGCAACGGTAAAACATCGGCATTTAAAAAGTGTGCAAACATTAACGATTGTTCTTTATCAAATCCAAGCGGGAAAGGCTCGGCAAGTGGAATAAATCTACCTTCACGGCAATTAAAAAAAGGCTCCGTTGCCGAAAAGTTGTTGTAAGGTTCTATACCTAAATAGCGCAATAACTCTAACAAAAAGTACAAATGTAAATTAGCAAAATGGTCTGGGTGTTCATCGAGCCATTTTAAACAGGTTTCTATAAACTCAAATAAATGTTCGTTAACTTGGTGTTCTTTAATAACCTTTAAAAGCACTTCGTTAATAAATTGTGCAATGCTGAGTTTCTGAAAATTCTGATTTAAGTCCTTATACACATAATAGCAATGCGCCTCTAACAGTTGCTGCACCTCTTTATTTTGTTTTATTTGCAGTTCCATTTCAATTAAATGAAGGGGTTGCAATGTGCCTGTTTTTAGTTTGGCTTTGGGTGAGCGACTCATAACCACGTGGCAGTTGACCAAACCAAATTGCCGTGTAAAAATTTTAGAAATTATTTTTTTATCGGCATAGCGTATATTTTGCAACACAATACCATTGGCAAATTGTTGCATGGATTAATTAATAACCAATACTTTGGTAACAGCTTTCAACTCGCCGTTAGCGGGTGCGGCATATACAATGTAAACGCCACTGCTCACGCGTGTTCCCGCAAAATTAGTAACAGGCCATTCAATTTGCCCACCTATGGATTTGGTTTCCCAAACAAAATTACCGCTCTCGTCCGAAATTTTAACAATAGATTGATCGAGCAACCCGCGGATGTGAATAGGGCCTCTAAACTCGGGCTTTACAGGATTGGGATAGGCGTGTATGTCTTTGTAGTTTTCTTCTCCAGCAACAATAAGTGTGCGGTACGATTGCAGGCCCAAATCGGTACCAATAAATATATCGCCCGATTTAGCATCGTAAGCCAATTCTATAATGTTGTTAGAGAAAAGAGGGCTCTCCTCGCGGGTGAAATGAAATAGTTGTTTTTGCCCATCAGGGCTAAAACAATACACGCCGCTAGCTAAAGTACCTACCCATTTATTGTTGCCCCCATCTACACAAATAGCAGTTATAATTTCTTTTTCAAGTAACAGTTCTACATTTCCATCTTGAATAATTTTGATAGGATTACCGTCGGAATAATTACTGCTAAACACATTTTGCGGATTTGAAAACACCGTTATTCCTTCGTAAGTACCTACCCAAATTTTTCCATCTTTATCTTCGGCAATGGCTAATGGATTAGAAACATTTTTTTGAGTAGTTCCATTTTTAGTGTTAATGCGCGTTACCAAAAATGTTGGATTAGCCGAGTTAAGACTTTGTGGTTTTATAACCGTAATGCCTTCACCTCGCTCGTGCAACATCCAACAGTTACCATTTTTATCTACCAAAATATCGCGTATAAACGTTGGTGGAATTTGAATACCAGGAACGAGATTTGTATTAGTATTGTTTAGTGTTACTAACGAACCATCTTTACGACGTATGCTCAACATTTTTTCATTATCGCTGGAGGCAACAAATAAATTACCATCTTTATCCATGTCTAAACCACTTGCACGATGTGTACCGGGGTCTAAGGGCACATTTGGTAAAGTTGAATTGAATCGGTTGTAAACTCGTACAACTTGGTTGTCATAAAACTCAATTAAACCCCTTGGCCAACTAGAGGCAAATAATCGTTTAGGATCTGTTTTATCAATGTAAACCGCATTCAAATCGAAAAGACTGTCGTTGGGTTTAACGTAAGTCCACTCTCCATTTTGATAGATGTTTAACCCATCGTTTTTATACGACATAATTCCCGTTTCATCCATTCTAACTGGCGAAACAGCTACTTTTCCGTTTAAAATATTAATATTACTAATGAGGTTATTTTTAAGACCGTTAATATCCACTTTAACCGCATTACTACTTCCAAATCCTTTGGTTAAAACAATACCAACTGATTTATCGGCTACCCAAAACGAAAAGTCGTTATTGCCATTATCAATAATAAAAATATCGGCAATGTTGGCATTAGCAAAACCATAACCTGTGATGTATGGTATGCGAGTAGTACCCACATAACTCTCTACACCAAACTGATCGAGGAAAGAAAAAACAGAACCAAAACTTAATAAACGTTTAACATAATAGGGATTTTGTTTAAGTGTAAACTTCGACCAAGTGTTATTGACTAATTGGTAGATGGTATCTCTATTGTTTATACTGTTATTGAGTTTATAGGGCGAGTAAGCGGTGTAAACAATATTGTCGGCAATTACTACACCCGAATAAGCCCCTAAAGGCAATGGTGCTGCTAAAGACCAATTTTGAAAACTATTAGGTGCAGTTTTTTTGTAATTACAACGTCGCAAACCTGTTGGTGTGGCGGCAAACAATAATGAGTCGGAAAAACAAACTTGGTAAACCTCTAAAGCCGAACCAGCCGATCCAATGTTATACGTTTCTTTTACTTCTAATTTGTTATAATCAAAGAGAATGATACCAAAGCCGCTAGAGAGATAGGCTAAACCATTCCGAAATAAAATATCGTTAATGAGTTTTTTACCATTAATGGGTTTACGTTTAATATCCGAAAAGTTGCGTATTCTCCCATTTTGAAGTACATCTATGTTGCCGTTTTCGTAACAAATGATAAGTGTGTTATCGGCAGGATTGGCACGCAATAAATTAATTCCTACATCGCTTAGGCCATTAATTTTGCTGAGGCGTTCAGAAGAAAAATCAGACTCCTCTACTTTTAAAATGCTTGAATAATTAGAGGTATAAACCGTAGAGCCTAATTTAGCAACAGTTACACAATTATTAAATCCTAAATGATCAACCCAACCCCCTATTTGAACTTGCGCCCATGTTGGCGCACCTAAACAACTTAAAATTAAAAATCCTATCTTTTGAAAATACCCTCTCATGTATTGCATTTGCTTTAGTAAACTATTCGATTTAACGTTAAAATTAAGGAATTATTGCTTATATAGGTAATATGCGTATTTTTGCAACTCCAAAACAGAAGTATGGCTTGTAGTAGTAACGTCTGTTTTTTGGCTCCGTAGTTCAATGGATAGAATGACAGATTCCGGTTCTGTTGGTTGGGGGTTCGAGTCCCTTCGGAGTCACATAAAAAATGAAATAAAGGCATTTAGTGCTCAGTTTTGTTAACTACACAAGCCTTTTACTAAAAAGTATTTTTAAACGAATGGCTTCAACCTGTTTGCCTTATTTTCTTCCAGGGCATTTTTTACAGCGATCGCCTTTTTTGAATTTTTTACAGCAATCCTTACCTTTTTTAGAACACGCTGCATAAACCGCCAATGGGCAGTTATTTTGAAAAAACAAAGTCGTTTTATTTTGAGAACTAGATAACATGCGACAAATTTACCCAAGCTAAGTGGGGGGTACAATCGCATAAAAATGGTAATTTCGTTGCTCAGCGTAACAAAGCATAAATTGTTTATACATAAAAAATGAAGGTGAATAGAGACGATACCATTGTGGCTTTGGCCACCGCCCAAGGGAGTGCAGCCATTGCCATCGTTCGCCTAAGTGGATCGCAGGCTATTGCCCTTGCTGAATCTTTTTTTTATGCCCCTGGTGGGCAAACGCAAAAACGATTGCAAGATAAAGCGGGTTACACCGTACATTTTGGGGTTTTAAAATACGACAACACTATCATTGACGAGGTACTCATCAGTTTATTTAAAGCACCTCATTCTTACACAGGGCAAGATAGCGTCGAAATTTCTTGCCACGGTTCTACCTATATTCAACAGCAATTATTACAATTGTTTTTACAACATGGTGCGCGAATGGCTGAGCCGGGCGAATTTACTATGCGAGCATTTTTAAATGGCAAACTCGATTTAAGTCAAGCAGAAGCAGTAGCCGATCTTATCGCCTCTAATTCTGCGGTATCGCATCAAGTAGCTATGCAACAAATGCGCGGTGGCTTTAGCAGTAAAATAAAAGTGCTTCGCGATCACCTTATTAATTTTGCTTCGTTGATTGAGTTGGAACTCGACTTTAGTGAAGAGGATGTAGAGTTTGCAGATCGAAGCGATTTAAAACAATTGGTAGCCAGTATTAGCGGGGTTCTACAAAAGCTTTTACACAGTTTTGAAGTTGGTAATGTTATTAAGAATGGGATTCCTGTGGCTATTGTCGGAAAACCCAATGCTGGAAAATCAACCTTGCTAAACGTATTGTTAGATGACGACCGAGCCATTGTTAGCGAAATACCTGGCACCACGCGCGATGTTATCGAAGATGAGATGGTTATTGATGGCGTATTGTTCCGTTTTATGGATACGGCTGGAATCCGCACAACCACCGATGTCATTGAACAAATTGGTGTTAACAAAGCCTTTGAGGTTATAAAAAAATCGGCTATTGTTATTTATTTATTTGATGCGCACGAACTAAGCAGCGGCGATTTGCAATTAGAGATAGATTTATTAAAAGAACACATTGGCACTTCGCAATTGGTCATTGCTGCAAATAAAATAGATATTGAGAACGAAGCCGACTTGCAAGCCGAATTTGCAAACTTTGAAGAGGTACTTTATCTATCGGCTAAAACACAAAAGAACACCGAGCAATTAAAACAACGCTTGGTTAGTTTGTTCGACTCGCGAACGGTAAATGCCACCGAAACCATTGTTACCAATGCCCGCCACGCCGATAGCTTGCGCAAGGCTTACGATGCGCTTCAAAATGTAACGCGTGGCTTAAACGAACAACTTGCTGGCGATTTGTTAGCCTTAGATATTCGTTATGCGTTAGATGAATTGGGAAGTATTGTAGGTGCTGTTACGAACGCCGATTTACTAGAATCTATTTTTACTAGATTTTGTATCGGAAAATAGATAATGCTCTTGCTCTATAAATTTACGTTTCTCTAAAATTGAACACTTAAACTTATAAAATAATTTAAAGGGTCGGCTGGTATTATTCCTGGGCCAGGATAGCCCTCGGCTCTTCGTGTAAAATATACACTATTACCGGCGTTGTTAACCCCCGCACTAATGCCAAAAAAACGGTATTTAAAATTAGCAGCCATATCTATTACCGTGTAGGCAGGAATAACTCCGAAAATTGCAGAAGGCGTAGAGGGGGCGTTACTGGCATCAGAAAATTGTTGCCCTGTGTAAGCATACTGCCCCGTAATACTAAACGACTCGTAGCGGTAGGTAATACCCGTTCTTAAAATATATTGCGGCACATATTCTACTAATTTATTTCGGAAGGCACTTTGTTCGCTGCCTGTATAAATCGCATTAATAAAGGATGTGTTTACAAACGTACTGAGGTGATGTTTACTTTTGGGTTTAAGTAGTTGTAGCCAATCTAATTCGGCAAAAGCCTCTATACCTAAGTTACGGCTATCGCTCACGTTGGTTCGGTAACGTACAATTTGAAAGGTAGTGCTATCTACTTTTAAAATTGTGCCAATACGTTGTTGATAGTTTAACCAAAAGCCGCTCACGTCATAATACAAACAATTTTTAAGAATGCCTCTAAAGCCGCCATCTAAGGTAAATCCTTTCTCATCTTTTAAATTCGGATCTACTTGAAAGTTTGGATTTGCAACACGCATGTCATTAAAATTAATAGAACGGTAGTTTTGACTAAAGTTGGCATAAGCCTCTAACCACTCTCTGGCTTTGTACTGAGTGCCTAGCCCCATTAACGCAAACTGTCGGGTGTTTTGCCGATTATCAGCAATCGTTTTATCTAACAAAATATTTCCTGCTAAATCTTTATTTAATAATCGGTAATAGCCTTCCGAACGTGTATCAATATACTCTAATCGTAAGCCAGGTGTTACACTCCATTTTTTGCTGAGTTGAAATATATTTTCGGCAAATAAGGCTAAGTTATGCGAGGGAAATACATAGGCTGAATTTTCTAAGTTAGAAGGATTAAGAAATGAAAATTCGGGTAAATTACTTGTGTTGGCATCGCCTTGTTTGCGGGCTGTTTGGCCTTTGTACGCACGTACACCAATTAAAAAATGACTTTGGTGATTGAGTAAACTATAGCGTTGTAGTAAACGCACTTCGGCCGCATAATTATTGTAAAGGTCTTTTAATAAATTTCGGTTTCGGCTAGTATCATCTTTACGGTCTATACGCTCTAAATTTCCTAAGGCATCTCGGCCAGCATAAACGCCAAATAGCAATACATTTAGCTTAGTGCTTGGGCTAAGGGTAAAGTCGGCATTCAGGTTATATAAATTCCAATTCACTTTAAACCAATTGCGGGCACGATTACTTTGCGAGGGGTCTTCTAAAAACTGTTTATCGGTTAAACCGCCAGGTTGTTGATTTAAGTAATTTAAGTGGGTGTACTCGCCGCTTAGTTTAAAACGTTCGTTAAAGGTATAGCCTATTTTAGCATAAGCGTTATGCAACTCTAGCCCTGCGTTAGGCCGCCAACCGGTGTAACGTTTATATTGGTAAAAGGTGTTGTAGGTCCATTTACGATGTGTGCCGCTTACTTGATTAAACGAATTAAATAAGCCAAAGCTGCCAAGGGTTTGCCTACTAAGTACACTTATTTTTTTTGGAGAAGCTGGGCGGAATTTATAATTAATCATACCGCCAAATTGCGTCCCATATTGAAGACTGGCTGCACCTCTTAAAATTTCGATGCGTTCTAATGCTTCGGCGGGCGGTGTGTAATAACTTTCGGGGTAACCCAAGGCATCGGCCGAAATATCGTAACCGTTTTGTCGGGTATTAAAATTAGAAATACGATTAGGGTTTAACCCTCTACCGCCAATACCAATGCTAGAACCCGAGCCATCGTTTTCAAAAATATTAATGCCCGCTACTTTGGCGTATAATTGGCGGCTATTATTGGTTGCTAAATTGGCATTCAAATCGTTAATATAAATAGCCTCTGTTTTTTTGCCCGCATAAATGGCAGTACCTTCAATGTTTTTTAATCGCGAAATACCAAAATCATTATCACGCTCGGTGGCAACAATAATTTCATCTAAATTTACTTCTTTCTTTTTACGCAGGCTGTCTTTGCGTGTGCTATCCACCTGTGCGTATGTAACAACCAACCCAAAGAGGCTTAAATATAAAAACGTATAGCGCATCAATAGGGAAGTATCCACCATTTATTTTTTAAAAACGAATTGCTTTGCACGCTTAAATCCACAGTATCGTTAACTAATAAGCGCGAGGGGCGACCATTAAGTGTAACGTAACATTGTGTGCTTACCTTTGGATTTACAAATCCTTTTTTCTCAAATTCTTTTTTTAAGAAATGCGCATAGTTTAACAACATATCGGGTTGCATGGCCATTTGTTTTTCTTGCATGTAGGTTAAATAGTTTTTGTTATCTATTTCAATAGATTTACCAGTGCGGCTATCTTTTACAAAAAAGAAAGCGGTACCTGCTTTTTCCATAAGCATTACGCGCCACGAAAACCGATAGCCTTGTTCGGTCCAAAATAGTTTACCAGGGTACAAGAGGTAACGAAATGGTAGAACTAATTGAACCCCAAAAAAAAGAATAAAAATAACCCAGTGCTTGGATGGCACAACCGATAGGGGTTTAGCGGCAAGCGGCGTTGATATCTTAAAAATAGACGCTAAATACTGAAGCCCTTTTTGGTGAAAAGATAGAGGCATAAAAATGAGTGTTGCGCCTATCATAATGTAAGGAAACATGCCAATGTTAAAGAAAAGGGCGGTGAACAAATGAAACACAAGCACTATTAGATACGCCCATTTGGTGGTGCGCGAATAAAATAAAAGAAAACCAATGCACAAGTCGTATAAGCAGCCAAACCACGAAAAAAGATAAGCTACCCAATCGCTTTCCATGTACTGACCAATTAGCGGCCAATGCGAAAAAGCCGGGAGCCATATTTTAAGAGGTTGCGCGTCTAATAACCAATCGGTATTTACTTTGGCTATACCCGCAAAAAGATAAACCGTAAATAACTGGGCTTTGATAAGCCATTCGTAAAACCGTGGTACTTGCGCTAACTCGGTTACGCCACGGTACCGCACATCGAGCGAAAAGTTTTTATTGGCTGGTAGAAACAGGAATATAAAACTAACAAGGCTAACAAAATAATAATGGTTGAGGTAATTGGTTTTATCTATCAACTCTACATAAGTAAACAGAAGAAAAAATAGAAGGCTGGCGTAGCGATAAAAATAACCCAATAAAATACAAAGAGAGGTTAAAAGCAACAACGCAAAAACAAGATACATGCCAACGCTTCCTAAAGGTTTAACCCATTCGAAACCGTAAAATGGAAAAAAGATTTTGGGTTGAATGTACATGGTGTGTACCCATCCTTTTACTATAAAACGTAAGGTAGAAATGAATAGTAAGCTGCCCCACACCATCCGAAACAGAATTAAAGGGGCAATGCTAACTTGGGTTTCAAAAAAGGCATTTAGCCGTTTAGTCACCATCCCCATCTTGATAGGTTATAATAACACCCAAATGCGAAGGCATATCGGTTTTTAAAAGTACGAGTAGTTTTACCAATTCAACATAAGCTGTATTTACAAGTGTTGGGTTGGCTGTAATTTGGTTGGCTAAGTTACCATTGATTGCATTTAATTTTGTTCGAGCAATAGCAAACTGGGCATTGATAGCAGCGTTAAGTGTGCCGTTAGTATGGTTAGCTTTTAAGTGGTCGAGGTAATCGTCAAATCCTAAGCCGTTGTTACCATTAGCACCTCTACCTAAGTAAATAGACTCAATAGCGTTTAACGTGGCTAACGCATAACTTACAGATTGCTGACCATAGTAGGCTTCACATTTTTGAGGCAAAGGCACATCTAAAGATTTTTTACCAAGAGGAATACCAATTTTAGCGTTCTTTAAATAATCTAATTCGTAGTTTAATTGATTCACTAAAAAGCCAATAGAGCTACCTACATCGGTACCTAAAGAATTTACAAAAGTAGCGCGGTAAGTATTGCGCCATGTATTTAAAATACTAATTACTTTACTTCGCATTTCGTTTATCAAATCGCTAACATAATTTGTTTGTGCGGTTGAGTTGATAAAGGATTGAACTAGTTGTGTTTCGGTTTTTGAATGGCCGTAAAATAAAAAATCGAGCGCAGGAAATCCTTTGGCATCTATGTTAGAAATGGCACTGAGGTTATAGCTTCCGTTTAAAATATTATTTTTAATTTGAACGGTATCGGTTGGAAACACATTAAAATTCATGCGTACAACCTCTTGCTCGGCAGGGCCAAACTCGAACGGACTTATTTGGTGGTAAACTTGATACGCTAAATTAAAATCTGTTTTAAGCGTTTGAAATGCAGTTAGAGTTGGGTTTAGTTTAAATGCGTTATACGACGTATTAAGGCTATCTAAGGCGTTGGATAGGTTTTGATAAGAAGGAATGATAAGGTTATAAGTTATATTTTCTAATAGACCCGCTTTATTGAATGGCTCGGTATTTGGCTCCAATTGTTTTTTATCTTTTGGGCCACAACTTAGAATTGTAAAAATGAAAAGTACATTAATAAGTATCACTTTTTTCATCGTCATTATTTCAAATAATTAAGTTCAAATTTCAACATATTGCCTTGTTTGGGCAATCGCATAAAAAAGGTATTGTAAGCCTGTAAATGGAGCGTTGAAGAATTGGTATTAAAACCCTAAATCGGGACAATGTACCAAGCGTTCGCTATACGAGATGGGTTTTTTAGTGTTTCCAAAAATTGGACTTAGGCCAATCATAATTTCGGCGGTATGCGGCGCGGCGCGACTCAATCTGTTTATCGAAAGGTCGTAAGCAAGGCCAATAACCATGGTATTCAACAATCTGAATTGGATAATGCCGCAAACAAAATCAATATTTCTTACACTTAGGCCATAAGCAAAACGTTGAAATACATAGTTCATCACATTTACTTCGACCGATGGGATGCTTTTTATGGAGCCATATAAGTTGCCTGCTACCACTAGGTTATTGAGTTCGTTAAACACGAAACGTTTGCCTGCGCCAAGGTAGTAATGTGGCCACAACACAGAGGGCGCGCCTATTTGTCCGCCAATGCCTCTTTGCCTAAACTTAGTAATGTGCCATAGGCTAAAGTCGAAAAAAAACTTTTTGTTGTATAAGCGTAAGCCTGGCACTATATCGGGAATGGCAATAACGCTTCCGGCACTTTTGGCAATAGCAGGGTCGTTGCGGTCTAAGCCTCCTTTACTTAACAAAAACTGTTTTACGCCAGCGTGCACGCCTGCACTCATCACGAGTTTTTTACCGAGCAATAAGTGAAAGGCATAGGAGGCATAAACGGTGTTTTGAATAAATAACCCAGCTTGGTCTTGGTCAATGTAAATACCTGCATTGTGCCAATTTTTGTAAGAGCGTTTTGGAATGAATGTGTAATTAAAGTTTATAAAAATGGTATTGGGATTATTACGCATGCCAATCCATTGTGTTCGTCCACCAAAAACAACTTCATAGGGTTGATTAAAACTATTACCATTAGCAGCTGGGTTATAACCGCCTTTGTTGAATAGGAACTGTGTGTAATGCGGTAATTGTTGTGCTTTACTAAAACAGCAGGCAACCAAGTATAAACTATATATTAAATATTTCATCGTAACAATGTAATATCTCCTTTTAGTAAATCATTTTTTTTATTCTTATCGAAATAAAATACATAGTAATAAGCGCCATCGGGAACGTTGATGCCTAGGCTTGTTCCGTCCCAAGGGGTAAAGGTGTTAGTTTGTTTATGCACTTGTTGTCCCCATTTATTAAATACATATAGTTCAAAGTTGGGGTAATTGTTAACGTTGCTAATTTGCCAAGTATCGTTATACCCGTCTTCGTTGGGTGTAAAATGGTTAGAGATAACAACAGGGCACATTATTTTCGCAATTGTAAAATTAAGGGTGGTATCTTTATTGGCGCGCTTTAGCATTACTGAATAATTGCCAGCGTTTAAATTATTGATAGCGTTAGTGTTGGCATTGCCATTGCTCCATTGCACAAAAATGGGCAAGGTATCGGTGGGGAACTGAATGCCAGCAGCCCCTTTGGTGCAGATTTCGTCGCTAGTAAATAGGGTTACCTTCCATACAAAAGGCACAGGGCTAACCGTAGGCGTTTGCGATTTTAAACCAAGGGTTAGTAGGCAATATATAAACCAGAAATACGAGTACTTCATGGTTGCGAAGGTAGTAAAATAAGACTAATTGGAGGTGTTATGCTAAATTTTATGGCTCGCAATGGGCGCAAAGAAGGCAAAGGAAGAAATATTATGGTGAACGGTGATGACAAATTTTGATGGCTCGCAATGGGCGCAAAGAACGCAAAGGAAGAAATATTATGGTGAACGGTGATGGCAAATTTTGGTGGCACGCAATGGGCGCAAAGAACGCAAAGGAAGAAATATTATGGTGAACGATGATGGCAAATTTTGGTGGCACGCAAAGGGCGCAAAGAACGCAAAGGGTAAATTGGCTAAAGCGAACAACACGACCCCAAGAAGAACATCACTCATCAACAACTAGTTTGAGTCGCGTTAGACTTGGTTATTTTGAAATGCGCCATTGGGGGACACGGCATTAGATTTTTAAAAGCCTAAAAAACGTTCAGTATTTAAACGGGTTAAGGCGTGGTAATATTCAGTTAATGTGTTGCGGGTAATGTCGTAAAGTTCTACCTCGCGTTTTTCTTGTTCGGTCATAAAAAAATCGGTACCAAATAAAACCCGCTCGCTTAACGGATTTCCATAGGTATCGGTATCGGCTAAAAATTGTTTAACGCGGTTTAAGACTTTATCATTTTCTTCAAATGAACTAACGGTATAACTAATGTCGCTATATAGGTTAGGATATGCTTTCATGAGTTGCCATATTTTATCGAACCATTGAATTTTATCTATTTCGCGCGCCAACAATAAATCGTCGTTTCCTTTTTCTTGGCGTAAATCTTCGAGCATTCTAATTTCGTTGGTGCCGCCAAGATGCGCCAAACATATTTTTAAGTTTGGAAAAGTTTTTAGTAATGGGATGTAATTTTCGGGATGCCCAAATAAATCGCAAGCAAAATCATTTTTGCCACGCTTGTTATTTTTAATCCAATCTTTTTGTCCTTTGTAGCGGGCAATGCGTTGGTAAATGCTGATTTGTGCTCTGTTAATGTCTTCGTCGTTTAGGTCGCCTATCATTTCGGGCTGGTCGGGAATGAGTGTTTCAATGTAATTGCCAATGTATTGCGAACCCACCCGTGTGCAATGCGTCATAATGGGTAAACCTTTTTCTTCGGCGTATTGGTACAGTTGGTAAAGCCTTGGGTCGAACGGAAAAAAACCAAGTGCGGGGTATAACTTAATGCCCGAGAAATAAGGATAAACAACATCTTTGTACATGAATCCTTTTTCAAAATAATTTTTACTCCAATTTAATAAGGCTTCATTGGCTGCGTGTCGGGGGTCTATGCACAAAAAGGGAATAAGTTCTTCGGGATAGAGCCGTTTAATGTTTTTCACTTCTTCTAATTGGCTCTCGTAATTAACGTAAGCGTTAGAGGTGTTTGGCTCCGAGTCCATGTAATCCATGTTTAGAGTAAGGGCCACTAAGCGCACCGACGAGTCGGCTTTACGTCCTGCTTCTAATGCTTTTTGAAAAACTTCGAGTTGTGTGGCTTGTGTGCCTATGTTAAGAAAGGCAATGTACTTATCGAAGGCGTTGCGTTCGGCACTATTTTTACGATTCAATACACCCGAATAGAGTTTGGATAGGCGGTAAATGATAGCGCGCGAGATGTTGCCACTTAACATCCATTTCACAAGCGAAGGTGCAAAACGTAAAACGTTGTTAGGGATAATCATTAAAAACCGATCGGGGGCGCAATTGGTGTTAAAAATATGTGTATGAATATTTGTAAATCGAGGCATGGGTTTTAGGTATGAAAAAATTAATCTTTAGGTTTTTTACCAGCACGACGAAGGTTAACGAGTTTAATTAGCAAATCGAACCAAAACGGTGCGCCAAAACTGAGGGAGTATGCGGTTATGGTAATACCGAGGAGGTACATGACCCAATTACCCCAAGTTGGGCAATTGTTGCGGAAATTGAGGTAATTGATAAGGCTGGTGTTTCTTACAGCTTTAAACGATTCGATTTTAGCTTTATCTACAACGTTTGGGTTAAATGTTTTGAAGTAAGACAAAGGCGCAGTGTCGTAACCCCAACCGAGGGGAATGTTTAAATCCGACATCACGTCTAATACACTATCGGCGCGGGCTTTATACATTGAGTCTTGAGCGGAGTTTTTAACGTTTAAGTTCGTAATGTCCATAATTGTTTTGTAACGCTCGTTGGCACTAAGTGTAGAGTCAGAACTAATTTTAAGGACTAGGTTTTCGAGTGCGGCGGTGTTATTTTTTTCGGAGGCAGGTAAGGCTTGGTAATTATCGGCTACCTCGGTAGCTTGTTGCACTAATTGACTGCGTAAGGTGGGGTCGTAGCTTAAACAACGAATAAGGTGAAGGCTATCTACGTTTAAAGCAATGGCGATGATGAACCCAGCAATGGTAAGTTTGTTGCGTTGACTTACTTTGTACCAGCCGCTTACTCGGGCCATGTAGTCGTTATACCATTGCTCAATAATGATTTTTATTTTGGTATAGTCGCCGCCTGCTTTTTCGTTAAATGTTTTTAGTAAGGAGTTTAATTGCCCGGGGCGCATTAACCGCAGCGCATTTTCAAACCGTTCCATTAAGGGGTTGTCGTTATTAGAGTTGCCTCTTGCTCCTTGTGCATTGAAGCCCATTGTTGGTGAGGCTTCGGGGTTTGGTTTTATATGATAGGTTTTTATTTCTTTCTCGGGGTGGGTTGTAATATCTATATCTTGTGCGTGTTCGTATTGATTGGCGATGATGTCAATTAGCACGTCGGCAAACATAGACGAAGAGATGTATTGTATGGAATGGCTTTTGTTGTGTTTTAAACCGTTTATCATAAAATGGTTATAAAACAAATAGCCATAATTAATACCTGTTTTATCGTTAATTAAATTATGAATGGCATCTTGCAAAGTAACCGATCGAGCATGGCTTTTAAAGTTATACCATTCAAGTAGGATAGAAACTAGAATACTTAGAAAAGCAAAAATTAAAACAATAGAGATAATAATATCTAAAATTGGGTTATCGGGAATAGGGTAATTCATGTGTGTGTGTTAAAGTTAAATTTGTAAAAAGTTCTTTTCTTATTCTTAAAGATAAGAAAAACAACTTAATGCGGGAGATGGTTAAATGTTAGAAGCCTGTCGTTGGATAAAGTTTGGTTGTGTTAAAATCTTGGTTATGTGTGATTTTAATAATTGCTATAATGTTTACCTCATTACAACGACAGGGCAACCAACAAACTGTTTAAGAGCGTTATCTTGTTAATGTGATGTATTCGTTTTGGTGCAAATCCATTACTTCGCCTTTCCAAAACGGATAGTTTAAATCTTTTGTGCGGTTATTACACCATTGCAAGGCTTGGAGGTTGTTGATGTCATCGCTTCCGCCTAACTCCAGGGGTTTAATGTGATCAATTTCCCAGCCCAACGAGTAAAGGTTGTTCGATACACCAAACATATCCTTACGAATGATGGCTCCGCAAACATCTCTTCTGTAAATGTTTGGGTCTTTTCCTTTAATAGGATTGGCTTTTTCCCAAACGAGCGACACAATGTCGTCGTTAAAAAGAATGCCTTTACTTGTTTTGTTATACAGTTTCATTTTTTAAACGGTTTAAGATTAAAAAATCATTGACTTTACTGGCTTTATTTCCAATAGACAATACGGCATAACGTAAATATTTTTCATTACATTCTAATAAATCACACCATTTATTTATTTCATTAGGGCAAGTTAGCATCACTAACTGCTCTGCAAGTGTGGGAGGAAGAATATCTGATTTATACTTTACCATCGGGTACAAAGCTACATCGTCAACAACGGATTTGAAATAGGGAGGTTTCCCCATTTTGCATATAGGGAGAACTCCTTAAACGTATAGGGAGTTCTCCCTATACTACAAGTTTAAGTACTTGTTTATCAAAATATTAAAGGACTTAGTGATTTAGGAGTACTTCATTTTTTATTTTTTTATTTTTATTTGCGCTACTAACCTTTTAAAACAAATAAATTATGAGTTTCAATGGAAATGAAGGCAGTTTTATCTCAATAGATGAGGCTAGCGACGAAACGAGAAATTACCGTACAGCAAACCCTGATGGCGTTAAAGGCTTTTTTGTAGGTAAAAACAAATTAAACGATGTACTTAATCAAACGGGATGTGTGGGTGTAAGAATCTACAACTCTATCTTAAATGATGGTACCAAGCAAGTTGTTATTGTTGGCGTAACAAGCAACGAAAATGATATGGAGAACGGATTAATTCTTAACCATACCATTTTATGTCCACCTGTTTGCGGCATCGCCAACCAAATTAATTCTTAATTTTAACAAATGGGCATTTGGCATCTTTTAGTAAGCTACGGACTTATACCAATTTTATCGAGTGCGATTTTAGTTGGTATTTTCCGCTTTCGTTTACTTAATAAATCCCAAATGCTCATTGTTATGTACTGCAGTGCTAGCTTAGTTTCTGAGTTGTTATCGCACTATCTTATTAGTCAAAAAATTAGCAATGGCCTAGTTGTTAACTTGTTTATCATCTTTGAATTTTATTTACTTACCTTTTTTTACAAGCAATTGTTTCACGATAAACAAATGCAGATGTTTCATGTTTTATCGTGGGCAGTTGGTTTAGCCTTTGTACTTTACGAATTTGTTACCAAGCAACCCAATCAATATTACTCTGCTTTTAGTTTATACTCGAATTTAATTATTGTGCTTTACGCTGTATTTTTTTTCAGGCGTATTTTAATTGAACAACCAGTTGATATTATTACCGACTATTACCTTTTTTGGTTTAACTGTGCGTGCTTTATTTATTTTTCATGTACGAGTATTATTTTCTGCTTACAGAATTTACCTGGTAGTTTTATGAACACCCATCAAATCATGATTTTTACGCACAGTTTATTTAATTACATTTTTTACATTCTTTTTATAATAGGCTTGTGCAAGACAGTTCAGAAATAAGTTTAAATTTTATTATCATGGTGGGCAGTGCCGCCATTTTGATTTTGTGTACCGCCATCATTGGTTTTGTTGTGTTTTACCAGAGGCGTTCTATGGAGCATCGAAAAAAATTAAGTGATGCCGAAACCGAGCACCAACGCAAATTATTAGATGCTTCTATTCAAATTACCGAAAAAGAAAGCGAACGCATCTCTAAAAACATTCACGATGAAATAGGAACGTACCTTAATGTCATTCGCTTAAATCAAGCAAAAATTTCGAGGCATTCGAGCGACCCCGTAATGATTTTAAATTTGATTGACGAAAATAATAAACTACTAGAAGAAACCATTCAAAGCGTTAGGGCTATTTCGCACGATTTGATGAGTCCGACTTTAGTTAAACTCGGGTTTTTAAAAGCCATTTCTGAACTTTGCCGTCAAATTCGGGTTAGCGGCAACATGCAAATTACAGCCACTAGTAATGTAGAAGATATTCGTTTTTCGGCTAAAGTAGAAATGCAATTGTATCGCATTTGCAAAGAAGTGATTAACAATATTATTAAACACGCCAAAGCAAACAACACCTCTATTAATATGGTTATCAATCAAAGCCATCTTAAAATTGATATTGAACACAATGGCGAGGGCATTGATATGTCGGGTATTCAGATGTTAAGCGAAACCGCAACAGGGCTAGGCTTAAAGAGTATTTTTAGTCGGGCACAAATTATTAATGCCACCATTCAATACATTAGTTTGCCTAATCAATTATCAAAAATCATCATTGATGTGGACATCACCGATTAATTTTCTTTTGCGTAACCCCTGCTTATAAGAGTTTTAATTGTTTGCTTTGCGCAAGGCTTTCTTTATAAACATTAATAACACGTAGGCGGGCCATGGCGTGGTCAACCATGGGTAAAGGATAAGCCGATGAGCCAAATTCGGGTACCCATTTTTTAACGTAGTTCAATTTTAAATCGAATTTTTTTAATTGTTCGTTGGGGTTAAATACCCTAAAATAAGGTGCGGCGTCGCAGCCACTGCCAGCGGCCCATTGCCAGCCGCCATTGTTGGCACTCAAGTCAAAATCTATTAATTTTTGGGCAAAATACGCCTCGCCCCAACGCCAATCTATCAACAAATCTTTTACTAAAAAACTGCTTACAATCATGCGCACGCGGTTGTGCATAAAGCCTGTGGCGTTCAGTTCGCGCATTCCCGCATCTACAATTGGGAAACCCGTTTTGCCTTGGCACCATTTTTCAAAATCGGCTTCGTTGTTACGCCAAGGGATGCGGTCGTACTCTGATCGAAACCCACCATTGGCGGCGTGCGGAAAATGCCATAAAATCATCATGTAAAAGTCGCGCCAAATTAACTCATTTAACCAAGGCTCGCTTACGCCAAAACTTTGGTGTACTAAACTACGAACGCTAATTGTACCAAAACGCAAATGCACACTTAAACGGCTAGTGCCTGCCACGGCGGGATAATCGCGCTGTTCTTTATATTTTTCGAGTAAAGTATTAGTTACAGTAGCCTGTGCAGTAAATACCATATCCGTTTTTTGAAACCCCATCTCGGTTAACGAAATAATGGGCAAGGGTTTTGTTTTATAAAAGTGATGGGCATACTGTTCGGTTGGGTAAGCCTCGTAGTGAAAGGGACGGAGTGTTTTTTTCCATTTACGACTAAAGGGGGTAAACACGGTGTAAGGTTTTCCATCATCTTTTACAACCTCTTCTTTTTCAAACACGCATTGGTCTTTAAACGTTTTAAAAGCAATGCCCTTCGCGTTGAGCGCTTGCGTTATTTGAGCGTCGCGCTCGCGGGCATAAGGTTCATAATCGTGATTGGTGTAAACCGTTTGTAGGGCGTAAGTTTCACTTAGTTCTTGTAACAAGGCTATCGGGTTGCCATACATTACTTTTAAACTACTTCCATGCGTTATTAGTTGGTGTTGAAGGTGAGTAATGGCTTGGTGAATAAAATCAACGCGTCGGTCGTATTTATTAACCAGTTTGTTCAGAATGGAGGTGTCAAAAATAAAAATGGGTAAAACGGCTTCATTTTCTTTTAACGCATGGTATAAACCTGCATTATCATTTAGGCGTAAATCGCGGCGAAACCAAAAAAGACTTAATGCTATTTTCATACATCAACAACGTTAAGTATTAGGTTTTGTTTAAGCTTATAATTTTTTCGAGATAAAGGATTAAAAAGCTGCTTTTTGTATAAGGGTTTAGTTATTTCGCTCCACAAAAAAGCCCAGCTTAGCTGGGCTTTAGTTTATAATAAAATGCTATTATGCAAACTAATTTCTGAACGATCTTAAAGCGTCCATTAATTGCTTGCGGGCAATAAAGATGCGGCTTTTCACGGTTCCTAAAGGCAATTGCATTTCGTGTGCAATCTCTTCGTATTTGTAGCCGTTATAATAACGGGTAAACGGAACTTTGTATTGATCTTCTAAGCCTTCAATGCGTTTAATAATTTCTTTGGCAGATAAACGACTTTCGCTGTGGTCGTAACTGTTTTGCTTGAAGGCGCGGTTCAAAGCCACCTCATCGCCCTTACTCATTAATTCTTTTGTTTTCACTGAGCGACGGTAGTTGTTAATGAATGTATTTTTCATGATGGTAAACAACCAAGCTTTCAGATTAGTACTCTCTTCAAATTTTTCACGGTATGTAATCGCTTTCACATAAGTATCTTGTAATAAGTCTAAAGCATCATCTGAATTATGCGTTAAGCTGAGAGCGAAATTCTTTAGAGATAATTTCTCTCTCAAAATTCTGGTATTAAATTCTATCGCTGTCATTTGTTTAATGTTTTTAATTATTTCTTAAACAAATGTAGTGAACGTTTAACGTTTCACAAGAAAAATTAAACAAAATATGTTAAATCACTAATTATCAAGCACTTAATTTTTTTTAGAAATTTCTAAAAGTGAATTTATTAAACAAAACGCAGGAAAGTGGTCAAAATTCTTAGGCTAAAAAACGGTTTGTTTAACCTAGATTTGAAAAAAGAGGGTTTTAAAATAGATTTATAATTGGATGAAAAGCTTTTACTGAGCGTGTAGCGCGCAACGTTCGCAAAGGAAGAATTGAACCTACCATTTTCAATAGGCTTATTTTATTCTTGTATTAGACTAACAATTATTTATTCCATATAATTTAACACACACGAGTTCATGATGCCACTGATTTATTTTAAATGCCTTTTTAAAATTTAAGTTCCTTCTCAGCGTACGCTTCGTCTTTGCGTGTTATTTTTTTGTGTCCTAGTATTTAATAGAGTTATAGCTTTTATTCTAAAAAACCTTCAGTCTTAAAACAACAGCTCATACCAACATCATTTCTAAAAGATACGTTGACCCAGTTTCTTTTTCTCTTATGCTTCCTCAAAAATTATACCCGTAGGCCTGGCTACGCCTATAATTTTTTCGTCGCCTAAAAGAAAAATAATTCTGGTTCAACTTGTATCTTTTAGAACCGATATTGGTATCAGAAAAGTAAATCAGCATTTTATTTTTTGCGTTGAAGCCGACTCTTTCTAGTAAATTGTGTTTCCACCAAGTGCAAATATCTTTTACACCAAAGGTTTCATCAATAGAAATTGAGCTAAAGCAGATTAGCTGTTGTTAGTATTAAGCTCTTCCAAAAGAAGAAAATGCGACGAATCAATTCTATAATTAGCCCCGAGTTATTAGTATAAACCGTATCTTTGCTCGCCTTAAAAACAGAGTATGTCAGATTACAGCGAACAAGAACTTTTACGCCGTCAAAAATTAGAAGAGTTAAAAAAAATAGGTGTTAATCCGTTTCCTCCCGAAGAATTTCAGGTAAACGTTACGGCTTTAGATATAAAAACCAATTACGAGCGCGATAAGCTAAACTATAAAAACATTAGTATTGCGGGTCGTATTATGAGTATTCGCGATATGGGTAAGGCGTGTTTTGCAGTTATGCAAGATGCTACTGGGCGCATACAATTCTACATTCGTCGCGATGATATTTGCCCCAACGACGATAAAACCCTTTACGACACCGTTTGGAAAAAATTGATTGACATTGGTGATATTGCAGGCATTGCAGGCTATGTGTTTACCACTAAAACAGGCGAAATTTCGATACACGTTACCAACTTTAAATTACTGAGTAAGTCGCTAAAACCTTTGCCCATTGTGAAAACCGACGATAGCGGTAACTCGTTTGATGAAGTAAGCGACCCCGAGTTTCGTTACCGTCAACGCTATGTTGATTTAATCATCAATCCGCAAGTGCGCGATACCTTTAAAAAACGCACGCAAATCGTTAACTCTATTCGGAACACTTTAAACGATGCGGGTTTATTAGAAGTAGAGACCCCCATTTTACAGAGTATTCCAGGTGGTGCAACTGCACGTCCGTTCATTACCCATCACAACGCTTTAAACATGCCGCTCTATTTGCGCATTGCCAACGAGTTGTATTTAAAACGGTTAATTGTAGGCGGTTTTGAAGGGGTTTACGAATTTGCAAAAGATTTCCGAAACGAAGGCATGGATCGCACGCACAACCCCGAGTTTACGGTGCTTGAGTTTTACGTGGCGTATAAAGATTACAATTGGATGATGAGTTTTGCAGAACGCTTACTTGAAAAAGTGGCTACGGATTTATACGGCACCACTACAGTAACCCTAGGCGATAAAGAAATTGATTTTAAAACGCCGTTTAAACGGGTTACCATGTTCGAGGCCATTAAAGAACACACGGGGATAGATATTAGTCAAATGGATGAGGCGCAATTACGCGAGGCGTGTAAGCAACTTAACATACACGCCGATGCCAGCATGGGCAAGGGCAAATTAATTGATGAAATTTTTGGCGAAAAGTGTGAAGGGCATTACATACAACCTACTTTCATAACGGATTATCCTGTAGAAATGAGTCCACTTACCAAGAAACACCGCTCCGTTGAGGGTTTGGTAGAACGATTTGAGTTAATGGTAAACGGCAAAGAATTAGCAAATGCTTATACGGAGTTAAATGACCCCATTGACCAACGCGAGCGATTTGAAGAGCAATTGAAACTGCAAGCGCGTGGCGATGACGAGGCCATGTTTATTGACCACGATTTTTTAAGAGCATTAGAATATGGTATGCCGCCCACAGCCGGCATTGGCATTGGTATAGATCGGTTAACCATGTTACTTACCAATAATGCTGCCATACAAGAAGTTTTATTTTTTCCGCAAATGCGCCCCGAAATAAAACAGGAAAAAGAAGAAGAATAACGATTAACCACGCTCGCTAATAAGTTTATGAAACCGAAAACCCAAAGCTCTAATTTATTTGTACTTTCGTAATGGTTTTGAATAAAAAATTCTATATAGTTTTAACACTACTGTGTACTCTGCTTTATGCCTGTAACAATAAACCCAAAGTAGTGGTAGAGGAGAAGCCCCGTGTATTTCCTGGGTTTCATCCCATTATGGACGAAATTGTACGTTCGCGCAATGGTGTATTTAGAGGAATTGATTTGAATAACAAAGCAGAGGTTATTAAACGTATCGAAACCAGTGCGCCCACCGAAACCTCGCCTGGACATATTTATTTTGAGTATGTTGCCGACTCTATTACCAATTATTCAATTGATTATACCTTAGCAAACGACAGCCTACAAGAAATAAACGTACAAATTAATTGCAGCGATTTGGAATTAACCTCTTACCTATTTTGCGATTTAAAAGATTATTACGAAAATAAATTACCCAATCCAACCGAAGATAAAGGCTATGTAGTTTACAATTGTTTTGAGGGGCAACGCAAACCTTTTGTGGTATCGTTAAGCGATAACTCTACCCCCAGCAAAGGTATTTTAAACCTTGTCATTTATAAAGATAAATAGTACTAAACTATAAATCAAGAGGATATTATAGTGTAAATTTTACACTAAGCCTTTCAATAAAATTCTTTTTATTAGCATTAGCCTTATGCAGTACCCCCTCTATCCTCAACATCTAATATAGTTCCTCCTTTACGAACTTTGCGTGCCTTACATTTATCTATCCTCAACAAATAATACCCTTCCTCCTTTGCGAACTTTGCGCCTTTGCGAGCCATGCTTTGCATATAAAATCTCTAATCAGGTTAAAGGTTTTATTCTAAACAAACACGTTTTTCAAGTTTGATATAGTCTCACTTTTAGTTTTAATAAAACAGAAGTATAGTTTTGTAAAATAACTCCACCCTTTCGTAAAAACAATTCATTTGGTTACATCGAATGAAATACATTTGCCATATCAAAATTAAAAACCAAAAATTAAAAATTAAACTATGTCAACATTACACATTGTTGGTGCAAACACCAACTCACAACTCATCCACACGCTTTCGGCTAGTCGCTGGCAAGCATTTTTCGGAAATGTGCAACAAGCTGCCAATAACTCTAACATTGCGGCCAATGAACCACAGATAAACTTTAATCCAATAGATGTAGCCACGCTTCAGTACAGAAAAAGGGTACACACAATTGTATTAACACAAACAGGCCGAATTGTTTACACTTACAGGAAAAATAACGGGAAGTGGCGCAGGTTTGCCGATTTAACACCAACCTTAGCATCGGCTTTCAATTTACCTAACGGCATCATGTTTACAAAAGTAGCTTGTGCAAGTTATGGTAGCACACTTTTTGTTTGTGTATTAACAAACACTGGCAGGGTTCTCAATTTACAAAAACGTATAATGAATAATGACATCGAAACGTGGGGTGCTAATTTTATGCCCGATTCCTTGAATGATAATAACACTGCTCGACGCGACTTAACGTGTTTTACAGTAAGCGATAAACTATATGTTGGTTGTATCTACAACGATGGAAGATTAATTCGCTCACGTTATATTCTTACCGAAACAGTAATACCCCCTAGTAACTATTCTACAGGGTTTTATACATTAGGATTGGATAGGAGCAACCAAAGTACTATTGTCATTAATAACCAAAACCTTCCTGACCCAATTGCCGTTTCGGGGGCTTATGCACGCGATAAAGAACACTTTGTTGTGTGTACACGAGCAGGGGCTTTACTGCACCACCAAACTGGGCAAAACTTTTTTGGCGATGTAAACGCCGCTAACGGTGGGGCTGCCGTAACGTATAAAGAAGTGGCTTGTGCCGAGCTTGATAGTGCTTTAGAGATAGCAGCGGTTAGCGCAAACGGTACTCCGTTTCACACACGGTATAAAAGAAGGAACAACTCATGGCGTTGGCAGGGGTTTATGGGGAATATCTCAACACAGGCCTCTGGTGCTGGCAGCATGACGTGTATAGCCGTTTCATAATTACAATTGTAACAGCCAGTAGAGTTTTAGTTTACTGGCTGTTTCATATCCATCTCAATATACAGCTATAAACGAGTACCAATTGTATATTCAGGATTCTAACAGATAAACGAAAATTTTTTCCCGAAGCAACGTTCTTACGCCTTTAGTCAACAACCTCAATTGCACTAAGATTAATACCCTTCCTCCTTTGCGAACTTTGCGCCTTTGCGAGCCACTCATTCATCTATCCTCAACACTTAATACCCTTCCTCCTTTGCGAACTTTGCGCCTTTGCGAGCCACTCATTCATCTATCCTCAACACTTAATACCCTTCCTTCTTTGCGAACTTTGCGCCTTTGCGTGCCACACATTCATCTATCCTCAACACTTAATACCCTTCCTCCTCTGCGTGCCACACTTACGTTATCCAAGGCTTCTCATCCAGTTATGCTTCAAGCTAAAATTTACAAATAATGGTCAAGTAATTGTTTCCCAACGGCTTCGTAAGAGGCATTAGCTTTTACCCAATTGTGTAGTTCTTGTGAATCACTCTTAAACGCCTTTGTAAGTATATTTTCGATAGCTAATTGTTGTTGAGCGGTATGGTTCACCTCTGTTAGAATACCAAAATTGGGGGTTATTAAATACGGCAAATGCCCTACTTTATTAGCCAATACTGGCACACCACAAGCTAATGCCTCTAAAGCAACAACTGGCATACCTTCAAAATGACTAAATAATAAAAGAGCCCACGCCTTTTGTAAGTGCGTGCACAACTCTTGTAAAGAAATAATACCAGTAAACGTAATTGCTTTTAATTGCAGATGTTTCGCTTGTTCCATGGCCAATTGTAATTCTGTATCTTCGCCCCCAATTATTAGAGTATCAAAGTCGTATCCTTTCTTTTGAAGTTGTTGAATGTGCAGAAGTAAACCACTTCTATTTTTTTCACGTTCAACCAACGAAGAAACGTGTATTAATAAAGGGCGTTCGCTTTTGATGCCAGGCTTAAACAGAGAGGTATTCACCACGTTGTAGAGTAACTGGTAATTACCCGTTAACCCGTGATTTAACATGGCTTTTCGCATAGGTTCCGATACATGAAAAACAACACGTGCTTTTTTTACAACTTGCTTTGTAAGCCATTTTTTTAATACGCCTTTATAATTACCATCTTCGGGCAAATAGCCGCTCCAATGCTCTACAACAGTATAAGGCACATTAATTAAGGTTTTAGCAAGGTTTAAAAAAAGACCTGTCGGAAAAATAACGTTTAATTGAATGGCACTAATTGCTGGTGTTGAAACACGACGAACGTGATTAAATAATTTTTTATACGCCTGCCTAGCTCGCCAATAATGAATAACGGGTTTCAAAAACGAATGGCTACGTTTATAAACGAGCCGATACTCTTTACAATTGGCATTTAACGCAACGCATTCGATAGCCTTTGTTGGTTCGCCAGCACAGGCATATACCACACTAACACTCGCGTAAAGCGATAACGCTAAGGCATGTTGTTGCACAAAAATACCATGCGTGGACTTTTCGCGCGTGGGGTACCAAGAAGCTAAAAATAAAATATGAGGTTTATTTTCTTTCAATGCTTAAAAATAAAACTATTCTTTGGTAAAAGCACCCCATAAAAAACGATATTCCTTTTTATCTTTACAACACTATGAAAATTTTAGTGGTGTGTTTAGGAAACATTTGCCGTTCGCCAGTAGCCGAAGGAGTATTGTTACATTTAATAGAGAAAAGCAATCGTCAAACGCTTTTCATAGATTCTGCGGGTACATCTAATTATCACATCAACGAAACACCCGACAAACGCACCATTGCTAACGCCAAAAAACATGGCGTAGATTTAAGTTTGCTTAGAGCCAGGCAATTGCAGCCTTCGGACTTTGATACGTTCGATTTGATTTTAGGCATGGATGAATCAAACGTTAACAACATATTGGCTTTGGCAAGCAAACCCGAACATCGTTTAAAAGTAAAGTTGTTTTTAGAGTATTTATACCCAGGTCAAAGTAAAAGTGTTCCCGATCCGTATTATGGCACCGAAACCGATTTTGAAAACGTTTTTCAATTGGTGTATAAAGGCAGCGAAGCCATATTGAGTCAAGTAAACGACCACTACTATTAAACCGAGATTTCAAGAAATGATATTGGTATAAGTTCTACTTTCTTGAAACCTCGGTTAAATTCATAGCAACAATCACCGCTTCCGTTTCAAGCGCGAAGCACCAATGGGCGGTTGGTATTCTACACGCGTTAACTTTAACACATTAACGAGTTGCCCTAACACCAATTCTGTTTTATTGGCTGAATTCGAATACATCACAAAAATCTTTTGCGTATGTGTTGGGTTTAATAAAATAATTTTTGTGCTTTGATGCTGCTGTTCGCCCGTACTTAAAGCAACGCCCGGTAATTTCGTGTTTCTTTGCGCTAAAGTAACGGCTTGCAGAGCCACATAAGGAAACGCTTGGTACGATTGCCATTTACCGAATTTAAAAAATAAAAACCGTGTATAATCTCTATACATTTTTTTATCGGTATCAAACTCAATCCCCGAAAGGGTTATTGCTACTGTTAGCATCAATGCACCTATAAAACCTAACACCCACAATTGCGTTACAGCTAAATAACAACACGCCAAACCCACAACAGTCAAGAGTATCGAAACACCAAGTGGTGCAAAAGTGCCTTTAGGAAACGAAACAATTGATTTCATGTTGTTGAATTTAATTGGGGTTAAAACGCCAGTACTTCTTCGGGATTGATGGGCACACCATTGTACCAAATTTCGAAGTGCAAGTGTGGTCCTTTGCTGGTTTCGCCGCTGTTACCAATAATAGCAATACTTTCGCCGCTTTTAACACGGTCGCCAACCCGTTTTAATAAAACCGAATTGTGTTTATAAATACTCATCACATTGCCAGCGTGCTGCACATGTAATTCATAGCCATCGGTGTTAGTAAAGCCTGCAAACACAACGGTTCCATCTAGTGTACTTTTAATAACCTCATCCTTGCGCGACACCACATCGCACCCAAAATGATTTTCAGCCGCATTAAACGAACTAACCACCAAACCCTTAACTGGCATAAAAAACAAAGTGTTGCTTAAAACATTTGCTTTTAGTGAAGATGTGGCATTTAGTAAATCTGCATTTTTAGTATTTTCTAATTCTTTACGAAAAGTTTTATCTAATTCGCTCGCTTGCGTGTTTACGTTTTTGTATTTACCACTGGTATCTTTTGCAGGTTTGGGCGTTTTGCCTTCTACCTTTTCGTTTAAAACATTCATCAAATTATTCATATACACATCGCGCGCCACTAAGGTTTGCTCCATGCTATCGGCCATTATACTTAGTCGTAAAATTTCTTTACGCTCGGCCACATTTCCATAACCAGGTATATATTCGCGCAATGGAGTAAACGCCACCAAACTTATAACCAAAGTAGTCATCACAATAGTAATGGCGGCCACACCAATCAATAAACCCAAAGGCGAAAGACGCAACGAAAAGCGTTCTGCAAAGGTGCGGTCGTTCAAAATCACCAATCGGTATTGATTGCGAAGCTGCTTACGAATGCGTTGCCAACGGCTTTTTTTAGGTTCTACCACAGGCTTTAAAGATGCAAAAAAATAATAGTAATTGGTTTGATAAAAGTTTAAAACACTGATTATTAAGCGTTTAAGTTTGTAAATACGAAAATAATGAACGGAAACTTGTAAGACGAAAAAAGTTTCCATAGTTTTGTACCCGATTTTACAAAATGCAAGTCAACGATAAAATACTAAAAGGTGCCGAGGAATTATTCTTTAAGTATGGAATCAAAAATATTACCATGGACGAGATTGCGCGTCATTTAAGCATTAGTAAAAAAACCATTTATCAATTTTTTAAAGACAAAGACGACATCATTCATTCGCTTACCGAATATTCATTAAAAGAAGATAAATGCCGCATTGAACACGCCCGCGAAAACTCGAAAAATGTAATTGAAGAGGTGTTTAAAATTATGGATGAAATGCGCGAAATGTTTAGTCGCATCAACCCCATCTTTTTTTATGAGATTTATAAATACTATCCTAACACGTGGAAAATGTTTGAGTCATTTAAAAAAGATTTCATTTATAAATCGGTTCAAGACTCTTTACGCCGAGGGCAAGAAGAAGGACTTATTCGAAAAGATATTGACGTTAAAATATTAAGCACACTACGTGTAGAACTTGTCGAAATTGGGATGCGTGGCGATATGTTTCCGACCGATAAATTTAAAATTGTAGATGTACAAATGGCCTTAACCGAACATTTTATGTATGGCGTATGCACTCTAAAAGGACATAAACTAATTAATAAATATAAAAATATAGAAGAAGATTAACTCATTTTAAATCAACGATTATGCAAATGTATCACCTCTCCAAACTAAAACTCATCCTAATCGGGTTGGTGTTGTTTAAGTGGAGTACCGCCCAAACCACTTCAGGAACGGCCTTCAGCTTACAACAAGCCATAGATTATGCGTTGAAAAATTCGCCAAGCGCACTTAACGCCGAGCAAGATAAGTTGGCCGCTAAATATAAAAAGCGCGAATTTCAAGGGATTGGCCTCCCACAAATTAGTGCCAGTTTCGATTTAAAAGATTTTATTAAAATCCCAGTAAGTATTTTGCCCAACTTTGTTGCCCCAGCCGTTTATGGAGGTTTAGTGGCAGCAGGTGCAGCCCCATTCGATCCGGCTAGATTAGATGCCAATAATTACGATCCTATTCAAGCACAGTTTGGAACTAAATACCAAGCCAATGCCTCGGGAAGCGTTTCGCAATTGTTGTTTAGTAGCGATTATATAGTTGGCTTAAAAGCCCAACGCGAACTTGAAATTTTAAGTACGATTTCATCGAATCGCACGCGACAAGATTTAATTGCGAACGTATCGAAAGCCTACTATGGTGTGTTGGTTAACACCGAACGCTTAGAGTTACTTGATGCCAACCTTAGTCGTTTAAAGAAAATTGTTGACGAAACCAGTGCTTATAACAAACAAGGCTTTGTAGAATTGATAGATGTTGAGCGCTTAGAAGTAACTTATAATAATTTAACCACCGAACGCGAAAAAGTAGAACGCTTGTTGCAACTCGGCGACCAAGTATTGCGTTTCCAAATGGGGTATGCTGGCACAGAAAAATTACAACTAACCGATGTCTTACCAAACGATTTAAAAGAAGAGTCTGTTAACTTAGGAAAAATAGACCCTTCGGCACGCCCCGAATACCAATTGCTGCAATCTTCGCAACGTTTAAACGAACTAAATTTAAAACGCCAACGCCTAGGGTATTTACCAACGTTAGTCGCTTATGGCTCTTTGGGGTACTCAGCCCTACGTTCCGAGTTTGATGTATTTACGCCACGTAAAGAATGGTTTCCAACAGCTTTAATTGGCGGCACGTTTAGCCTTAATATTTTTGATGGGTTACAACGCCATAACCGCATCCAACAAGCCAAAATAGATGTTACTAAAAATCAAAATAATTTAAAGCAAATAACACAAGTAGTTGAGTTAGAAAGTACCTCGGCTGCGGTGATGTACAATAATGCCATTACCTCCTTAAAATCGCAAACACGCAATCGCGAGTTGGCACTGCACATTCAGGAGGTGGCTACTAAAAAATACCAACAAGGCGTAGGTAGCAATTTAGAAATGGTAACCGCCGAAACGGGCTTAAAAGAAGCCGAAACCAATTATTTTAATGCAGTATATGACGCACTCATTGCAAAAATAGATTATCAAAAAGCACTCGGAATTATTAAATAAAAAAGGATATTAAACAGACGTTATAAAAAAAATAAAGACATGAAAAATTTATTATACATCTCAACAACACTTATCTTACTTAGTGCCTGCGGTGGCGAAAAAAAACTGGATAAAGCCGCAAAAGTGGAAGCACTCACCAAACAAGAAAGTGAACTAAAAGCGGAGCTAGTTAAAGTTCAAAATGAATTAAAAGATTTGCAAGGCGACTCTATTAAAAAAATAACCTTGGTAGAGTTAATGCCTCTAACACCACAAGTTTTTAAATCGTACATTAAGGTGCAAGGGCACGTCGAGGCCGAAGAAAATGTAGCTGTAGCCGCCGAAATGCCCGGTACTATTACAAAAATTTACGTTCAAGCGGGTCAAGAAGTTAAAAAAGGAACCGTATTAGCCGAAACCGATGCACGCCTCATTCAACAAAGCATTTCCGATTTGCAAACCAATGCCGAATTAGTGAACCAACTCTTCGAAAAACAAAAAGCCTTGTGGGATCAGAAAATAGGAACCGAAGTGCAATACTTGTCGGCTAAAACACAAAAAGAAAGTATGGATAAAAAACTAGCCACCTTGCAAGAGCAAGTGCGCATGAGCAAAATTATTTCGCCCATTGATGGAACCATTGATGCCGTGGATATTAAATTGGGGCAATTAACCGCCCCTGGCATTCCCGCCATTCGCATTATTAATTTTAGTAACTTAAAAGTAAAAGCCGACCTAGCCGAAGCCTATGCCTCACGCATACATAAAAACGATAAGGTCAATATTTTATTTCCAGATACTAAAGACTCTTTAATAGCACAAGTATCTTACGCTGCCCGCGCCATCAACCCTATGACACGCACGTTTGGTGTCGAAATTCGTTTAGATAGTAAGCGCGAATATCATCCTAATCAAATTGCTGAAATCAATATTAATGATTACACCTCCGATAAACCTGTTATTGTTATTTCTTCTGCATTTGTTCAAACCGATGGCAGCGGCTCGCATTTTGTAATGGTAGCCGAAGGCAATAAAGCAGTTAAAAAACCAATAAAATTAGGCAAAGCGTACAATGGACAAGTAGAAATTGCAGAAGGCTTATCGAACGATAGCCAATTGATTAGCAAAGGCTACGATGGATTAAACGATGGAGATACCATTAAAACCCTATAACCGAAAACTAGCTTTTAATTTGTCATTTTATTATTAAAACGATTAACGCATGAAACTCAATTTTAAAGAATTTAAAGCCAGTAGCTGGGCTATAGATAACAAAACGGCTGTTTACATATTTACAGTCATTATCACACTTGCTGGTATAATGACCTACATGGGTTTGCCCAAAGAAAGTTTTCCAGATATTGTAGTACCAAAGTTTTTTATCAGCACTGTATATGCAGGTAACTCGCCCACCAATATCGAAAACACAGTAACCAAACCACTCGAAAAAAAAATTAAATCTATACCCGGTGTAAAGAAAATGACCAGTACCAGCATGCAAGATGTAAGCCTTGTGGTGGTTGAATTTAAAACGGATGTAAGTCCCGATAAAGCGCGGCAACTACTCAAAGATAAAGTAGATGAAGCACGCACCGATTTACCAATTGGCCTAACGCGCCAGCCCTTTATTAAAGAATTAGCGTTTAGCGAATTGCCCATACTTTACATTAACATGGCGGGCGATATGGAATTAACCAAACTAAAAAAATATGCCGATGAACTGAAAGACCGCATTGAAGGGTTAAAAGAAATTACCGAAGTTAAATTAGTAGGCGCTCCAGAGCGCGAAATACAAATTAACCTCGATATGTATAAAATGCAGGCGGCTAATTTAGGCATGGGCGATTTAGAGCGAGTAATTGGCTCTGAAAACCTTACCATTAGCGGCGGACAACTCCCCATGGAAGGCACCAAACGCAGCATTAGTATTAAAAATGAGTTCAAAAAAATAGAAGAGATTAGTAACTTACTCATCATTTCGCAAAGTGGTGCTAAAATGTATTTAAAAGATTTTGCTACCGTTGTAGATACCGTAAAAGAATCAGAAAGTTTTGCACGATTGGGAGGGAAAAATGTAATCACTTTAAACGTTATTAAACGGGCAGGCGAAAACTTAATTGATGCCTCTGACAAAATTCGTGAAATTGTAACCGAAATGAAAAAGACCGATTTGCCACAAGGTCTCGATTTAAAAATTACAGCCGATCAATCTGAAAAAACAAAAATTACTTTACACGATTTAATTAATACCATTATTATTGGGTTTGTGTTGGTAACCTTTATCCTCATGTTTTTTATGGGTGTTACCAATGCCTTATTTGTGGCCTTATCGGTTCCGCTTAGTATGTTTATTGCCTTCTTATTTATGCCAATGCTGGGCTTCACACTCAACATGATTGTATTGTTTGCATTTTTGTTAGCACTGGGTATCGTTGTAGATGATGCCATTGTAGTTATTGAAAATACGCATCGCCTATTCGAGAATGGAAAACGAGATATTAAAACGGCGGCTAAAATGGCGGCGGGCGAAGTGTTTTTGCCTGTATTAAGCGGCACATTAACGACCTTGGCACCCTTTATTCCACTTGCGTTTTGGAGCGGTGTTATCGGTAAATTTATGTTCTTTTTACCCATCACCCTTATCATTACTTTATTAGCATCGTTGTTTGTAGCGTATATTATTAATCCTGTGTTTGCCGTTGACTTTATGAAGCCCCACCACGAAGAGGCAAAAGAATATGGCCGCATTACTAAAAAAGGATGGATGCGTTTAATTGTTTATGCAGTAGCCGTTCTATTTAGTTATGCTGGGAAACATTTTGCCTTCGGAAACTTCATTGTTTTCTTAGCACTATTTATGGTGGTTCACCGCCTGTGGTTATATAAAGTAATCGAAAATTTTCAAACCAAGGCTTGGCCTAAATTTCAAAATGGATACGCTAACTTTTTAACGTGGGCACTCAAACGCCCAGGTAGCATGTTATTTTACACCTTGTTGTTATTTATATTCTCTCTAGTATTGTTTAAAGTACGAAGCCCAAATGTGGTATTTTTTCCGCAGGGCGATCCCAATAACATTTTCGTTTACATGAAACTACCCGAAGGAACCGACCCACTCAAAACCAACGAGGTAATGAAAGTTGTAGAGAAAAAAGTAAACAAAGTACTTGGCGAAAACAATCCTTTAATTTCTTCGATTATTACAAATATCACAGTAGGCGTAACCGATCCACAAGATGAAGATCAAAGTTCGTACCCAAACCGTGGTAAAATTGCCATCAACTTTGTAGAGTTTGCAGAACGCAATGGCAAAAGCACCATGCCTTATTTGCAAGAGCTTCAAAACATGAAGTGGGATATGCCAGGCGTAGAAGTGAATGCGAATAAAGAACAATCAGGACCTCCTGTAGCCAAGCCCATCAACATCGAAATTCAAGGCGATAAGTTTGAAGATTTAATTAAAAATGCTAAAGCCTTAAAACGTTATTTAGAAGACAAAGGCGTTCCGGGTGTGGTAGAATTAAAATCAGATTTTGTGGACAACAAACCCGAAATTGTATTTGACATTGACCGCGAGCGAGCCAATCGCGAAGGGATTTCTACCGCGCAATTGGCCATGGAAATTCGCAAAGCGGTGTTTGGTTTAGATAACCCCAGTAAGTTTCGCGATGCCAATGACGAATACCCTATTCAATTGCGCTACGAGTATAGCCAACGTACCAGCGTTGAAGACATTCGCAATTTAAAAATTGTATTCCGCGATATGAATATGGGTGGGGTGCTGCGCTCAGTGCCTATTTCAGCTTTTTGTGATGTACGTTACGAAAATACTTACGGTGGCATCAAACGCAAAAACAATAAGCGTGTTATTACGTTAGCAAGTGATGTAAAAGAGGGCTTTAACCCTAACAACGTTACTGCTGCTGTAAAGGAGGCCGCCTCGGGCTTTATTCCTGATGAAACCGTAAGCGTTAAATTTACAGGGCAAGAAGAAGAGCAAGCTGAAACAGGAGCTTTTTTAGGCGGTGCCTTAATGACCTCCATCCTCTTAATCTTACTGATTTTGGTAGTTCAATTCAATTCTATTGGTAAACCTATTATCATTTTAAGTGAAATTATTTTAAGCGTTATTGGAGTGTTACTTGGCGTTTCTATCTTTAAAATGGACATGAGTATTGTAATGACCGGAATAGGGATTGTAGCCCTGGCGGGTATTGTGGTTCGAAATGGTATTTTATTAGTGGAGTTTACCGAAGAACTGCGCCACAAAAGGGGCATGCGCCTCTGGGAAGCTACCATTGAAGCCGGACGCACGCGGATGACCCCTGTATTATTAACGGCCACTGCCGCTATTTTGGGTTTAATTCCTTTAGCCGTTGGTTTAAACATTGATTTTGCTGAACTTTTTGCCTCGTTTAATCCGCACATCCATTTTGGAGGAGACAACGTTGTGTTTTGGGGACCATTAAGCTGGACCATGATTTTTGGTTTATTGTTTGCTACATTCTTAACCCTCATTTTAGTACCAGCCATGTATTTAATGGCCGAACGTTTAAAACGCAAAGCGGTTGTGTTGTTAAAACATTACGATATACCCACGGCATTGATGTATGTGCCTTTATTTATTGGCATCTTACGCTTAATAACGTGGTTGCGTGGTAAAAAATTAGATTATGGCGATGTAGATGCCTAATGCTTACGTTTACCGTAAATAGATTTCAAGGGTCTATTTGCCGTTGAATAGGGAAATTTCCTAAACTAGATTTAACTAAACTAGATTTAAAAAGAGGTGGATGAATAAACCACCTCTTTTTTATGAGATAAACCCATAAATAATTTGTAGAACCCGTTTATTTACTTATCTTTGCCATCCTTAAAAAACGAAATAATGCCTAAAATGAAAACAAATTCCAGTGCTAAAAAGCGTTTTAGCCTGACTGGAAGCGGGAAGATTAAAAGAAAAAAGGCCTATTTGCGTCATATCCTCACTAAAAAAGAAAAGGATAGAAAACGCGGATTAGGCAAAATGGCTTTGGTTAGTAAAGAAGATACAGGTAATGTAAAATTCTTACTAGCTATTGGTAAATAATTCTGATAAGCTTGTCGAAATCGGTTAATTAAACAAATGTTTAACCCGGATTTTAGTATAAAGCCGTTGTTGACCCAACGCACTAACATCCAAAATCAAAAAATTAAAAAATGCCACGTTCAGTCAATCATGTTGCCAGCAGGGCACGCCGAAAAAAAATCCTAAACCTTACCAAAGGTTACTGGGGAGCAAGAGCCAACGTTTGGACTATTGCCAAAAACACCTTAGAAAAAGGTTTAACTTACGCTTACCGCGACCGTAAAAACAAAAAACGTACCATGCGTGCGTTGTGGATTCAACGTATCAATGCAGGTGTGCGCCAAGAAGGATTAAGTTATAGCGAATTTATTGGCAAATTAAATGCGAAAGGTTTAAAGTTAAACCGAAAAGTATTAGCCGATTTAGCGATGAATCATCCTGAAGCATTTAAAGCCGTTATCAATCAGGTAAAATAATAAAAGCCTCGTATTTGAAAAACGCTCAACGAAACCCGTTGAGCGTTTTTATTTTATAGATACAGCCATTCGTTAAATCAAAATGATTAATCAATTTGGTTAAACCGTAAATAGCTGCGGCAGATTTTATTTTGTAATAGATTTCAACGGTCTATTCCATCGAACTCATTTTTAAGTTTTGATTTTAAGTCTTTTTATAGAGTTAAACGTTTTATTCTAAAGCCCCCTCTTTCCTGAAATTACGGTTAATACCAATATCGGTTCTAAAAGAAACTGGGTCAACGTATCTTTTAGAAATGATGTTGGTATAAAGCATAAAAAATATCTCCACCACTAAACTAAGGTTGTATAACCTTAAATTCAATTCTTCTGTTTTGAGCATGTTGCTCTTCGCTGCAAACAAATCCATTACGGCAATTATTTAAAAGTTGTGTTTCGCCAAAACCTTTACTAATTAAACGTTCGCTAGCAATGCCAAGTTCCATCAAATAATTTTTAGCGGCAAAAGCTCTGGCATCACTCAATTTCTGGTTATCGCTTTCGCTGCCTTTGCTATCGGTGTGTGCATTTAACTCTAAAAGTATGGTTTTATTGGTGGTTAATACCAATGCCACTTTTTCTAAAGTTTGACGCGCCGCAGGTAATAAATCCCATTTTGCCAATTCAAATTGAATGTTTTCAATAATGGGTGTGCTTATTTTTTTATTGTTCAAAACGTCTAACCAAGGGTCGTCTATTACTACTTCTTTCAGTTGACTCCTATCGGTTTCTAAAGGTTTATAAACTAATTTACTGCCTTTAATAGGCGTTACTACTTTAATCAAATTATCTTCGTTGCTATAGACTAAAATAGATGAAAAAACATCTAACGAATTATCGCCACTTCCCGAACTTAAAAAGAACCGATTTAAAAAAGGCAAGTACTTAAATTTGAATTTACCAAAGTCGTCAGTAATAACGCTATCAATAGGCTCATAGCTATCATTCAATAAAATAATTTTTAATTTACCTAACGGATTATTAATATTATCGCCATACAATTTAGCCGACACATTCATTCTCATATCTTTTTCTAACAACTGAATATCGCTGAAACGCGCAGAGGTATCGGCACTAAATTTTACCGATTGTCGCTTCCCAGCAAGGCTATCTAAAGAATGAATAAATTTATCATCCTTGTTTAAAAAATCAACTTTACTCCCATTTTTTAACCCTTCCGCATCTACGCCAATAAAATAAGTTTGCTCGGGTTTAATGTTTTCAAACACAAACATTCCAAACGTATTGGTCGTTGTTTTCTTAATAATAGTATTGCGGGCATTGCTCAAATAAACGGTTTTATTGGCAAAAAAAGTTTTTTGTTTAGAGTCGGCGTAAATCAATTTACCACCTACATTATGGGTAAACGAATCGTCTATTAAAGCCTTCGAGAAATTAAAAACAACCTGTTGTGCCAATAAGAATTGCTCATCTACCAAAGTATTAGAATAACTTACTAATTTTACTTTTTGCAACGCATTAACCTCATTAGCCGGAAGCGTTAAAGCAATTTTATCGAGGATTTTAAGGCTCACTTTTCCAAACACAAATTGCCCGTAGCGGTTGGTGCGGCTTACTTTAATAACTCGATTATTTTTATCGAGTAAACGTACTTCTTTATTAGCTAAATATGTTTTGGTTTTTTCATCGTACATAAATACACCCGCCACTTGCGCTTGCAAATTATCAACGTTAGCAGGCGTTGTACTTGCTGCCCATGTATTTGTTTTTATAACCGATTTCAAAAATGCGGCGTTGTAAACCGAATCGTCCACCATTTGTCGCCCACCACCATAAATAACCCGATGACATGGGTTTTTAAAAACGGTACTGTCCACATCACCATCTGCTTTATAAAAAAATGGCAAATCCGTTTCGTAAGTCATTAAAATTTGGCGTTTATCCTCGGGTACGTTGCTCCCTAACACTTCCATGTATTGCGTTACACAATTTACCTGCGAAAATACAATAGCATAGTTATTACCAAAATTAAGTTTTACTTTAAAAGTACCGCTTGCGTTGGTTGAAAGCGTTTGTAAGATTTTCCCACTTTGCTTAACAACAACCGAAACCTCTTGCAGTGGCATGTTGTTAACGCGTGCATGGCCAATAATAATGATTTGCCCAAAACCGAACAAAAACTGGACACCAAGCAGCAAAGAAAAAAACAACCGTTTCACCACTTTTTAAAAATACGCTTTTTGTATTTAGAACGAGCAATTTTTTTGAACTTGCTGCAATAAATCAGATAGGGTGGCCGCCTCGTAATTTTTAATTTTTAAATGCACAACCGATCCATTGGTTACTAGCGGTAACTTTTCTTTATACAGTTTAGCAACGCTATTCAAATAATTAGTTTTTATGCCTTGCTCATAAGCACGCCCTCGCTGCCTAATGTTTTGTTTTAAATTAGTACTAGTAGTTTCTAAAACAATAACACAATTGGGCGCAGGTAATTGATTTAAAATGGTTTTAAAATGAGATTTATAAAAACGGTAATCGGTTTTACTTAAATTTAATTCGGCAAACAAAAGGCATTTGTACAAACTATAATCGCTAATGGTAATAGCTGGGGGCTTTAAAAAATGCGTATGCAATTGCTGGAAACGTTGTATCAAAAAACTATACTCTGCTAAAAAACCGAAAGCCTTTGCATCCTTATAAAACAAAGGTAATAAAGCATTTTGTTCAAATTGTTCGGGTACAAAGGCAGCGTTTAATTGTTGCGCTAAAGCTTTTGCTAAAGTAGTTTTACCCGACCCAATATTACCTTCTACACACACATAAAGCGGCTTTTGAACAAATGGTGTTACGCTTAGTTCATCTTCACAACTTGCATATAAACTTCGAATGGTTTTTTTAAATACAGGATGCACCAAATGAGGAACAATATCTAGCAAAGGTTTTAAAACAAATTTCCGAAGGTGCAAACGCGGGTGTGGCATCACTAGTACTGGCGATTGTAAAACCACATCGTTAAAAAAAAGAATATCAATGTCTAACAAACGATCGGTATTTTTTTCTTCACCTCGCTCGCGCCCTAATTGTTTTTCAATATCAAGTAAACATTTTAGTAAACGTGTAGCACTATGGGTAGTTTCAATTTGAATACATTGATTAATGTGATGGTGTTGGCTACTACTGCCCCACGGTGCGGTTTCGTAGTAAGCCGAGGTTTTCAAAATGGTTCCTACCTTTTGTTGAATAAAGGTTTTCGCTTGCTCTAATTGAAATACTCGGAAGCCAAGGTTGCTTCCTAAACATAAAACTACTGTATTCATCAACGTCTGCAAACGAAAAAAACTCTAATTTTACACGAAGATATAAATAAATTTATGAAACAATTTTTTGGCGCATTTTTCGGAAGTATCGTTGGCATTCTCATTTCTACTTTACTGGGACTTTTAATTGTGGTGTTGATTATCTCTAGCGTTATTAAATCGGCCATTAGCGAAGCCACCGCCAAAGAGGAAACGACCAGCATTGCATCCAACAGCGTATTAAAAATAAATTTGAATGGCGTAATTGAAGAGCGTGCACTCGATAATCCTTTAGAAGATTACGACTTAGGACCACTCTCGCAACCCTCTACACTTGGGCTTAACCGCTTAATAACTTGCATAACGGCTGCTAAAACCGATAAACGCATAAAGGGTATTTTTTTAACTATTAAATCGGTGCAAGCGGGTTATGCGGGTTTGCAAGAACTGCGGCAGGCGTTTCTTGATTTTCGTAAAAGCGGTAAATTTATTTATGCGTATGCCGAAAGTTACGGTCAACCCGAATATTATTTAGCTTCGGTGGCTAGTGATGTGTTATTGCACCCACAAGGGATACTCGAATGGAAGGGACTTAGCATGCAAGTGATGTTTTATAAACCCGCACTCGAAAAATGGGATGTGGATGTACAAATTTTTAGGCACGGTAAATTTAAAAGTGCCATAGAGCCATACATGCTCAACAAAATGAGCGATGCCAATCGTCAACAAGGCGAAAAATTTTTAAACAGCATTTGGCAAACCTTGATTACCGATGTGGGGCAAAGTCGAAAAATAGAATTGGATAGCTTGCAGTTTTTTGCCAACAACCTCAGCATTCAAACGCCACAACACGCCATTGAAAAGCATTTTGCCGATGCCTTACTTTACGAAGACGAAGTAAGCACACGCTTAAAGAAAACATTAAACCTAACCGAAAAAGAAAAAATTAATTTTATAGGTTTAGCAAATTATTACCGCAACTTAAACGAAACCGAAACGACCGATAAAATAGCCGTCATTTATGCAAATGGCGAAATTAATAGCGGTCTAGGAAGTGAGTCGAGTATTGGTAGCGAAGGCATGATAAAAGCCTTACGCGAGGCACGTACCAATAAAGCCGTTAAAGCAATTGTGTTGCGTATTAATTCGCCAGGGGGTAGTGCTTTAGCCAGCGATGTTATTTGGCGAGAGGCTTGGTTATGTAAACAAGAAAAACCCTTAATCGTCAGCATGGCTAACTATGCGGCCAGTGGTGGGTATTATATAGCTTGCCCAGCTACTAAAATTTTTGCCTTAGAAAATACTATCACTGGTTCTATCGGTGTATTTGGCATGTTGCCCAATGTACAAAAGGCATTAAACAAACACGTTGGCATTAACATAGATACCGTTAATACCAACACCCACAGCGATGGGGGAAGTATTTTAAGACCCGTTGATGATACCGAACGGCAAGCGATTCAAAATGGAATAGAAACGATTTATACAACGTTTATTACCAAAGTAGCCGAAGGTCGCAAAACCACGCCAGCCTTGATAGATAGTGTAGGGCAGGGTAGAGTTTGGAGCGGACGCGATGCTTTAGCCATTGGTTTGGTAGATGAGTTAGGAGGGATGAAAGAAGCACTAGCCGCGGCTGCCTCGGCCGCAAAATTAAAAGCGTATAGTGTGTTAGAACTCCCTCACCTCCGCGACCCTATTAGCAAACTGTTTAGTAAAACCGAACAAGAAGCAGAACAAACGGCGCTTAAAAAGCAATTGGGTGTATTTTTTGAGTATTATCAAAATGCACAAAACCTTTTGCAAACAAAGCAAATACAAGCGCGTTTGCCTTATCACATAAGTATCTACTAAACGAAGGCAATGCGTGTAGCCTTATTAACCGATGGCATTTGGCCTTATGTTTTAGGAGGAATGCAAAAACATTCGTACTACTTGTGTCGCTATTTAGCTCAACAAGGAGTTACCGTGGATTTGTTTCATTACAACGATAGCACTTACGATATTACGGCCTTAGAATTTTTTACTCCCGAAGAGCGTAACAATATAAAGGCGCATGTTTTAGAATTTCCAAAAGGAAAAATTTTTCCTGGGCATTACGTTTACAAGAATTACATTTACTCGCGTTTAATAGCGCAGGTCATGGCACCAACTCTGGCTCAGTACGATTTTATTTATGCCAAAGGATTTACACCATGGTATTTATTAAATCAGAAACGAAAAGGTAAACTACACTGTGCGCCCATTGGGGTTAAGTTTCATGGGTACGAAATGTTTCAAACGAGCCCGAATTTAAAAACGAAGTTACAACACCTCTTGCTATTGAGGTGGCCCGTTAAACATATTTCGTTAATGGCCGATGTTGTGTTTTCGTATGGCGGAAAAATAACGGATATTATACGAGGCTTAGGCGTGAAGCCCCAGCGTATTATCGAAATGCCATCGGGCGTAGAGCAAGAATGGATAACAACCACCATTAAACCAACCGAACAGCCCATACAGTTTTTATTTTTAGGTCGCTACGAACGGCGCAAGGGTATTGAGGAGTTAAATGCAGCGTTGCAACACCTTTTGCAAATACAAGCACCCGAATTTCGTTTTCATTTTATTGGACCCATTCCCGACGATAAAAAACTAAATGCTAAAGTTTGTATCTATCACGGCGAAATACGCGATCGCAAAACCCTTTTAAATATACTGCAACAAGCCGATGTGTTGGTTTGCCCCAGTTGGAGCGAAGGCATGCCCAATGTTATTTTAGAAGCGATGGCTAACGGATTAGCGGTTATAGCAACGGATACAGGAGCTACTCGTTTGTTGGTTAATGAACAAACAGGGCATTTATTACCCAATGCTCATCCGCAAGAAATAGCAAAGCAACTTTTACAATTTTTAAATACCTCGCCTCACCTCATCCATCAAAAAAAACAAAACGCACTCGCAAAAATAAAAGCACAATTTATGTGGGAAACACTCATCACACAACTCATCACAAAAATAAAAGCACAATTCCATATAACTTAACTCATAGCAGTTAATAAAGGCAATGATTTGTTCTGAAATTCTTTTCAAAATGTAATTTCCGTCTTTGCGAACTTTGCGCCTTTGCGTGCCATTACCAATGAAATTGAGTTACTCAAAATCCCTCTTTCTTAAAATCTCGGTTAAACGTTTGAGTCTAAAATGTTTGTTTATTTTTCTATCTTTAATGAACTAAACGTATCTTATGAAAAGATTATACTTTTGTTTGTGTTTACTAAACATACTTTGTACCCTTGCGCAAACTAACACACAACGCTCTATACATGCCGAGCAAAGCGAGTTTTATCAAACCTATAAAGGCTTTACCGATGCACAATTTGATAGCCTGAATGGTTTCACAACACGTTCAACGTTAGAAAAAAATCAGAGTTTACCTTGTACGCTTACTAAGCGTGTATTAGGCTGGCATCCTTATTGGAACGGCACTACCTACACCAATTACCAATGGAATTTATTAAGCGATTTAGTGTATTTCGATTATAGCGTATCGCCAACAACGGGTAACAACACCAATACCAGTTTTGCGTGGACCACCGCCAGCGTTGTAACCGTTGCTAAAAATAACAACACCAAAGTACATATTTGTGTTACTCTATTTGGAAGCCACAGCACCTTTTGGGCCAGCAGTAGTGCTCAAAATACACTCATCACTAATTTAGTAAACTTATTAAATGCACGTGGTGGTAATGGCATTAACATTGATTTTGAGGGCATGGGCGGTAGCGATAGTGCGCCGTTTGTAAGTTTTATGACTAACTTAAACAATGCCCTAAATACCGCAAATCCAAACTATCAACTAAGTGTGTGTTTATATGCTGTAGATTGGGGCGCGTGTTTTAATATTCCGGCATTAAACGCCGTTGTTGATTTTTACACCATTATGGGTTACGATTATTATTACGGCGGAAGCACAACCGCAGGGCCAACAGCCCCTTTATATAATTTTGAAACCAGTTATAACTACACCTTGGGACGCAGCATTTCTTATTACACCAAACAAGGAGCTACACCCAACAAACTATTGATGGGTTTGCCGTATTACGGCCGTGAGTGGGAAGTAACCAACTCTAATGTACCCGCCAGCACCACCGGAAATTTTAATGCCAGCCGAACTTTGTGGACAGTAAGTACAAACACCACCAACTATAACGCTACCACCAGATTTTGGGAAGGGAATTGTTACAGCCCATTTTATAAATACACATCGGGCATTAGCCAACGCCAATGTTGGATAGACGATGCATATAGTTTAGGACGTAAGTATGATATGGTAAACCAACGTGGCTTGGGCGGCATTGGCATTTGGGCTTTAGGGTACGACGATGGGTTAAGCACATATTGGAATTTAATACGTGATAAATTTTCAGATTGCGCACCTATTGTTTGCAACGATAGCCTTTTTGATATGGGCGGACCAACTCGAAATTACTACAACGACGAACGTTACCAATACACGTTAAGCGCACCCACAGGAAGTGTGGTACAATTGCAATTTAAAAATTTTAATACAGAGCAAGGTTACGATAGTTTATGGCTTTATAATGGGAACTCAACCCTTGCGCCGCTTATAGGCGCTTATACAGGCATCACCTCTCCTGGAACGGTAACTAGCACAGGTAATGCTTTAACCTTACGTTTTAAGAGTGATGGCGCAACGGTAACTTCGGGCTTTAAAGCCATTAAAAGTTGCTTGCCACTTAATACAACAAACCTAAATCAAACACAACTCAATGCGTTTGTTAGTGTATTTCCAAATCCAATTCGAGCCAACGAAGAACTAAGTATTTATTCGACCTTGCCCATTCAAAAATTAAAGGTAATAGATGTAAGTGGCAAACAAATTTTTGAAACAAAACTACAAACGCAACAAGCGGTTTACCATTGGCAAATCCCCGCTCTTAAAAGCGGCTTGTATTTTTTAATACTCGATACGGAGCATCTCAATCCCTTAAAACCAATTAAATTGATTGTTGAGTAATAGCAAGCGATTTGGCGGTAACACGTATAGGTTATAAACTATTCCATATAACTTAACTCATAGCAGTTAATAAAGGCAATGATTTGTTCTGAAATCCTTTTTCAAAATTTAATTTCCGCCTTTGCGAACTTTGCGTCTTTGCGTGCTATTTTTAGTTCAACCGATTTTTTAAAATCTCGGTTTAACTAAAAAGTAACGCAAGCGATTACTTATTTAATTTTCCTAAACGCCCAGTTACTTTTACTGTCGTTATTTTATAAATAAAGCCTAAACCAATGGGACGTTTAACGGTTGTCTCAAATTGCGGATATAAAACCACATCGTAGCCTGGGTTTTTTTTCATCATATCGTATAACGCATAACCCGAAGTTTGGTCAACAACAAAGCCACCAATTACTGGAATAGAAGCAATGTTAATGGGAATGAACGTAGCCAAGTTATCGCTTTTATTAGTGCCACTTTCTTTTAAAAACAAACGTTTAAAATCAATCCCTAAAATTTTGGTAGCCGTTGCCTCGCCTGTTACCTGATCCGATAAAGTAAAATCTTTTTTCTCAAAATTTAAACGCATGTTAGGCTCGCGCATGCTCTTGTTAATATTTGTACAACTGGTAATGAATACTAACAATACTATTGAAAACGAAATTATTTTTTTCATATTTAACTAATTCTACTTTACGCTATCTATATGTTTATTGCCATTAGACCGAGATAGACATTAACAATCTAATACTAACGACAAATATAGATTTTTAAAGAATAAAAAATAAAAAATCAGATTTTATTTGGTGCAGAGGTCCAAATGTCCCAATTTTTTTCGGCTTGCAAATGCAGCATACTAAGTCCATTTAGGGTTAATGCCCCTCGGGCTTTCGCTTGTTTTAAGAAAAGTGTTTCAGCGGGGTTATAAATTAAATCGTAACACAAGTGCGATGCGTTTAAAAACGTATAAGGAATATTTGGGGCGTTTTCGGTGTTAGGAAACATCCCCAAAGGCGTCGTGTTAACAATTAGTTTAAAAGCATCAAAAATAGTTGAGTTTAATTGCGAGTAGTGCATTACTTTTTCAGAAGTGGGTAAAGTAGAACTGACCGTATAAACCTCTACACCCACCGAAGTTAAAGCGTGCTTTACGGCTTGCGCGCTGCCGCCACTTCCTAAAATTAAAGCCCGCTCATGAACGGGTTCTAAAAACGGTTTTATGCTTTGTTTAAAGCCATAATAATCGGTATTAAATCCTATCCACTTTTGATGTTCTATTAAGACACAATTAACGGCACCAATTTGTTGGGCTTCTTCACTTATAACATCGCAATAGGCTATAATATCTTTTTTATAAGGAATGGTAACGTTAAATCCTCGCAAGTGTGGGTATGCTTGCAGGGTTTGCCTGATGTTGTGGAGGTGTTCTAATTCAAATAATTGATAGGCAAAATTATTGAACTGCAAATGTTGAAATTTTTGCTCGAAATAAGACTTAGAAAACGAATGCCCAAGTGGGTACCCAAGTAATCCGAACGTAAGCGGCGCATCGTTCCACATATTATTGGAAACCCATTAAGGTTAATACTTTGGCAATATCTTCGGGTGTATCAATGCAATGGCTATCGTAAGTCGTGCTTACACATTTTATTTTATACCCAGCTTCTAGCCAACGCAATTGCTCTAAGCTTTCGGCTAGTTCGAGTGGCGATGGTTTTAATAAAGTAAGGGCTTTTAAAATATCGGCTCGGTAAGCATACATGCCCACGTGTCTGAAATAGTTGTGGTGTAAATGCCACTCGCTTTCGGCTTGGCCTTTAATAGCAGGGATAACTTGGCGACTAAAGTAAATGGCTTCGTGACGGGCGTTGAGGCAAATTTTTACCTCACCCTTATCGAAAAGAACGGCAGGGTCGTGGCAGGCAATCATTTGTGTAATAAGTTCGGCTTTACCATCGCAAGCTGTTGCTAATTCATTAATTTGTTCAGGATTTAAAAACGGCTCGTCGCCTTGAATATTAACCAAGTAATCGGCGTTGATGCCCGATAGTTGCAGGGCTTCGTAACAACGATCGGTGCCGCTTGGGTGATTGGCGTTAGTCATAACAACTGGTGCACCTAAACTTTGGGCGTGTGCTTGGATGCGCTCATCGTCGGTGGCAATAAGCACTTCACTTAATAAACTACTTTTACACGTTTGCTCATATACCCTTTGTAACATGGTTTTACCATTAACAAGGCAGAGAGGTTTTCCAGGAAAACGCGATGAGGCATACCGTGCTGGAATTACACCAAGAATTGTCATAATTAAATTTAAAATCCAAATGTAGAAAAACTTATTCGTACTTTTACCGTTGTATTTTTTGTGAAACGCATTCTGTTTTTTTTAGGTTTATTGGCTTTGCTTGTGTTGGTATCTTGGCGAAGTAAATCTACCGATATAAAACCCTCCCGATTATTAGCTCAAATGTTTGATTCCATTAAAGGAATAAAAACTTTACGCACTACAATTAACGCTACCGAGCGCATTGATAAAACTTTTTTATCGGCCAAGTCAGAAATTAAATTGCAAACCGCACCGCGTCGGCTCTACTTTATTAACCGCCAAAAAAAATTAGAAATTTTATACAATCAAAACGAAGCCTCTACCAAAGCTTTAGTGAAGCCACATATTTTTCCATACATGACAGTAAGCCTCGACCCTACGGGGAATTTGATGCGAAAAAATCAGCACTACACCATTCACGAATTAGGCTACGAGTTTATTGGAAAAAGTATGGCTCTCACCTTATCGAAAGATAAAGAGGGTTTGGCTAATATGAAGTACTTGGGTATGCACCCTAAAAATGGATATAACTGTTACTTGTTACAATACGAAAATAAAAATTACGATTATACCGAATACATTGTACATGCCCGCGAAACGGCTAGTTCAATTGCCGTTAAACTTTGTGTTAACGATTATTTATTGCGCGACATTAACGACTTGTTAAACGATTTTGGATATTTAAAAAAAGGAAGCAAACTCAAAGTACCCAATCTATATTGTAAAAAAGCCATCATCTACATTGACCAACATTTAATGATTCCTGTATCGTTGAGTTTATACGACGATAAAGGCTTGTTCGAAAATTACGATTACACCAACGTCGAAATTAATAAACCAATTAAGCCCGAAGAGTTTACGAGGCACTATCAAGGATACAGGTTTTAAGTGTCCCTCCGCAACCTGTTAACTTCTGGTTAAGTAATTGTTTACAAACTTTAATTTTAATCCCCATCAAAAACCCCTACTTTTAGCGTTTATGAAACAAATTGTAGTTCTGTTTATCAGTATGCTTAGTAGTGTGGCCATGTTAGGGCAAATCACCTTTGTAAAAGGCTATATTGTAAACGATAAAGGCGACACCATACAAGGTGAGGTAAAAATGAATCCGAAAAGAGAAAAGGATAATTTTTTACGTGTAGCGTTTAAAGCCCCCGATGGCACACAAAAAAACTACAAAGCCAATAAATTAAAAGGCTATGGTTTTGGCAACAAGCATTTTGTGGCGGGCGAGCACGATGGCGAACTTAAATTTTATCAACGCTTAACCAATGGCGAAATTTTACTGTTTAAAATTATGTTTGAAGCTATTGTGATGAACGAGTCCACCTTTGAACCCGAGTATTTTATCAAACAAAAAAATCAAACGAAATACACCGAAGTAAAAGAAACTAAATTTCGAAAGCAGTTGCAAGAATTTATGAAAGATAATCCCAGCTTTGCTGCCGACTACGAAGATGCCAAAACGTTTAACGTGGATAAGGCCATCGAAATTATTACCAATTATAATGCTACTAAATAAATTATACCGATCACTATAAACTCTCTCCGCTCATGTTAACAAAAGTTACCGATAAAAAATTATTTCTGTTAGATGCCTTTGCCCTCATTTATAGAGCCTACTTTGCATTTAGTAACAGTCCTCGCATCAACTCGAAAGGCTTTAACACTTCGGCTGTTTTTGGATTTACCAATACCTTGCTCGAAATTTTAAATAAAGAGCAACCCTCGCATTTGGCAGTAGTATTCGATACCGAAGCACCTACACAACGCCACGAAGAGTTCGCCGCCTATAAAGCCAACCGCCAAGAAATGCCTGAAGATTTACGAACGGCGATTCCATTTGTGATAGATTTAATTAAAGGGTTTAATATTGAAGTAATTGGTTTACCTGGTTACGAAGCCGATGATGTGATTGGAACGTTAGCGCGCCAAGCAGAAAAAATGGGCTTCACCACTTATATGATGACACCCGATAAAGATTATGGGCAATTGGTGGACAGCAATACGTTTATTTACAAACCAGCTCGCATGGGCAATGGTGCCGAAATTTTAGGAGTTGAAGAAATTTGTAAGAAATGGGAAATTCAAAACGTTAGTCAGCTAATAGATGTTTTAGGGTTGATGGGCGATAAAGTAGATAACATTCCAGGTATTCCGGGGGTTGGTGAAAAAACGGCCATTCAATTAATTAAAGACCATGGCTCTATTGAACAATTATTAGAAAATACGCATCTTTTAAAAGGAAAGTTAAAAGAAAAAGTGGAAGGCAATAAAGACATGGCCATTCAATCGAAACGTTTAGCCACTATTATTTTAGATTGTCCGTGCGAGTTAGATGAAGCTGCCTTGGCTTTAAAACCCGTTAACCGCGAGGCTTTAAAAGCTTTGTTTACCGAACTTGAGTTTAGGCGTATTGCGCAACAAGTATTAGGCGAAGATATTGGTGGTACCGAAAAATTACCCACTGAAACGTATAAACCTAAGGCTGGGGCTAACCAACCCGATTTGTTTAGCACCGCCGAATTTTTTAACGAAGCAACGAACAACGCCTCCACCGAATTAGCAGCACCCGTTTATAAAACCATTACTGATATTGAACATGTGTATCATGTTGTTGAAAGCGAAATGGAGCTAAATGCTTTGGTAGAAGTATTAAACGCTGCTCCCGAGTTTTGTTTCGACTCCGAAACCACAGGCTTAAATGCTTTAGAGGCTGAGTTGGTGGGGCTTTCGTTTTCGGTAAAACCCACCGAGGCGTATTACGTGCCTTTCCCAACCGATCGCGCGCAAGCACAAACGCTATTAAACAGATTCGTTCCTATTTTTAATGCGCCCGAAAAAATACTAATTGGTCAAAATATTAAATACGATTTGCAGGTATTAAAAAATTATAATTGCGCCATTTCCAATAAACTATGGGATACCATGGTGGCGCATTTTTTAATTAACCCCGATATGCGCCATAACATGAATGTATTGGCCGAAACGTATCTTGGCTACTCGCCCGTGAGCATTGAAACCTTGATTGGTAAAAAAGGAAAAGATCAATTGAGTATGCGCGATGTGCCATTAGAACAAATTAAAGAGTATGCGGCCGAAGATGCCGACATCACGCTTCAATTAAAACAAACGTTTGCGCCTCAGTTAAAAGAAACCCAAACGCAACAATTATTTGAAACCGTAGAAGTGCCATTAATAGAAGTGTTAGCGGCCATGGAACGCGAAGGAATTAATTTAGATGTACCCGCTTTACGCGAATTTTCGGCGCAATTACAAACCGATATTAGTAGTGTCGAAAACGAAATTCAAACCTTGGCAGGAACTCAATTCAATGTATCGTCGCCCAAGCAAGTAGGCGAAATTTTGTTTGATTACCTCAAAATTATTGATAAGCCTAAAAAAACAAAAACGGGTCAGTATGCAACAGGTGAAGATGTGTTGGCGAAATTAGAAAATGCCCACCCTATTGTTTCTAAAATTTTGGATTACCGCGAGTTGGTGAAATTAAAAAACACCTATGTAGATACTTTACCTGAATTGGTGAATAAACAAACGGGGCGTATTCATACATCGTTTAATCAAGTGGTAGCCGTTACGGGGCGTTTAAGTAGCGATAATCCCAATTTGCAAAACATTCCCATTCGCACCGAACGCGGACGGCAAATTCGGAAAGCATTTATTCCACGCGACGAAAACCACGTTTTATTAAGTGCCGATTATTCGCAAATTGAATTACGCATTGTTGCAAGCATTAGTGGCGATACGGCCATGTGTGAGGCATTTAATGCGCATAAAGACATACACACCGCCACAGCAGCTAAAGTGTATGGAGTGCCCGAAAGCGAGGTTAGCAAAGAGATGCGCTACAAAAGTAAAAGCGTTAACTTTGGTATTATATACGGGCAAGGAGCGTTTGGTTTAGCCGAAAACCTTAACATTCCGAGGGCAGAGGCCAAACAATTAATTGATAATTATTTTAAAGAATACGCTGCCATAAAAGGATACATGGATGATAAAATTCGGTTTGCACGCGATAATGGGTATGTAGAAACGTTGTTAGGGCGCAAGCGTTGGTTGCGCGATATTAATTCGCAAAACCAAACCGTGCGAGGATATGCCGAGCGCAATGCCATTAACGCGCCCATACAAGGAAGTGCCGCCGATATGATTAAAGTAGCCATGATTAACATACACCATGCACTCAAAACTAGCGGACTTAAAACGAAAATGTTATTGCAAGTACACGATGAATTGGTTTTTGATGTACCCAAAACAGAGTTAGAACAAGTGAAACCTTTGATAGAAGAACACATGCGCCAAGCCTTGCCGTTAAAAGTACCCGTAGAAGTGGGCATTGGTAGCGGTCTTAATTGGTTAGAAGCGCATTAAAAAAAGGAAGCACCTTAGCCTTCCGACCAAAGATGCGTTGGTAAAATCGTAAACCCTATTTATAAAATGTATGATTGTTAAATTGCTAAAAAACCGAAAAGTACTTTTTACTGTTGTTGGTTTTTTACCATTAAGCATTTCAGTAGTGTTTACACCCATCTATGTAAATTATTTATCGCTTAACGATTATGGGTTTCTCAATTTATTTACAACCTTACTCGGTTTAATTGCGCCCGCCTTACACCTAGGTATTAAAGATGGATTTGGATTTCTCTATTGGAAAAATACAGACAACCAACAGCAAACCGAATCCTTTTTTAGAGATAGCTTTAGCGCGCTCTTATTAGTTCAACTATTTACGTTGATGGCTTTTATTTTTATTGGGCCTTTTATTTTAAGATTTAGTTTTAATGTGTTTCAAACTACAAACTATTATTCTTTTATTTTAATTGCAGGATTTTATGCGTTTTTTATAAATGTAAACGAGTTACTCTTTTATTATTACCGCAATAAAGGCGACATTCGGAATTTTGTTTACTTAAATATTGGGGCCTTGGTGCTTATGACCTTGGGTTCGTTTTTAGGTATTTTTGTTTTGAGGTTAGGCTTGTATGGAGCTATTTTAGGGAAGTTTGGAGGGTATAGCCTTGTTGTGATCTACTTTATTTTTCGGAACGTAAAAAAAATTAATTGGAAGCCCAACTTATACTTTATGAAAAAAATTTTCTTTGCAGGATTTCCAATATTGATTAGCACTATTTTAGGAGCTTACGCCTCGGTGTGCGATAAATACTTTTTACAAGAACACTACCCAGTAAGCAGTATTGGTATTTATGGAATGGCACTAACCATTGTTTATTTAGCCGATATCTTACTAACGTCTTTTATGCACTATTTGCTACCCGACACTTTGCATAAGATTAAAATAAAAACTGAGCAGGCTGCGATTATAACGCCTATAACCGAGGTTCTGCATCTACTGGCTTTATTCGCATGTTTTGTTTTGGGTGTAACACCATTATTACTTTCTTTTTTTCCTGCTAACTATTTGGAAGTACTTATTTACATTCCCTTTTTAATGATTATTCCCTTATTAAAATTTTTGTACAATTTTAACGCGTTAAATTTTTACTTATACCAAGCCTCGCGGGTATTTTTAAAATTACAAGTTATAACAACCTGTGGCACTTTTTTAGTAACCTGGTTTATGCCTAAGTTTGCTTACATATTTGGAGCTGTTGGAATAGCCATTTTTTACAACGTACTTCAATTAGTTGTTTCGTATTGTTTTTTAATTAAAGAGCGATATTTTTTATTGAACGATAAAAAAATAATGTTGTATTTAGGACTTGCCATTGGGCTTTTTATAGCAACCGGTTTATGGTATAATTATACACATCAAAAAATTTTGTTTTTTATGCCACTACCTATTTATACGTTAGCGATACTTAGTAATGATAAGGTTTTCTTTACTAATTTTATAAAACGAATTCAAAGTACTATTTCTGTAAACGCATGATTGTTTATTCACCCTTTAACCCTGAAACGGAAGCTATAATTTTGGAGGAAATAGCCACTAAGGAAATAGTGAACGGTTACCAAACAACTTATGGTATAAATGTGCAGCCTTATTTTAAAAACCTAGAACGCATATACGTTTGCGAATGTCCGCTTACGCAGTTAAAATTTTATCATCCGTTTGGGCTCGATGGCGATGCCCACTTTTACAAACATTTTTCGCAGTATCCTTGGTACTATCAAGCCGAACGTTGGGAGCATAAAGAAGCCATTCAACAGATACCTGATGCCGCGCAGTTACTTGAGGTTGGATCGGGTTCGGGTTCATTTTTAAAATTAGTACTGAAAACGAAAGCAGTTAATTATTGTGGCTTAGAGCTAAACCCTTCGGCTATTGAAACCGCTTCTCAAAATGGTATTGTACTTACTAACGAGCCATTGCACACACACGCTAAAACACACGCCAATCACTACGATATTGTTTGCTCTTTTCAAGTGTATGAACATATTTCGGCAATTGGCGAATTAATAACCGACTCGCTTCACGTACTTAAAAAAGGAGGTCTATTGCTAATAGCAGTGCCTAATAACGACGCCAATTTTATAAAGTACAACACATCGAACAGTAAGTATTTGAATACGCCACCGCATCACGTTAACCTATTTAACGAAGCATCTTTACGCGGGTTAGCTAAGTTTTATAAATTAGAACTGAAACAAGTTATTAAAGAGCCTCTACAAGATTTGCATGTGGATGTTTATTTATATACCCTTGTATCTAAACTTTTTTTTAACCGTTCATTTTTAATTCGCGCATTTTGGAAATTAAGATTGCATATTCCTTTACGACCCATTGTTAAGTTACGGCGTAACGCCATTATTGGACATACCATTATTGGTGTTTTTCAGAAATAAGTTCAATGGTAAAGTTAGTCTATATAATTCATTCGTTAAAGATAGGAGGCTCTCAAAAGGTAATGCTGGATGGGATTAATGCTTTACCTGAATCAGAATATGAAATCCACTTAATTTCATTAAGCCCCGAAGATCCAAACGATTCTATCTTAAACCAAACACGCTTAATACACCCGAGTAAGGTTTATTATTTTGAGTATTGTTTTCCCGACGACTATTCATTGCTTGGCTATTTGAAAGTATTGTTTAAACCCATTGCGGCTTTCAAAGATACCACAGCTATACGCCATTTAATAAATACCATTCAACCTCACATTATTCATTTCCACACCAATCCACGCGAGTTAATTATTAAAAAGTTTTTGCAAGTAAACGCTATTTTTATTTTTACCGATCACACGCTGCGCCTGGAGGATAATAGATATAGTCGTTTCTCACGTTTTGTATTGGCAAAAATTTATCAACGGTTATATAAACCATTTCATGTTATTACCATTTCAAAAGCTATTCATACTAGCCTAAAACATTACCGAATAATTGATTCAGGCAAACAATGTTTACAAATTTTAAATGGAGTAGATATAGAACAATTTAGTCCAATAGAAATACCTATTACAAATTTATCTGTTATTTATATATCACGGCTAGATGAGGCTAAAGGTCACGACGATTTATTACGGGCTTGGGCCAGTTTAACCGATATACCCAATAAATGTTTGTATTTAGTTGGTACCGATGCCAAGCATGGACAACTTCAAGCCTTAGCAAACACATTGGCTATTCGTTCATCGGTTATTTTTGTAGGGGCTGTTAATGCGCCTATTACTTGGTTAAAGAAAGCCAATGTCGGTGTTTTTCCATCGTACAAAGAAGGGTTACCGCTGGCACTTTTAGAAAAAATGGCCATGGGGCTTCCGGTTGTTGTTTCTAATATTCAAGAGTTGACCGATATTATTAGTCATCAGCAAAACGGATTGGTTTTCGAGTTAGGAAACACGAACGCCTTAGCCAATTGTTTACGAAGTATTTATAATCATCCAGAGATGGCTAATACCTTGGGTACCAAGGCTCGCGCAACGGTTATCGAAACGTATAATGCAAAACGCAATCAAAAAAAATTAGCTATGGTTTATAAATCGTTGTTTAACCCGCTAAGTAATTCTATAACTTAGGCGCAGCTCAAATGATAAAAACGGTTTACATACATGGTCGGCCAAGTGGGCATCCTATACACGATGCGTATGCACATCAAGTTAATGCCGATTTTTGTTTTACCGACCATAAATTACGCTGGAACGACGTACCAACCGCTTCTAAATTAAAGCGCACTTTAAGTTGGCTCGTGTGTGCGTTAACGTTTCCCAACCGAAAAAACTATGTGGTCTTTTTATCTGAAGGGGTACGCGAACCTTTACTAATTATGAAGTGGTTGAAGCTCATGCGTAAACGGCAAAAATTAATGGCGTTAATGGCGAATGAAAATTTATATCTTTTAAGTACAAACGCCTATTCCGCTTTAGCAAGCTTTATGATGCGGCAGTTTTTAACCCATTGCGATGCCCTGTTGTGCGTGGGGAGCTATCAAACGCAACTCGCTAAACAGTTATTTCCAAACAAACCTATTTATACACTTTACAATGGAATTCCCGAAGATAAATTACTAGCGTTTTCTTTACTTCAACCCAATTTAAGTGGGAATAAACTATTGGTAATTGCCAATGTCTCTTCGCCAACCCGAATGGTTTACAAAGGCCTCGATTTAGCTTTTGAATCTTTTGCGCAGTTACTTAAGTCGTTTCCCAACCTTGAGTTGCATGTAGTTGGTTTATGCACCGAAGCTATACAAACCAAGTGCTATGCGTATTTAAAGATAGCCGATAGGCACAAAGCAGTGTTTCACGGAGCAAAAACCATTGCTCCATTTTTACAACAATCTTGTTTGTTGTTACAACCTGGGCGAGGTGATTCGTATCCAACTACCACCATTGAAGCGGCGGCGGCGGGTTTACCTATTTTGGTAAGTGAAGAAACAGGAACAAAAGAACTGGTGGAAAAAGTTAGTACGCAATTTGTATGCGCATTAACGCTTGAAGCAATGGTTAAACAAATGACTTGGTATTTAGAAAGTAGTACAAACCATAAAATGGAATGGTCAAATACCTTTAAAAAAGTAGCTACATTTTATTCTCAAGCCAAGGCCAACGAAAATTTTAAAAATACATTTGATACGTGTTACCACAACTTGATACATCAACAGGTCAAAGCATAGAATACATAAATGAACCCATTAAAGAGCAATAGAGTATTAATATATTACCCTTCTAACAAATCGAGTAATACAATAGAAGTCATTGCTGCGGGGTTTATAGAACGTGGGTTTGACGTTGTGCTGTTAACGCAAAGTGCCGAAGGGCCTTTACACCAACGTATGAAAGCACTTGGAGTTAATACCTATAGTCGGGTTGTTACCTCTTCTTTTTCGGTGTTTTATTATTTAAAACATATTTTATTTTTAATAAAGTTTTGTAAGCAACATAAAATTAATGCCATTCAATCGCATTTACAACAAGCCAACATCATGGCTGTTTTTGCTCAGTTTTTTGTGAAAGCTAATTTAGTAGTGTGTCGCCACCATTTAATAGAAAACAATCGCACATCTAATATATTTGATACCATTATTAACCGTTTGGCAAAAGTGATGGTGGTTCCCTCTAAAGGCATTGAAGATAAACTCATCCAACAAGATGAGATAAGTACTAGAAAAGTAAAACGAATACCTTACGTTTATAATTTTGATTGGTACGAAAAGCCTAGTACAGCCAACGTTACAAAAATACGAGCCGACTATCCTTGTAAACTTTTATTAATAATGAGTGGGCGTTTTGTGCCGCTCAAACGAAACGAATTGGTATTAGAAGCGGTTGAATACTTAGTACAAAAAAAATACGATGTAAAACTTTTAGCACTCGACGAAGGACCAGGCTTAGAAGCTGCAAAAATGTATGTTCAAACCAAAGGCTTAACCGAGCGTGTCATTTTTTTAGGATACCGACAAAATGTTTTAGACTACATGGCAGCTTGCGATGTTTTAATTCATCCTTCTTACACAGAAGCCAGCAATAACACAGTAAAGGAGGCGGCTCTGTTTGAAAAACTAATAATTGCTTGCGAAGGCGTTGGCGATTTTTCGGAATATATTATTCATAAAAAAAACGGATATTTAGTTAATCGCGAAAATCCGCTCCCCGATATTTTGCACTATTTAGAGTACATTTATGCCCACGAAAACCGTCACGAAATGGGGGCATCGTTAAAAGAAACCGTTTATACACGCTTTCACCAATCAAAAGAAATAATACATCAACATTTGGAATTGCTTTTTCCTAAAAAATATGTCAGCTGAACGTCAATCGAACGATACAAATAATCCTTGGTGGGGCGAGCATTTGCACCGCTACGAAGTGGCTTTAACTTTAATTAAAAAAAAGCCCGCACACATTTTAGACATAGCCTGCGGCACGGGTTTTGGTTCCGATTATTTAGCTGCGTTGGGACATCAGGTTATTGGTGGAGATATTTCAGCAGCATCTGTGGCGCAATGCCAAGCTAGTTATAAGCGAACTAATCTTTCGTTTCAATTCATGGATGCTACACAAATCCATTTTCCTAATGCTCATTTTGATGTAATTATTTCGTTTGAAACGCTTGAACACACCACAGCATTTCATCAAGTATTACGAGAATTTAAACGGGTTTTAAAACCAGATGGACTCCTTATTTTATCTACGCCTAATATTTTAATTAATAGTCCAAATGGTCAACTTGTGAATCCCTATCACACCCAAGAGTGGCAATATGACGAGTTGCGACAGTTGCTGCAATTGTACTTTGAACACGTCCACTTAAAAGGACAACATTATAACCGTTATACCCAAAAAAGTGGATTAAAAAATAACTTTGCTAAGTTCGTGGAAGGCCTTTTGTATAAACAAGGTGTGCGTAAAATGCCCCTCCAATGGCAAGATAAACTAATGCAAAGAATAAACGGAACGCCCATGTATCCGCGCTCGTGCGATTATGAAATGATAACCGAACCCAACGAAATTTTAAAATGTAAAACGTTTTTTGCAGTGTGTACGTTAGCTGCTTTTGGTATTAAGTAAATTTTTCTTTCCACTTTAGAAAGTGCCGTTCAAAGCCAAAGTACGATAAGGTAGCTATAACGATTGTTAGCAAAAAAATAGCGGTATAAACCAAAAGAACACGGCCCGTAGTTGGTTCATCAAAATGTAAATACTGTGCTAATAAAAAAATAATAAGCGGGTGATATAAATAAACACCATAAGAGATTTGTCCAATAAAATTCATGACCTTATTTTCTAACGAAATAATTTTAGGACCATTTTCGATTTGTCCAATAATTAAAACCAAAGTTACCAACGAAAACAATTCATTATCTAAAACGGATACAACATGAAAGCGATTAATTAACGCTAACACCATACAAAGCCAAGCCACCACTTGCGCTGGCCAACTTTTTAAAATTTTTAATGTGAAAGCATGTTGACCTAAATAAATAAAAGCACCCAATGCGCCTATTAACATACATTGAAAACGACAAACGTGTGCAATTAGGTAAGGCAACTCAACCCCTGTTTGAATAGCCCAAAAACGTAAGCCTAACTTAATAACTAACAGAACCATTGTTAAACCTAATGCCCATTTAAAAAGTTGATTTTTATAACGGAGTAACCAAGGCCAAAACAAATAAAATTGTTCTTCGACGGCTAAGGACCAGTAGTGCCCCAGTAGTGGTATACTAGTGCTTAAAATAGAAGGAATGTTTGCAAAGGGCAGTAAATAAGCCAGTAACAAGAGTTTATTATACGAAATAGTATAGACGTACAATAGTAAAATAACTAGCACCAAATAAAGATAATACAGCGGGAAGATGCGTAGAATGCGGCGGATATAAAATTTTTTAATATCTATCGTTTTTTTTTCTTTTTCGACCAGCAATAAATAAGTGATAAGAAAACCACTTAGTGCAAAAAAAATAGAAACGCCAAACCCTGCCAACAAGGTAGTTCGAGGAGTACCGTCGGGGTTTATCCCCCAAAAAAAAGAATTTAAACCGAACTCTTTTAATGCAAGTGTGGTATGACTAAACACTACCGCTAATGCTGCAATTGCCCTTAAACCATTTAATCCTTTAAAGTGTAGTTTTTCACGCATCCATTACGAAAGTATGAAAAAGTATGGCTAAAGTATATTTACTTTTGAGATTAAATACCTAAACAATCCCTATCTACAATTCTCGAAAAAAAAGTGGCTAAATTAAAAAAATACCTATATTTGCAACCGCAATGGGGGATTAGCTCAGCTGGCTAGAGCGCTTGCATGGCATGCAAGAGGTCACCGGTTCGACTCCGGTATTCTCCACCAAAATAACTTAAACCCTTAACCGCTAACGTTAAGGGTTTTTTGTTGTAGTTATTTTTAGTTCATAATCAAATTGTAAGTTTTCGTTTTCAATTAATACCAAATTTTAAGAAAGAGAAACAGTAGAGTTAAGTTGGCAACTTGTTTTTAAACGGTTGATGGCGATGAGTCTAAGAACGATGCCATAGACTCTAGATTCATTTATTTATTATTTTTTGGGCGTGTCCCCAGTTCCACTTTCAATTTTGGTTTATTCAGTTCCACCTTATTCATTTTAAATTAAAAACTTTTAAATTAAAACGGGGTCGGGTCATCCGCTTTAGCCCCTTGGGCGTTTTGCTATTTTGCTACGGCCTGCGCTGAGCCTGCCCGAGTCGCTGCGGGGTCTTCGTGCCTCAGCCGCCTCGCTCGTGCAAAATTAGCAAACGCCCTTCGGGGGCTGCCGCTTCTACCCCCTCACGCAGATGGGTTCTCCATAAATTTCTGTTGCATAATGTGAGCTTAAGTATTTTGTAGCGTTAGCTGGTTTATTCTAAAGCCCCTATTTCTTAAAATTTGGTATAAACTAAATGATAGTCAAGATAGCATTACTTATCTATGACCTCAAATTTGCAAACAACCCCCTCGCCAAATTGATCGGTAACAGTTAATTGATGTTTACCAATAGGGGGTAATATAGAAAGTTGATGATTACTTTGCGTTTTACCAATGAACGTTTCGTTTAAATACCAATACAACACCGCCAAACTTTGCTTGTGCGTGGCTTTAAACACACAACGGCTTTTTGTACCTTGCTCATCAACGGGAACATAAATTTTAAATCCCTCGCGTGGGTAAACAATTTCTAATTGATGCGAACTCATTTCGTTAGTGCAGCTCGGTAAATAAGAGGGCAACACTTTGTAATTAACGCTTCGTTGTTGGTAATAATACTCTTGTATGGGCGAGGCCACAAACCACGGCATGGCTTTCATTTTATAAACGGAATAACACCCACTGTTAACGCGGTATTGCGCCGTTGAATCTAAATAAATAATTTTATGAAAAGGGCAAGGCTTACTTAAATGACCTTGTTGCGGACCAAGTTGCCAATTAGCATTCGGACAAATATCGGAGGCCTTGTAGCCGCTTTCTTTACAAATTTTTATTCGCTCTAAATTACCCTCGGGTTTGGTAAACCATGTTTTAGATGGTAGCACATTAAAAATAGAAAACAGCAATGGCGCAGCAGCAGCGGCGCCTGTTAACTCGGGTCGCCCCTCGCCATCGGCATTGCCCACCCAAACGGCTACCGTAAACTTTGGAGTTACCCCTACCGCCCAAGCGTCTCTAAAACCAAAACTTGTTCCAGTTTTCCAAGCAATTTTATGACGCGATAAAAAAGACATCCAACCAATATAATCTTGCGGACGCATCAACTCCGTCATGGCTTGAAAAGTAAACCATATTGCACCTGCTCGCAAAGGATTGTCGTTACTGTGTGTAGCATTAGGAGTCATTTTCGAATCATTAAAATACGATAAGGGTTGATAGTTGGAGTAGCGATAGCCTTTACTTTTATTAGAGTAGCCGCTCAACACACGCCCCATGTAAGCATAAGCCCCTGCAATATCCCACAGGCGCGCCTCGCCTCCACCTAAAATAAGCGATAAGCCATAATGCTGGCTCGATTTATTAAAGGTTTTAAAACCTAACTCTTTTAAACGGTAATGAAACCGAGCAGCCCCATACTCTTGTAAACTTTTCACCGCAGGAATATTTAAGGAGCGGGAAAGGGCTTCGTTAGCGGGAACCAAGCCATCGTAACTTTTATGAAAATTTTCGGGACCGTAAGCGCCAATTTGCGTAGGCACATCTTCGAGCAGGCTAGTAGGCAATAACTTATGTTCGCTTAGTAAATAGGCATATAAAAAAGGTTTTAAAATACTACCCGTGCTACGCGGTGCTTGAATAATATCTACATAATTTTCGTAGGCGTTGGCGGGTGCATGGCTATTGCCAATGTAGGCTAACACACGTCCTGTTTCGGTTTCGGTAATTAAAGCACAGGCATTATTAATTTGGTTAAGCATGGTTTTTTGAACATGGTTATTTAATAAGTTGGTAACATGCTCTTGCAACGCACGCTGAATGCTGGTTTCGTAACGTTTACCCTCTCCATGTTGTTGAATGCAGTTAACTAATAAATGAGGTGCTAGTTGTGGTAAAGGGTGTGGCTTTTCGGGTAAAGGTTCTTGTATAGCTAATTGATACGTGCTTTCATCAATGTAATTTTCTTGCTTCAATTTTTTTAGTAAACGATTTCGTTTTAAAATTAAACGGTTTTGATTTTTACCAGGATAAATTAAAGAAGGAGCATTGGGCAATACCGCTAATAATGCACTCTCGGCCCAACTAAGGCGGTGGGCATCGCGGCCAAAGTAACGCCACGAGGCGGCTTGCAAGCCCACTACATTACTTCCAAAAGGGGCATGGCTACAATAGGCTTTTAAAATACTTTTTTTAGAATACGAACATTCGATACGCACTGCTAAAGCTATTTCTACACATTTTTGATAATAGGTACGAGCTTGGTTGTGTCTCATTAAACGCGCAAGTTGCATGGTTATGGTGCTGCCCCCGCTTTTAATGGCTCCTGCATTGGCATTGCGACGTAAGGATTTAAAAATGGAAATGGGATTAAACCCAAAGTGTTTGTAAAAATAAGCGTCTTCAAACTGTAAAATACAGCGTTCAAATTTGTAAGGAATGCTATCGCTTTGCGGAAAACGCCATTGCCCATCTTTCGCAATTTTGGCGGCTAACAGTTCGCCGTTGGTATCGGTTAACGTGGTGCTATAGCTTACTTCAAATAAAGTGGAAGGTAACCAACTAATGTATCCTATTGTAAACAGTAAGCCCAAAAGGGTTTTCCATTTGTGTTGGATTACAACTTTTTTTAACCTGTTGTAAATCTTAACAAGAAAAGACATGCCCTTACTTTTTAGCAACCGTTCCGATTTGCTTAATTACTTTTATCCATTGTCCTTTATTACGCGCATAAATACCGCCATCGTACATGGCTTCGGTGTTAAGGGCTGGCAAATAATAACGCCCTTCGTAAGCTGCATGTAAACGCACATTAAAGGTTTTGGCTTCGTTATTTCGTAAATCAAAATAGGTAAGTACTCTATCATCTCGAACGTCTTGATAAGTATAATTGCTCGACTTATCCGTAATTACTTCATCCATGCGTGCGTTATGAATTTCCCAACCTGAAGGGATGTAGGCACTCAAGGCTAAATTTTTTATATCGCCCATTAAGCCTAAGTTGCGTACGTTAACCTGCATAATAAAATCGGTGCCTTGTGTTAGTTCGTTAACAGCAATGGGGTTGCCTTTATTGTCTTTGTAATTTACTTCCATGCTAATGTTTTCGGCACCTTCGGTTTCGCTGCCAATAGCGGGTTTACCACGTAAAACAAGGCGGGCATACACAACACCTTTCCCATTGTTTTCAATTTCAATTTTAGCAGTTGCGCTATTAGAAAAGTCAACAGGAATTTTTGTAATAACGGCGTTACCTTTTAAAGCAAAGGCTTTTCCGTTAATGCGACAGGTGGCTTGCATGGCCGAGGCATCGCCATAGCGTTTAATAAATTGCGAAACGGCCACTAAACAATAAGCGGTGGTTTGCGTGCTCATCCAACTTTTAGAAGCAAGGGCTTCTGACACCCGTTTTAATTGCGCAAAGGCTTGTTGTTTTTTGCCCATTAAACACAGGGCTTGCAACACAACGGCCGCATCGCGTTCGGTAGAACCAAAGGTGTAATAGTTAACACGGTAAGGTGTAATTTGCGAAGTAGCTTTTGCTATTAGCTTTTCGGCTTCGCTGCCTTGACCCATTTGCGAATAGGCTAAAGCTAAATACCAACGCGCTTGGTTAGATAGGGTGTTTAACTCGCGCAAACGATTCATTGCACTTAGCGCGGGTTGATTGGCTAAGGCTAATACATATAATCGGTATGCTTGCATTTCGTCGTTATTGTAAATGTTGTTTTGACTAGCCTCGAAATTAGTAGCTAGGTTTTGTTGATAGCTAACCCACGCTTTTTTGAATCCAATGGGCAAGGTGTATCCCTTTTTTTCGGCAGCAAACATAAAGTGTCCGGCATAAGTAGTGCCCCATTCGTTAGCCTCGCTTGCACCTTGCCAATACGATAAGCCGCCACTATTTAATTGAAATTTTTGCAAAGCGGCAATTCCTGCTTTAATATTGCTTTCGGTTTCGGCTTGTTGTTGTGGGCTTAGGGTTAGGATGTCGGATAAGTTTAATTGCGCAAAACTTTGTGAGGTGGTTTGTTCTACGCAACCATGTGGATACGAAATTAAATAGTCTAAGCGTTCATCTAAATTAATAGAAGGGATGGTTGATAATTCTAACACGCCATTATTAGTGCCTTGTAAGCCAATGCTGGTAGCGGTTTCGTTGATTGTTTTTCCGGCATCTACAAAAAAATCGTTGGTACTGGTTTGGTAAGGATTTGGATTACGCACATCTAATTCTATTTCGGTGGTCGAAGTGTGTCCACCACCCGAAGCTGTAATTTTTACTTTTGCAATGCCTGTTCGGTTTTTGGTTTTGAGGTCGAACCACACCATTTGCTCATCGTCTTTTTTTACGTTGATGTTTTTTACATTAGTGCCACTTAATTGTAAAAACTCATTTACTTCTACTTTTACTTGTGTGTTGCCTATGTTTTGATTGCCACCAAAAACTGATATGGGTAATTTTACTTCTTCGGTTACGCTTAACACGCGCGGTAAAGTTCCTAGTACCATTAAGGGGGCTTTTACGGCGGTTGTTTTTTCGGCGTGGCCATAAGCACCGTTGTTACCAGCAATAACCATGGTTCTTACCGAGCCTACATACATGGGCATGGTAAATTGTATATTTTTTTTCTCGCCTTTTTTTAGGCTGTAAGGACCAAAAAATTTAACCATGGGTTTAAAGCGATTGGCTTTAGCACCATCGTCGTTTATATCGCTACCATCGCCACCAATGCTTAACATGCGCTCAAGTTCGGCACCAAAAGCGCCTATCACTTGGTCATAAGAATCCCATGTTTTTACGCCCAAGGCTTCTTTGGCATAAAAATGATTCCACGGGTCTGGTGTTTTGAAACGCGTAATATCTAACAAGCCTTCATCTACAACGGCTAAAGTAAATACCATTTCTTTTCCGTTTTCTTCACCTACGTTAATGCTTACCTTTTTTTCGGGTACTAACACATCGGGCATAGCAATGGTGGGTTGTAGATGTGTTTCGGGGTCGTCCATTTTTATGGGTACTACACCATATAAACGAATGGGCAAATCGTTGGTGCGTGTGTGTGGCTGCATTAGCGAAACGTGCACGTAGGTGGTGGGTGCCATTTGCGAACTCGCTTTAAATTTAAACATGGTACTTCCTTTTTCGGTTTCGAGCCAATGTGCTTCAAGTACACGGCTACCATTTTCGATGCTTACTAAAGCCCTACCGTTTTGTGGCGAAGGAATGGTAACAACCACTTCTTCGCCCGCTTTATAACTTTCTTTATTGGTAGAGAAGTGTAACATATTCGCAATAATTTTTGTGTTATCGCCTCCGCCATCTCTATCCATCCAATTGGCCCAATCAAAGTAAACAATGGTAGAGGCGGCATGTCCACTTTCGGTGTCTGTTACACGTAATAAATAACGTCCCCAATCTTTATCAGCAATGTTAACATCAATGGTAGCCTTGCCATTGCTGGTGTTGAGGTTACCCGATTGCACCGATTTTTGGTAATTGTCGCCTTCGTAATTGGCTACTTCATCGTTATACTGGTCCCACCACCAACGCCATTCTAATTTATATAAACTGTATTTTAAATTGCTGCGCGATGCTGGATTTCCTTTTTCATCTACTGTCGCAATTTCGAAGCGTTGGTTGCGATTGGTGTAAAGAATGCCACTGTATTTTTCGCCTTCGGGGGTTTTAATGCCGGTGTAATATTTATAAGGGGAGTAATTAACCGAGAAGCGATCGATGCTAAAGGCGCCACCTTGCTCGAACACGCGTGTGGTGAATGCGGCTCTTAACATACCTGGCGCGGTAGCTGCGGCTTCGATGGCAATGGGTGCACTGGCTTCGCCTTTTTCGTTAATGTTCCCTTCAAACACAGTAATAACTTGTGTGTTAAAGCGGCGGGCATTGTCTGTAAATTTATACGTTTCAAATTTTGGAAAACTGGTTTCGGTTTCAAACAAGGCCATGCTAATATTAGCGGGTAAATTTTTGGCGATAGCACCAGTTAACCAAGCCGCTTGTAAATTAATACGGTTGGGTTTAAATGCCGATAATAAAGTGTTATCACCTGCACTCACATTTATTTTTAAACGGTTAGGCATTATGGTTTCGATGCGCAAACTTTTGGTAAACTTAATAGCACCTACTTTTACATCGGCGGTCCATATACCTGTTGGTGCATTTTTATCGGTGATGGTGCTAAAGTTATAAAAACCATTAAGTCCTTTGGTGCTTAATAAGTGCCGATAGGCTTGTCCTTGCGGGGTGTATAGTTCTAGCACAACAGGGTGGTTGTCGGGAATGTTATTGGCTTTATCTTCTAAGATGAAACTAAGGAATAGAGAATCGCCTGGTCGCCATACGCCACGTTCGCCATACAAAAATCCTTTTACGCCTTTTTTAATGGCTTCGCCCGAAACGTCGTACATGCTTAACGATAAGGCAGCACCATCTTCTAAGCGTTGGTAAGCTCGGTGTTGATCTTTTTTTGCAATAACAAAATAAGGTTTACTTTTTGGGTTTAAGGTGGCTTGCCCGTTGGCGTTGGTGGTAACGGTTTCTAACAATTGCTTTTGATAGTCGTAGAGTTCGATGGTTACATCTTTGAAGGGTTTGGTGTCAACAATGTTATTGGCAAACACCATCATACTGCCATCGTTTCCTTTTTTAACGGTTAAAGCTAAATCGGAAGCTAAAATATTGCGGGAAGCCGTTCGTTCGGAACTATGGTAATAGTAATTTTTACAAGGGTTATTTCGGTTTTCCCAATCGTAGCCTTCGTCTTCTTCGTTGGGGTCGTAATAGTTGTTGTAGTAATCGTCGTAATAGTAGGAGAAATATTCGGGTTCGGTTTCGTCTTTTTCTTCGAGTTCTTCCATTTCAAATTTGTCGTTAAAGGCATTGCCTAAACACGAATAGGTAGAGTAGGCTTTGCGAAAGCTTAATGACACGCGGTAAATGGCACCTGGTTCTGATTTAATGAGGCTGCCCAAGTCGAGTGAGAATTTTTTCCAAACGCCATAATCGTTAGGGTTGGTGATGCCTAAGTTAATGCGTTTCTCCACTACTTTTTTTCCAACTTGTGCTAATTGACTATTTCCATCTAAATCGTTGCTTTGTAAAAATTGCAAGATGTTGTTTTCATAAATCTTTATAATTTTTACATCTACTGCACGGAGATTAACCGTTTCAAACGGGAGGTTTAGCCCATTAGTAGAAGGCAAGATGTTACCCGAACCCGCAAAGCGTACGCTTGGTTTTGCTTCGTTAATGGTTAGTTCGTGTTCGGTTTTATCTATGCTTTGTCCTTTGGCATCACGAACGTTTTCGACGGTTATTTTAAGTGTTCCGGTTTTTAGGTTCGAGGGATAAACTAAAACTTGATTATTGTTTACTACATATTTTAGTTCGTTGGTATTTTCGATGCGGATGAGTCCTTCTAAACTTTGTGAGGCATCAATTGGGTTAGAAAAAGTTAGTAATAAGTATTGTTCTTCTTCGTTAACAAGGGTTGAAGACAATAACCGAAACGCTTCTTTTTTAGGAATGTTTAAATCTATTTTTTTAGAATAGCTTACGGATAGAGGTTTGCCGTTGCTTTCGATAACAAGGCGATCGTCGCTGTTGTTGGGGCGTTCGATGCTATCAATTAAAAACGGATGTGCATTTCCTTTCTCGGGGTGTTGCCATTTAATGGCTAAGGTGCGGTTACCAATTTTAGCAACGGTAGTGGCTTCGAGGGATTCGTCGTTAGCAAAGTCGGCGGTAGAGAGTGTACCACTTACACTGTAATAGTAAAAATCGTTACCGTTATAACTTTTTACATCGTTGGTACTGAGTTGTAAGGATTGTTGAATGGCTTCAAATTGAAAGTCGAAATCTTCTAATTCTTTTTTTACTTCGACTAATTTGTTGAGGGCTAAGGTGGCCTTGTAACGCTGACCTGGCTTGAGTGGAGCCTTAGGTTTAAACTCTAAAGTTTGTGCATCTTTCCAAATTAAATTACCATCGAGGCTTGGCGAAAAAGAAATGTAGTCGTTGGTAAGTGGAGTGTTTAAAATGGTGGAGGCACTTAACTCGCTGGCAAATTTAATTTTAATGGTGCTATTGCCTTGTACATAGCCTGTAGTAAATGCGCGAATGTAAGCGGCAAACTCGGGGTTAATGGTTGAGGTGAAACCGTTACTGTACTTGGCATTTAAGCTTTTGAACGAATCTTTGTGGTTGTAGATCCATACGCCTGAAAATGTAAGACCCATACCAACGGCCATCCATTTTAATTTATTAGCTAACATGTTTGGAGAATTTGAGTATGAAGGTACAATTAGTTTGCTTCTGTCAAAAAGGGGAAAAGCATTTTTTTATGGAATTATTAAAACTTATAAAATGAGAGGATAAGTTGTTTTAATTTTTATTGGGTAGTGGCACGCCAAGGCGCAAAGAGGCGCAAAGGGAGGGAAGATTAGATTGTTGGTGCTAAATTAAAAGAGGGATTTGATGTAACTAATTTTTATTGGGTAGTGGCACGCAAAGGTGCAAAGGTCGCAAAGGGAGGGGAGATTAGATTGTTGGTGCTAAATTTTAAAAGGGGGATTTGATGTAACTAATTTTTATTAGGTAGTGGCACGCCAAGGCGCAAAGAGGCGCAAAGGGAGGGAAGATTAGATTGTTGGGACTAAATTTTAAAAGAGGGATTTGATGTAACTAATTTTTATTAGGTAGTGGCACGCAAAGGTGCAAAGGTCGCAAAGGGATTTTTTATTAGTAAAATTAGGATTAAGATTTAACTAAAAGTGTGTTGAATAAAACGCTACATTTAATTAGTAAAGTTGGCCAATGAAAAAATATAGTTTATTAAGTTTAGCATTGGTTTGGTTAGTTAGTGCATTTGCGCAATTAAGCCCTAGTTTTATTAATGAGAAGCCGGTAACCATTAATGGCCTCACCTTTGACGCGATGGAGCCTAATTTGTCCACCGACGGAAACGCTCTTTTTTTTAATAGTTTAAACAATGGTATTACAACTAGTTTGTATTATGCTTCGCGAGTGGATGATACTACCTTTAATTTTATTGGACTAGTTCCTGTGGTTAATCAAACGGTAACTCCACGTTTAGATGCGGTTCCAACTTTAGATAGCATTAATAATTTTTATTGGGTGTCCACCCGCCATTTTCCAGGGACTATTGAAAACCTTTTTCGCATAAGATTTTTACCCTTGGGTTATACAAATTTCGGCAAATTGTATGGCGATTTTTATATTAATTCACCAGGATATTTAATAATGGATGCGTGTACAAATTACCATGGAAATCAGTTAGTTTATTGCAACGCTTATTTTAATAATTGCGCTAATGGCCTACCTTGCCAGGCTTCTATGGGTATTGCGCAAAAGGTAAACGATTCTACTTTCAATAAATATGCAAATACTTCGACTATAATGGCAAACATAAACGATACCACAAATTATATTGTGTATGCTCCGTTTATTACCAAAGATGGCTTAGAACTTTATTACACGCGGTTATTAAAAACGGGGATACAAACCGAAATTATGGTTGCTGTTAGAAGCAACACCAATCAAGCATTTGGCTTGCCAAGTTTATTAATTGGAGCTCCATTTTTTGCACCTGAAGCACCCGCACTTACAAGCGATAAATCGAAGTTATATTACCACAAGAAAGTAGGTAATCTTTATAAATTATTTTTAAGGTACAGAAGCACATCTACCGCTTTAAACGAGCAAGAAGATAAAATAGTAATGAGATTATATCCTAATCCTGTAAGTGATGTGTTAACGCTAAACGTTAGTGTATTCAAAACTATGAATAAGAAGGTTTATATTTTAAGTGCTTTAGGAGAAATTGTTTTGTCAGAAGAACTAACTTCGGCGAATCATTTAATAGATATGCAAAATTTTTCGGAGGGGGTTTATATTCTTAGATATGATAATGCGGTTTATAAACTTGTGAAACATTAAATCCATTTCAAATAAATTATAATTTTTCATTTGAAGTAGGTAGTTAAGTTTGGTAAGAATAGTTTATACCAAGGATAATTTTTTAATTACAAAATAGACTCTTGGTGAAGTTCGGTATTAGAAATCGAAAAGGGGAATACTCATCAGTAAGCATTAGGTTGAATTAGCATCTATTTACATCTCATCACGAAGGGTCAATTTTTGATGGGATTGTTATTTTACATTTGTATTTATTATGAACGAAAAAAGGGTAGCAAATTTTTTTACTACCCTTTTTAATTTTGTTATGATTTAAAATCTGTCTAGGTTCATCACTTTATTCCATGCGGCAACAAAGTCGTTCACAAATTTTTCTTTGCTATCTGCACAGGCGTAAACTTCGGCAATGGCGCGTAGTTCGGAGTTTGAGCCAAAAATTAAATCGGCGCGTGTAGCTGTCCATTTTACTTTTCCGGTTGCTCTATCCGAGCCTTCAAAGGTGTCGCCAAGCATTGATGTTGCTTTCCAAGTTGTACCTAGGTCTAATAAATTTACAAAAAAATCGTTGGTTAATTTTTCTGGATGCGCTGTAAATAGCCCTAATTTTGAACCGTTGTAATTGGTGTCTAATACACGCATTCCGCCCACTAATACAGTCATTTCAGCGGCTGTTAAAGTTAGTAACTGTGCTTTGTCTAACAATAAGTTTTCTGCTGGTAGGTGTGTTAGTGCAGCGTGTTTATAGTTTCTAAACCCATCGGCTTTTGGTTCTAACACGGCAAACGAGTCAACATCGGTTTGCTCTAAAGTGGCATCGTTGCGGCCAGGCGTAAACGGAACAGTTAAATTATGTCCTGCTTCTTTTGCTGCTTTTTCGATGGCTGCAACGCCGCCTAGTACAATCAAATCGGCGAGGGTTACTTTTTTATTTCCACTTTGTGCGGCGTTAAATTCGTTTTGAATGGTTTCGAGTGTTGCTAATACTTTTTTTAGCTGTATTGGATTGTTCACTTCCCACGTATTTTGTGGTGCTAATCGGATGCGTGCGCCATTGGCTCCACCGCGTTTATCGGAGCCACGGAAGGTTGCTGCCGAAGCCCAAGCGGTTGATACTAATTCGGAAACACTTAATCCTGAATTTAATAATTTATTTTTTAATGTGCTTATGTCTGCGTCGTTGATTAATTCGTGTTTTACAGCAGGAATGGGATCTTGCCAAATTAATTCTTCGCTTGGTACTTCTGCGCCTTTGTAACGGGCAATTGGGCCCATATCGCGGTGCGTTAGTTTAAACCAAGCTCTAGCAAAAGCGTCGGCAAAGTCATCAAAATTTTCAAAAAAACGTTTGGAGATTGGCCCATAGATGGGGTCTAGTTTTAAAGCCAAATCGGCCGTTGTCATCATGGGTGCATGGCGTTTATTGGGGTCGTGTGCATCTTGCACCAAGTTAGCGGCGGCTTCGTCGGTTGGCATCCATTGGTGCGCACCCGCTGGGCTTTTGGTTAGTTTCCAATCGTATTTGAATAACGTTTCAAAGTAGCCATTGTCCCAAGTAGTTGGGTTGGGCTTCCAAGCACCTTCAATGCCGCTGGTAATCGTATCTGCGCCTTTACCAGAGTTGAAGCTGTTTTTCCAACCCATGCCTTGCTCTTCGATACTTGCGCCTTCGGGTTCGCGACCTACATGCGACTCAAGACCTGCGCCGTGTGCCTTGCCAAAGGTATGTCCGCCTGCAACGAGTGCTACAGTTTCTTCATCGTTCATAGCCATTCGTGCAAACGTTTCGCGAATATCTTTGGCCGAAGCTAAGGGATCGGGTGTTCCGTTGGGGCCTTGTGGGTTCACATAAATTAATCCCATTTGTACGGCTGCCAAAGGGTTTTCTAATTCTCTGTCGCCGCTATAGCGTTTGTCGCCCAGCCATTCGGTTTCTGATCCCCAATAAATATCTTGTTCGGGTTCCCAAATATCGGCTCGGCCTCCAGCAAAGCCAAACGTTTTAAACCCCATTGATTCTAAAGCGCAATTGCCTGCTAGTATCATTAAATCGGCCCACGAAATCTTTTTACCATATTTTTGTTTGATGGGCCACAACAGGAAACGGGCTTTATCTAAGTTGCCGTTATCGGGCCAGCTATTAATAGGTGCGAAACGTTGATTGCCCGTGCCTGCACCACCTCTGCCATCGGCTATTCGGTAAGTACCTGCGCTGTGCCAAGCCATGCGAATAAATAAAGGACCATAGTGTCCATAGTCGGCGGGCCACCAATCTTGCGAGGTGGTCATTACTTGTTCAATATCTTTTTTAAGGGCCTTTAAATCTAAAGATTCAAATTCTTTCGCATAGTTAAACTGTTCATCCATTGGATTTGATAAGGCAGAATGTTGGCGAAGGATGCCAAGATTAAGGCGGTTAGGCCACCAATCTTTATTGGAGGTTCCGTTACTCATGCTTGCTGAGGCGGAGGTTTGTCCGTGAGGAAAAGGACATTTACTTTCGTTAGAATTGCTCATGTTAATTTATTTTTTTGATTTATTTTGAGAACTGAATTTACCTGTAATTTGAAGTGTGATATCTTGAATTTTGAAATTTTTTATCTTGTTTTTTTTAAAATATTCGGCAATAAGTTGGTTTAATTTTTCATCTTCATAATCTTCTATTCGCTCTGTATTGGCGCAATACAGGTGATGGTGATTAGACAGAAATGGGTCGTAACGCATAACATCTTTTTCGGTTTTTACTTTTTGAATTAGTTTTTTCTCGACGAAAATATCTAAGACTTTATAAACGGTACCCACCGAAATATTGGGATGATTGGTTTTAATAAATGCGATAATATCTTCGGCTGTTGGGTGGTTATTGAGGCGTAGAATGGCTTCAAAAATGGCAACACGTTGGGGAGTAACTTTTAGCCCCTCTGCTTGCAATTTATTTCTAAAATCGGTAGCCATTCTAGTAAGAATTTGTGATTAGGTTGTAAAGATAATGATTCTTATTTAGGAAATATTAAATTTAATTATTTTTACTTGTGTAATAGTATAACTTCGCAAAGCGGGAAGTGTGTTAATCATCTATTTCCATCTAACTCATTTTTTAAGTTTTGATTTTAAGTATTTTACAGAGTTAGACGTTTTCTTCTAGGTCATCCGATTTTTTTAAATTATGGTTAAATTTTAAGAGGAACACTCTTGGAATGAAAGGGTTTAAATCTGTTGATTTTTTTTCCGTGAGTGGTGGAAGCGGCAGCCCAATGTCGACCTTTGCTAGGTTTTGTGCGAGCGAGGCGGCTGAGGCACGAAGACCCCGCAGCCGCAACAAAAGCAGCAAAGGGCTAATTGGCTAAAGCGGACAACACGACCCCCGAGTAGAACTTTATACATTGAGAACCTTTTAATATTAAAGCCATTTTGTTAGTTGTATCTTATAGGGGGCACGGCATCGTTTTATTAATGAAGTTACCTAGCATTTCCTTTTTCATTTCCGTTTAAAAAAATAAGAACTTGCCACAAGGTTCAACGAATCGTTTAGGTTAACATTATAATTTGTATCTGCGTCTTTAGGTTCTATTTGTGTTTGATAAAAGCCAACAATCGTTTTAAAACGACCTAATGGGCTGGTAGGATTTAATTTATTTTCGCAGGTGGCGCACCAATTGCGCCCGCGCATGTAACGCAACTCTAACGTATCGTTAGGCAAGCGTGAGATAGTGGCGCTGTAATTTTGTTTTAAGTAACATCCCCTCCAAAATTTTTCACCTTGAAAGAGTATGCAAATAACATCTTCGGGATGTGTATTTGAAATGATAATTTGCCTTGATTTAGAATCGGTGTATTGGGCAGGGCCAAAATAACTGGCAAACGGAAACTCGCCATTAGTTAAAGACACCACTTTTTCTTTTTCAATAGTGGGCAGTGTTGAAAGGCTTGAATTTTTTTGATATAAACCTAAAATAACAAGCACTAACACAACGGCCAAGGGTGTTGCAAATAAAATGTATTTATATTCATTGTAGTTTTTAGGAGGCGTTGGTACTTGCTTGTTTTGCTGCTGTTGTTGGTATTGTTTTTTATAATGCTCTTGGTAGTATTGTCGGCGTTTTAATTCTTGTTCTTGAAAACTCCATTTTTTTTTTTGGTTCGATTGATGCACGCGTTCGCTGTGGCTGTTGTGTTTTAACTGCGTGTCGTAAATATATTTTTTAGAACTATCGCCCAACACTTCGTAAGCGGCCGTAACTTTAGTAAAGATTTCTTTGCCCTGTGGGTTTACGTCGGGGTGGAATTGTTTGGCCAAACGTCGGTAAGCCTGTTTAACTTCGGCTAATGTGGCAAAGTTTGCCAACCCAAGTGTGTGATAGTGCGTATTTTTCAAATAATAAAAATAGCCTAGGTGCTATACTGTTTATTGTAGTTTGCCTTCTCGTTTAGTAACGCTCACTTTTTTAAAGTCGAAGATTTTAAGTGGATTAACGTGAAAGTTTTTTAAACGCGAACTGATTAAACGGTAGTTGCTTTCGTACCAAAGTGGTATAATGGGCGCATCGTTTATTAAAACTTGTTCGGCTTTTAAAAAGTAAAGGTATGCACTATCTTGATTGCGGCTATCGCGTCCTAGTTTATAATACCGGTCGTACTCTTTGTTAATGTAGCGTGTGGTATTCGGGAAAGACATTTGCGTTGTATCGCTTGGAACGGGCTCTCCATAAAAAATAGACAAAAACGATTCGGGGCTAGGATAATCGGCAACCCAACCGTCGCGGTATAAATCGCCTTTGCCTTTAAGTTGCAAATTAAATTTATCGTTGTTAGATAACGATTCAAACGTTAGGTTAACATTAATATTTGTTTTTAATTGCTTTTGAATTTCGGCGGCTACCGTATTGTTTCGAGAGTTGCCCGAGTTGACGATGAGTTGGATTTCGGGAAGACCTTTTCCGTCGGGGTAACCTGCTTCGGCTAATAATTTTTTCGCTTTAGGAATGTCTAACGAATACCCGAGAATAGAGGAAGAGGCGTACTTGTCGAAAGCAGGAGGCGTTAAACCATTTGTAGCAGGACCGTAAGCCTGTCCAAATAAAATACGTTCGATAATTTTATCGCGGTCAATGGCATAATTAAATGCTTGACGTAACTTTAAATTGTTAAAAGGGGGTTTGTTAACATTAAATACATAAAATTGATTACTAATTTCTAAGCCCCGCTCTAAAATAAACAAAGGCGGATTGCCTTTAAAGGCATTAATATTATCTTGAACCACTTGTTTTAATTGATTAGATGGAACGCTGCCGAGGTAATCGTACTTCCCATCTTTAAAATAAATTAAGGCTTCTTCGATAGAAGGCAAAATATCAATAATTAGAGAGTCAACATAAGGCAAAGAATTTCCTTTTTCATCTTTAGCATAGTAGTTCGGATTTCGCAACAAGAGGTGATGCGTGCTATTTGAATTTTTTTCGTCGTAAATAAAAGGACCAGCACCTACTAATAATTTATCACCTAGCTGCGAAAATGCTTTTTCGGAAAGAATGGCGGCTACAGGTGTCGAAATAATTTGAAGAAAAATATCGGGAGAATTAAGTAAAGCAATTGAAAACGTATAATCATCAATGCGTTTAAACCCACTTAATGGAATATTTTTACCCAGCTTAGAGGCTTCAAAGGTTTCGTTAGCTCCAACAATACGATCGCGGCAAACGGTAGCAAATTGATAATTATAGAGGCTATTGCGAGAGAGGTTTTCAAAAGTAAATTGAACGTCTTTGGTGGAAACTTCTGGTGCGGTATGTCCGGCAAAAGGGCCTTCCGATTGAAATTTAACGCCTTTACGCAAATGGAAGGTAATTGTTTTAGAGGCGTAATCAATTTCCCACTTTTCGGCTAAACCTGGCACAATTTGCATATTTTTTGGGTTCATTTGAACCAATCCTTCGTGAATTTGACTGGCAATAGTGGCTTCGATGTAATTGGTTACTTTGGAGGGGAATAAACTATTGGGTTCGGTAACCTCTGCTATGCGGATAGTGCCACCAGCGTTTTCGGCTCTATAAGGGTCGTTGGCTAAGGTCGAAGAGCCAGAGTCGCAACGGCTAAATAAGGCTACTGTCAAAATTACAGAGAAACAGAAAATAAAAAATCTCATACTTTATATAAATTCTTTGCAGAAAGTGAAATTACTTAACATTGTCGAAACAAAGCTATACATTTTAAAAATACAAAATATTGAAATATTTGTTGATTTTTCTAAAAAATAATTTTGTAAATCAAAAATATCGTTATAATATTGCAAGGCTATCTTTCAAAGTGAATAGATAGATTATTTTATTGCTTCGATGAAAAAAGTTTTTATAATATTTCTAGCTTTATTGTCTTTTACAATACAAGTAAATGCTCAAGGAGGTGTTATCATTTTGGAGGGGAATTACCAAGGTAAAAATCTTTACATTCAAAACCCGTTTGGCAATGGTGGCGTTGGTTTTTGTGTGCTAGAAGTAAAAGTAAATGACAACATCACAACAGACGAAACCAATTCGAGTGCATTTGAAATTGATTTAAAAACCCACAAATTAAACATAGGCGATAAAGTAGAGGTTAAAATCCTTCACAAAGAAGATTGTAAACCTAAAGTATTAAATCCTGAAGTTTTAAAACCAAAAAGTACATTTGAAATCATTTCAATGACGGTTGATATTGACGGTACTGTAAAATGGAGTACAAAATCTGAAACGGGGAAATTAGCTTTTGCCGTTGAACAATTTCGTTGGAATAAATGGGTTAAAGTGGGAGAAGTAGATGGCGTGGGAACACCTACTACCAATAACTATACGTTTAAAATTGTGCCACATAGTGGTAAAAATATGGTACGTGTGCGCCAAACAGATTATAGTGGTCAACCTCGGTTAAGTAAACCCGTTGATTTTGTAAGCGATGTTCCAGAAATAACGTTTGCACCAGTTAAAGCCAGTAAAGACATCAACTTTGTAGCAAAAGATACGCCCATCGAAACCATGTACGAAATTTATGACCAATACGGTAATATTGTTAAGAAGGGATTTGGAAACAAGGCAGACGTGAGTAATCTTCAAAAAGGAGGATATTTTTTAAACTACGATAATAAAATGGGTGAGTTTGTGAAAAAATAACAACCCCACTTAAATTAAAGAGAAACCTCGGAAGCCCCGAGGTTTTTTTATGGAATAATGTGTAATTTTGATAGCCAATGCAGTTAACAGAGGCTAAGATTTAATAGAAACAATTATGTATAAAGTAAATATAAACGGACGCGAAGTAGAAACCAATATTAAAGCTGAAAACGGAAAATGGACGGGAACTATTGGAAATACGCTGATAGATGCCGATTTGGTAAAAATTAATGATCGTCAATTTCATTTAGTTCACAACCACCAATCTTACACCATTGACTTAATAAAAATAGAAACTGCTGAAAAATCAATGGTATTGCGCATTAATGGGCATAAACAAACCCTCCGTTTACAAGATCAATTTGATGTGTTGTTAAAACAACTGGGCATGGATAATTTGGCGGCTAAAAAAGTAAACGATTTAAAAGCACCAATGCCCGGAAAGGTTTTAAACATTATGGTTTTAGAAGGGCAAGAGATAAAAAAAGGTGATGCTTTGATTGTTTTAGAGGCTATGAAAATGGAAAATGTTTTAAAAAGTCCTTGCGACGGAGTCATCAAAAAAATTATAGTTTCGACGCAGGCTGTTGTCGAAAAAAATCAATTACTAATTCAATTTTAACGCCATGAGTAACCGCAGAGAATTTTTCAAAAAATCGTTTTTACTAGGGCTATCGGCTACTGGTTCGGCTTTGTTTAGTCAAAAGCAACTCGAAACACTCGAAGCGGTTGGTGCTTATGCAGGCGAACAGTTTGTGTTGCCGGCTCTACCCTACAGTTATTCAGCATTGGAGCCATTTATAGATGAGCCAACCATGAAGTTGCACCATGGGAAACACCACCAAGCCTATGTAGATAAATTAAATGCGGCACTTACTACTTACAAAGGCGAAAAAACTTTAGACAGTTTGGTTAAAAATGCTTTGCTATTAGATGCAGCCATTCGGAATAACGCAGGTGGGCATTATAATCACAGTTTATTTTGGCAAAGTTTACGCCCCAACCCAACCAGCACCGATAACCAACCTGAAACTTTGGTAATGGCAGCTATTACCAAGCAGTTTGGTTCATTTGCAGCATTTAAAACCGAATTTACTAAAAAGGCTACGAGCGTTTTTGGAAGCGGTTGGTGTTGGCTAATTTCTAAAGCAGGGCAACTCGAAATAGTAACAAGTGCCAATCAAGATAACCCATTAATGTTAGAAGCAACCGCTAACACCCGAATTATTTTGGCACTAGACGTTTGGGAACATGCGTATTATTTAAAGTATCAAAACCAAAGGCCCCAATACATTACAGCTTGGTGGAATTTGGTAAACTGGTCGTTTGCTGAAATGCAATTTCAAAAATAGTTGGGTATTCCTCTTATAGGGTTAAAAACAGAATACTGTTAAAATCAGTATTTACAATCCTTTCACGACAATCTAATTTCAAATTTGAAGTAATTATTTAGTTAACTGGGGGTTATAATGAGTGAATTAAAGTTGTGATTAGCGGCGATATTGCTATTTTTATGGTAAATATTAGTTTCCATGAAAAATTTTTTGTGTTCAGTAGGATTATACGTTTTAGGGTTCGTGTTATCTACCTCAAGTATGTTAGCACAATCGGGCGGTTTCGACCGCAAGGCTGCAGAACAAAAAGCTATTCTTAAAAACTTACCTCCTCAGGATGTTAAAGGGTATATTCAAGCCCTTGAGCAAGAGTATAACGAGGCGCATAGCGGCGTTAATCATGCGCATAATCACGCGCCCAACGACCCGTATGGCGTTTACACCATTTATGCTAAACCAGGAAGCGGTGGTCAATCTACTCAATCGGCAGGATGCCCTAACGCAAGCTTCGAGAATAATAATTTTGGAAACTGGACGGGTAGTGTCGGTAATGCACAAACTTGTGGGCCAGTAGGGTCTAATTCGCCACTTTATACGCAAACCTCTGTTGGTATATCTAGTGCTGCTGGGGCTAACGTTAATCAGATGAACATTACTAACTACCACACTATTATGAACACGCCAGCTACTAATAATCTTTATCCCAATTGTCAACAAACAGGTTGGGATTCGATTACTGTAAAAGCGGCTGGGGGTCAAACCGTATCAGAAGTGCCATTTGTTTGTCCATTTTATAGTGATGGAACTTCGGTTCGGATGAATGGTGCTCAAGCTAATTACCGTTCTTGCCGTATGCGTTATCAATTTAATTTAACCCCCTCAAACCGAAATATTTCTTATGCCTTTGCTGTAGTTTTATACGACGGAGGGCACGCAGGTCCCGAACAACCTTACTTTCAAGTAAAAGTTACCGATCAAAACGGTAACCCTATAGGTGGAAACTGTGGTATTTATAATATTAATGCTACTTTGGCAGCAAGCGATACAACCTTTCACCAATCTGTTTTAGGAACACCACCTTGGAATAATTTTTACTACCGCATGTGGAAACAATACGGGCTAGATTTTACAAGCCCCATTTATGCCGCTGTTACACAAGTAAACCTTGAGTTTACAGTTGGTGGGTGTTGCTTTGGTGGACATTGGGCCTATGCTTATGTAGATGCAGAGTGTTCGCAAGGTGGTGTTGTTAATGCCATGTGTGCTGGAACTAACAGTGCCATTGTAACAGCACCTTCTGGCTATGTAGCCTATCAATGGTATGGTCCTAATGTATTTACACCAGTATCTGTTGCCAATGGAGGCAATACACAAACAATGACCGCCAATCCAGCTATTGTAGGTCAAACATACACGGTTAATATGGTAACCCCAACAGGTTGTACCGTTCAATTAACCAATACGATAGCAATTAGTAATGTATCCATCACAAGCGTTGGGTCTATTCCCACTTGCCCAGGAGGTAATAGTGGCTCTGCCAACGTTTCCGTCGCGGGCAGTAATAACGGGTACACCTTTTTGTGGCAAAATTCTTTAGCGCAAACGGTCGGTACATCTTCCGTCGCCAATAACCTATCCCCTGGCATTTATACAATAACGGTAACTGGTATTTCTTGTGGGCAAGCTACACGAACGGTTCAGGTTGGGGTAGCTGCACCAACGTATTATAATATTAATAAAGGGTATTGTGGTAATTTGGCCATTATTAGCCACACCTCCGGAACCAATTTTCAGTGGTATAATAACGTAACACTTATACCCCCACCCATTGGTACCGCCCCCACATTAACAGTTACCAATCCAATTAATGGGGCTTTTTACACAGTAGCTTACACGACACCTCAGGGCTGTAAAGATTCGATACGCTATAAATTAGTAGCCACTCCACCGGGTCAATTATCAATCATGAATATTTCACCTATTTGTACGGGTGCCGCAACTGGAACAGCAAATGTGATCATTACGCCTGCCTCCAACGCCCCTATTGGTCAAAATACTTATTCTATAACTGGGCCTTCTTCTTATAGTGCTGGGGCTGGACCGTTAACCAGTAATACCTTCGTTCCTACAGGCTTAGGCGCTGGTATTTACACAGTAGCGGCATACGATGGCAGTTGTTTCTATAATAGTACTTTTACGGTTTCGCCTTATACATTCAATTATACGGTGTCGCCTTTAACAACAACTATCTGTCAGGGAGGAAGCATAACAAGTAGTGTATCTTTAGGCAATACAATAAGTGGCGTACCTTGTTCCAATAATACAGGGCCAGCTTGTCCTAATCCAAATATTACCACCATTGGTACAACAAACGGTCAAAATGGAACTACCTCTTGGCCAGCACCTTATGGTAACTGGTACCGAAATGCGCGCCATCAAATGTTGTTTAGAGCCACAGAGTTGGCGGCAATGGGAATTCAACCGGGGTATCTTACGAGCATGGCGTTTAATGTTATTACTATTAACGGTACTACTAACTATCCAGGTTATACTATTCGGATGAAGTGTACGCCGCTCACTCAGCTAAACACCGCAGCTTTCGATAACGCAGGGTTAACTCAGGTTTATACTATTGCTAACTACGTTGTTGGTACAGGTTGGAACACACACATATTTCAAACGCCTTATTATTGGGACGGGGTATCTAACTTAATGGTTGATATTTGTTATAACATGACCAATCCAAGTTACACCCAAAATTCAATTTCTCCGTGGACAACTACTGCTTTTGCTTCGTGTATTTATTGGTATAGTGACGTACAAACCGCTTGTTTAACAACACAAGCACCCTTTAACTGGAATGGAACCAATAACCGCCCGGTAACGCGCTTTGGTAATTGTGGAGGTACTAATCCAAGTCAATTTAGTTATTTATGGACACAAGGACCTGGTATTTCGGCACCAACCCAAACCCTCACCACCATTTCACCACCAGCTATTTCCGGTACTAGTGCTAACATTGTTTATTCCGTTCAAGTAACGCCTAACTTTGTAAACTGTCCCTTAGTTAAAACAATTACGGTTACAGTTGTTAATCCGTTAACACCAACATTCACACCACTTGCGGCACAATGTAATACCAATGCGGCTGTTACGCTTACTGCATCTCCTGCGGGAGGTGTTTGGACGGGTAACCCTGCGGTATCGGCAATAGGCGTGTTTACGCCAAGTTTAGCAGTTATTGGCACCACCAACGTTTTGTACAGTGTGGGTATAGGTTCCTGCACGGCATCGGGTACAACTAACCTTAGTGTGTCTCAGTTTAATACAGCTAATATTACAGGAACCGTTGCCAACTTGTGTATTACAAGTCCAGCGGTCAATTTAATGAGTTTGGTTCAAAATACATTTACGGGTATTTGGTCGGGTGTTGGGGTTAGTAATAACACGTTTAGTCCAGCAAACCTTACAACAGGGGTTTATACTTCTACCTATAATACTGTATCAACACCCAATGCTACGGTTTGTCCGGCTTCCAATGTTTTAACGATTTCGGTAACCGCCACATTAACACCTACATTAAGTCCAATTGCGGCGCAATGTAATACCAATGCGGCTATCACCTTAACTGCTAATCCAACTGGAGGAACTTGGTACAACAACATTGGGGTTTCTGCGGGTGGTATATTAACGCCTTCTTTAGCACCCAATGGTCCAAGTAATGTTACTTATTCCACTACCGTTGGCCCTTGCGTGGTAACGAATATACTACCAATAAATATTTCTCAATTTAATTCGGCGGCTCTAACATCAAGTGTTAATCTCCTCTGTCATACCAGCCCTGCGGTTAACTTAATGAATTTAGTACAAAATAATACGGGCGTTTGGGGCGGTGTAGCGGTTTCCAATAATAATTTTACGCCGCTTAATTTAGCAACGGGAATTTACAATTTAACCTATAATACGCAATCTACACCAAACCCCAACGTGTGTCCGCACACAACGGTTATCGCTATTTCAGTTTTAAACCCACCGATTCCAACTTTAAATCAAGTAGGGCCGTTCTGTAATACCAGTTCACCCATTCAGTTAGCGGTTAATCCTTCAGGTGGTATTTGGACAACCACCCCTTACTTATCTAACATAGGGGTATTTACGCCTGCCAACGCCAATATTGGCAATAATGTTGTTAATTACACAACAGGAACTAGCACTTGTAATGCCACCGTTAGCCGAACCATTTCTATCGAAACATTTGTGCCAGCCACTATTGTTGGAACATTGCCAGATAAGTGTAACACAGGAACTAGTGAAAACTTAGCGGCTATTGTTCAAAACCAAGGCGGTATTTGGACAGGAAATGGGGTAGCTGGAACAACGTTTAACCCCGCCAATGCAGGTTTGGGGTCAATTGTATTAACTTACAACACGGCCTCATCACCAAGTTATTTATGTCCAGATAGTAAAACCATTGCTGTAAATGTTTATTCTTTAGCAACACCTGTATTAACACAAATTTCGCCAATGTGTAACACCTTTGGCCCTAAGCAAATTCAGGTTAGCCCTGTTGGCGGCGTGTTTTATGGGGCTAACAACACGGGTGTAACACCAAATGGCGTATTCAATCCAGCCTTTGGTATTATAGGTGGCAACATAATTAATTACAGTATTACCTCTGGTCCATGTATTGCAACTGGCACCACAACTATTGACGTTGAGAAATTCATTAGTGCGGATTTAAGTTCATATTTAGGACCTTATTGCCGCAATAATCCTGCTGTTAATTTGAATAGTATTGCTCAAAATCCTGGCGGAACTTGGTCAGGCGCAGGTGTAACAGGTAGTGTATTTAATCCGTTTATTGCTAACATTGGCAATAATAATATTATTACTTACGATACACACTCTATGCCAACGGCTTCGCTTTGCCCCGATAGCCGAACCATTACCATTCAGGTGAATGAAGTGCCTAACGTATCCATCGTTAGCAACGTTAATAAAGGATGTTTGCCGTTAGAAATTACGTTAAGCACACCTAACGTTAATACAGGAACAGGCACTTGGAATTTAGGAAATGGGACAATTCTAAATGGCTTAAATGTAACCCATGTATTTAATACTGCGGGGGTTTACAACGTTACCTTTGCTTATGAAGACGAAATTGGGTGTACAGGCTCGGCAACCTTACCGGGTAAAATTACCATTCTTGAAACGCCGCGTGCTAATTTTGATTTTACGCCAGGCGAAGATGATTTAAGCATTATGAATCCGAAAGTTGATTTTAATAATTTAAGTACGGTATTAGGAAATAACACTTACACGTGGTCTATTTCTACTTTATACAATACAGGAGAAGTTAACCCAAGCTACACGTTCCCTGCATCAGGCGAATACCCTGTAACGTTGGTGGCTCAAACGGTGAACGGCTGCCGCGACCAAATCACTAAATATGTTGTTGTGAAAAACGATCATGGTGTATATATTCCAAACTCGTTTACGCCAAATGATGATGGTCTAAATGACGAATTTATTCCAGTATTCTCACCGTATGGATTAGATTTATCAAGCTTCCAAATGGAGATCTTTAACCGTTGGGGCGAGTTGTTATTTACCACCAAAGATTTTAAACTGGGATGGACAGGTGCTAAAAATAACTCAGGTGATATTTTAAAGCAAGATGTGTATGTGTATAAAATTCGTTACCGCGATGCGGAGAAGAAAATTTACACGCGAACAGGTCATGTCAGTTTGATAAAATAAAACTAACTATTAAAAATCCCATTGTGAAAGCAATGGGATTTTTCATTTTGGTTAATGCCAACACCGCATTGGGTTATAGCTACTGTTTCCTATACCAATATCGGTTCTAAAAGATACAAGTTGAACCAGAATTATTTTTCTTTTAGGCGACGAAAAAATTATAGGCGTAGCAAGGCCTACGGGTATAATTTTTGAGGAAGTATAAGAGAAAAAGAAACTGGGTCAACGTATCTTTTAGAAATGATGTTGGTATTAGATAAAAAAATGAATACCAAGTTGGAAAAAAGTATTTCTGATTAGATTAAATCAAAGTGGTGTTAACCTCATTTCCAATTAATCAACTCATTCGTTTTTAGCAACAAATCCATAAACAAAATTTTAGGATTGGCATTGCGTTCTACATAATAGTAATTCGTGTTAAACGATTCTATTAAAGCTTCGTAGTTTTTTTGGTTAATAAAAGGTGCAAATTTTTCTAAAAACTGCCGCTCTTGCCCGTTGAGTCGCACTAACTGCTTATCTCCGAAATTATACATCAACGCATCTCTAAATACCGCTAATCCATATTGCAAAAATTGTTTTTGTTTTTCGCGACCCGTAGCTGCATTTTCATCAATCCACGTTAAGGCTTTGCCTGCATCAAATTTTAATGCCAAGCGCATAAACTGTTGGAAATGATTTAAAAACGAAACGCTTTCTTCGTGTTGTGTTAAAATACCAAGGGCCTCTCTAAAATTACCATCGGCTAAAATGGCCGCTTGTTGCGCCACATCGGTATTCACATTGTATTTTTGAATTAAGCCTTCCGAAATTTCAGTTTCACTTAATGGATAAAACGGAATCGTTTGCACACGCGAAATAATGGTCGCCAATAACTGATCAGGAGCGTTGCTTACTAATACAAATAAAGTTTCATCGGGTGGCTCTTCTAAAATTTTGAGTAATTTATTGGCGGCCTCCGAGTTCATTTTTTCGGGTTGCCAAATAATCATGGTTTTGTAAGAACCCTCGTAGCTGGTATAGCTTAATTTCCGCAAGATATCGGCAGCTTCTTCAACAGGAATTAAAGGTTGTTTATTTTCGGCACTAAGTTCATTAAACCAATCGTTCAAATTTAAGTAAGGTTGTTGTAAAAAGGCTTCTCGAAATTCTTTTACCACATCGCTACTCATTTTTACATCTTTACTTTTTGCTATCGGAAAAACCAAATGTAAATCAGGATGAATTAACTTGGCTACTTTATTGCACGATGCGCAAACACCACAAGGTAAACCGTTTTCAACCTGTGTGCAATACACATGCTGCACAAACGCCATTGCCGCCAGCAAATTGCCACAGCCTTCGCGCCCACTAAATAAAAGGGCATGTGGAATGCGTTGGTCTTGCACCATTTTTTGTAAACGACCTAAGGCCTCTTTTTGTCCTACGATTTGCCGATAAAGCATATTTATTTCTGGGTTTGAAGTTACTAATTAATTTGTGCTAGAAGCACCAAATCTAATGGAATTAGTGTTTTACCCACCCAAATTAAATACCCGTTAACAGGTATTGAAATGGCTTACTCCTCGGTATAAGTTTGTCATCAGGGATAAGCTAAAAATAATCATACACAGGATCATGAAAAAAACAAGTTTAAAAGTATTTACCAACGGCGATGATGCACACTTAGTTTGGCATCACGAAAAAATAGAAGGCTGTATTGGCTTTGCAATTAAACGCCAGTTAACGCGCGGTGGAGCAACAACCGAAACGTATCTTGATAACCGCGTGGGTTATGCCGATGAGGCTGCCGAAACAGGCGAACGCCGAAGTAGTCTCGAATGGCCCATACAACGGTATAATTGGACCGATCACAGCATTGACAAAGACGATACCGTTCGCTATCAAATTATTCCACTAACGGTAACCAAAAAAAGTATTAACGAAGCAATAAGTAATTGGAGCGAAGCTATCACCTTAACGAATGCGGGCAGCAGCCATACCTCTGTTTATTTTAACCGTGGAATTGTTATGTCGCAATTTATTCGTAACAATTCTACCGCCATCAATCACATCAAAAAAGGAGAACCCGCCGAAGAACTCGAACAAAAACTTCAACATTTTTTAATGGGGCAGCTAGGGGCAAAATTACTAGAGTTGTTAGAAGAAACTGTTGCTTCAAAAGGTCATATATACGCCGCTTTGTACGAGTTAAATCAAAACGATATACTGCAAGCATTTAAAAAAATAGGAAAGAAAGCACACATTGTATTGGCCGATGGAAGCATCAAAACAAAAGGCGAAGATCAAAATGCGGATGCACGGGCACAATTGAAAGGAAAAGTAGATCTCATGGATCGCTGGATATGTAACGATAAACTCGGACAACTGGGACACAACAAATACATTGTGTTTTGCGATAAAAATAAAAATCCTATTAAAGTTTGGACGGGAAGCACTAACCTAACCCACACAGGGCTTTGTACGCAAATCAATAATGCCATTTTAATAGAGGAGGCGGGCGTTGCAGAAATTTATTTAAATCATTGGGAACAATTAAAAAATGCAGATAGTACATTTAGCGAAGCATTACTCGCATTCAACAGTACTGTAAAATTAGGCGGTACGCGCACAAGCCCTCATCACGTATGGTTTACGCCAACACCCGCGCAAGTAGAATTAGAAGCAGCCAAGCAATTAATTCAACAAGCCAAAGAAGGAATTTTATTTTTAATGTTTGAACCAGGTACTAAAGATACCTTGTATAACACCATTGAGGAATTAAACACGCATCAATCGCCACTCTACATTCATGGCGTTAAAAATAAACTAACGGGTGCAACTACTAAAACCGAAAACGATACTACCACCGAAGAAACCGAAGTAGCATTGGTAAAAACAGGGTATGCAACCAATCATACATTCGATATTATTCAACCCGAAGGCATTGCCAATGGCTTTGCCTATTGGACAGAAGAAATTACCAGAAATCGGTTTTTAGGAAAAATAGGTTGGGCCATTATTCACAGCAAAGTGGTGTTGATAGATCCTTTTGGCGATAACCCTATTTTAATAACCGGTTCGCATAATTTAGGACCTAAAGCCAGCCGAAAAAATGATGAAAACATGGTTATTATTTACCGCGATAAAAAATTAGCAGAGGCTTATGCCGTTCACATCATGGCTGTTTACAATCATTATCGGTGGCGAGCCTATTTACAAAAAATGAAAGTGGAGGAAAAGAATCCTTGGAGAGGTTTAGAAAAAGGCGATAAGTGGCAAAACCGTTTAGAAAGTGCCACTCAACAAAGTGAATTCAATTTTTGGCTTAATCTTAAACACTAATAAAATGAGTATAACCATAGAAATACAAACAGCAATTCAAAAGTTATGGGAACACCTTCAGGTCATATCCGATAGAGGTGTTGTTGCTAAACTGGCTAACTACAAAAATTTTGGAGGGCTTGCCAAAAATTTGGGAGTAGATAAAGCCGCCTTAGCTTATGTGTTTGAGTACACTAAAAGTAGTATGAAATTTACGAATAGTATAAATCCGGTTGCTAATATTCAACTAAAAAAGTTCAAAGCCAAAATGGATGAGTTGCTATTGCCGCCTAAAGCCCAGTTAGAAAAAATGCTTCAGCCTAAGGTTAAAATGCTACGAAAAAATACGAGTTCAAATACGGTTACTCGCCAAGTAAATGATATTAAATCTTTGGCAAAAAATACCTCGAAGAAAAGTGGAGAGCAACAGAAAAGTAATCTTAAAAAAAGGACATAAAAAAGACATCTTCAAAAAAATAAATAAATCTTATCTAACTATTAAAACCAATAAACCATGAAAAATAAACAGGAAGCGTTCGAAACACTCGAAGCAAAATTAATTGAAACGGTAAACACAGTAAACCTCGAAAGCCAAACGGAAGGCGATCACGTTCATGTAACCGTTACAGCAGAAGGTAAAGCCCCCAAAGGCAGTATTAACGGTTCACTCGAACATTTTACTTTTGGATTAGTAGATCCCAATGGTAATTATACGCTACACTTTGTATGCGATTTACCCGAGCGTTTAGGCGGCATCGAAACAATGGAGGTAAGTGCTAGCAAAACGTTAAGTTTCCGTAAGGGACTTTACAAAACAATTGCAGTAAAAACAAAAACAAATACCTTAACTCAACAACTACTTTAACTTAAAAAATAAAAACCATGGAAACTAAATTGAAAAAAAACGAACCCATGTTTCAGATTCCTGAAATAGGCACTTATCAAGGCGAATTAGAATTAAAAGCAACATTAAATGGAGACTACACATTTAGCTTAAACGATTTGGCCAATCGTCAACCATTAATTATTTTGCACAGTGGGCAATTTAATTTAAACAACTTAATAGCCTTTGGTAATGGTGCTATTCTTCAAGTGTCGGGGTTTATGGACTTAGGACAAGAGCCATACACCATGCGTGTAGATGAAGCCATCTTATTAAAAAGTGGACACGAAATTCATGTGCCAGCCATCGAACTTACTAGCGCAGTAATGACCAATTGGTTTAAAAGTAACACAAGCCATTCATCTGCTACTAAAACACTAGCACGCAATTCGGTTACAGCCTCGGCTACAAAACCAGTAAGCACCTGCCCAGCAAGTGTTAAAGCCGATATTGAAAAACAAGTTAAACAAATTAAAGCCTCGGCGGAGCAACTTAAAAAAATTGAGTGGAAAAAATATGCAACCATAGGCGGCATGGCAGTAGGGTTAATCTCTTCAACTATTTCGGCAGCTACGGCGGCTATTCCAATAGCGGGTCCTGCTATTGCTGGGGGATTGCTAGTAGCTAAAGTTACCGCCTTGTACAGTGCCATTGGTAGTTTAAATAATTTAGAGGGCTGGGCTAAAACAGAAGCAAAGCTCATGCTAACGGCAAAAGAAAATCTTGAGAAAATAAAAAAAGCATACCCTGTTTGCTTTAAGTAAGTAGTAACCTTTAAATCTTATAAAAATGGAAATGGATAAATACATTAAAACCGCTGCCGGCTTTCAATGGACAGAAGCCACAGGCGACGGCGTAATATATGGTTATGGTTTGTTAGATATGCAATGGCTTAATTTTAAACATAACCACAACGAGGCTACCCCTCAAAATGCGTTTGTAACCCACTGGCCAAAAGAATACGTCGAGTTTTACAAAGGGGGGCCAAAAGACATGAAAAATATTGGCGAAAATATTGGTAAAGCCTTAGACCCCATAATGGATAAAGCCAAGGAGTTAATAAAAGAAATAGACGCTGAAAAAAAGGCGCAAGAGGAAGCGAAAAAGAAAAAAGAAGAAGAGGCTAAAACAAAAACACAAGCGGTTCATAAAAATAATAGCAACAGTGGCCAAGTACACGCTAGTTTTGTGGATGGTGGTTTAATAACCGGACCACTTATAGTTGCAGGTATTGGCATTGCTTGGGAACTTTTAAAGTGGGGTGCCACCGCTTTAGGTGAGAAGGCGAAAGAAGATGCTTTGCTGTATTATAATCCCGACGGTTCTATCACTTATGTTACTGCCGATTATTATAGTGGTTCAGCAGCACGTTTAAATCATGTAGGGTGGTTTGGGGTATTTAATAATGTAGATAAAGTAAAAGAAATGAGTGCGCGCATCCGTCAAGTAACCGAGAGTAAAGCCAATGCATACAGCATATTTAGTAAGCGCAAAGATTTCAAAAGCAAACTTACTTTAAAAGCAAAAACCGCAGCCAAATCTAAAGTTGCACCAAAAGTGCCAGTAAAAAAATAGTGAAGCAAGGTGAACGTTGATTTTTTAAACCCAAATTTTGTGGAAGCATTGTTTACTCAAAATTTGGGTTTAATCTACACAAGCATCTCAAACAAAGTACTTTTTTGAATAGCACTAAAACCGCCATTCACATCTTTAACCGAGGCATACCCCTTACGTTTTAGAATACTTGCCGCAATCATGCTACGATAGCCGCCAGCACAATGAATGTAATACGGTATTTGTTTATCAAAACCTTCAATCCAATTTTGTATAAAATCTAATGGGGTATTTTTTGCAAACTCTAAATGTTTTGTATCGAACTCGCTTGGTTTTCTTACATCTAAGGTAGCCGTTCCTTTTTTATAATCGTTAGCAAATAGTTCAGCATCTACCGATTCGATGCGTTCTATTTTTTCGCCCGCTTCTTGCCAAGCGGCAAATCCATTTTTTAAATACCCTTTGCAATTATCGTAACCCACGCGGCTCAGGCGCATCACCGCTTCGGCCTCGCGGTTGTGAGGTGCTACTAAAACAATAGAGGTGTGTAAATCAGTAATTAATGCACCCACCCAAGGCGCAAACTGCCCATCCAAACCAATAAATAAAGAGCCAGAGATATGACCTTCGCTAAACTCGGTCGCACTTCGTACATCTAAAATTAATACATTACTTTGTGCTTGCAAGTGTTTTAAATCAGTAACGCTTAAAGCTTGATTGCCTTGCGCCATCACCGAATCAATAGGCATGTATCCATTTTTATTTAAAGCCGCATTTTTCGCAAAGTAAAATGGCGGTGGCAAAATGCCTGTTGTAAGTTCTTTTACAAACCATTCTTTCGATTCAGCGTTCAACGCATAATTATTTTGCTTTTGATTACCCAAGGTATCAAAAGTTTCTTTACTCATATTTTTACCGCAAGCCGAACCAGCACCATGTGCAGGATACACGAGTACCGAATCGGGCAAAGGCATAATTTTATGTTGCAACGAGTCGTATAACATACCCGCTAAATCTTCTTGGGTTAATGTTGATTTAATAGCTAAATCAGGGCGACCCACATCGCCAATAAATAACGTATCGCCAGTAAAAATACAATGTGGCACTTGCAATTCATCTAACAACAAATAGGTACTCGACTCAAGCGTGTGCCCTGGCGTGTGCAAAACCTTTATACTTAGCCCTCCAATTTTAAAAATTTCGCCATCTTTGGCTACATGAGTTTGGTAACTGGTTTCGGCACCCGGACCAAAAACAATAGTAGCCCCTGTTTTTTCGGCTAAATCTACATGCCCACTAACAAAATCGGCATGAAAATGCGTTTCAAAAATATATTTTAAAGTAACACCATCCTTGGCTATTAACTCTAAATAAGGAGCGGTTTCTCGCAAGGGATCAATAATAGCCGCCTCGCCACCATGCGAGATATAGTAAGCGCCTTGAGCTAAACAATTGGTGTATAATTGCTGTACTTTCATAACTAAAGTAAAATTACAAACTAATTTTTTTAAGTGGCGTTAAAAAAGTGGGCAACAAGCGAATTTGTTTATTAAATTTAACCTTATTCTTTTTAATTAATATGAGTGAAAAATTTGAATCATCAAAAGCCCCCGAACCAGTAGGGTTATATCCTCATGCCCGCCGAGTGGGCAATTTATTATTTTTAAGCGGTGTAGGTCCGCGCGAAAGGGGTACGAAAAAAATTCCAGGGGTTGAAGTAGATGAAGCCAATCAAATTATTAGTTACGACATTGCCACACAATGCCACAGCGTATTTAAAAACATTCGTTACATTTTAGAAGATGCTGGAAGCTCGTGGGATAAGATAGTGGATGTTACTGTTTTCTTAACCAATATGAAAGATGATTTCCCTATTTATAATAAAATTTGGGCAGAGTATTTTAAAGAAAACCCACCGTGCCGCACCACCATCGAAATTAATAAATTACCTACACCTATTGCCATCGAATTAAAAGTGATGGCCACTATTGATTAAAAAACGGAGATAACCCACGCAATCTAGGTTAAACCCCAATAGGTGTTAGCCATTCTATTGCCATGGATACGTTTCTATTTTGGATTGGACTTCTGCGCTCTATTCCGTTTAACGTGTTATAACTTCACAAGAATCAAATTTTTAGAAACAAGTAATAAATTTCATTTCCTCCTTTGCGAACATTGCGTCTTTGCGTGCCATTTATTAATAAAGCTGATAAATTTTCCTTTGCGAACATTGCGCCTTTGCGTGCCATTTATTAATAAAGCTGATAAATTTTCCTTTGCGAACTTTGCGTCTTTGCGTGCCATTTATTAATAAAGCTGATAAATTTTCCTTTGCGCCCTTTGCGCCTTTACGTGCACCCTTTACGTTTAAAATTTCATTTCCTCCTTTGCGAACTTTGCGCCTTTGCGTGCCACACCCTTTACCTTCAAAATTTTAAATCCAATTATAATGTATTCTAAAAGCACTCCTTCTAATAAAAACGACGTAACTATTAATCGTGATGGTATTTTTCTCCTTTCAAAATTGTAAACGCCCTATACAACTGCTCTAAAAAAAACAAGCGTACCATTTGGTGCGAAAACGTCATTGCCGATAACGCTACTTTAAAATTAGCACGGTCATAAACACGTTGGTCGAACCCAAAAGGCCCGCCTATTAAAAAAACAAGATGTTTCACCGAAGCGTTTTGTTGTTGCCCTATAAACTGACTAAACGCCCGCGAACTCACCACTTTGCCATTTTCATCTAATAAAACCAACACATCCGACGTTTCAATTTTAGCAAAAATTAACTTAGCCTCTTCGCTCTTTTGCTCGCCCTCACTGCGTTGGCGAAGGTTTTTTGGCACGTTAATTGTTATTAAATCAAACGTTATATAATTGCTTAAACGCTTAAAGTATTGCGCTATTCCTTCGCTTAAATACACTTCTTGCGTTTTATCAATTTGAATCAAAGTTATCTTCATAAATGAAAAAAATAATTAAATTTACACTAATAAAATGAAACTCTTTTCAGGCATACTCTATTTACTAATCACATTGTTGTTTTCGGGCAATCCAGTTTCCGACGATGCCATTGCTGCCATTAAAGCGGGCAAAGCCGCCGACTTGGTAAAATTATTCGATGAACGGGTTAACTTTAAAATCATCGATCAAGAAGATGTACTCAGCAAACAACAAGCTGAAGCTAATATCAAATATTTTTTCGAGAAACATCCCGTAAAAAGTTTCACCAACACACACGTTAGTAGCACTAGCGAGGTTATCCAATACCTCACCGGCAACCTCGAAACCATCAACGGCAAATACCGTATCTCTATTTTAATTCGTCGAAACCTAATTGCTCAATTCCGGATTGAGAACGACAGTCAATGAACGCATTTATCGCCCAACACAAAAAACATTTTAACTTCAAAGCCTTTGTTAAACAAGCATTAAACGAAGATGTGGGCGATGGCGACCACACCGTTTTAGCCACCATCCCAAAAAACCACAAAGGCAAAATGCGTCTCCTAGTAAAGGAAGATGGTATTTTAGCAGGAGTAGAAGCCGCTAAAGAAATTTTTAAACACATAGATGCGACGTTTACATTTAAAGCACTTTTAAAAGATGGGCAAGCTGTTAAAAAAGGAGACATTGCTTTTACAATAAGTGGCAAAACACAAAAATTAGTAATCGCCGAACGCCTCGTTCTAAATGTCATGCAACGCATGAGTGGCATTGCCACCAAAACGCACCTCTTGCAAAGTTTATGCAAAGGTACCAATGCAAAAATAATAGATACCCGAAAAACCACACCTAACTTTCGTTTCTTCGAAAAATGGGCAGTAATAATTGGCGGAGGTGCCAACCACCGCTACGGCTTATTCGATATGATTTTAATCAAAGATAATCACATTGATTTTTGTGGCGGCATCATCGAAGCCATCGAAGCCGCAAACGCTTATCTTAAAAAGCACAAGAAAAAATTACCCATCGAAGTTGAAACCCGAACGTTAGACGACGTTAAAAAAGTGTTGGCGCATGGTAAAGTGCAACGCATTATGCTCGATAACTTTACGCCCGAACAAACCCAACAAGCCGTAAAGCTTATTGCCTCAACATTTAAAATAGAATCGAGTGGGGGCATTACCGAAGCCACCGTTAAGGCGTATGCACAATGTGGCGTTAACTTTATTTCCATTGGGGCACTTACCCACCACGTCAAAAGCCTCGATTTAAGCCTAAAAGCATTCGCTTAAATAGTTCTAAAAAACGACCAACATGCGTTGTGTGCCAATTCTTTTGTATCTTTAAAATTTATGAATGAGCCATCCTCTATCCATCAGTTTACAACGGTTACATTAGAAGGTAAACCGTTTAATTTTGCCGATTTAAAAGGTAAAAAAATTTTAGTTGTAAACACAGCTAGTCAATGCGGCCTAACCCACCAATACGAAACACTTCAAAAATTATACGACCAATACAAAAGCAAAGGCTTAGTCATTGTGGCGTTTCCATGTAACGATTTTATGAATCAAGAAAGTGGCACCGCCGAAGAAATTAAAGAGTTTTGTCAGAGAAATTATGGCGTTACGTTTCCAGTAATGGAAAAAATACATGTAAAAGGTAATGAGCAACATCCCATTTACAAATGGCTTACTTCTCGCGAAGAAAACGGTTTCAGAAACTCGTGGGTAAAATGGAATTTTCAAAAGTACTTGATTGATGAAAAAGGACACTTGAATGGAACCGTAAGCCCGTGGTCTAAACCCGATACAAAAAAAATTATCGAATGGCTTAATAACTAGCTTTCTAACTATTTTATGATAGATATTTTAGCCATAGGCATCCACCCCGACGATGTCGAACTCTCGATAAGTGGCACGCTTTTAAAAGAAAAAAAAGCGGGCAAACGGATTGGTATTTTAGATTTAAGTAGAGGCGAACTGGGCACGCGCGGTAGTGCCGAATTGCGCACCCAAGAAGCAACAGCCGCCGCTAAACTTTTAAACGCCGACCTTCGTGTGCAACTCACTTTACGCGATGGTTTTTTTGAAAACAACGAGACCAACCTTATCCCCATTATTGAACAATTGCGTTACCTAAAGCCCAATATTGTATTAGCCAATGCCACCTCCGACCGTCATCCCGATCATGGTCGTGCCGCTAAATTAATTTCCGATGCGTGTTTTTACAGCGGCCTCGTTAAAATAGAAACGCAAATGAACGGCGAAGCACAAGCCCCGTGGCGACCTCAAGCTATTTATCATTACATACAAGATCAATTTTTACATCCCGATTTTGTAATTGACATCACCGAATTTATGGATCAAAAACTAGAAGTTATTTTGTGTTACAGTTCTCAATTTTTTAGTCCTGATTCTAAAGAACCCATTACCCCCATTTCTAGTAAAGAGTTTCTAGAAAGTGTAAAAGCTAAAAACAGTATTTGGGGTCGTGCCATCAACGTGCCTTATGCCGAAGGATTTAAAACCATTCGGTACCCTGGTGTAAAAAGTTTAAGCGATTTAATTTAAAACGCCTTTTGTATTAAACGAACAGTTTCTTAGAATAATGCTGTGTCCCCGCAAACTAAAACAAGTACATTTGGTATTTGGTGTTCAACCTATCATTTGTTTTTGGTGTAACAGGTTGGCGGGGTCGGGCTCTCAGCTCTAGCCAACCCGTCTTTTGTTGCATCGCATCGCCTCCGGTGGCTTCTAAGGTCGCCTCCTCGTACGTGCGCTGCTAACAAAAGCCTGTGTTGGGCTGCCGCTTCCATCCCTCACAGAAAAAAGGAGAGTCGTTTACTAAAAGACTAGTAAAATTTTTGGGTCAACGTATCTTTTAGAAATGATGTTGGTATAAGTAACAACGCTAAAGTTATTTACAACACGAGGAAACGAAACCCAAAGAAATCAACAACGTATTCTCAATAACATTTACGCCTTTTGATTTTACATTCTCTTAAAAAAGTAGTAAACTTGTATATGCGTGTTTCGTTTAAATGGTTATGGATTTTTGCAGCGTGTGTTTTAACAACAGGCATTGTATATGCGGCATGGTTAAACCCTAACGATGGCTTATTAGACGATGGAAACAAAATTAAAAACAAAGCGCAACGCCCCGATTCTATTACCCCATTGCCAAAACCTGAGGAAATGAAAACACTGTGTTCGCAAGTGGTGGGTGTAAAAGACCTAGCTTCGGGTAGTAGCTCAAATTTTATATTGGATAAACAATTGTACCAATACCAAGTAGCCGAATTACCGCAAGTTAAATTTTGGCGTTTGTTAATGAATACCTCCGAAGATAGTTGCTTGGTTAATTTTCATCACAACCGCACCATTATTCAAAAATTAAAAGTAAGCGATTGGAATGCCTTAGGCGACTCAGCTAAAAAGAGTACGCGCGATAGTATGCGATTGGCCTATAAGCAAGACTCTAGCAGCCGTGTGTTAATTACAGGTGGTAAACGGTTTTTTTATGCCTTTGATAAAGCCTTCCTTAATTTTGATAAAGGAATTACGTGCTTTGTAGCTAACGGCGTAGATCCCTGGTATGCACAAGCCATTTTATTAATTGAGAGTCCAAATAAATTACAAAAATCAAACGCCGGGGCTTATGGCTCATTTCAATTAATGAAAGATGTAGCACGCATGTTTGGGTTAAAAGTAAACCGACAAATAGATGAACGCGCCGATTTTGAACGCTCTGCTTATGCCGCATCCAGTCTTATCAAAAAAGTATGTATTCCTAAAGCGCATAGCATATTAGACTCGCTCGGTATTCGAGAGCAACCCGAAAACGAATTATGGTTTCGCTTGTTAATTATGCACGTGTATCACGCAGGAGCGGGCAATGTGCGCAATGCTTTGTTTACCTTTCAGCCGCAACAAGGAAATATGGATTTGATTTACAAACTTTGGCAAGCCGAAACACGGCACTTTAAATCGGCTTCGCAAAATTATTCGCAATTAGTATTAGCTGCCATGCTCGAAATGAACGATCGTTTAAATGCCAAGCAATTGTTGCATGCGCATCCACTTAACTTGCAGCATTAGTTGTTAGTTACAACATCCACTTGGCTTTCTACCATTCCTTTCAAATTGGCCTTACCCGATTAATCTTCTCAAACAAAGCGTATAACTCTGCTTGCGTACTTTGTGTTTTATCTTTTGCATACCAACCATGAATGGCTTCGGCTTTCTCTTTTAAATTGGCATTTTTTTCTTTTAAGGTCAACATAATTTGTTGGCAAGCCTCGGGTCGGGGGCCCCAAACAAATGCTTCTTCGCCAGTGTGCAAATAAGTAGCAATCACTTTTGGAATAGCTCGCCCACCATTGGTGAGGTAACGATCCATCAAGGTTAAATTTTCATCGCGCAATACTAACTCTAATTGAATTGAAGTAGGCGCAAAATCTTCTAGTGCTTTAAACACGGGTAAATTTTGTGCGGCATCGCCACACCAACCCTCGGTTAAAGCCAACAAATGAACAGGCTGCGCAAGTTGCTGCAGTTCTGCTTTCAACGCTTCGTTAAGTACCACTGTTTTTTCTAAGCGGTTCATGCGCTGTAAATTCATTTTGGCATAATGTATAAAATCTTCACTTTGATCGTGGCCCGTTGTTTTGTTTTGCAACATTAAATCATCGAGCAGTTGGCGGTATTGTGTATAGTTCATCACACGCACTAAATTTGTTTGTTCTTTCATCGTTATAATTTTCCGGTTACTATTTCTTCTATTACGGTTGGGTCAAGTAAGGTTGAGGTATCTCCTAAATTCGATAACTCGCCCTCGGCTATTTTGCGTAAAATACGTCGCATAATTTTACCACTTCGAGTTTTAGGCAAGCCTTTTACAAATTGTATTTTATCTGGTTTAGCAATGGCACCAATAAGTTGGGTTACGCTATTTAAAATTTCTTGTCGCAGTTCAGCTTCTGTTTTGGTGGTGTGTGGCACAATGCAATACGCATAAATGCCTTGTCCCTTTATATCGTGTGGGTAACCCACTACGGCACATTCTACTACATCCTCGTGCTCATCAATGGCGCTTTCTACCTCGGCTGTGCCAATGCGGTGCCCACTAATATTCATTACATCATCCACACGTCCAGTAATTCGGTAATACCCCTCTTCATCGCGTTTGCACCCATCGCCTGTAAAGTATAAATTAGTGTACGTTGCAAAATAATTGTGACGGCAACGCTCGTGGTCGCCAAAGGTGGTGCGTATCATCGAAGGCCACGGAAAACGAATACATAAATTGCCTTCAACATTGTTCCCCTCTATTTCTTCGCCTTTATCGTTAACCAATACAGGTTGAATGCCAGGTAGCGGTAAAGTGGCAAAGCCTGGTTTGGTTTTAGTTAAACCCGCCAAAGGCGAAATTAAAATGCCGCCCGTTTCGGTTTGCCACCACGTATCTACAATCGGACAACGGTTTTTACCAATGTTAGTATCGTACCAATGCCACGCCTCTTCGTTAATGGGTTCGCCCACGCTACCTAACACTTTTAACGAGGCTAGTGAATAGGGTTTTACAAAATCTAAGCCCGCAGCTTCGAGTGCGCGAATGGCCGTTGGGGCCGTATAAAAAATATTGACTTGGTGTTTGTCAATCACCTCCCAAAAACGCCCCGCATTAGGGTAAGTTGGAATGCCTTCAAAAATAACCGAAGTGGCACCCGCTAATAAGGGACCATAGGTAATGTAAGAGTGACCTGTAATCCAACCCACATCGGCAGTACACCAATACACTTGATTAGCTTGGTATTGAAACACATTTAAAAACGAATAGCACGTATAAACCATGTAACCGCCGCTGCTATGCACTACACCTTTGGGTTTACCAGTGCTTCCACTGGTGTATAAAATAAAAAGAGGGTCTTCACTATCTATATAAACAGGGGCACAACTTGCAGGTTGCTTTTGCGTTTCGGTTTCCCAATCAAAATCACGCCCCTCTTGTTTGGCAACGTTATCGCCCGTACGGTTATAAACGAGTGTGTGCGTAACTGAAGGGCAATGTTGCAAAGCCTCGTCAACAGTAGCTTTCATCGGAATTTTTTTATTCCCTCTAAACGCACCATCGCTAGTTAGCACTACTTTGCACTGCGAGTCGTTAATACGATCTACCAATGCTTGTGCGCTAAACCCACCAAACACTACCGAATGAACCGCCCCAATACGAGCGCAGGCTAACATGGCGTAAACCGCCTGCGGAATCATGGGCATGTATATGCAAACCCTATTGCCTTTTGTTACACCCAATTGTTTTAATACATTGGCAAGGCGGCATACCTCATCGTGTAGCTGTTGATAGCTAATGTGTAAGTGGTTGTTGCTTGATTCGTTTTCCTCAAAAATAAAGGCAGTAGTATTGGCTTTTTGTGGCAAGTGGCGGTCTATACAATTTTCGGTAATGTTTAAACGCGCATTGCAAAACCATTGAATGGTAGGGTCTTTAAAATTCCAATTTAATACTTTATTCCACGGTTGTTGCCAAATAAACCCTTCGGCAATGCTGTGCCAAAATTGCTCGGGGTTTTTTGTACTTAGTTCGTAAGCCTCTAAATATGCTTCAAATGTTTGTAATTGCATATTACGAAATTAAACTTTTATTAGCATCAACAACACATCGTCCACCTGATCCATATCACCTTTCCAATTGTAGAACGCTGTTTTTAACTGCTCCTTTTGCTCAGGTAATGGTAATGGATTTAGCTTTAAAATTAAATCTTCGAGTTGTTTATACTTAAATTTTTTGCCATAAGGACCGCCAAATTGATCGGGGTAGCCATCTGTAAATAAGCAAATGGTATCATCTTTTTCTAGGGCGATGGTGTGATTGGTGAATAGTGTAGCGTTTTGAAAACCTTGACCAATGGGTTGTTTGTTACCTCTAATTAATTTCAATTCGCCCTTTCGTATTAAATATAAATTATTGTTGGCACCACTAAATTCTAAAATCAAATTTTCAAAATCTATTAAGCACATACTAATTTCCATGCCATCTTTAATGGTTTCGCCAGCTACGTTGCTTTTTATGTTTTTAGGTAATTCAATATTCAAATAGTCGAGGGCTTGTGCAGGCGAGTTAATGTTTGGATGGGTGATGGTTTGATTTAATAAAGTGGCACCAATTAAACTCATAAATGCGCCAGGTACACCATGTCCAGTGCAATCGGCAACCGCATAAACAATAATATGTGGCCGATTAGGTAGTGCATTCACCCAATAAAAATCGCCACTTACAATATCGCGAGGCATGTATAACACTTCACACAATGGCGATATTTCTTGTAGCAGTTCGGCACTTGGCATAATGCTTTGTTGAATACGGCTGGCATAGTTAATGCTATCGCTTACCTCTTTGTTACGCTCTTCTAATATTTTTTTCTGATGCGAGATTTGAAGATTAGCCTTTTGTTTTTGTCGGTAATTAATAATACTGATTACCAAAAAAATGAGCAATAAAAACGATGCTGCAAATACAATTAAGTTGATTTGCTTTTGTTTTTCGAGTTTAGTTTCGGCCAACAATTGTTCTTGTAACCGCTGTTTATCCATCACATGCTTCTCAAACAGTTGCTCGCGTTGGGCAATGCCACGCAGTTGATCTTCTTTTTTTAAGGCCGTATTAATTTCGATGTAAGCCTTGTGGTATTTAAGAGCACTATCAGCGTTTCCTCTTTTGTCGTAAACCGAAAATAAAATCTTTGAACAACTTTCTAAAACACTTTTATTTTTTTGATCGGTTGCTATCTTTTGCCCTTTATACGCAAACACCAGAGCCGAGTCGTATTTGCCTAGTTCTAAATAGGCATTAGCCAAGCCCGCGTAATCTTCGCATAAGGCAAATATACGTTGCGACGTTAAATTGGTATTCATGGCTTCCCACAACAGGGGCAATGCTTTTCGAGGTTCTTTATAATTAATTAATAGCGAGCCTTTTCGGGTTAAAGCCATGGTGTAATGAAACTCATCTTTTTCTTCTTTCGCAATACGCAAAGCCTCTTCTACATAATATAAAGCCGAGTCTTTTACCTCCTTCGTTAAATACGCCGTATGTAAATCTAAATACACACCCGTTAGTTGATATTTATCTTTGGTGAGGATTGAAAGTTGTACGGCTCTTTTATAAAACCGAATAGCGGTTGGAATATCTTGCAAATTTTGATAGCAATACCCAATCAATTGAATAGCCGATAGTAAGTTAAATGTATCTTTTTGTTGTTCAAAATAAGGGATGCCTTTAAAATTAAAATCGGATGCTTTTAAATACTCGCCACGTTGTAAGTAAATTAAACCCAAATTATAGTAGGTGGCATAAAACGCCACAGAGTCCTCTGCGCGTGCGGCAATGCGTAATTTTTTTAAGTAGTACGTTTCACTTAATTTTAAATCGCCTGTATTATAACAAATAGCCCCTAATAAATTATTTGCGCTCATTTGCGCCTTAAAATTTCGCGCATACTCGCTGTATAGAATAGCCTTTTTAGCATTTGCCTGAGCCGAGTCATAATTATTGTCGTGATAAAATGTAATGGCGTGTTTCAAAAACGCATCTGCCAAAAAGAAGCGATCGTTTAATGCCTGTGCTTTTTTAATATAGTTATTCGTGGTGTTTAAGGTTTGTTTTAAATTGGTGTTCGATTGGCTATACGTTTCGTAATCTTTTAATAGCGGTAAATAAGGCAATGAATCTGTCCTTGATTTTTGACTAAAACTCATAGCGGCGATAAGAAGCAAAACACTTAGTGCTATATGTTTAATAAAGTGTATCAATGTATCAAATATACTTAAGTTTAATACATCTATTCACTATAATTTTTTTTGGATACCTAAATTTTAGCTTTTCATTTTTAACAGCCCATTTGTTAAAACTATATTTTAAGGCACCGGTTTAACTACTTTGAATGCTTACTTTTATGGTAAGATTCCATTTACATGAAAAAAATAATTTACCTAGTTGCGCTGGCAACAACGTTTAGTTTTACAGCTTGTGTAACGCACCGCGTACACGACGAAGTAAAAGCAAAATTAAATGCTTGCGAAACCGATTTGTTGGCGGCTAAGGCTTCGGCTCAAGCCAACGAAACAAAGTTAAATGAGTTAAAAGAGTTGATGATAAAAAATGAAAAAGAGAATATTGGTTTAAAACGCGATACCTCTATTATTGGTAGCAATTACCGCAACCTCACTTCTAAATATGATAAGTTAGATCAGTTAAACTCGCAGTTGATGGATCGTTTAAATAAATTATTGGCAGGTAGCGAAAGGGATAATGTTAAGTTAAGCGGCGATTTACAACTTACACAAGAGCAATTGCTAAAAAAACAAGATGAGTTAAAAGCTTTAGAAGCCCGATTAAATCAGCAAAAGAAAGATTTAGAAGCCTTAGGAGACGAACTTAAAAAACGCGAGGCGAGGGTTAATGAGTTGGAAGATATTTTAAAACGGAAAGACCAAGCGGCAAATGATTTAAAGAAAAAATTAAGCGATGCGTTGTATAATTTTGAAAACAAAGGCTTAACCATTACTCAAAAAAATGGGAAGGTATATGTGAGCATGGATGAGAGTTTATTGTTTCAAAGTGGCAAAACTAATGTAGAAGCAAAAGGGGTAGAAGCACTTAAAAATGTGGCTAAGGTATTGGATCAAAATGCCGATATTAATGTAATGGTTGAAGGGCATACCGATGATGTACCAATGGTTGGAAAAGGTGAGATAAAAGACAATTGGGATTTAAGTGTGATGCGGGCTACATCGGTTACTAAAATTATACTTACGGGCAGTAACATTGATCCCAAACGCATCACCTCAGCAGGGCGTGGTGAGTTTTTCCCTTTAGATGCCACTAAAACAGCCGATGCGCGCAAAAAAAATCGCCGCACCGAAATTATTTTAACGCCCAAATTGGATGAGTTATTGAAAGTGTTAGGAAGTAATTAATTTTATAGTTAGGAAGCTATTCTACAAAGTAATTCATTAAACGGCGGCGCAATTTACTAGAGTAACTTTGATACTGCCAATCGCTGTGATTGTTGGTGGCATTAATACATTTACCAAATTGTTTAATGCGGTATTTCATTTCTTCTTGCAATAAATTAAAAAGTTCAAAGGCTTCATCAAAGTCGCTGGCATTGTCTTTAATACGTGCAAAATGGTCTTCTAAACTTTCATCTAATACGGTTTGGGGTTTTAATCCTTTGCGCAAGCACATCATGTAACGGTCGCGCACCACAAACGACTCGGCACTGCTGTTTAAAAAGCGTTCCCGAATTTCGAGCGGCATTTCGTAGTCGTTCTCTAATTCATAATCCCACTCGTCTTTATAACGGTGTTCTAAATATAAATGTGGCGAGGCAAATACGTGTTTCCAATCAATAGGGTATTGCCACAAATTAAAACGGCGCGAGTTATTTCCTAAATCAATGATGTTAAATTTCTTTTTATTGGGTAACACGCGGCTTCCACGCCCAATCATTTGGTGGTAAAGCGTTAACGATTTTGTGGCTCGGTTTAGCATTATGGTTTCTACCTCAGGCTCATCGAAGCCCGTTGTTAAAATACTTACCGAGGTTAAAATACCATCTTTGGTGTTTCTAAACCAATCTAAGGTTTCGGCGCGTTCGCGGTCGCTAAAGGTAGAGTCGAGGTGGCGTGCCGGATACCCTTTCTTTTTAAACGATTCGCAAACGGCAATGCTTGTTAAAATACCCGCATTAAAAATTAATGTTTTAGTGCCTTTGGCAACTTCTTCGTAAGCATCTACTAATTTACTTTGCATCATGGCTTGGGTGTAAAGTAACTCGTGCGAACCTACAGTAAACTCGCCATTGTTACCTACGCGTAACGATGATAAATTAACATCGTAGCTATAAGTAACCCCTTCGCATAAAAAACCTTGTTGAATTAAATTCGCAATGCTTTCGCCCACCATTAAATCGGCGTAGGTTTGGTAAAGCGGTAATTTTTTATTGCTACTTAAAGGCGTTGCGGTTACACCTAAAATATTAACGTTATCAAAGTATTGAAAAATTTTGCGGAACGAATTATTGTGTGCCTCATCCACAATAACTAAACCGATGTCTTCTAAAAACTGATCGTTTTCTTGGAAGCGGTTATTAAGTGTTTCTACCAAAGCTGTAAACGATTGGTAATTGCTTTGTTGGGGTAAGGTTTTTACTTCGCTATTAATAATTTTATTGCTAATGCCTAGTTCGGCTAACACATCGCCTGTTTGCCGACTCAATTCAATACGGTGCGTTAAAATCAAAATTTTACGCCCAGTGTGTTGAATGTAGCGCCTTGCTATTTCACTAAAAATAATTGTTTTGCCACCGCCTGTTGGCAATTGAAATAAGAGGTTGGCATTGGCTGGCAACTCTAAAATCTTATTAAAAATAGTATCAACGGCTTGTTGTTGATAGGGATATAATTTACGGCCTTCTTGCGCCGCTAAGGGTTCTTCATTCATAAAAAAATAGCCTTCAAATATAAGGCGAAAGCCCTGTTTTTATACAGGCGTGTTTAAAACTTAACAGCGTTACAGCAATTAAAAAATCCGTATCTTTAATGTTTTGATTTTTTAAATTATGCCTACAGTTTCAGATAAAGCTTTACAAATGCCGGCATCTCCTATTCGTAAATTGGTTCCGTTTGCCGATGCCGCTAAAAAACGTGGAACTAAAATTTATCACCTTAATATTGGTCAGCCCGATATTGAAACGCCTCAAACGTTTATAGATGCGGTAAAGCAAGCCAACGTAAAAGTTTTAGAGTATAGCCACAGTGCGGGTAATGAAAGTTATCGAAAAAAATTAGGAACGTATTATGCAGGGTACCATATTGAAGTAGATGCCTCGGATATTATTATTACGTGTGGCGGTAGCGAGGCTATTGAAATTGCGATGATGACTTGTTTTAATGCGGGCGATGAAATTATTATACCTGAGCCGTTTTACGCTAACTACAATGGGTTTAGCCGTGCGGCTGATGTAACGGTAAAGCCTATTCGTAGTTCTATCGAAAGTGGATTTGCTTTGCCTCCTATTAGCGAGTTTGAAAAACTAATTACGCCAAAAACAAAAGGGATTATGATTTGCAACCCGGGTAATCCAACGGGTTATTTGTATTCGAAGGAGGAGTTGGAGGCCTTGCGAGATTTGGTAAAAAAATACGATTTGTTTTTATTGAGCGATGAGGTTTACCGCGAATTTTGTTACGATGGTAAAGCATATATAAGTGTGATGCACTTGAGTGGTATTGAACAAAATGTGATTTTACTCGACTCTATTAGCAAGCGTTACAGTGCTTGTGGCGCACGCATTGGCGCTATGATTAGCAAAAATAAGGAAGTGATGGCGGCGGCATTAAAATTTGCACAAGCGCGTTTAAGTCCGCCGAGCTATGGACAAATAGGAGCTGAAGCGGCTTTAGATACCCCAAAAAGTTATTTCGATGGCGTTATTCATGAATACATTGCGCGTCGTAATTATGTGGTAGAGGCACTTAATAAAATGGACGGCGTGTTTTGTCCTAAACCAAGTGGTGCTTTTTATTGCATTGCCCGTTTACCTATTGATAATGCGGATACGTTTTGTCAATGGCTGCTCGACTCGTTTAGTTACCAAGGCCAAACGGTTATGTTAGCCCCTGCCACGGGTTTCTACTCAACGCCAGGTGCTGGGTTAAACGAAGTGCGCATTGCTTACATTTTAAAAATTGATGATTTAAAACAAGCGCTGTTATGTTTAGAAGAAGCTTTAAAAATATATCCTGGACGCACGCAATGAACTTAATGAAGGCTATTAAAAATTTTGTAGTTGTTACCATTTTTATTTTTGGTGGTGTGGCTTGTAATTCAAATCAATCGGTGGAAACTAAAGCTGTAAATGGCGATAGCTTGGCCACGGCGTTAGAAACTGCCAATCAAAAAGTGGAACAGGTAATACCTGAAACGCCTGGTATTATTGGTGTTTACGATATTCCTGAAATGCTGACCTTAGCTAAAAAAGATTCGGCGGGGGGGAAAGATATTTCGTTTAAAATTGCAAAAGTGTATGAGGTATTAGAGCAAGAGGCAAAGGCTATTGGTGCCGAGCAAGGCGGTGCGCCCGGTGCGCTTTATTACACCAACACGCCCAGTAATTTTGTGTTTGAAGGGGTGTTGCCTATTAAGCGTATGCCTAAAACTAGCCCTACCCGCTGCAAAGTGGTGGTGTTAGAGAGTGGAAAAATGTTAGTGTATAACCATTATGGTGCTTATACGAGTATGGTGAGTGCGTATGAAAAACTTAAAGCGTATATGCGAACTAACCAATTAGAACAAGCGGGTACTGCCCGTGAGTTTTATATTACAGACCCTGTGCTTGAGCAAGACTCAAGCAAATGGTTGAGCCGTATTTTTATACCTGTGAAGGTATTAGGCGTTAATTAAACGCAGACGTATTATCTAATTTTTTGGGGAAGGTGTGTTGAGAAATACAGGCGTTAATGAATTTCTCTCACAATTCAACAGCGTTTATTCAGTTTATTCAAGAGCAATGTGATGTGCATATCGAGAATAGATAATTATTTTTAGTTTAATAATACTCCCCTCGTCCTTGTTTGAGCGTTAGCGGAAACGAGGACGGGCTAAACGGGCGTTTGTAACGCCCACACGATAGCTTTATCTGCGTTACAAACGCAGTTCTCAAACGTCCTCGTTACGCTCCGCTAAACAAGGACGAGATAAGGGCTTTCGCCTCTCACTACGATCCCCATTTCATAATCTCGGATAATTCACGTTATACCAAATTTCAAGACAGTGCTACTTTAGAAAAAACATCTAACTTTCCTTTGCAGTAAGCAAGACCTATTTTTCTAATGGTGATTATATCCCTTACCAAATTTTGGTTGAAATGTAAAAGCCCT
>JAAFIL010000090.1 GCA_013297775.1 Bacteroidota bacterium
ATTCTAAAAAATAAAATCAAAAAAATATCTTTCTTGACAAAAAAGCAAATACTCATAAAGAATACTTGCTTTTTTAAATCAAACGGATATTCGTACCCTTTTGCTAAGAGGTGCTCGGAGGCTTACCCGCTAAATGCGGGCTCTATCGTTGTAGTTAATCTCCAGTTTGTTTATACTTTTGGTTGTTTGATGAATGGCTATATAAATATTTTCCATTTTTATCGTAAACCAATAAAGTTTGCCAACCATGATGTGATGTACTGTCATGTAAGACTTTATGCAAATTATTTATTATAGAATCATTCACAGAGTTATTTTGTAATTCTACCCGTATATAAATTCCTTCACATGGAATACGTTTGACAAGAACACTTGAACTATACAATTCATTCGCTTTATCAAGCATTTCCTTTTCTGGTTTGTTAAGTTCACATAGATTTTCATCAAATCCACATGCCACTATAATGAAAATGGTGCTAAATATAATTATGCTTTTTAGTTTCATAGATATAAGATTAACGGAAAAATAAATCTTGTAAAAATCTTTCTGCTTTGGGCATATTTTTCCAAAATGTAGAGAATTTCTCAGGCGTAGGATTTTTTGTTGCCCAGTTGTCAAATAGTTTTCTACCAACTTTATTTTCTTCAAAATCTGACCACTCAAAGGCAGTAGGGTCAGATGTTGTCCCATTAGCTGGTTTGCCAGTAAGTGCATTAATCATATTTCCACTCTGTCTGTCATTAATTATTAAACCACGTGTTTCGTTTCCTGCACCTACTATCCATGCGGAGGCTGGACCAAACCGACTTGTGAGTAAAAACATTCCTATATGGTGTTCTAATGCGTTTTTTTCCCTTGTCCATCCGCCAGTTGAATGATTAATCCAAGAGTGGGTCATTTCTGAAAGTTCCGTTCCAGCTTTTACATCAGTAGCATTATTGGCTAAAGTACCCATTGGAAAACCACTAGCATTAGATGGATAATTGTCCTTAGCTCCTTTAAAAAATGCTTGTTCCCCGAATTTAGAGTTTTCATAATAGGATAAAAAGGCTTTAAATCCACCTCCATTAAAAATGTGAGAACCAACCGCATCAATTACACCTTTTGTCATTTCGCTTCCAAGATTTTCCCAAGTATCTTTACTACCTTTTAAACTAACTTGTTCACCAATTTTCCCTCCTGCTTCGCTCCACTTTACTTCGCCAGTCTTTAAGTTTTTAAAATAATTACCTGTTTGATTTACTTCAATTTTATTTGTCGTTGAATTGGTATTATTTGTTGCGCTTGAATTACTAGCCCCATTATTACCAGTATTAGAATCCGTTTTAGATTGCGTGTTTTGATTGCCGTCTATATCGTAATCATTAATAGGGTTGTTGGCTGCATAGTTGTAAGGGGAGAGATACATATAATCTCTCGCTAAAGCGTCAACACTAATAAACCGACACGTCCAAGCAGCATAATATCTCGCGCCGTAATAATACAATCCACTTTCGTTGTCTCTCTCCTTGCCTACATACCGGTACGGTTTACACCCTGTGCGTTATAGAAACCAAACTAAAAAATTGATTTGGTAAGCCAACAGAAAACTTTTTTCAAAGAGCGTTATTCTTTAAACAAATATAATAAAAAAAGCTCTGAAAAATCAGAGCTTCAATTACAAAAATGTAAATAAAAATTAAGCTAATACAGCTTCCAATGCTTTTAATTCTGTATAATGTTTATCCTGTAAATTCTTTTTGCTTTTTGCTTGTTTCACTTCCGGATAAAATTTCAATAAGGCTAGTGAAACTAGTCTGAAACTATAAGGTGATCTCATTTTTGCATCCACTAACTCATCAATTAAATAACCTAATAGCTTTTCTTTTTTGGCTTCATACTGTTGCAACATAAACTTAGAAGGATTAGATGAATGTAATCTTATCATTCCTTCTACCTCTTGAATTTTCTCAATTAAATCTTGAAGCTGATATTTTTTCGATTCTTTTAGCATAATACAAAGTTAATAAATAATTTCCAAAAATCCCTTTGGATGTTTATCTCCATTCCTGTTCCTTCTCGTCCGGTCGAACTGACCGTTCCAGTATGCCTTATCAGATTGGGTAAATTTAACAAATTCCTTACTATCAAGTGGATGCACCTCAAGAATATATGCATCCACGCCATAAGCGTCCCAGCTATTTTCAGGGCGGAACGGATCGAGTTTTTCACCCAATCTCTGAATTAGATGGTGGTCAACAAAATTAATAAAGTCAATATCTTTTGGGTTGATTTTTTTGGTTACAAATGAACCGTTTACCCACTGGGTAATTGCTACTCCACCCAAAAGAGCCTTTAAATCATCAGAGTACTTAACATACTTTGTATAATTTGCAGAGCGCGTAACAGAAGTAAACGAATCAACAAAATGTGTTTTTAAATCCGCTACGCCACAAGTAATTGGCTGGTAAGGTTTCAAATGACCTTTGGAATCAAATTTTAACATACTGTAAAGATATGCTTTTTTCATTTTTTTCTATTGTTTCATCCAAGCGGATGTATCCTGTTAATAATAAGTCTTTTATCATCCGTTGGACTTCGCCTGTACTTGGCAGTAGTGGAAATATTCCGGTGACCAGCCATAAGCTGCACTTGTTCTAATGGAAAACGTTTTTCGTTAAGCCAATTTGAAACAACGCTTTTTCTGATCGTATCAGGAGTTAGCTGGCGATCTGGAAACAGACCTTTGAAAGTTTCAATCAGGTAACGAATGTCATCGCTTGTTATGGAACTTCCGCGCATACCTATCACAAGGCTATCGTTGCTTTCCTTTATAAGGCCTTTCCTGGACGTGTTGATGAAACTTTCAAAAATCCAGTATTGCTTTGGATGCATTTCTAAATGACGTCTCACACCAGACTTACTCTCTTTTATGTAAACTCTACCATTATCAAGTTGTACATGTTGTACTTTTAGGTTGCAGATTTCTTTGACCTTTAATCCCTGATAAATCAGCAGTGAAACAACAACCTGATTTCTTTCCTTCACAGCAGCGTAGCGTTCCTCACGCTCCATGAGCAGCTCCAGTTCTGACGAGCTAAAAAGATCATCGTGAATAACTCCTCGTTTTCGAATCGCCTTAAAACGCATGGTGCGGCAAGGGTGATCATTCCGCTGCCCAGTTTCAATAAGGTAATCGTAATATTTTTTTAAAGCACAGAGTATAGTATTTTTATACTGCTGGCTTTGATGCGGCTTTACGACCTGCCCTAATGCGTGATTGACCTGCTTAAAAGTAAAGTGATTAAGGTCTTCATAAACACTGATAAAAGGAGTAACAAGCGACACGTATGTTCGGGTGGTTTCAAGTTCCAGCCCTTTACGGTGAAGATAATTTTCAAAGGTGTTAATTTGCATAGTCTGGTCTGTTTATTTCGTTGTATAATTTTAATCGCTGTTTTCTTCTTTTAGAGTATAAATGTGAAGTATCCATTTCTTCATGGCCAAGGAATTCCTGAACAAATTCGATCTCTCCACCATTGTCCAGTAAATGGGTCGCAATGCTATGGCGCAGGCAATGAAGGGTAATATTCTTACTAATAATAACCGGGTTCTGAGTTCGGGCAATTATGTCGTGCAAAGTTTTATCGAGTGTTCCTCCTCGCATTCGTGTTCCGGTTTTATTAATAAAAAAGGCATTTGTAAATTTTATTTCCTCTTCTTGTATTAAAGATTGACGCTCCGTCACAACGTAGGCTTTTAAGATTTGAAGACCTGCATCTGATAAAGGAATCGTTCGGCTTTTTCCACCCTTGCCCTCCCTTACAATCAAGTAGCCTTTGTTTAACAACACATCCGTCGTATCCAATAACTCAATCTCATTTCTCCTGAGTCCACAGCCATAGGCAACCGCAAGTAACGCTTCTTCCAGCTTGGTGATACAGGCACTTTGTAATTGCTTCACTTCTTCAATAGAAAGTATTTGTCGCTGCTTTTGCCTTCCGAAACTGAATTTAGGAAGGTGCGCTGGAGACGCTTCCAGTTCTCCCATATCCATCAGGTAGTCAAAAAATAACCTCAGAGAAAATAAATGCTCCCGGATCATGGATTCACTTAATCCTCCCTCCCGCTTCTGATTAGGCCGTTCATTCAGGTATTCGTAATATTGGATAACATCTGCTGCAATCACTTGTTTGATGTTTTCTACACCACGATTTTCCAAAAAAAAGAAAAATTCTCTTACATGATATCCATAACTTGTGTTCTTGCCTCGTGAATATCCTTTCAGCCGGATAAAGTCCGCAAACTCGCTGTAATGGCGTTCAAATTCTATGTTGTTTAGTGGTAGGTGTTTCATAATTTTATTTTCCTTTTTTCATCTTCCTTTTTGCCTGTTTATTTCGTGTACAATGCGCAGTCCTGAACTAATGGAACACTACGGCTCAATTGCCCTGTTCGCGGGAGTCTTGGTGTTCCATGCCTGATGAACCAACAGCAACCAACTGTTTTTTCAGGTCGGTCATTACCTTTTCACGGGTCTTCTCCATGTCGTCCCAATACACTATTTTGTACTTGAAGCCCCGGTTGGCATAACCTCCGGTGCGCTGGATGTATTCCAGCATTTCTAATTCTTCAAAATATCTGAAGCATTGCGTTTTACTAATGTTCAGGGCTAACCGAACATCCCGTTGGGTGAAAGTGAATTCCTTCTCCTTAGATTTTGTAATTTTCAAAACGTAATCTTTTACCCGATCATAAAATTGCCGTAAAGACGAGTCCAGATCGTCAACCTTTAGTATGATCGCATCAAATAAAATTTCACACGCTATTTCTAAATCCTCCGGTTCAGCAATTAAACGCCCTCTCTCATCTTTTTTTCGTTGGTATTGGTGTAGAATAGTGATTTGCTTAACAAACGCCTGATAATGGCTGTTTAGCCTTCGCAGCATTTTTGCTTCAAAGGGCAGGTACACTTTATCGGCATAAGGATTGACCACTTCCAAATATTGAATGCAACGCATACAATTTTGCAGAAACTCTTTTGCTTTTCGCTCCTCCCGAGTATCAATTATTCCGGCCAGTTTTTTATTCTGATGGATAATGATTCGCTTGGTTTGCTCATCGCTTTCATCAACCCCTGTGATCATGGATCGGCTCATGTTATCGTAATAAACCTCAGCCTTAGTTGTTGCCAGTAGCGAAGCAAAATGGCTACGCACTGTTTTTACGGCGGACATTAAATTCCCGTACCGATCTTTATATGTCGTCGATGAAGAGATATTTCCTGCGCTTTGTAATTCCCTGAAAGCAAACTGCGCTTCTTCATCAAGCCCATCATAATCTTGGATCAGGATCAGCTTATCCACTAACTCATCTTTTGTATAGTGGTAAAAGGATTTGCTGGTTACCCGTGTCATGCTGATAACGTCTTCCGGTGGGAAGCAATCCCCGATGGTATTAATGAGATGGCTCTTTCCTGAACCGGACGTTCCCTGAACCAAAGCGTGAAGCGGTGTCGACATTTTATAGGTCGATGCGATCACAAATAAAAGCCTTCGTGTACTTTCTTCTCCAACTACTCCGGCTTGCTGGATCAATTCATCGATTCCTTTCATAAAGTTTTTACCTTTCAGAAATTGAACACAGTCTGTTTGTTTTTCCGGTGTAAGAAGATGGCCTTTACGTTTGTTTTGAAATGGCGTTTTTACTTGCTCTAATTGTGCTTCCCTGAATTGCTCTAATAAATCTGTTAGCTTAATCATGTCAGCCTCTAACTCCTCCGCTGGCTGGTTATAGAGTTCGGAAATCTGCTGCACGTATAAAAGGATTTGCTCCTTTTCATAGAGATCAATTTTTGTTCTTTCTTTTCTACCCGTTGCCAACTCCTCAATCATGATCGTAATCCGCATACTCCCGATATCGGGAACCATTGTCCCAAGCACATAATAATTGTTGAGTGGCCTTCTTAACACCAGTTTATGCTCATGGATGATTTCAAGTTTTACACTCTCAAAATCAACGTTTTCGTTGGATGGTATTGTCGGGTTTAAAAACTCGGCGGATCTTCCATTCCATGTATGTTGGTTGTTGCTATTTCCTGCTTTAGAAGTGTTTTGCTTTGCAGGTGAAAAAATAACCACCTCTTCTTCCGCTAGTATTTCTTTCGGGACAATTGGTAAAGGGACACTTTCTACTTCTATTACTTCTTCTATAAGTTCGGACGTTTCTAATAGTCTTTGAACTCCTGAACTTCCTTCTCGAAGAAATATTTGATTTAAGTTTTCCTTTTCAGGCACAACGACTCTTCTTAAAGGAACTCGCTGAATTAGGCTTCTTAACTGATTCGCTGAATCTTTCATAGTCGCTTGGTTTTTATTGTTGGGTTCAATCCAAATAATGGACTGAAGTGCTGATAAACGTTTAATGGCATCTTCGTGTTGTTTTAAAATTTTTCCTTCAGGAATTAAAATCATAGAATCCCGATTTTCTATTGCCTTGGATTCTATTAGTGTAGCGGCATCAATAATTTCTGTAGTGATAAAAAGTCGGGTGGTCATTTCATTCGGGTAAGCCGGATATATTCCTTCCTGATTAAGCATGGAATGTTCTTCCGGTTTTGTTTTAATCCTGATCGCATAAAAATTGACAACCTGTCCCTTCGCATTTTTAAACGGAAATAGAATTCCATAATTTCCAAATGTTTTATATCCATCAACCCCATTGCTGTTTTTCCGGGAGTATTTTCTAAACCCTATTTCTATTAAGGCATCCTTATATTTCTGATCGCCGTCAAGGTGAAACTGTCCGGCATTAAAACCGGCTCCGGTTCTTTCAGAGGACAAACCCTTTTCCGCAATCCACGCTTGGGGAACTTTTGAATACACATTACGCAATCCCTTTGTAAGCGATACATGAATTTTCGCAAAGAGATCAGCACGCTCCTTTTCTTTTTGAAGCGCAATACTTAATGGTATTTTAGGTTGGTCTTTCATTTTTTACGTTTGTCCCACACTGTTTTTTCTTTTCCTCCTTTGGCAATTTGAGATTGGATATAAATTACTTCTTCCAATTGTGATAGGCGTTTTATGGCTTCTTCATGTTCCGGCATTACCATTCCTTCCTTCAAGGCGATCACCGCTTCTTTGTTATCAAGCACTTTCGACTCCAGCAAAGTTGCTGCTTCTAATACGGTGTTCACCACAAACAACCGCTTTGTCAATTCATGCGGATAACTTGGATACAAACCACCATCCTGATTCATATAAGCCGAGTTGTCGCTTTTGATCCTGATCGCATAAAAATTCACAATTTCATTCTTCAGGTTTCGCAGCGGAAACATGATCGAAAAAATTCCGAATACTGTGTAAGCCGTTGTATCGCAATTCACAGCTGCATCCGATTTTTGCATGAACCCAACTTCGGCAAGAGCAATTTTAAAGTTTTGTTCTTTGCGATGATGTATTTGACCGGAATTAAAACTTGCTCCGGTTATTTCAATGCTCAATCCTTTTTTAGCCAGCCAATCTCTTGGTGCTTGGGATTTTGCTGCCCTGATCCCATTTGATAAAGAACGGTAGATGAATTCCAGTCGCTCAATTTTTCCGCTTGGTAATTCCTGTTTTTCTTTTTTCATTTTACTCTCTGTTTATCGTTTACGTGAAAGCCAATAGTAGCAAGGACTTTCACACGACAAACAACGACACATCTTTTAGCACAAACAAGACACGTTGAAAATAAATCTGCTCACCACAAGCAGATAAATACCCGACACGATTTGCACGTTCCAAAATGAAATGCTATTCCGGAATAAAGCAGTAAGCAACTGATCCTAAACTCATAAAGTATCTAATGGCCTAAACACTAAATGATGAAGTAAAAAGCTCTGCCTGTTTTAATCCGGGATCAAAGGTATGGTGGTATTAATTGGCGTTTACCTTGTTGGAACTGTAAACGGGGAATTGAACTTTATTAAACGATAAATTAACTAAAAAGGTTGTAAATAAATTTTAAAGAATTAGATTTCTAACGACTCAGTAAGTAAAGTAACTTTAGTTGCTACTATGAACACAAGCTTACTTCGTAAGTATTTTAAAGAAATTAGTGAATCAATAAACAACCGGTATAAAGATTCTCTATCAAAAAAGAACTCTTCTTGAAATAATTTTATATTAACCGAATACTACGATTATGATAAAAAAAACTATTCGAAAAACTTTAGATTATTAAAAGTTTAATTTATAAAGATACAGGTCTTCATTGGGTGTAGAATAACCATCTGTGTTATACATAATCGGTTTTGCATAAGCCAATTGAATATTTTCACTGTTCATTGCCGCCAAAGCAGCACCAATAGTTGAAATTTTATTGTTGAGCGGTGCAATTACCGTGTTCAAATTTTTCAGCTCCGTCGTATCCAGATATTTGAGAATATCTTTTTTGGCTTCAAATGGATCAGTTAACGAAAAGGTGAATTTTCTTGCGTGCGGATACTCTTCTACTAGCTTGGCATGTCGTTCATAATTAATTTTCAAGTGATTTTCCATAATAAAATCGCCACCGAAACCTAATGTAATATGTTCATACTCATATTCTTCTATTATCCTTTTAGTTCTCTCAGATTCGAAACCGAATAAAATAATAAGATGATTCTTTTGCGTAGGATTAGTAAATCCCGGGTAGCCCAATACAGTACGTATTTGATCTATTCCTTTAGACAACCATTTTTCCTCGTCGTTCTTACTATTTGTTGAGTAATCCTTCGCACCAGCATAAGCCATGTAAATGTCACCAAGCAACTCTTTTTTTAATTGAACCAAACGAATGAGAACCAATAATGTTTCATGAGTAAATGTTGTTGTATCAATTAATACTTTCGGTTTACTTGTAGATTTTGTTTTTTCGTTCAGGAAGTTGTCTATGGCTAGGTAGTTTCCAACAGGGTTATTAGAATTGAGTTCTATTTTAATTGATTTGGAAACCTCCGAACATAATTTGTCCGAATTGGATACAATTAATTGAATCTCATTACTATTAAAGAAAAAAGCACTTTCCTTTGGTTTGAAGTCTTTCGTCAGCTTCGCAATTATGAAGCAACGATTTTCAAAGCTAGCTGAGGAAATAAAAATATCTATATCCAGTTTCGATACTTCCTCAGAGAACTCGGTATGGTTATATTTATTCATAATTATTATATATCAAAAAGAGTGCCTTGGTTACTTTCTTCTTTAGTCCCTTTTATATTTGCTTTTAAACCTTCAATAAATTTTTGATGTTGGGTAAGAGCTTTCTTAAGTTCGGGAGCGTTCATAAATTTATACCCCGCAAAACTTGTAGGATCTAGACCAAAATGAGGTGCTAGAACCCGATTTAAAATATAAAGCCTTGACTTACCTGTACCCTCTTTATTCCCAATAAGAGATTTTTGCAAATACCCATGTTGAACCCCAATGTCCAAAATATTCTTCAGCTCTTCATCTGGCTCATCATTCAGAGCGATAGAGAAAACTCTCCTTTCAGATGCATCTGAATGAAGTATAACGCGAAATAAACCGCCCATACCCAAGAGTAAGTTTCTAAGCTTGTCCATATCGCTTTTATTTGCTGACTCTTCACGATACTTTTCAAACTCACTTTCCATCTTTTTGTCTGAGTATTTTTTAATCTCTCTATTTTGAATTGACGGATCGATTATTGTTACTGGCTTATTATTATTTTCGGAAACTTGGCCAACGTACATTTCGGAAGCAAAATCAATAAATTCTCTGATAATACCGGAGGAAATGTTTACCAATTGCTTAAATCCTGCATAGCTATAAGTGTACCTATTGCCTTCTAAATTTTTGATATAATCTGGTACAGCATATCTATAAGCAAAATCCCTTGCCTGGCTCAATGTTTTCCCTTCTGCCTTTTTATCTTTTACGTAGTGTTCCTTTAGTGCTTCAATTTTCTTTTCCTGATCATCATCCGGAGGAAAAAACTCTTCAGGATTAGTAACAGTGAATTCAAATTTGGCTAATCTCTTAGTCACAA
>JAAFIL010000091.1 GCA_013297775.1 Bacteroidota bacterium
TGCCAGCGAAGTGTGCGTTAGAGCCAGCACCGAAGCCGTTCAAATTTTTGGAGGCTATGGTTACACCAAAGATTTTCCGGTAGAAAAATTTTACCGCGATAGTAAATTATGCACCATTGGCGAAGGTACTAGCGAAATACAAAAATTGGTTATTGCTCGCGAATTGTTAAAAGATTAAAACAGACCCCAAGCCATTGGCAGAATAGTACCTATTTGTTTTGTAAATTTGTGCCATGAAAGCTAAATTAATTCGCTTATGTATTTTTGCTATTCTGATCGTATTAGTTAGTAACGATTTGTCGGCGCAGTGTGCTATGTGTAAGCAAGCCGCTGCCAGCTCTTTAGACAACAATCCCAATTCCATGGCACGGAGTTTAAATAGCGGCATTCTTTACTTAATGGCCATACCTTACCTGCTTATCGGTTTTATTTTCCGAAAACAAATTGTTAGCCTCTACAAACAGTGGCGGCATAAATAACAACTGTCTATTCCATATAACTCATTTTTACATTTTGATTTTAAATATGGAGTTAGCTATTTTATTCTAAAGAACTTCTTTCTTGAAATTACGGTTAAATCTTAAAAAGCTGTTTACTTAATTATGGATAATATCCTGTAACTTAACACCCAATTTGAACTTATAGTTATACATGGGGTTTTGTCGTCTTAGTATAGTTGCTTGGTTACTTCTTTTTTCTGGAGTAAAAGCACAGCCCTTGCACGATAGCGATATGGTTCGTTTCAGAATTTATGAAACACGACTCAAAGACCTTGCCAAACAAGTATTTTACAACCGTAACGAACAAGTTAGGTTCGATAGCAATAAACAATTTATAACCCTGTGGGATGAAGTAATGAAACACCCTCAATCTATGGCTTACGGGTTCGATAGTTTGAAGAAAGACGTATCCATATTAGTACCCCGCGATAAAAAATTTAAACTCATCACATGGAATTTACACAAAAACGATGGCAGCAGTTATGCGTATTTTGGATTTATTCAAGTGAACACCGAAAAGCATATTAAAAAAGGTTGGTTCAAAAAAGAAATAGTGCGCGAATACGAATACTTTAAATTACTAGACAAATCGGGTTCTGTAAAAAGCGTTGAAAACCACATTGCCACACCCGACAAATGGTTTGGTATGTTGTATTATTATGTGTTAGACTGCACCGACTATTATCTTTTATTGGCTTGGGATGGCAACGATAACCTCACGCAACGCAAGTTTATTGATGTTATTTATTTTAAAGAAGATGGCACACCCATATTTGGGAAAGACGTGTTTAAATTTCCGAGAAAAAACCCAAGGCGTTTAATGTTTGAATACAGCACCGAAGTAAGCATGAGTTTAAAATATAACGAACGAAGTCAACAAATTATATATAGTCATTTAGCTCCCAAACAAGAAGGCACCTTGCTAGAAGGGCAATATCAATACTATGGCCCCGACGGAAGCTACGATGCCTTAGAACAAAAAAAAGATAAATGGCAAGTAATAGAAGCTATTGATGCCCGTAACCCAAAATCGAAAACCGATAAAATAGAACCCCCCGACCCCGATAAGCAAACGCCACTTTACAAACCAAAATAACCGAGTTCTTTCAGTATTCAATTACGTTTGTTTAGTTCATTCAAGAGTAATGCGGTACACTTATCAAGAATGGGTTATCTAAATTAGTGTTGGTGTATATTAAATGGTACGCAAAGGCGAAGAGGACGCAAAGAGAGGAAATAAAATTAGTGTTGGTGTTAGGTTTAAAATGGCACGCAAAGGCGCAAAGGTCGCAAAGAGAGGAAATAAATTTAGTGTTGGTGTTAGGCTTAGCATGGCACGCAAAGGCGCAAAGGTCGCAAGTTCGCTGAGGAAGAACTAACGGGTTTAAAGAAAGAGGGACTTTAGATTTAGCATGGCACGCAGAGGGTGCAAAGGTCGCAAAGGAGGAATGTATAAATTATTAGGGGTTAAATTTTTAAGAAGAAGGGATTAATGATCAACTGATGCCCTTCATCAATTACTTTGTGAATAAACTAAAATTCAATAAATTGAGTTAGTGCCACTTCTTCTGCGCTGCGCATACGTTGCCTATCGGGTTTAGACTTGTCTTTATACCCACATAAATGTAAGATGCCGTGGATGATAACGCGTCGTAATTCTTCTTCAAACGGTAACTTTAATTGATTGGCATTTTCTTTTACGCGTTCGGTGCTAATAATAATATCGCCATTAATGGTATTTCCTTCACAAGTATCAAACGTAATAATATCGGTGTAGGTGGCGTGGTTTAAAAATTGAATGTTTAAACTTAGAACTTCTTCATCGCTGGCAAAACGGTAGTGAATAGCCCCTACTTTTTTTTGATGTTGATGAATAACGGTTTTAATCCAACGCTTGTAGTTAGCCGCTGATTTTAACTTAAAATGTGGGTTTGCATATTGAAAAGTGATAGCCATCAAAAAGGTAAAGTGTCTTTAATCACAAGTGGTAAAGAGCCTTTGTTGCGCGCTTTTACAAGGGCTTCAACGGCAGGCGTGCTTATTCTAAAGTTTTGTAATTGAGTGGGATAATCTTGTTGTATTTTTGTTAATACAGGGGCTAATTTATTTAAGGCATTTATTTCGGTGGCTACATTATTTTTAAAAAGTGTAAAGCCCATTGTTTCACTTTCGCCACTTTGTAATAACTGCGCTATTTGTGTTTGCATAATTTTACAACGTTGCCATACTTCTTTTCGTTTTTCGGAAAATAGACTTAAATAGTGACCGCTTTCATAAAATTGTTTTAAACTTTGTGCCTCGGCTTTGTTAAGCGTATCTAACACATTGTTGCTTACAAAAGTATTTAGCACTTGCCATTTTTGAATAGCTTTTGCCAACTGCAAAGTGTCGGTTAAACGCAACGTTTTTTCGTAGCCACTAATTACTACGGCCATGCTATCTAATTGTTTTATGGCCGGGGCATACAATGCTTTTTGCGAGCAATTTGACCATAGTACTAATAAAAAAAAAGCACCTAAATAGTTACTTCCTTTTTTTGTAAGGAAGTACCTTATTTTTTTGTGTAGAGGTGCCGCAATTATCATTTTGTTTAAGAGATAAGCTCAAAGCCCGTATAAGGCACGAGTACTTTTGGAATGGTAATACCCGTTTCGGTTTGATTGTTTTCGAGTAGAGCGGCCACAATGCGAGGTAAAGCTAAGGCACTGCCATTAAGGCTATGCGCTAATTGGGTTTTACCGTCGCTGCCCTTAAAACGACATTTTAACCGATTGGTTTGGAACGTTTCAAAATTACTAACGCTACTTACTTCGAGCCAACGTTGTTGCGCCGCACTCCATACTTCCATATCGTAGGTTAAAGCACTGGCAAAACTCATATCGCCGCCACATAATTTTAAAGTACGGAATGGTAAGTTTAATTCTTTTAATAAATTGGCCACATACTCGCGCATTTCTTCTAAAATAGTGTAGCTGTTGCTTGGATGTGCAATTTGTACAATTTCAACTTTATCAAATTGATGCAAGCGATTTAAGCCGCGTACATCTTTTCCATAGCTACCCGCTTCGCGCCGAAAGCAGGGTGTATAGCCACAATTTTTTTTGGGCAATTCGCTTTCTTTCAAAATAACATCGCGGTAAATATTGGTAACAGGCACCTCGGCTGTTGGAATCAAATATAAATTGTCTATTCCAACGTGGTACATTTGGCCTTCCTTATCGGGTAATTGTCCCGTTCCATAGCCGCTATCTTCGTTAACCACAATGGGCGGTTGAATTTCGAGGTAACCCGCCGCCAAGGCTTTATCTAAAAAGTAATTGATTAATGCCCGCTGCAACCTTGCCCCTTTTCCTTTATAAACTGGGAAACCTGCGCCTGCAATTTTAACGCCCAATTCAAAATCAATTAAATCGTATTTACTACATAAATCCCAATGGGGAAGGGCATTGGCGGGTAACACAGGTTTTTGTCCGTGTTCAAATACGGTTACGTTATCTTCGGGTGTTTTGCCAACTGGCACTTGCAAGCTAGGGGTGTTGGGTAAAGTAATTAGTAAATTGTGAACCTCTTGCTCTAAGGCAGTTTGTTGCTCGTCTAATTGCTTTTCTTTTAGTTTTAACTCGGCACTCTTCGCTTTACTATTTTCGGCTTCTTCTTTTTTACCATTCCGCATTAAATCGCCTACTTGTTTAGCAAGTTGATTGGCTTCGGCTTTGATGGCATCTGTTTCCTTTTGAGCGGCACGGCGTTTGTTGTCCAAATCTAAAATGTGAGTAATGATTTTATCTACCTCTTTTACGTTTTTAAGTTGTAAACGGGCAATTACTTCATCTTTGTTTTCGCGAATATAATTTATTTGAATCATGGTATTTAAAGTTTGTAAAAGTAAAAAATCCATTTCAGTTTTGCCGAAATGGATTTTAATTTATTTTAATTTTTTGTAAAGTGGTTTAGGCTTTACCGCCATCTAACTTTTCTTGTAAATCTTTTAATTCGGCAAATTTACCAGCATGGGCTAAAGCGGCTTGTTCTGACCACGATGAGGGGTCGTGCATGGCGTAACGACTGCCTGCTTCTGCTAAAAGAGATTTTAATTGTTCAACATTAGCATTTGCTAAATCGTTCCATGTTTTAATACCTGCGGCATGAAAAATTTCTTCAATTTTTGGACCAATGCCTTCAACAATTTTTAAATCGTCTAAACTAATTTTTTTACCAAAAGTTGCTGTTGCTGCTTTCGAGTCAAAACCAGTTGTATCGGCAGGTGCTGCTGTTTTGGTGGCTGCTTTGGGAGCACCATTTTTTTCGGCAACTACTGGAACTTCAGCTAAAACCGAAACATAAGAACGGTCGTCTCTTTTCTTTTTAAATACCACAATACCATCACTTAACGCATATAAGGTATGGTCTTTACCAATACCTACATTTTCGCCTGGATTGTGTTTAGTTCCGCGCTGACGCACGATGATGTTGCCAGCAATGCAATGCTGACCACCAAATATTTTAACACCTAAACGTTTACTATGTGATTCGCGACCGTTTTTTACTTTACCTTCGCCTTTCTTATGTGCCATTTTTTTTAATTTTAATTGTTAAACTTTTGATGAGTATGTTACTCATCCTTCATTTAAAGGTTTATGAATTACGCTTTTTTCTTAGCTGCTGCCTTTTTGGCTGGCGCTTTTTTAGCGGCTTCTTTTTTTGGTGCCTCTACAACAGTTTCTACAACTTCGGCAAGGGGTTCTACTTTTTTATACGTGAATTGCTTTACACGTTTTTCGGCGGTTAATTCGTCTTTCAACGTTTCGCCTTTGCCTAATACACCTTGAATTAAAATTTGGGTGTATGATTGGCGGTGGTTGTTCCATTTTTGATACGTTTTGCGACGTTTCTTTTTGAATACAATCACTTTGTCACCTTTAAGGTGCTCTATTACGGTGGCCGCTACTTTAGCGCCATCTACGGTTGGGTTGCCCACTTGAACTTTGCCATCGTTTTCGATTAAGAAAACTTTGTCAAATTCTAATTTAGCACCCTCGTTAGCCTCTAGGCGGTGAACGTAAACTTTGTTGCCTCGTTCCACTTTAAACTGTTGCCCGGCTATTTCTACAATTGCGTACATGCTACTTTTGTTTTTTTGTTAATAATTTTTTAAAAAGGGATGCAAATATACGGTTTTTAACGGTTCTTACAAATTTTATTTACGATTAATCAGGTAAACACTCAAAATGATACCCACAATAGCTCCTATTTGCAGTAATGAAACGGCTTCCCCATCAAATAGCCCCCATAAAATGGCTACTACCGGAATAAAGTAAGTGCACGAACTGGCAAAAACAGCCCCAGCCTGTCGGATGAGGGTATTGTAAATGATAACGCTAAAAGCCGTTCCAACTAAGGCTAAAATGCAGATGTATCCAAAAGAAGACCAAGCCAAAGGGTGTGTTGCCAGGGTATGCGTGAAATTGGTGAAGCCAAATAAATGCGTTAGCGCAATTGGCCCTGTTAGGGTAAATGCCCACACCGTAGCCGACAAAGAATCTAAGTTGTTGAGGTAGCGTTTTATGCCGTTGATGCTAATGGCATAGCAAGCCGTTGCCGCTACTACCAATAATCCATACAAACTATTGCCACTCATGGGGTCGTTTCCAGTATTTAGTAACAAAACAATGGCACCTAAAAAGCCTAAACACACACCCATTAATTCTTTGGTGCCTGGGCGACGTTTTAACCACCAAAAGGCTAGTAAAATAGTAAACAATGGCGTTAAAGCATTGAGCATGCCTGTTAAGCTGCTGCTAATTTGCGTTTCGGCACTTGTAAATAAGTACGCGGGAATAAGATTGCCAAACACTCCCATCAAAACCAAACCTTTCCAATATTTTTTAAGCGAAATAGGTTTCAATTTTAAATGAAAAGGCATTAATGCTAAAGCGGCTAAACCTATGCGCAAAGAAGCTACTTGCTCACTTGTAAACGCATCTAACCCACGTTTCATTAAGATAAATGAGCTACCCCAAATTAAACCTAAGGCAATAAGTATAAACCAATCTATGCGGCGTGCCTTCATTTGCAGCCTGTAAAGGTAATTTTAAACGCCAATCTTTTAATAGTTTTTGAAAAAAATTAAAAGGTTAATAACTTGTTAATTAAAGTTTTATTATACCTTTGCGGTTCAAAACAAATCATACTATGATGAATATGTATTCTAAAGCAATTTTGTCGGCAAGTTTCGTTGCAATGTCAGTAGGTGTTCAGGCGCAAGTTAAAAATGCGGCGTTAACCTGTGCTGTTAAACCAACAAACTACCACCAAGTTAAAATGGCAGGTGGATGGGCCAACGCCAATGGAGGAACCGTTGACGCATTTGATAAATCTTCTAACGCTACTTATGTAGGCATTCCCGAAAATTACATGGGTAAACAAGACGCTGTTGGAAGCGAAAATTACTTAGGTTTATTTGCGGCTTTTGACCCAGATGCCAGTGATTTAGTAACTACAATAGGTACTACTTTGGGTATGATGGACGAAGCCAAAAACTCAGGTGTAACGGCTTATACCGAGTACGCTCAAGCAGAATTAGAAAACGCATTAACCGCTGGCGAAATTTATAAGTTCACTTACAAAATCTCTTTAGCTGATAAATCAGGCCGTGCCATTTCAGGTTTTGGTGCTTATTTTTCGGATAAAATGCTTAGCGAAAAAACAACAGGTTTATTGAAAGTAACACCTAGCTTTGTTACCAAAAATGTGGTGAAAGATAAAGAGGCTTGGACCGAAATTACGGGTGAGTTTAAAGCAAAAGGTGGCGAGAAATTTGTTGTAATTGGTGTTTTCAAAGATGGGTATAGCATCGAAAAAGTTGTTGATAAAACACAAATGGATAACAAGCGTGCTTTTTATTATTTAGCTGGAAACATGGAATTGAGATTGGCTAAACCCGATCGTGATAAAGATGGTACACCAGATGACTCTGATCCATGTCCTGATACATTTGGTCCTTTAACCACCAAAGGTTGCCCTGATCGTGATAATGACGGTATTGCTGATAAAGATGATACGTGTCCTGACCAAGCTGGAACCGCTGCATTTATGGGTTGCCCTGATACAGATGGTGATGGCATTGCAGATAACAAAGATGCTTGCCCTACAGTAAAAGGTGTAGCTGCATTAAACGGATGCCCTGATACGGATGGTGATGGTATTGCCGATGATAAGGACAGATGCCCAACTGTTCCTGGAATTGCGGCTAACAAAGGATGCCCTGAAGTTAAAATTGATAACAGCGTAAAAGAATTATTTAAGAAAGCGATGACTGGTATTCAATTCGAATCTGGAAAAGATGTGATTAAGAAAACGTCATATCCTATTTTAGATAATGTTGTTAAAGTATTACAAGACAATCCAAAATGGGACATAGAAGTACAAGGACACACAGATAACGTAGGTAAAGCTGAGAGCAACAAAGCATTATCGCAAAAACGTGCTGAGGCCGTAGATAATTATTTAATTAGCAAAGGCATTGAAGCAAAACGTTTAACGGCTAAAGGCTTTGGGCAAGATATGCCAATTGCTGATAACAAAACACCGGCTGGTCGTGCTATGAACCGTCGTGTTCAGTTTGAAGTAAGCATGGTACAATAAAAATAATAACACGTACTTTAAAAGCTGCTTCACAACTGAAGCAGCTTTTTTTTTAACTAGTCATACAATACTACCTAATGGATTTAATCTAAAAACGCTAAGTGGCTTGGATAGGCATAGTTAAAATGGGGACAAGATTAACGAACAGAAAATTATAGCTAGTCAATATGAAAATTGCAGTAGTAGGAGCAACGGGCTTAGTAGGCTCCAAAATGTTACAAGTGTTGGCCGAACGACGCTTTCCAGTTAGTGAACTCATTCCAGTTGCATCCGAGAAGTCGGTAGGGAAAGACATCCATTTTAATGGGCAAACGTTAAAAGTATATAGTATGGAGGCCGCTATTGCTGCCAAACCTAGCATTGCTTTGTTTTCGGCGGGCGGAACAACCGCTTTAGAATGGGCACCAAAATTTGCGGAGGTGGGTGCAACGGTAATTGATAATTCATCGGCTTGGCGCATGCACCCCGAAAAAAAATTAATTGTTCCAGAGGTTAATGCAAGGGTTCTAAATGCCAATGATAAAATTATTGCCAATCCCAATTGTTCTACCATTCAATTGGTGGTGGCACTAAAACCGCTTCACGATGCGTATAAAATTAAACGTATTGTCGTTTCTACCTATCAAAGTGTAACGGGTACTGGGGTTAAGGCGGTTACACAGTTAATGAACGAACGTCAAAATATAAGTGGCGAAATGGCTTATAAATACCCTATTGACTTAAATGTTATTCCGCAAATAGATGTGTTTTTAGAAAACGCCTACACCAAAGAGGAAATGAAACTAGTAAACGAAACGTGTAAAATTATGGGCGATGATTCTATCCGTTTAACAGCTACCACCGTTCGTATTCCGGTAATGGGTGGTCACAGCGAGGCGATTAATGTAGAGTTTGAACACGAATTTGAAATTAACGAACTCATCCAACGTTTGAAACATGCGCCAGGTGTTGTTGTGCAAGACGATATACATCAGCAGATCTATCCAATGCCCATGAATGCGCACAATAGGGACGAGGTATTTGTTGGACGAATCCGTCGCGATGAGTCGCAGCCCAAAACGCTAAATCTTTGGGTTGTATCCGATAATTTACGCAAAGGTGCGGCCACTAATGCTATTCAAATTGCTGAATATTTATTGACCAATCAATTAGTGTAGAAATGTATTTAATTGCTAGGTTTTTGGAGGCCGTCTAAAGTAAATTATGTCGAAATGTTTGGTTTAAAATAGTTCTGCGTGTCGTATAAAATAGTTGTATATTAGAATAACCTTTAATACGTTTTAAAATGAGTGAACCTGTAGTGCGTCCGTTTAATTTTAAGAAATGGATTGATGAAAACCGCCATTTGTTGAAGCCGCCTGTAAATAACAAAGTGGTGTATAAAGATGCCGAGTTTATTGTAATGGTAGTAGGTGGCCCTAACTCGCGTAAAGATTATCATTTCAACGAAAGTGAAGAGTTTTTTTACCAATTAGAAGGCGATATTATTGTTCAGATTCAAGAAAACGGAAAAGCCATAGAAGTGCCCATTTGCGAAGGTGATATTTTTTTATTGCCTCCTCGTGTGCCGCATAACCCACGCCGTTTTAAAAATACCGTTGG
>JAAFIL010000092.1:0-8840 GCA_013297775.1 Bacteroidota bacterium
TTATGATGCAAGAGCAAGTCATTATTACACCTATCGCTATTAGCAAAGCTGGTCAGGTAAAACATTTTCAAATCAAATTACCGAAAACAGCTAAACGCATTATTGGTGTAGAATTAGGAGGACGTTTATTGACTGCTCTACTAACAGACAGAATAGATACACCCATAAAAGAAGTCAGAACCGCTTTTAAACGCAACACCTTGATTGGCGAACTCAAATTACAAAGCTGTGAAGAAGCCAATATTTTTTACTCAGGGCATTTGCAAACGGATAACAATATTGGTTACGGAGATTTTTCGCAAAATCAGTTTTGGAAAATTAATCCCTTCACACATCAGGCAATGGCATTTGAAGAAACGGTTATTGTAAATGCTGAAAGCACCATTGTACAAGGCGTGTATCAAGACCACATTGGCAAACAAAGTAACACCGATGTCAGCTATATCGTAAATGTGTATTTGTGGTACGCTCGCTAAATAAAATAATTAAAACTCAAAAAAGAAAAAATGACCGTAGCACTTGCCTTAGAATACATCCCTCGCAGAATGAAAGAATTGGGTTATGGCTCTGATTATTATATCCGCTTCCGACACTTTGTTTTACAAGCCAGTGAAAAATTAGAGATAGATGCCTATAACCAATTCTACATACTCGTTGAGGAAATAAACGATGCAAGTGTGCAATCTGATTTTGGTTTGTTCGACATCGCTGAAGATAAAACGAATGAGCAAACTTATGAGCATCAAGGCTTGATACATATTACCAATTACACAAATGGTGTCAATCACATTCGTTTCATACAGGTTATTCCTAAACACAAAAGCAAGTAAGAATTAAAAAAAAACAAAACTCTAACAACTAATAACCAACAACTAAAAACTAATACTATGCCTATACAGTTTGACAATTTTGACCAAAATAAAATTGACCGTTTAAAAAATCATTTATTGGCAATGGCTGAAAAAGGAAAAGCAAAGTTCTACGAAATTTTTGTAGATACCTTAAAAGCAGTTCCAAAGACTGATGAAGTAAGCGACTTCGAGAGTTACGAAGATTACATGAATGCGGACACAGAGCAAATCAAACTCATCATTTATAACTCTGCTCAATCGCCACGCAACGACCAATTTGTTTTTTTAGTGAAAGCCCGTAACCGAGAGGAAGCTATGAACTTAGGTTTAAGCGGTATGCCCATTAAAAAGTTTTCACGCAACAATGTAAACGAATGGCGTGAAGAGCAAAAATACAAAGGCGAACAGCATCACGAAATCACACGCTTAAAACGTGAGTTATTCGAACAACGCAGAGAGATTGAAGAAAAAGACGAATACATCGAAAAATTAGAAAATCTCATTGAAGAAGCTAAAAAGAACGGCAATAAAATCGGAGGTGTTCATTTAGGCGAAGTGTTATCGGTAGCGATGGAGGGATTGGTAAGACGTAATACACATTTAATTGCGAAAATTCCAGCCGTATCGGGATTAGCAGGAATTATTGAGCAAGATAATATCCGACTTGAAAATCAAACAAGTACACCTACACAAGAAACCGAAGCGAGTTTTAAAAAGAAAGAAACGACTACTGTACCAGCATTAACAGAACAGGAACAAGCCTTTGTGAATTTATTTAAGGAATTGGAAAAACAATTTACCGAAGATGAGTTGGGCTTAGTGATGGAAATTTTAGATGCCCTAAGTAAAGACAACACACAAATCCAAGCCGTACTCGAATTTTTAGATAACGAAACCGAAGAGGAAGAAAAAGAGGAAAAGTAATTTTTTGATAAGCCACAATTATCACAATAAATAAAAAGCAACAGTAATTAAAAATTTAATAAAAACATGAAGAAATACAGTTATGAATTGGAGATAGCAGCCAATCAGGAAAGCGAAGCAGAAACAAAAATAAAAGCCTTAACGGTGTTGGCTTCTAAGTTAAGTGCGCCTGAATTAGAAAAACTCGCACACATCGTTAAACACGACCCAGTAAAAACAGCAATGGCAAAAAGTGCATTAGGCGTTTAATCCTATTAGCAAATAATCAAGATGCAACAGAAACCAGTTCCCTATAACTACACCAACCAACCTGAAAAGGATGAGATGAGTCTAAAAGAAAAAGTGATTTACTCTCTTTTGGCAGCGGTGGGATTAACAGGTTTAGTCGTGTTGGGCAGAAAGCTAATCATCAAAAAAGTTGAGAGCAAAGCACATGAAAAAAGTTTTGAAGATGGTACACCGCAAACCATCGCAAAACAAATAAAAATGACTTTTGACAATGATGGTTACTGGGGAACGGACGTAAAAGCCCTGCGGAAAGTATTGAGCGATATAAAAAGCAAAGCACAATTAAAAAAAGTATTTGAGGCATACACCAAAGAATACCATAGCAATATGTACAAGGACATGAGTGAGGAATTGGAAACGAGCGAGTACAATGAAATGCTACAAATAATTGCAGCCAAGCCCGATAAGGAAGGACAAGCGCCAACCACGAATCAATACACCGCATGGGCGAAACGTCTTAAAGCAGCCTTTGATAAAACGTATGGATTTATTCCCGGTACAGATGAAACAGCTATCAAAGTTGTGTTTAATGAAATCCCTACACAAACTGCTTTTATAAATGTGGGCAAAGCCTATCAAAAAGAATACGGAGAAAATTTGATTACCGCCTTGCAAAGTGAATTAGAAGTATGGGAGTATGGCGATTACATGAAAATCATTACCACTAAACCTAAAGCATAAAAATGAAACGATGAGTAAGAAAATTAAAAATAAAGAAACGAAAAAGCCACCGACTGAGCCTAAAAAAAGTAGCGGTAAAAAGTGGTTGTTATTGGGGTTGAGTGTTGCTGCCACAGGTGCATTAAGTTATTTCGGTTTTCAGTATTGGAAAAAACATAAAAAAACGACTGAAACAAATAGCCCTGATGTCCCTAATACTAATGAAGATGACAATACGGATGCGCCACCACCTAAAACAAAACCATACAGCAAGCCAGCTTCTCAAGCAAGTAACAATACAGAAACTAAAAATAATTTTCCATTAATAAAAGGAAACAAAGGCGATTTAATAAAAGCCTTTCAAGAAGCCCTTATACAAAAATATGGAAAAACTATTTTACCAAAGTATGGTGCAGATGGCGATTTTGGTTCAGAGATGGTAACTGCCTTAAAGAAAGTTGGACTACCTGACACCATTAGCGAAACAACGTTTAATATATTGGTAAAAGGCAGTAGCCCCGACCATACCAACATTGCCAAAGATTTGTATGCAGCAGCAAGTACCAAAAATTTTAATAAAGCCATCAGCTTATTAAAAACATTGCGTAATGCAGAAGACTACAAAGCAGTAAGCGACACATTTGTTAATTACCGTATTGGTGGGGTAAGACAAACTTTAGTCAATGGAATGCTAAATAGTTTTTCGGATGCTAAACAAAAAGACACGATACGTTTAGCCTTTTCCAATATGGGATTAAAGTATGACGGCAACAAATGGTCGTTAAGTGGATTAGATGATGCGAGAAAAATTATCACGATTCAACAAACGCAAGTTTGGAAAAATTCCAAGCAATCTGTAAACGTTCCTAAAAACATGGTGCTTGGCGCATTCATTACCCAGCGTGGTGCATACACGTTATTTGAAAATGAGCAGCAATATTTTTTAGTACAAACACAACACATTAAATCATTTAAGAATTAAAAAATCACAATTAGAAAAACAAAACCATGAACAAAAGAACTATAAAATACATCGTCATCCATTGCACCGCCACACCAAGCACAACAACTATTGAAAGCATTAAACATTACTGGAAAGAAGTGAGAAAATGGGGAAATACAGCAGGGTATCATTACATTATTAAAGCAGATGGAGAAATTATACAACTCTTACCCGAAGAAGTAAACAGTAACGGTGTATATCTGCACAACAGCGAATGTATTAATGTGGCGTATATCGGTGGCGTTGATAAAGATGGTAAACCAAAAGATACACGAAACAAATTACAAGAAGATGCGATGTTTGATTTAATCGTTCGGCTTACAGAAAAACATAAAGATGCCAAAGTGTTAGGACACAGAGATTTTCCAAACGTTGCAAAGGCTTGTCCGAGTTTTGATGTAAAAACGTGGTTAGCCAATTACACCCCTGATGTAAAACCGATATAACAAATGCAGTCCATCACATGAGCAAAGAAGTAGAAGAATTTATTAAACGTCATGCAAACAATGTGATACAGAGTGTGCAACATACAGGCTTCTTTCCTTCGCTAAAAATGGCTCAAATGATAATTGAAAGTAGCGGTAAAGATGCAAATGGAAAGTTTGGAATAGGCAAAGGATTAGCAGTAAGAAAAGCAAATAATTATTTTGGAATAAAAGCAGATAAAAGATGGAAAGGAAATAAAATAGCCTTATCAACGCCAAGAGATGGAAAGTCAATCAATTATTTCCGAGTATATCCCGCAGCACTTGACAGCTTGAAAGACCACAGTCATTTTTTATTGGTTAATGCACGTTATAAAAATTATGGTGTCTTCACTTCCAAAACTCCTGAACAACAAGCCGAAGCACTACAACGAGCAGGGTATGCTGAAAGCCCAAATTACAGTAAAGCTCTGAGGGGATTAATTAATGCTTACCAACTGAAAGAACTGGATAAAAAAAAGCCACCTACTGATTTTACAATTTGGTATGTGTTGGGAAGTGCTACTGTTTTAGCGGCTACGGCTTACGCTTTTAGACATGAACTAACAGAACTAATTAAACCTAAAAAACAGAAACATGAATCTACTTAATTTTTTAAAACAACTCTTAAAAGATAAAACAAACAGTTACAGTATGCGAGAATGTGTCATCGCTATTTGTATGGTACTGATTATAACCAGCTGGTTTGCACAACTATTGTTTAATGTCGCAACGCCTGAGTATATGTTTTATTCTATCGTGAGTTTAATTGCCGCAGGTTGCTTCGGGTATAGCATCGAAAAACATACAACAAACCAACAGTAATTATTTAAAATCATTTTAAAAACAACAATCAAATTATGAAAAATATCTTTAAGAATTTCGGCATCGCTTTTGGCATTTTTGCTATCATTATTTTAATCGGCACTTGCACATTCACTAAAAACGAACCACAGCCACCGCCTCCACCTGAAAATAGTTATATCAATTTCCTAAAAGAAAAACAAACTGAATTAAATTTCACTTACAAAAAACACTTTTATACGCTTCAACGAGAAAAGGATAGTTTAATACAACTTGTTTCTGATAAGAAAAAAACTTTATCCATTTACCGCAACAAATCAAACGCACTCGAACAACAATTAAGAGAGGCATTGGTAAAAGTAGATAGTGCAAGTGTTTTACCCGATAGCATAAGTCCATTAGTCGAAATCTATTTTGCCATTCAACAGGAACGAGATTCCACTTGCAACCAAAGTATTCGGGCAATGGAACTACTCGCAGGAAAACAGGATAGCGTTATTGTTATTCAAAATCAACAGAAAGATAATTACAGGGAATTACAAAAAGAACAAGAGTTGAGAGCCATGCAATTAACCGAGCAATTAAATACCGCTTACAAGCAGCAAAGAAAAACGGTATTAAAAAGCAGAATACTCTCAGGCACGTTGATTTTAATTTCAGGATTTACGAGTGCCTTATTAATTAACCAAACCTTAAAATAGTCTATGAAGGAAAAAACATTGGTGTCCACGCTCACATTGATTGGCTCTTTAGCATCTTATTACTATGCTAAAACACACGTCAAAGATGTTGTTCCCTATGTAATGATTGGGGGCTTTGTGGGAGCATGGGTAGGAGAACTTATCGCTAAAGCAATCATTACACCCAAAGATGATGACAAATAATATAAACAACTAAAAACAAAAAACATGACAGCAACAGAAATCACAAACAATGGCGCAAGCCTTAAAATTAAAATTGGTGCGGTAGTACGCAACATTATGAAAAGCCAAATCATTGAAATAGATGTTGTAAAAACCAATATCATTAAAATTGATAATGGTAAAGGCGTATTGTACAATTTGTTTATTCCCTTTGCAGATGTTACCGTTCCAGTAACCGCAGACCCCGAAGCATTAAAAGATGCCATTAATGATATGCTGGCAACTTCTAACATTGCAGGAAATGCAACAGAGGCAAAACAAATTGAGGAAATCAACAAACTAAATATCCTCAACACGTCTATCACTCAAATCCAAACCTCCGTTAGCACGTTGGACAGCAAAATTTTCTTTGAACCCGTATTAGTGGATGAAAGTAATCCGAATATTATTTACAAAGGTTTCGCCAACCCAGCAGCGAACCAACAAGAACCTGTATGGGCAATTCAAAAAATTAGCAATACAGGCGATGTATGTTCTTATCAATGGGCAGATGGAAACAAAAACTTTGATAACATTTGGCGTAACCGAACTGATTTATCGTACTCGTAAGATGGGCTATTTTTTAGACATCCTAACAGGCAAACTATTTAATTTCAGAAACGCCAAAGGCTCTGATGTTAATGTAGGAACGTCCGATAAATTAATTGTTACACCGAAGGCATTAGCCGAAAGCGACTTGTATAGTAACACCAGCATTCCGCTGGTGTTACCTTCGGTATTTAAAACCAAGAGTGCCTTATATGTGGTAAACAACAATGTATTTGTAATTCCTACTAACGGCTATTTCTTTCCGAACCGAAAAACAAATATCAAAACTCAAGTATTTGCTTACGCTATGGTTGATGCTGGTTTAGTTGGCGAAATATGTTTGGTAGATATTGCCACAAATAAAATAGTAGCAAATTCTATCACTCCGTTTAAAAACACATCCTACGCTTGTATCGTAAGTAGCAACCTAATCGAGTTAGAGGCAGGTAAGGCTTATTCCATTGCAATTCGCAGAGTATCGGGTAACTCATCAAAATTTGTTTTTGTTCGAGCTGCTACGCTAACCTTAAAATTAGTCAATGTTTAAATGGGTAAATATAGCAACATAGCTGATGGAAAATTATTATTCGGAATGGATATGACAATTCTGAATCCTAACCTGAAAGAGTTTGTAATTTTTATGACGAAAGATTTACGCATGGGTTACAAACATAACAAGCGCAGCGTAGAAGCATTAGCACTTTCTTTAAAGATTGATGACCAAACAGAAATTAAAGAATTAACCGAATTAGCCATTGTTACTATCGCAAGAGAAATTGCGCAAGGCACAGGAACAACTCAAGATAAATTCGACCGCATTGTAAACTTGTATAACAATCAAATGATTTTATCGCACCGTACTTCACAAAGTATTTTATTACAACAATATTCTACACCAGCCCCAATCGGCTATTTAATGGGCGTGTATAGTGGCTTGCCACAGTTACATATTACAGGAGGTTATGCGTTTGAACCCAGCGCAGGTAATGGTTTGCTAACCATAGCAGCAAAACCCGAACGAGTGTATGTGAATGAAATTGACATTACTCGTAACCGAAATTTACGCACACAAGGTTATGCCAATGTATTTAACCGTGATGCGACTACTCCCTTTTCATACATTGATTTACAAGGAACATTTCAAGCAGTACTTACCAATCCGCCATTCGGTGTTTTAGATAAACCCATTGATTACAATACCTTCCCGATACGAGTGATTGACCATTTGATGGCTTTACGTGCCTTAGATACAATGGCGAATGATGGCAAGGCAGCTATTATCATTGGTGGGCATACACAATGGGACACATTAGGCAGAGTGCAAAAAGGAAAGAACCGTATTTTTTTTAATTACCTCTATCATCACTATCATGTAATAGACGTCATACAAATTGATGGCAACCGATTATACACAAGACAAGGAACTGGTTTTCCTGTTCGTTTGATTTTAATTGACGGTAGAAAAGAAATACCACAAGGCGTTGCTCCAGTTTATAATGGTTCAACCGATTATCTGATACGTTCTTTTGATGAATTATATGATAGAGTTATTGGAAGCAATAACGTGGATGCAGATACAACAACACACTTAATTAAAAATAATATGATTGATATAACCGCATTAGAAGACGAAGCAAATTATTTATCACAACTATTTATTGGGGATGACTTGGGGATGCCTTATACACCAGCATCCAATGCTTGTGTGGTTTTAAATACACAAGTCCCCGATTCAATGGGTTTTGAAACACACGCATCCTTATTAAAAATTAAAAATGAAGTTGGTGGCAACATGGATGATTTTGTCAGACATCGTTTAGGCTATGGTTCGCATAAAGATTTATGCCACGCTTTATCTGCCGAACAAATTGATGCGGTAGCAATGGCAATTTATAATATTGAAGCGAGAGGGCAAGGAATGATTATTGGCGACCAAACAGGCATTGGCAAAGGGCGTATTGCAGCAGCCATGATTCGTTATGGAGTTAAGCAAGGCATGAAACCAATTTTCATTACAGAGAAAGCCAATTTATTTTCCGACATCTACCGTGATTTATCCGCTATCGGTTCAGCGCATTTAAAGCCTTTTATCATTAATGGACGTGAACCAAAAACAGATATTAAAGATGAGGACGGTAACGTCATTTATCAAGCATTAGCACCAAGTGAACAACAAAGCATTTTTCAAACTAATGCGATACCTGCTAATTATGATTTTGTGGTGGGGACATATTCTCAATTTAATTCGGCAGAGAAAAAACCTGAGAAGCCAAATTTTTTAATGCACATCTCTAAAGATAATTTGTTTATCATGGATGAGGCGCATAACTCCAGCGGTTCAAGTAACACAGGCGAATTTATGCAACGTGTTGTAAGCGGAACTAAAGGCGTGGTG
>JAAFIL010000092.1:8850-9356 GCA_013297775.1 Bacteroidota bacterium
GGTGTTTCTGTCTGCGACCTTTGCAAAACGCCCTGATAATATGCCCATCTATGCGATGAAAACATCTATCAGCGAAGCAAACTTAACCCGTGATGAATTAGTAGAAGCCATTACAAAAGGCGGTGTAGCCTTGCAAGAAATTTTAGCAAGTCAATTGGTAGCCGAAGGACAAATGATAAGACGAGAACGTTCCTTTGAGGGAATAGAAGTGAATTATTTGTCCTTAGATTCTTACGAAGTAGAACATCGTAGAATGGCTGATGGCATTACCACTATTTTAAGGGACATCATTGCATTCCAAAGTAATTTTATTGACAAGCAAGTAGAAGACTTAGATAAAATTGCCGTTGCTGAGGGCAAAGAAATTGTGCAACGTGAAGGAACTAATCAAGCTGGCGTAGATAACCTGCCTTATTTTTCTAAAGTGTTTAACGTCATCAATCAAATGTTGTTTAGTATCAAAGCCGAAGCGGTTGCGGAGAGAACTATTTTACGATTAAAAGAAG
>JAAFIL010000093.1 GCA_013297775.1 Bacteroidota bacterium
TACTTCAATCCTAATGCACGGTAGGTAATCTTTGTAGTTAATTTTTCGGCAATAATACTCTCTTTTAAGTTTTCTGTTATCATTTTAGTTGACTTTTATGGGTCAACCTATTTTAGGACGAGACATACAGAATTGAAGAAGGTTCTGTAAAACACATACTCAAAACATCAATTCAGTATATTATTGGCTTTAATGCAATCATCGGACAAGTAACACAGGCTCAAAGCATTGACTTTCTCGACCTGGGGACAGCCAAAGCATTTGAAAATATCCAAGACATAGCGACCAAACGCAATTATATTTTTAGCATAAAAACTTCTCTGGACAACACCAATGAAGTAAGAGTTGACAAGACTACACAGTATTACCGAACAGAGGCAATTTGGGCAGACGCTGAATTCTATTTTTATGGTAAAGTAACTAATGCAGGTGGCAAAGACAAAGCTAACATTCACGTTTTTACTGAAGAACTCGGAACTGTTAGAATTCAAACACCAATTAGTTTTTTAGAACAGTATGATGAAAATCTACTTTACAAAACATTTGGTATTCGTGCAACAGGTAAACAACATTCAGAAACTGGAGAAGTTGACACATCTACACTTAAGTTTATTGAGTTAGTTGACTATCAACCAAAATACGACGAACAATATTTAAAAGCACTTAGAGACAGAGCTAAAAAATCTTGGCTTGGAAGTATTAACCCCGACAATTGGTTAAAAGAAATTAGAGGAGGTTATGACGCATAAATCAGTATTACTCGACACCAGCTTTTTCCTTCGTTTTCTCAACGACAGCGACCCTCTTTTTAAAAATGCTGATGACTATTTTCGTTACTTTTTACAGAAAGAAATTACGATGATGGTTTCTACAATAAGTATTGCAGAGTATTGTGTTGGCGGAGATGTTCACGAACTTCCATTAAGAAATTTGCAAATTGTTCCTTTCAATTTAGACCACTCCAAACGGACAGGAGAATTTGCTAAAATTGTTTTTCAAAACAAAGGAAAACTCAAACTCAAGGAACGAAACATCATTCCTAACGACACAAAGCTTTTTGCACAAGCCGACGGCGAAAGAACTATAGAGTTTTACTTGTCATCAGACACAGAAAGCTGTAAGATTTTCAATTTACTAAAACAAGAAGCATCACCCAAATTTCAGTTCATTGACTTAAACACGCCATACAATGAAACGTTTGGACTGCTTGACCTATAAAGAAAGAAGAACTAATACTAACAAGGGCTTAGCGAAAGTGGCGGTTCAGTAGTTAATTGAACGTTTGTGCTTCGTATCAAGTGTAGTGCTGATTAACAGTTTTGTGCTTCATATTCGCCACCTTCACCAAATCCCAAACCGCCATAAACAATTTTACCACAAACTGTAACGAATAAAATATCAATAACAACCCGACTAACAATATTTGATTTTACCAAAGCAAAGGGAATATAGTGGTGGTCTGGTTAACTTACTGAAATTGATTTTTTATCAAGATGAACAAACTTTTTTCAAGACGAGACAGTAAACAAACCATTAATACCAACATCATTTCTAAAAGATACGTTGACCCAGTTTCTTTTTCTCTTATACTTCCTCAAAAATTATACCCGTAGTCATTGCTACGCCTATAATTTTTTCGTCGCCTAAAAGAAAAATAATTCTGGTTCAACTTGTATCTTTTAGAACCGATATTGGTATAAAATCTCCTACAAACAAAAAAACCGACGCATTAAAACATCGGCTTTTTGAAACTCGTTTAATAAAGGATTAATGTTCAATTACTAATTTCTTAGTTAATAAAGCCCCGTTTACGCTTGCTTGAACAAAATAAATACCAGCGGTTAGGTTTCCTAAATTATTTATTGGAAGTTGTTGCTCACCGCTTAACGTTCCATAATCTTGCTCGCTCAGTAAACGTCCACTTAAATCTAATAACTTAACCTTAACGTTACTAGATGTGCTTAATGTTAATTTAAGTATAGCTTTTTCATTGGCGGGGTTAGGCAATAAAGCAAAGCTATAATCTTTCGTCAATTCATTTACACCAACGCTTCCTGTGAAATTAATTTCATCGAGATACATATTGTTGGCAAAACCATTTTGAGACTCTTGAAAAAAGAAACGGAATTTTACATTATTATTTCCAAAATAAGTAAATGCTGGGTGACTGGTTAAATCGAATAATTTCCATTGCGAAACAGATGTTGGTGTAAACGGAGCCGTCATAACACCTCCCGAACCCGATGATAATGCACTTGCCGGAGGCGTATAAATATCTCGCCAAGTACCACCACAATCGCTACTGCCTTGCACTTTAAAAATATCGGCATTTACTGCCGCCGTGCTAAATCGAGCATAGGCGTATTTAAACGTGTAAATAGCTCCAGGATTATTTAAAAAATCGTAAGAGCCTGTTTCGATAATATCTACTTGATTAGGTGCGCTAATGGTTCCATCTAACTTATAACTGAAAGTACCATTAGATGCTGGACCCGACACACGTTGCCATGTGGTACCGCTTTGGTTAATAATAGTCCAGTTTGGAGGTACAACGTTATTTTCGAAACTTTCGTTATAACTGGTAACATAATTAGGCACACCATTTAGCACCACCACATTTTTTACAACCGTGTTAACCCCTTGTGCATTACCTACTGTTAACGACACACTAAAAACACCAACTTGTGGAAAGGTAATAGAAGTGAAACTGTTGTTAGGGGCTGCAATAGTATTAACTCCCGATGTAGTCCACGTGTAACCGGTTACGGCTGCGTTGTACGAAACATCGCGCATCACAATGGATTGACCAGAACATATCGTAAATGTGCCAGGAGGGTTAGGAATAAAATCGGCAATGGGTGCGCAATTGGCTACTAAATTAGCTCCTGTTAACGCTAAATTACCCGGCGTTGATAAATTGTTGCGTCCACCAATGCTACTGTTTAAAGCAGCGTGCATGCGTAATTTTTGACCATTGGTAAACATAGTTGAACAGTACGAATAATCCATATAGTTTTGTACATTTTCGATAATGGGCGGGTTACAAATGGCCGCATTATTTAATGCACACGATAAAAAACCTCTAGTGATAGGCGTATCAGTAACGCCATCATCGCCACAAGCTACACCAGCGTTATTGGTGTTGCCCCATGGATGAGAAAGGTTAAACCAATGCCCTGCTTCGTGGGTTAAGGTGTTGGCATTATTAGCATTCGATGTGCCAATACCACCCACATAACTCGATAACATAACAATGGCATCGGAAGCTATGGTTGGCGAAGTACCCGGAAGGTATGTATAACCCGCTGCACCATTAGTTATACTTTTTACAACATATACATTCATGTAGCGTTGCGGATTCCAAGTGTAAATATAATGCGCTAAATTGCGAGTCCAATCGGTATTTACATCGTAATAACGGCGAATGCCATTGGTACAATTACCGCTCGGATCGAGTGTAGCCAATTTAAAAACAATTTGTGCATCGGCTGCAATACCTGTAAAAGAAGCTACGGTGTTAACAATGTTAGGATTTAACTTAGCGTAATCTTCATTCATCACTTGCATTTGATTTAAAATTTGTGCATCGCTAATGTTTTCGGAACCTCCAATGTGTAACACATGAAACACCACAGGAATGGTGTAAATAGGCACAGCACTCGAACTAGCCGATTTACTTTGTTGTTGGCTTTCCTTAATAATAAAATTCGCATAGTCTTGTGTGAAACGCGCTTTGGTTAACTCGTAATTAGCACGCGCCTGAGGGTTAGCCTTGAAATGCTCTTCCATGACTTCGTCGGTGTAACACGGTTGAACAGCACGCTGTTGAGCTGTAATTACTGATACTTTCAGTAAGAAGGGGAGTATAAGTAATCCTATTCTTTTCATATTTTTTATTTTTTATAAAGTTATAACCTAAAAAGGGTTAAAACAAAAAACCGAACTGTTTTTTAACAATTCGGCTTAAAAATTTAGCTTATTTTAATACTAAAATTTCTTAAACAATTTTACTACTTATGTGTTTTTTCGCAGCTTACAGTTAATTTTTTACGACCTCTTTTACGGCGTGCGGCCAATAAACGACGACCATTGGGCGTGCTCATGCGTAATCTGAACCCGTGTTTGTTTGTTCTTTTGCGTCGCGATGGCTGAAATGTACGTTTCATGATATGCTATTTTAATTTATTGATATTAACTTTTAAAATTGAATGGCAAAGATACAGTATTTTTATTAACTCACAAATTTTATTTAAAATCTCCTTCAATACAGCAAAAAATAATAGACCATTACAATTTTATGACAACTTAGCCCCCGCAAAAACCTATTTTTGGGTCGCAAATAAAATTACGATTGTTTGCCTTAAAACCTTCATTTTAATACTATGGCAAAACGCAGAAGCGGTGCTCCGTCGGGTCAAGATACGCAAGATTTACCGAAAGTAAAATTGAGTTGGGTCAATCTTAAAAAATCGGCACGCTTGTTTAATTATATCAACCGCAACAAAGGGCAATTTATTTTAGGATTTGTTTGTTTAATTGGCACTGCCATTGTTGGTTTATTGTTTCCCTTAAGAGCCGGGTCTTTACTAGGCTTCATTGGTAACGATTCTAACTTACCACTTGCTGAACGGCAATCGTTATTAACGCAAGTAGGCATTGGCTTAATTGTGTTATTGGCCGTTCAATCTTTATTTTCGTTTGGAAGGGTTTACTTTTTTTCGTTGGTTACCGAAAATTTATTGAAAAATTTACGCGACGATGTGTTTAAACGCCTTTTACAAATGCCCATGGGTTTCTTCTCTAAAAACCAATCGGCCGAGTTAAGTAGCCGCATGGCAACCGATATTAATGTTATTTCGGATGCGTTTACCTTTAATATAGCCGAACTTATTCGTCAAACGGTAGTGGGTATTGGTGGTTTAGTGTTAATGATTGTTTTAATTCCAGCAGATATTTGGATATGGTTTTTAGCGGTTATTCCTATAGTAACTATTGTAACTATCGTATTTGCCAAACGCATTCGTTTTTACAGTAAACAATTTCAAGATAAACTAGCCGAGTTAAGCGTTTTAGTAGGCGAAACCATTACAGGCATCAGCAACGTAAAAGTATTTACCAACGAACGCCAAACCTATCAACGTTTTAGAAACAAAACCGAAGAGATTAAACACTTTGGTAAAAAATATGGTATTTTTAGAGGCACATTTTTTGCCTTTGTTATTGCCTTTATTTTTGGAGCCGTTTTTTTTATTTTGTATTTAATGATCAAATTAAAAATGGATAACAAACTAAGTGCCGAAGACTTTGGTCGTTTTTTAATGCTTTCGTTATTTGTTGCCGCATCTCTAGGGGCCTTGCCCGACCAAGTAGCGGCTATTCAAAAAGCCTTAGGAGCCACCGATCGCGTGTTTGAACTTATTGATGGCGAAATTGAAGCCATCAGTATGAATGCGAACACCAACGAAAAAATCAATCCATTAGGTGGAGAAGTTACTTTTTCTAATGTTCAATTCACGTATCCCTCTCGTCCCGATTTTAAAGTATTAAATGGCATTTCGTTTGCTGCTAAACGTGGGCAAACCATTGCTTTGGTAGGCTCCAGCGGTTCGGGGAAGTCAACAATTGCCTCTCTGATGTTACGGTTTTACCAACCTCAACAAGGCACTATTACTTTAAATGATAAAGACGCTAACGAGGTGCCACTTACCCAATGGCGCGAACAAATGGCCCTGGTACCACAAGATGTTATTTTGTTTGCAGGAACCATTAAAGAAAACATTGCCTTTGGTAAACCCAATGCCAGCGATGCCGAAATTGAAGAGGCGGCGCGCCAAGCCAATGCTTATCAGTTTATCGAATCGTTTCCCGATAAATTTAGCACCTTGGTTGGCGAACGCGGTATTCAACTATCGGGCGGGCAACGCCAACGCATTGCCATTGCCCGAGCCATTCTTAAAAATCCAAGTGTTTTAATTTTAGATGAAGCCACCAGTAGTCTCGATAGTGAAAGCGAGCAGCTAGTGCAAGAAGCCTTAGATACACTCATGCAAGGCCGAACCAGTTTGGTAATTGCGCATCGCTTATCCACCATACGCAACGCCTCTGTTATTTTGGTAATGGACAAAGGAGTAATTGTGGAAAGTGGCACGCATCAAGAACTTATTGCCAATACCGAAGGGTTTTATCATAAACTTAGTAAAATGCAAATGGATTGGGCAATGGCGTGATGCAACAAACATTCCATTCCATTCAATAACGTATAATTTCTACTCAAGTTTAGGCTTAGTAAATGAAGTTTAGTGTGTAACTCTATCGGTTTCAAAAAATAGATTTTTGCATCACAACACTTGTACACGCTAAACATGGCGCATTAGGCGTTAATACTGGATTCTAAGAAAAAGAGAGGAAAATGAAATCATTAGCCACTTAAGATAAATTAAATTACATGGAAACCATTCTATTTTAGACCAGCGTAAATCTTGACTTGTAACAAATACCTATTGCATAATGTGGGTTAAAATACCTGAATTGATTTCGCTGGCTGGTGTTATGCATTTTGCCTCAACTGGTAAAAAAAATTTGTTGTAAAAGAGATGAATTAGGTTCGTGCTTTGGAGTAATTTTAAAAAAGCTATCAACAGTACACACTTACGCAAACGGAAAACGCCATTTTTGAATAAATAATCTTATTTTTGCACGTTATTCTTACCTTATGCGAGTAATTGAATTTAGAGAAGCCTTACGCGAGGCCATGAGCCAAGAAATGCGTAAAGACCCCACCATTTTTTTAATGGGCGAAGAAGTTGCCGAATATAACGGTGCTTATAAAGTAAGTAAAGGCATGCTGGCCGAGTTTGGCGAAAAACGGGTAATAGATACGCCTATTGCAGAACTTGGTTTTGCTGGTATTGGCGTAGGTGCCGCCAGTAATGGGCTACGTCCAATTATTGAGTTTATGACTTTCAATTTTAGTTTGGTTGCTATTGACCAAATCATTAACAGTGCCGCCAAAATGTATAGCATGAGCGGCGGTCAATACAATGTTCCTATTGTATTTCGAGGGCCAACTGCTAGTGCCGGAATGCTAAGTTCGCAGCACTCGCAAGCATTTGAAAATTGGTTTGCCAATTGCCCTGGTTTAAAAGTGGTAGTGCCCAGTAATGGCTACGATGCCAAAGGGCTCTTAAAATCTTCTATCCGCGATAACGACCCCGTTATTTTTATGGAGAGTGAACAAATGTATGGCGATAAAATGGAGGTGCCAGATGATGACTATTACATTCCATTAGGTGTAGCCGACATTAAACGAGCGGGTTCGGATGTTACCATTGTTAGCTTTGGTAAAATTATGAAAGTTGCCTTGGCTGCTGCTGCCGAACTCGAAAAAGAAGGTATTCAAGCTGAAGTTATTGATTTAAGAACGGTGCGTCCGATAGACTACGATACCGTACTAAACTCTGTAAAAAAAACCAACCGTTTAGTGATAGTTGAAGAGGCTTGGCCATTGGCCAGCATTAGCCGCGAAATTGCTTTTAAAGTACAAAAAGATGCGTTCGATTATTTAGATGCACCCATTAAAGCCATTACCACAGCCGATACACCTTTGCCTTACGCTCCTACTCTAATTGAAGCCAGTTTACCAAATACCGCACGGGTTATCGAAGCGGTTAAGGCTGTTATGTATCGCTAACTGCTCTTATTAAAAACGCATGATATCTTTTGATAATACACAGATTGCTTTCCAATCTAAAAGTAATGCCGAATTGAGCCGTTCGTATTGGCTGTTCAAATTAATTAGTAATCCAACGTTGGTGAAATTAGGTGCTAAAACGGCGCCACTTGCATTAAACCTTGGTTTAAAAGGTTTATTTAAAAGTACCATTTTTAAACAGTTTGTGGGCGGCGAAGACATCAACGATTGCGAACACACCACACAAGAATTAGGTAAATACAACATTGGTACTATTTTAGATTATAGTGTAGAGGGCAAAGAAAGTGAAACTGATTTTGAACATTGCTTGCAAGAAACCCTCGCCACCATTGCCAAAGCAAAAGGGCATCCCCACATTCCGTTTTGTGTGTTTAAAGTAACTGGATTAGCTCGCTTTAACCTATTGGTGAGCGTAAGTAGCCAGCGTGCATTAAACGCATCCGAACAAAAAGAATGGGACGCGGTAAAAGAACGCGTTGCTACCATTTGCAAAGCTGCGGCTCAAGCGCAACAACCTATTTTTATTGATGCCGAAGAAAGTTGGATACAACCCGCAATAGATGAATTGGCAAATACAAACATGCAAACGTTTAATCAACAAACGGTGATTGTTTATAATACTTACCAATTTTATCGCCACGATCGGTTAAATTATTTGCAACAAACCCTTCAACAAGCTCAAGCCAAAGGCTTTAAAGTAGGTGCCAAACTCGTGCGTGGGGCTTACATGGAAAAAGAACGTCAGCGCGCTTTAGAATTAAATTATACTTCGCCCATTAATGCTAATAAAGCCGATAGCGATGCCGAATACGATAATGCTTTGCATTTGTGTTTAGAAAATATGGAAGATATGGCTATTTGCGCAGGCTCGCATAACGAAAAAAGTAGTTTACTTTTAACCGAGTTAATGGCTCAAAAAAAAATAGCCCCCAACGATAAGCGTATTTACTTTTCGCAGTTGTTGGGCATGAGCGATCATATTTCTTATAATCTTTCGCAATTGAATTACAACGTGGCTAAATATGTGCCCTATGGACCTATTAAAGAAGTAATGCCTTACCTTATACGCCGTGCGCAAGAGAACACCAGTGTAAAAGGTCAAACAGGTCGTGAATTAAGTTTAATTATCAAAGAAAAAGAACGCCGACGCCAAGGATAATTACCTTGAACTTAATATAAGTTTTCTTTCTAAAAATTCAATTAGTGTTTCGATACCCATTTGACTTGCTTTGTTTACAGAGGCAGTGATACCAACATCATTTCTAAAAGATACGTTGACCCAGTTTCTTTTTCTCTTATACTTCC
>JAAFIL010000094.1 GCA_013297775.1 Bacteroidota bacterium
ACAAAAGCAACAAAAGCAACAAAAGCAACAAAAGCAACAAAAGCAACAAAAGCAACAAAAGCAACAAAAGCAACAAAAGCAACAAAAGCAACAAGAGCAACAAGAGCAACAAGAGCAACAAAAGCAACAAAAGCAACAAAAGCAACAAAAGCAACAAGAGCAACAAAAGCAACAAAGGTAAACAGTAGTAAAAATGACGCTAAGAGAAATAACGAACCTTATCCAAGAAAGTAATTTACTATTCAAAGTAAATATAGCAGACGGTAAGAAATACGGTAAGCAAACATTGTCAAATGTCAATCAGCATTATGGTAGTATAAGCGATTATTTAAAAAAAATTGCTGGGCATACGCCTTTAAAAAATGTGCTTATAACCCTATATAGAAAGAATGGGAGTTCGTTTAAAAAAAAGGAAACGTATAAACTAAACTTAGAAAGTAGTAATGCAGAAGTATTAAATGGTATGGCTCAAAATGATAATACAATAGTTAGCAACTTTATTGGCAACAAAAGCAATTTTAGCAACAATAACAATTTAAGCAACGGTCAACAATCTAATAATGTAAGTAGTGTACCAGTTGAAACTAAAACCAGCTATTATAAAAATAACGGTTACAACAAAAGCAATTTCAGCAACAACAAAAGCAATTTTAGCAACAACAAAAAAACCGAAAACAGATTTTTAAACCCTCATAAAAACCATAATCAAATGGCAACAAAAACAGATATTGAATTAGCGCAGCTCAAAGCAGAAACTAAATATTTACAGGAAAAAGTAACAGAGCTTCAAAACCGAAATAAATTTTTGGAGCGTAAAAACGATGAGTACCATGCTGAAAATTTAAGTTTATTGCGTGAGAACGCCACGGAAAAAGATAAACGTAATTTGGAGTTCAAACAAAAAGAATTAGAATTATTAGCCAAACAAAAACAAGGATTGAGTGGTGCATTTGAAGACATTAAAACACTCCCGCCAGAGGCGTGGCAATTTGTAGCAGGCTTACTACCCAATCATCCTATGTCGAAAGGGTTATTGCCGGCAAACAGCACGCCTGTTCAAAACAATACGCCTTTGAGTGGTGGTTCAAAACATCCCGATACCGATGCACAGGCTTGTATGGAAGTGATAGATACGTTGCTTATTAAACAAACCCCTGAAATTGTGGGAATGTCCGCCATGCTCATTGAACACTTAATTACGCATCCCACGATTTTAAGAACGGTTTATGAAAAGTTTTTCCCTGAAACTACTGGACAAACCACTACAACCAGTTCCAACAACGATAGCAACAAAAAATAGCCTAGCTAGTATTGCAACAAAAGCAACAAAAGCAACAAGTGTAAACATTAACCGATTAAAAAAACAAAAACATGGAAGTAACCATCATCATCAAAGCGGGTTCGCCCGCTGAACGAGCAGCGATAAAAAATGCGCTTCAAAACATAGCCGAGAATTTTAATAAAGAAAACGTTATGGAAATCGCTAGGCTCTCTAAGCTAGAGCAACCCAATGAAAAGATCACGTCTTTATTTAATAACCCACTTTTTAAAATGGCAATCCGATAATGAAAACCCAAGGGCAAATACCTAAAGAAAAACCTAAGGACTCTGGTGAGTCGTTAGGAGGGATGGAGGCAGGCAGTACCACTAAGCTACTGTTACTTTCAGCCCTTGGAATATTTGGATTCTACAAAGCCAATGCTTGGTATGATGAAAACAATTTAAAAAAGGAAAATTCAAAAGCCGCCGAAGATAATAGTAGTAATATCGCTAGTCAAATTCATGCTGAAAACCGGGCTAATTATACCGAAGATAGTGTACAAATTGGATTGTTCCGTCAAATTACCGACTATAAAAAAACAAAAGATGCTTACCTAAACTCAAGCAAGGGTTTGGATATGTTGGAAGATACGCGTAAGCATGTGAGCAGTGGTGCGTATCAACAAATCTTAAACATCTTAGGTATTAAAGGCGGAGCCATTCAAGCACAATCCCAAACGGCTAAAGATGTACAACAACCATCAAGTAAATTTAATTGGGTCTTAGCAAAAGTAGATACACGTATTCGTAAAAGTCCAAAAGCGGGGAGTGCTGTATTTACTTTGCGTCCTAATGTCATTGGTACAGCCAAAGCGGGAACAATTATAGGCATCATTGATAAAATCACCCTTGCAAAAAATAAAGGTAAATTATTCTACGATGATGAAAATAGCGTTTTTTATATTCCCGTTTTAGTTTTCAATAATAAAGACTCCCGAAAGTACTACACCGCCTATGTATCCGCCTCTAGTATAAATGTGTTTGAAAAAAGACCAGAGAACTCCCCGATGTATTTAATTAGTGAGTTTACCTATAACCAAGCATTTGCCGTATCAGGTATTGAAGGACAAACTAACGCACCCACTACCAACCCATTGCTTTAACCAAAAACAAATTCTAATCTCAACCCAATGCCAAAAAGCTATATACAATCACTAAGTCCTATTCAACGGCAAAACCTTGCCGCCATTGTAACCGAGATGAAACGAGTAGGAATAACCAATGCGTTTGCGCAAGCCGCTATTTTAGCCGTGATAAGTAAGGAAAGTCATTTTGTTTGGCAACCCGAAGCATCTTACCGCACCACTAGCAACCAACGTATTCGTGAAATTTTCTCTAGCACACGCCATTTATCCGATGCACAATTAACGGTATTAAAAAACAACGATGTTAGTTTTTTTAATACCGTCTATGGGGGAAAATTTGGTAACGCACCTAATGAAGGGTATTTGTACCGAGGGCGTGGACCCAATCAATTAACGTTTAAAGGCAATTATGCAAGCATAGGTAAACGGATTGGTGCAGACTTAGTCAACTACCCCGATTTATTAATTACGGATAGCATAGTGGCTGCAAAAGCAGTCGTTGACTTTTTTGTGAACGAATTTTCAAAAGCCGCCAAACGTAATATTTTGAAAAACTACAACACTACCAGCTTAAATAATTTCTCTAATCTGAACGATAGTTTAAATGCCGTCTTCCAAGCCAATAGAGGTTGGGGAAAAAAAGGCACAGATACTACGGGCGGGTATGCCAAAGCGAAAGAACGGGTTAACGAATTTCACAGCGTTTTAGATACCCTAAAAGAATACAAAACAGAAGTCGGCGGCGGATTGCTTGTGTTTATTTTATTTCTATTGGCATTCCTTAATAAAGACAAACTTTTTAATTCAACATCAACTAATAAATCATAAACTAAAAAAAATCAAACATGAACATTACAACTTTAAAAACAGAAAATGGCATCCGAATTGAAGGATTGCAACACGCCCACATTGAGGCGTTACAACAACTATTAAGTACCTGTGCATTGGGGGCAGACATGCTAAGGGCAATGAGCACAGAGGAAGCCAGTACATACTTTCAAAGTTTTACTGGAGGTGAACGAATGAATGAACACGAAACTAAGCAATTACTAGAGCAAGAATTAGAGGCGGCACGTCTTATTTTGGAAGTTTCAGAAAGTATCAACACTATTAAATAAAAAGTATAAACACACTTAAATAAAATTAGTTATGGCTGTTTACTTTAGTAAATATAGAGGTTTAGGAAACACCAAAAATGAGGTTACACAGGAAAATTATAAAACTATCCTTCTAAAAATTGGAATAGGAAAATTACCCGAAGCCCTTTTAAAAGGACATCACTTTTATAGTGCCAACATTAATGCGTATGAATTAAACGATAGTGTTACCGAAACCATTAATGACTATTTAAAAGATGTAAACCGTTATGTAAAATCGTTACCCAAAAAGAAACAGGAACAATTATTTGAGGAAGATAACGGCTATTCAGGCTATAAAACACAGGGAAGTCATTATAAACAAACGCGAAACTTTAGTATTAAAGAAATTGCAGCCCTTATAAGAAAGGAACTTGAAATTGAGTTTGAGGGTTTAGCGAAGTTTTCGGTAACTTCTGATGTGTTTTCAGGCGGGAGTTCTATTGATGTAAGCATTAAAGATGTAACGTTCAATGCTTATACCGATGAATTTTTAAACGCACTAAATAGTGGACAAACCAAGGACGCGTTTAACGCTGCCAATAGCGATGAATGGAACCGTCAACCCGAACGTTTCAATAAAACCTTCCGAGAGTTTATAAAAAAAGTGGAATCCATTACTAACAAGTATAATTATGATGATAGTGATTCTCAAACCGATTATTTTGATGTCAACTATTATAGTAGTGTAAGTTTCAACGAGGATAATTATTTACTGATTCATTTTCCTGAAAGCCCCGACGCCAAACAAAGAAAGGCATGGGACGAGGGTTGGGATAACTACAAAGCCAAATCTAAAGCCAAAGCAAACGCTAATAAAGGCAGGTTCAAAAAGGGAGAACTTATTTTTTATAAGGCTGAAATGCACGCCTCTTGGGAAAAATTTAAACTACCCAATGGTTTGTACTTAGCCAAAATAATTAAATCCCCCAATGGACGCGCAATAGTTCATAGTTATACCATTCGCCTATTTAAGGATATTACTAAACTCGATGAAAGTACACTAAACTATTTTAAAAAGAATGGATTGGAAAAGAACTACATTACCAATACCTACGGTACTTTTGTTTTGAGTAATACTTTTAATGGCTATGAAGTAGATATGCTTGCTTTAAATGACCCTTCTATTGAGCAGCAAATAAAGGCAAGTAAAACGGAAGTAGTAAAAAAAACAAGCGATTTAAACACAACTACACCCATTAAAAATAATGCCACTAATCCAGTACCCCCCAATCAAACGCCTAAACGTAAAGTAACAGTCGAAAACTATTTACAACACCAATTTGATACGAAAGATTGGACTATCAATTTAAAAGAAGTACACGATTTTCTAATGAGTGAAACCAATGGTAGAAAGCATATAGACTTATATACCAATGATGAAGCTATCCGAATTTTAGTAAATAAGCATATCACCGCTTTAAATACGCATTTACAGAACAATGGCAGCGATGTAAGTTTACAGGAGTTAGATAAGGTTACTAAAAGTCCAATGACCCAAGTCAACACGAAAACGTTATCTGTAAAATTCATAAAGCGGTATGCCGATTTGGATGGAAAAGTGCTTACCGAGAAACAACTCGCTGGTTTTATTCAATCACTTCAATACGCCATTCTCTCACAACAAATAAGAGCCAACGACTCACATGCTGATATGATAAAGCATATCCAAAACGAACTAATAAGAGAATATAATGCAAGCGAACCCAATCAGCGAATAAAGTTCGCTATTCAATTTGTAGAGAAATATAAAAAGGTGGGTAGTAGTGAAGTAGAGCAGCAAACCACCCAACTTATAAAACGCTATTTATCGTTAGTTGGTAAAACCGATAAAACCAAACACCGCAGCCTTTATACGGATATTGATACGTTCTTAAAAAGTTCATCGGGTAACTCAAGTGATGCACTCCTACCGCACCTTCGCCGAATAGCTGCCAATTTATTAATGGCAATACACGGGAACGGTAAACTAAGAGCGGATGAGGAACTACTAAGCGGTTTGCACGGGTTGGGTTTTTTACCCTTAATGATTGCTGCCGCCGTGAGTAAAGGCGTGGAACAATTAACACAAAAACTATTTCAACCAAAAGCAACAACTGAAACACTAGAAACTAAAACAGAGGTAAGCAAAAAAGAAAACCTAAAGGGTCTAGGTTTCGGATGTAGAAAAATAAATAAGGGGGTAATAAAAAAAGGGTTGAATGGAGTCAATCAAACAGTTGATAATATAGCTGATACTATTTTATCCACAAACCCCTTCCAACCAAGTCCAACTAATCAAGCTGCATCAACTGCAACAAACGCAACAACCGCAACAAATGCAACAACTACAACAACTGCAACTACTAAAAATGTAACCATGAGCGTAAAGCAAGCCCTTGGTTTGAAATTTGACTTGATTGGTTTAGAGGGAGCGTATTTAAAACTGATTGGTCAAGCGTGCCGCCCTACCAGTTTTTTTATTTATGGTCCGGGTGGAAGCGGTAAAAGTTCCTTAACCTTATTGTTTAGTAATTACATGGCGCAAAAAGGAAACCGCATCTTATACGTTGCAGGTGAGCAATTCGGTACTCCCGTATTTTCGCTCATGCTTGAACGTTTGAAAATTGCAGACACAAAAAATTTTGTTATTGTAAAACAACTGGAAGGGAATAATTTTAAAGCCTTTGATTTTGTAATCATTGATAGTAAGGATAGTTTAGGCTATGAACTAGAGCAGTTTAAAGCACATCGAAAAGACTTCCCCCATTTATCCTTTGTGGTATTAAGTCAAGGTACAAAATCGGGTACGTTTACCGGTACTGAAAAATGGCGTAACGAAGTAGATACACTTATTTATTGCGAGAATATGATGGCTTATACCAACCGAGATAAAAACCGTTGGGGTGGAAGCGCACAAATCAATATTAATTCATTCATTCCAAAAAATTAAAATATGTTTAGCAACTTAAACGATAACATCAATTACAGCGAGTACATCGCTACCGAATTATTTGCTTTCTCTAGTAACGAAGTCAAGGAACTTACTCCGCCAAGTGAAGCCACTAAAGCCGTCTTACAATTCTATACCGATGAAGCTGGTATTAGGCTAATAGGTGAAACACAAATTAGTTATGTGCCTATTGTGGCTATTTCACAAAGCGATAATAACCCCGAGCAAGGTTATAAGGGTAATGGGTTTAAAATTCCTAACCTAAATTACCATACAGTGAAGGGATTAAAAAACATTGCTAAGACTAAATTTATTCCATTTAATAGTGGGTATGATGTGTTTTGCGTTGTGCAATATTACAAGTAGCACAAAAAACAATTTACTATGTTACGACTAACAAACGAGGATAATTTAAAATTGATGGCGCGTTATCCAAATAAGTATTTTGATTTAGCGATTGTTGACCCGCCGTATGGTATTGCTCACAAATCATTAAACGGTAATGGAAAATTAAAAAATAGGGCTTTTGCTAAATTAGATACCAGTTGGGATATAACCCCAAGCCCAGATTATTTTAATGAATTATTCCGCGTTTCAAAGCATCAAATTATTTGGGGTGGTAATTACTTTACTTTACCACCCTCGCGAGGCGTTTTAATTTGGGATAAGCAACAACATTGGTCAAATTTTAGTGCCTTTGAATACGCTTGGACTTCGTTTAATTCCCCCGCAAAAATTTATAAAGAACGCTTTAATAAACAATTAAATAAAATTCATCCCACACAAAAATCAGTAGATTTATATAAATGGCTAATTACCACTTATGCAAAATCGGGACAATCTATTTTAGACACTCATCTTGGTTCAGCCTCTATTGCTATTGCCTGTTACGACTTAAAGTTTGATTTAACGGCTTGTGAATTAAACAATAACTTTTTTAATGCAGCGTTGGAGCGAGTAAAGAAACATATTGTTACGACCACATTATAAATACTTTTACAACTAGGTATCGTTTCACTATTCAACTACTTACCATTCTAAAATCAAAATTCAAACATTATTTAAGTTTATAAATAAATAGCCTCAACGGTAAATTAGTTTTTTAGTATTACTTGGTTTTGTATTGATTTGTAGGTACTTTGAAAATATTAGTCAAAAAACTTGCTTTAACATCCTTTCAGTTGTACATTAGCTTTTGAATTTATACCATGTACTTAAAAAACAGATAGCTTAAAATTAAAGTGCCTAAAAGTAAAAGGCACTAAAAAATATGCGTTACTAAACGTTTTACTACATTCAAAAAACTTGCCAAAGTAATCGTAAACGATTATTGAATGAATATCGCAAATAAATGTTTTGGTAGCACCCGTTACGGCGTGTGCTTCAAACATTTACTCTATTGCGGTGGGATTCTGGCAAGTTTCCTGAATGTAGGGAGCAAATAGTTAAAGGCATACGCCTATTTTTTTATAAACTTCTAAACCGTTTCTCATGCCTTTGAAACAACCCAATTAAAATGAGGCAATCCATTTAATTAGTAAGATAAACCATTTGTGTTAAAATCCTCGCCACTTATAAAAATGGCATATTAATTGTGTTTGAATAAAATAATTTTATTTTTCTCACGTTAACTAAGGGTTTAATATTTAATACACATTTTAAATTGAATAAAAAATAAAAAGTAGCGTAAAACGATTTTCTTTTTTGTTTGCATAAAAACGATAACCGCTTGGCTTGTTCACTACTTCTACACTTAACCGTTTCAATTGAGCCTTGAAACAAAAACTATTTTTAATACCTATGTTATGAGAAAAACAGTACTCATTAGTTCACTATGTCTATTAGGCATAAGTGCAAAAACACAAGCACCGCCTACTATTGGCGGCACAGTTCCAAACGTTGACTTTTCGGTGTATTTCCCCGAGCGTAACAGCATTGCAAGTATTCCTTCTGCCATTGATGCCAATAGTAATGCGTTTATAACAGGTTATACAACGCCATTAGCATCAGGTAACCGAGATGCCACCACTTTTAAAATAAATGCACAAGGTGCTTTAATGTGGACTAATTACTACAACAATGGCGGTAACGACAATGCCAAAGCCATTATGCTTGACCAAAATGGCGATGTGATTATTGTAGGCGAAAGTATGGGTGCAACTAGCGGTAACGATATATTCGTAAGTAAAATTAACGGTACTACTGGCGTTACGATTTGGACAAAACGTTACACCAGTAACGGCTCTAACAACGATGTAGCAAACGCCCTTACCATTGACCCCACCAATGGCGATATTTTTGTAACGGGTTATATTACCAATACCAATGGTAATAAAGATTATGTATTTTTAAAATACAACGCCGCAGGAACACAACAATTTGTAAATACCTTTGGTTCGACAACCCTAGACGATGAAGCGACTGGTATTGCTATAAACGGTAACCGATTGTATATAACAGGAACGTCAAACAATAATAATCAAGTATCTGCAAATATCACTACGCTTAAAATTAATCCAAACAATGGTAACATTCAATG
>JAAFIL010000095.1 GCA_013297775.1 Bacteroidota bacterium
ATCCCTTCAAAACAGTAAACTTCGTCACTTTTTCTCCTTCACCATAGAAGCACTATGCCTCAGTCGAAAAAGTACCTGTTTTATTGGGCTTTCGCCTCTCACTACGATTCCTATTGCATAATTCCATCTAACTTATTTTTTAAGCGTTTCTTAATTCCTCTTTCGCCCTCGTCCTTGTTTGAGCGTTAGCGGAAACGAGGACGTGCTAAATGGGCGTTTGTAACGCCAACGCTATCACTTTATCTGCGTTACAAACGCAGTTCTAAAACGTCCTCGTTACGCTTCGCTAAACAAGGACGAGATAAAAACATTTCTAATCACTACGGCAGATTTTGTTTTGTGATAGATTTCAAAGGTCTATCTCAATCTAACTCATTTTCAAATTTTGATTTTAAATAGTTTACAGAGTTAGCTATTTTATTCTAAAGAACTTCTCTCTTAAAATCTCGGTTAAAAAATACATTCGTAAAATTGGATACCATTCAAAAACTTCTTCTCTTGAAAACTCAGCGTGCTAAAGCTACTAGATGTTATTCCTTCACCACCTTACCTACTTTTAAAACTTGTTGGTTAACACTTACTTTTACAATGTAAACCGATGGCGATAAATTGGCCGTTGAAATACTTTGGTTATCGCTTGCTGCAACGCTCGATGTTTGCACTAAACGGCCTTGCAAATCGTAAATCAACACTTGGGCTTCATCGCCCGCTTGAAAGGCATTGAAACGAATGGTTAATTGCGATTGACAAACACCATCTATTTGAATAGCTGAATTGGCGACAACCGAATTTAAACCTGTAGTTACACAAACAGGTAAACTTTGTATGTATGGAATTTTATTGTATTCGGTTATCACTACATTTATGTTTTGATTTGGATTTAAAGCTTGTGTAAATACCACATTGGCTTGGTTAGAAAGAACAGCAGCTGTTCCTAAAACCACATTGCCTTGCGATATACTTACATTTTTACCAGGCCCCGAATTGGTAGTTACTACAAAACTAACCGCACCCGGATTAATACACGTAGCATGTGTAGCCGAAATATTGGTAGGTGTAGCCGATCGGAATAAACAAGTCGGGTCTCCGAACATCACCCACGTATCCATAACCTCTTTACCCGTATTGGTAGGGTATTTATCTAACATACTCATTTGACCATTGTAAAATAAACCGCCCAGCGTATAGCATTTCAAATTGGGGTATTGATTACTAATAATATCGCCAATTTCATCTTGTGTTTGCATGGGTTCGGCCCAAGCCATTAAAATGCTAGAGCCACAAGAGGCTATACCACCTTTAGGACCAAGGCTTCCAGGACCACTGGCTCTTAAAAAAACTTCTGAAAAACAAGTACCACCTATAAACGTACCGTTATTACAAGCTACTTGTAAACTAAACGGATATTTACCGTAATTAGTACCTGCAAGAATATCGTTTACACCGTAATTAGAAGTCGCACATGAACCTTGTGAGCCGTGGCCTGAATACACGAAAATACCAGCACCACTATTAACAGCATTTACAACCATAGCACTAGTAGGGTTACCAGGGGCATCGTTGCCGCCATGCGAGCTATCGTAAAACTCGTGAAACTGATTATAGCCCGCACCAGTTAGTAATTTATTACCTATGTTGCGAATGTGCATCCAATCGGGTTCGTTGTCATCGCCAATACCATAGCCTTCGTTAGAGCCTATGCCAACGCCTTTACCCCACCAATTGCCAATGCTTGGATTTTTTTCGTATTCTAAAGTACGGTTTACCATAACGTCAATCTCTTGTCCGTTGGCACTCGAAAACCGCCCTACCATTAACTCCGGATACCAATCGTTACCAGTTATCATACCATATTTACTATCGCTCCATTTAATTTCGGAACCGCTAGTGCCTGCATTAAATGAACTGACTTGCTCGTGGTCGCCTACTAATAAAACATACATTAGAGAAGGGTTACTGGCATAATAATTTTGGATGTAACTTTTTAGAGAGGCTTGCGTACTCCCTGTTACAGCCGTAGTTACCAATTGGGTACGAATCCCTTTTTGATTTTTCCAATCAACTAAAGGCTGAATGGTGCTAACAAACTGTGGAGCAGTAATAACTAACAAGTTACCAAACTCACTCAAGGGTGTATAAAGTACTTTAGCATTACTTGCTTTTTCAAAATTGAGATTAACAAAACGGTGTTCAAATAAACTTTGCTCTTCATTGCTATAAACCAATGGGGTATTCAATCGCATGGCTCTTCCTGCCTTATTAAGATAAGTAAATTTTACCGTCATTTTAGAGTAAACCCGCAAAAGGTTTGAAACTGGATTGACTTGAACGGGATAAAAACTAATGGCTGCACCATTTTGACTGCGGAGTTGGTACAAGGTACTTACTTCGCTTAGTTGCGCAGGATACCATTCGTTTTTAGTATAAGTAGAACCGAACACATAAGGAACCGTTTCAGGGTTTACATTGCGCATTAAACTCCCTTTAGAAGGGGCAATGGGGGTATTCGCCACTTCTTCAAATTGCGAATTGATGATTTCGATGCGGGGCTTAAACGCATCTGGAATAGCGATAGATACCGCTTGGCGCAACACTTGCGGAAAACCTGCTTCTAAAACAGGTACACACTTATTGGCATAAAGTTTATAATACGTTTGCCCATTAATGGCATGTGCTTGTTTTTGAACGGGTTCAAACGTTAACTCTAAGGTTACCGATTGGGCATCGGAAGCAATGATTTTAATACCGTTACCTGCACTAACATATAAACTGAAGCAACAAACACTTACTATAATAAATAATAAACTTTTTCTCATAGCGATTAAATCAAGATTTGATTAAAGGTATTTAATTAATCGGATTTAATCAAGACCATGCTTAAAAGTTTTCATCTCAAAATGAATAGGTTGTTATAAAACGGAAATGGATGAAGCTATTTTTATAAACATAAAACCTAAATGTAAAAAGTGGTTTTTACGTTTTATAGAATACCAATTTGATTTATAATTTAGAAGTGATAGAGTTACGATTCATTTTCTATTCTCGCAAAACTTTATACCCGTAGGCCTTGCTACGCCTATAATTTTTTCGTCGCCTAAAAGAAAAATAATTCTGGTTCAACTTGTATCTTTTAGAACCGATATTGGTATTAGTAAATAGCATAGCCTATTTTATGGAACTATCAACCTTTTCAAAATTTGATATAATTCAATTTAAAACGAATACCTCAAATGCAGAAACGTGTTTATTTTTTATAGAAATTATAACTCAATCTTAAATCGGCAAAATGCGCAATTTGATTATGAGCTTTTATGCTAACACCCATATTTAAGTTTTTAGTTATAGCATATTTTAGCCCCCAACGGTGATACCAATTAAATGCCCACTCTTGGGGTTTTGTAGCATAAATACCCACTTGTTGCCAAAATCTAAATTTACCCATTAAAAATTCGTGTCCAATGGCAGCCGATGCAAAATCGAAGTCTAAAGTTTTGGCATTACGTTTTTGCTTTTCTTGTAGCGAGTAATCTCTATGGTAATCAACCACAATGCCTAATGAATGCAAGTGATTCAGTTGTTTAAAGTAGCCTAAAAATACACCCGGCACAAAGTAACGTTGCTTATCGCCAACAGCAACTATTTTGCTCGATGAGTAAATACCCACTTCTACCCTGTTAAACTTGGTACTTATTTTTTTCGAACTGAAATTTTGTTTTTTAAATACCGTGTGATTCAATTGATAGTTAATGCCTAAACTAGTGGTTGGCCAATTTATCCCTTTATTAGGATCTTTAATTCCTCCATTAGAAATATGCAAATAATTAGCATAGAGGTTTAACGTTAACTTCTGATTTATTTTATAGTGTAAGCCAGCGCCTACTTGTAATAAAACGCTTACGGGCAAACTGTAACTATTGTTTAAAGGGTTGTGGATAGGGTGATAAGGATGCGTTAAAAACGATAAGCCCACTCCACCTCTGGGTGTAAAAAGTAATTTTTTGTTTATTATAAAACTCGGTTCTAAAAAATAAATAGAGCTAATCGAATGACCAAGTACCTTGTTATCGTAATTAAAGTACATAAGGCTTAAACCCGTTCGTGGGTAGCAACGGCATAAACTATAGGTGGAAGAGTCAAACTTTAATTTTGAATATTCTAAAGCTATACCTAAAGGATAAGAGCCTCTTGTGTTTTCTACATCTTTACTGTGCGCAAATATAAAGCCGTAATGCGTATTTAGTCCAATTTGTTTCAATACTTGCGCCTTGCTTAACCTCACAAAAGTAAGAAGTAAGCCTATCGTTAGTATTATTTTTACATACAGCTTCAATTCGTTTATTTCTACTTTCAAAGTTAAGATAAATTGAAATACTATTTATCCGAGATTATGTAATAGAAATCTATTACGAGCCGAAATCCCTTCAAAACAGTCACTTTTTCTTCTTCACCATAGCAGCACTATGCCTCAGTCGAAAAAGTGCCTGTTTTATTGGGCTTTCACCTCTCACTACGATTCCTATTGCATAATCTCGGATTATTTAATACTAACTGAACTCAATGCCAATAAAAAGGAGGCTATCTTTATTTTAGACAGCCTCCTTCTTTTTTAAACGTTTAAGATTTACCGAGGTTTATTGTTTTATAAAGCGTTGAACCGCTCCATCAATACTGAGGAAATAAATACCACTTTTTAATTCTTTTACATCTATTAACTCTACGTTAGCGTTAGCCGTTTTCGACATTACTACACTACCTAAAACATCTGAAATAGTTATGGTTTTCATTTCTTTTAAAGATTTAATGGTAATGGTATTAACTACTGGATTAGGATAAATAGAATAAATACCTTTTTCAAATTCATTTAAACCAGCACACAAGCTTACATTTTGTACAATGGTTGTTGAACTGCTACACCCCAATCCGCTTAAGCCCGATACTGTATAAGTAGTAGTAACCGTTGGTGTAACTACTATACTTGTTGTTGTACCCGCATTACTCCACAAATAACTAGCCGCACCGTTTGCAGTTAAGGTAGATGAAGATCCCGCACAAATAGTAGGGTTAGAACTTACAATGGTTACCGTTGGGTTAGGCAATGTACCGATAGAAACAGAGCTTGTAGATTTACAACCATTAGAACCCGTTCCTTGAACGTTAAAGGTATTAGAGCCTGCTGTTACTGTTGCTGTAATACCAGCCGTTGTGGCGTTTGTATTCCAAGTATAAGTACTAGCTCCCGAAACGGATAAGGCAACAGTTGAGCCAAGGCAACCATTCGGCAATGAAGGGGTTATTACCAAGGTAGGTGTAGGAATAGTAGAAATAGCAATTGTTTTAGAGGCTATACACCCACTTGTTGTACCAGTAACTGTATAGATGGTGTTGCTTGAAGGTGTAACAGTTGTAGATGCGCCCGAGCCACCACTTGACCAAGAATACGTTGCAGCACCCGAAGCCGATAATACAGCGTTGCTATTTGCACATACTGTATTAGCCACCGCCGACACCGATACCACAGGGAATGTGGTGTAAGAAATAGTAACAAAACCATCGCCAGTTGCTGTATGGGTTGCTACAACTGTATTGGTGAATGAAGGATCGAAAAAGTTTGTACCACCTGCACCGCCACCGCCAGCGCCTTTATCATTACCCGAACAACCAACTGTGCCAGCAGAACCGCCGCCACCGCCGCCGCCGCCAAAATAGCCGCCGCCGCCGCCGCCGCCAGTTGGAATACTGGTAAACGTAAAGCAGCAACAGTTTTGTCCACTGCCTCCCATGCCGCCTAAACCTAGTACGCCAGATCCACCAGGTGTTCCTAAAAATCCGGAGCAACCAATACCTGCGGCACCACCGCTACCACCAGTTACACCACCTTGACCGGCACCTGCAAAGCCGCCAGAGGTTGGTGCATTTATTCCGGCAAAACCATTGCTTGCACCATTACCGCCATTGCCGCCGATTACAGCTACGGTTGTACTCTCGCAGCCGCCGCGTCCGCCGCCGCCGCCGCCGCCAGCAACTATAATACGATTGGTTAATGTAAGGCCACCTAAACGAACATCGGTAGCACCACCGCCACCGCCACCGTTAACTGTTCCTGAATTGGCACCGCCGTTAAAGCCGCCTATGCCATTGCCCGAACCGCCTGCACCACCAACAAATAATGATAACACGGCACCCGGTGTTATTGTAAAGATACCAGAGGCAATTGCTCCAAAGCCACCATTGCCTCCAATTGATAAAGCTGGACCGCCTGAGGCACCTGCACCACCCGATGCGCCTCTGGCTGTAATGGTTATGGTATTAACACAACTTGGTACCGTAAACGTTTGCGGTGATCCTGTGAAAGAGTAGTTTACTACCGCCTGACCTTTGCTTAACTGAGCCAGCGACGCTAAACCGATAGATAGAAAAAGTACTTGTTTTTTCATGGTTTTATTTATTTGTTATTTGAATTTCTTATACTAACATCGTGTGAAGACTTTCAACGCACTAGCATCTTTAAAATTATTTATTGAAGTGTTTGATTTTAATTTCAAAAATAAGTATTTACTTTAATTTTAGTTATTGGGTTTTCTATTATGGTACTAACCTTTTATATACACATAGTAAATGGTATTGAGTGGCGAGGTATTAATTAATAACATTTGTCCATCTTCAAATTTTAAATCGAACTCGTTGGGTTGATTACCAATAAGCATTTGTATTTTTTCACCAATTAATTCATATTTCCCAACTTCAGTGCCACCCACACTCGACTCAGATTTTGGCAGTGTTATAGTAATTGTACCATCTTTTTTAAACACCCAAGTGCTCCCTTTATACGCATCATTATACTGTTTTTCCTGCGCACCAATTTGGTCTTTAAGGGCTTCCATTTCGGTGGTTACAATTACGCCGTCCACTTTCCAAGTGCCTTCCATTGCTTTAGTATCTTTACTGGGTGAGCTAGTACCCATTTTGGCACCCTCTGCGTTTTTGTTAACGGCTTGCGACGCTTTATTTTTTAATGCTGCACCTATTTGTGCATTTGTAATTGTTGTAAATGCGAATAAAGCAATTACGGTTAAAGATATTTTTTTCATATAGTTTGGTTTAAAGTAAAGCAACCAAAATTAATTTGGTTGCTTTGTAAGTTTATTATTTTGTTTTGCTGCAATCAATTGGAGTTAAGTTACCGTTAGCATAATGATATACTTTTTTGCCTGCGTAGTTTTCGGTTTGTGAACCAACTGTGTAAGCATTATCCATACGAACTACAATTGTTTCAATAGCACATTCACCTAATGGTGTTTTCATAACAGCAACCATATCCATGTCGCGTGCCACCAAGGTATTTAGTTGTTGAATACTTAACGGTTTAATAACATTCCTCCATTCGCTTATTGGATAAACAGATACTATGGTTTCCTTCCAGCCAAACGCTTTAGCTCTGGCTTGAGCCGCTTTTAATAAATCTGCATTGCTAGGCTCGTCCTTAAAACCTGCAGCCTTTTCAGGCATTTTAGCATTTGCAGCATAGCCACCAATAATTAAAGGACATTTAAAATCACTTTGTCTTTTTAACTCTTTAACAATGGCATCATTTGTCCATTTACTTGCGTCTTTCCCTTTTTTTACTAATAAGTTAAACGTGATATACTCCCACTGGCTTGGCTTTTCTTCTCCAACTATTTTAGAACCACCCTCGCAGGTTGTTACACCATTTTTAGGACTCACTAGCTTATGAAATACGAATACACCCGGCTCCAGTAAACTTAAATATTCTAATGATACACCATTCTTTGCTGCTTTGCCTTCATATTGAATACTATCGGTGTATCTCGCACTTTGATATCCGGCCTCACGAGTTGAATTTTCATATCCAAAATACATTGCTTTAGCCGCCATTTTTTTGCTCACTTCATGATACGTTTCGTTATCATCTGATACAGGAACAAAATCATAAGGTTTATAATAATCATTATTCGCATTGTGCTTTAACTTTAAATATAAACCATCGCTACTTACCTCAATTGCGAACTTCTGAATTGTTTTATCCAATTTGTTATCTTGCAAAAAAGCAATTGGTTTTTGAGCAATATATATACCATTAATACCTAACTTATCTGCGGCAAAAGTCATCCCGTCAATTTTGGTATTGTCTATATCTTTTTGCCCTTCTTTTTTAGTTGCAACGGGGAAACCATTCCAGTCCGTATCTCCACCACCAAAACCCGATGTACCCGATTGCCCAACCTTATCTTTCAGCTTACCTAATAAACCTTGTGCTCGGAGTTGTGTGGCAATTGTTAATGCACTTACACTGCATAAAATGATAATTGTTTTTTTCATTACGTTCTATATTTATCTAATTTATTTGATGGCAAAAGTACGTTAAGCCATAGTTGTATTTTTTATCAATTTAGGAAAGGTTATTTTGATTATACGAAATAGCAATTCTGTTTTACGAAGTAAATTTTATAGCTCTACCAAAATGGATTTGATTTATAATTTACAACTCCATCCTTTTTTGAAAGGAATTATTTTCGGCTTCACGCAGTATAAATTCTACGGCAGCCCAACTTCAACTTTAAGTAAAATATTTTATAACTAGATAAGAAGCTATTTACTAAGGTTATCATCACCAAAGAAAAAAGAGACACCCCTAAAAAATAAGAAGTCCATTGAATTAAAATCTATTTGGATTCCGAATAACTTCTCATTATCAACCCTTTGAAACGTTTTATGATTTTTACTTTAACCGAGATTATGCAATAGAAATCTATTACGAGCCGAAATCCCTTCAAAACAGTAAACTTCGTCACTTTTTCTTCTTCACCTTAGCAGCACTATGCCTCAGTCGAAAAAGTGCCTGTTTTATTGGG
>JAAFIL010000096.1 GCA_013297775.1 Bacteroidota bacterium
TGTTTAGCGGAGCGTAACGAGGACGTTTGAGAACTGCGTTTGTAACGCAGACAACGTGATGCTGTGGGCGTTACAAACGCCCCTTTAGCACGTCCTCGTTTCCGCTTACGCTCAAACAAGGACGAGGGGAGTTACGCTATACTTTAACAACATTATACCCTTGGTTAATACCTGCAATAAAACCACAATTCGCAAAATGTGTAGGAGCGTTGCTTTACACTTTACCACTTTTAAGGCGTTTACAAAAGCCTTATATTTTTTGTAAATGGCGTTAAATGGATGGTTTTTTTAGCTTTACAAAGGCATTTTGTTCTTAAACATTAACACCATGTTCTTATACATTGAGTCTATGTTCTCTTACAAAACTTCTTTGTAAGAGAACATTGCTTCTTTGTAAGAGAACATTATCTCTTTGTAAGAGAACATTGTTTCTTTGTAAGAGAACATTGCTTCTTTGTAAGAGAACATTGCTTCTTTGTAAGAGAACATTGCTTCTTTGTAAGAGAACATTGCTTCTTTGTAAGAGAACATTGCTTCTTTGTAAGAGAACTTTGCTCCTTTGTAAGAGAACATTGCTTCTTTGTAAGCTTACAAAACTTCTTTGTAAGAGAACATTGCTTCTTTGTAAGAGAACAAAATCTAAAAATCAGTTAAAAAAGAGGCTTTGTAGCCTACATTTTGTTAAAAATAAGTTAAAGTCTGGTAAACTTTAATGGCTAAATAAGCTTTGGCTAAAAGAAAAGATATAATCCTAAAGAAAAAAACACAAGGTTTAAAAAATAAGCGACTTTGGTGTAAGCCAAACATTTCCCCCAATTAAATTGTGTGAACACTTTTAATTAAAATAAAACCGTTTTATTTATTAAAACCCTCTTTCCGTGAGGGATATTTCGGCTTCGCTCAATATAAATTTAGCGGCAGCCCCCGATTTACCCGACCCCTAAGTAAAACACTAACTTCAACAGCTCATTTTAAATACGCTAATCCAAATTGCTTTCATAAACACAAAAGGGGGTACGGCATTCTATTATTCATTAGAGTATGCTTGATGGGATTAAATACCAAAAAAATTTTGTAAACCAACTCTTTTGTAATGAAACGTTTGAGAACAGTTTGTAAGATTTATTCTGAAGGTTTTGTTCTGTGATAGATTTTAACTATCTATTTCTATCTAAGAGGCTGCCTAGATTCTAAGTCCCCCCGATTTCTTAAAACGAAGGTTAAACCACAATGCGTCCTTCTTTGGGATGACCATATACCTTGTGCAGTTGCGTGTGATAGCGGTAGCCCGAGCACCAGGTTAACAAAGCATCTAACTCGTGTAAACTTGCAGGTATGGCTTTTAAGGTGTAATTGGTTAAGTATGCCATAATTTGTGACGTGAGGGCTGGTAGTTCTTTCTTAGTCAATTTTTTTGAATACCCTTTTAGTTGTAAGGCTTCTACCAATGCTTTTGGATAAACCTCTACCGTGTTTACACCTTGCGTTTTTAATTGATGGTTAAAGGCCATGGCATTGGCGGTAAATCCACCTAAAAACATGGGACTCATAGCTTTCAACCTAACATCGCATTGGCGTTTATGAAAATCGGTAAAGCCCTTTAAACCACTATAAACACCCGGTAAAGAGAGTGGCGCATCTATAAAAACAGTTTGGATGGGGTATTGATTTATTAGCTCAACTAAAGACTGATGGTAGTTTTTGGACGTTCCAAATTGAACAAAATACAAGGTGCTATTTTCGTTGTAACAAGCTGCGGTGTTGCCATTCGACTTTCCACCCAAGTCAATTCCCATCCACGTTTCCACTAGCGTTTATACCGTTTAGAAATTTTATTTCGCGTGATGTGGCGTTGCAATTTACTTTTAAAGCGTAGCATACTTTCATCTTGTGTGCGGCGGTGTTTGGTTTGGCAGGCTTCTACACGTTGCCGCCAGCGTTTGTAACTGCTAAACCGTAAGTTTCGTTTCATTAACTCCCGCACTTCGCTTTCTTTAATTCCGAATTGATCAAAAATGGCATCGAAGGGCGTTCGGTCTTCCCAAGCCATTTCAATGATGCGATCCACATCGTTAGGCGTTAAGGTTTTTAAATTCGGTTTTAAAGGCAACGCTGCTGCTTCGGGAAGAGCCACGTAGGCCCACGGCGAAGGTAAATCGCTGTAATAACAATACGTGTTAAGTTCGCTAGAGGCGTTCGGAGTTTCTGACATATCCTTTAAACAAAACTCAGACGAAAAGGTTTGCGTTTTTTGATGCTAACCGCCTTACTTTGCTTATCTTTACGCCACTGATGAAGGTTTTGTTGACTACTTTAAATGCCAAGTACATTCACGTTAATCTAGCGATACGTTTGCTTTATCAATTAAATAAAGCCAAAGAAGGGTTAGCTTGGAAAGAGTTTACGATTAAACAAGAGGCAGATGATATTGCGCATCAATGCAAAGATTTTGATGTGGTGGCCTTTAGTTGTTATATATGGAACATTACGCCAACCTTGGCAGTACTTAAAAAAATTAAAGCACTTAACCCGCATTGTAAAATTTTATTAGGAGGACCCGAGGTTAGTTACGATTATGCCGCTATTATTGCTTTGCCCGAGGTGGACTACATTATTGTAGGTGAAGGTGAAACGGCATTTACCGCGTTTTTAAATCACTTTCCCGAAGTTTCAAACGTTCCGAACTTAGTTTATAAAACCTTGGAAGGGATTACCGAAAACAAAAGTGCAGCCCAATTTAATTTAGAAACCTTTGCGGCCAATATGCCTTACAGCGATGATGCGCCCGACACATTATTGAATCGGGTTTTGTACATCGAAACCTCGCGGGGTTGCCCTTATAAATGCGAATTTTGTTTGGCGAGTTTAGACAATAAAGTGCGCTATTTGCCCGATGCACACATAAAAGCTACCTTGCTTCATTTAATGCAACACGGCAAGGTGATTAAATTTTTGGACAGAACTTTTAACGTTAAAAAAGACTTTACACTTGATATTTTTAAATTCATTTTAGAACACCACCGACCTGGAAATGTTTTTCAGTTTGAAATTACTGCCGATATTTTGCATCCCGCTATTGTTGACTTTATACTGGAACACGTTCCTAAAGGGTTGTTTCGGTTCGAGATAGGCATTCAAACGGTTAATCAAAAAGCAAATTTAGAAGTAAGCCGCAAACAAAATTTTGAAAAAACGAAAAAAATTATTTTGGCGTTGCGTCACAAAATTGAGATGCACCTCGATTTAATTGTGGGCTTACCGTTCGATTATTGGGACGATGTAAAGCATAGTTTTGAAGAAGTGTTTAAATTATTTCCGCCCGAATTGCAATTAGGTTTTTTGAAATTTTTAAAGGGCACCCCTGTTCGCGAAAAATACGAGCAATACGGCTATGCGTTTGATCCCAATCCACCGTATCAACTCATTCACAGCCATTTTTTATCGGTTGCCGAACTCACTAAAATAGAAGCCTTAGAACACGCTTTAGAAATTTATTGGAATAAAAAGCGGGCGGCACACACACTGGTTTATGTGAGCGAAACATACAGTAGTTTCGATTTTTTAATGCGCTTGGGTCTTTATTTTGGTACCCAACGCTCTTACCATCAATTTTCGTTAGAGGATGTGTATCGCATTGCCAGCACCTTTATTGAAACTCAATACCCAAACGATGCGGTATTAACACAATTGTTAGCCATAGATTATTATTTATACCACAAAGTAAAACCTAAAGCCCTGTTAGCGGCTGGGTTAGAAGGCAGCGAGAAAAATAAATTTATTGCCGAACATGGGCTTAACCACCATCAATACCGTTTTGTTATTTTACCGCTTCCGTTTAATTTAACTCATTTTTTATCGGAGCAAAAAATAGAACTTAGTCCGTCGTACGCAATTATAGAATTTAATGGAACTACCAAAGCCCGCTTGCTGCCAATGGTAACGGCAGTTCCACTGCTCGAAAACAATAATTAAACCCTTTTGACGTTAAGTAAACACTAAAATTGATTATACTTGCATTGATTTTGAAAACTAAATTAAATGATACATTTTACCTAAAGCGTGGCTTACTGGCCTTGGTGGTGTGGGCTTTTGGTGTTTTCGTAGTTCCTTCGTGTAAAAAAGATAAGTTAATTACTGATGCCTCAGCTAAATTAAGTTTCGATACCGATTCGGTTTTATTTGATACTGTGTTTACCACCATTGGTTCGGCTACCCGCAATTTTAAAGTGTATAATACCAGCAACCAACGCATCAAAATTTCGGATATACGTTTAGAAATGGGTAACGCTTCTCCATTTATAATTAATGTAGATGGCCTTAAAGGCAAAGTATTTACAGATGTAGAAATTGCAGCTAAAGATAGTATGTATGTTTTTTTGCAGGTGAATGTTAATCCCAACAATGCCAACTCACCCATCATTATTAGCGATAACATTGTGTTTACAACCAATGGCAATACACAAAAAATAAATTTAGAGGCTTGGGGTCAAGATGCATATTATTATTATCCTAACAAGGCTCTTAAATTTTCGAATGGTGAATTTTTACCTTATTCTATTATAAGCACTCAAAATAATACGGTGGTTACTTGGACTAACGATAAACCCCATGTGATTTATGGTTGGTTGGCTATTGATTCTACTCAAACCTTAGTGATGAATGCGGGCACACGGGTATTCTTGCATAAAAACGCGGGTATATGGGTGTATAGATACGGCACTATTAAAGTAAATGGTAACAAAGGTAATGAAGTAACTTTTCAAGGTACACGCCGCGAGGCCGACTATGCCGACGAACCAGGGCAATGGGATCGGATATGGATTAACCAAGGCAGCATTGATAACGTCATTAATTATGCCATTATTAAAAATGCGTTTGTTGGTCTTCAACCCGAAATAACACCCGATGTTAGTGCGGGTGGTGCCACTTTAAACATTGTGCCTAGTCGTTTACGTTTAACCAATACGCGCATTCAAAATTGTAGTCTTTATGGTTTGTATTGCGTGGCTTATAATTTAGTGGCGGGCAATAACTTGGTGGTTAATTGTAAAGAGAATTGTTTACGAATAGCATTAGGTGGGTCTTATAGCTTTAGGCATTGTACTTTTGCTAACTACTGGTCAAAAAAAGGAACGCGCGAAACCCCTTGTGTGAGCGTGTCGAATAATATTGAAGGCACAAGTGTGTTTGATTTAGACAGTTTGTATTTTGGCAGTTGCATTGTTGATGGGAAACTTACCGACGAATTGAAATTAGATTTAAACACAAGTAATCCGAACCGTTTACCAAAATTTACATTTGTTAATTCGCTTTTAAAAACGCCTTCGGTTATTAATGGCATTGCTAATTACACCAATAACATCAATACCAACCCAGGCTTTGCAGATACCGACGCTTATAATTTTGACCTTCCGAGTTCGTTTGGGTTTACGTTTTCAAATACCGAAAGTGTAAACGATGCTGCTAAATTTCCGACGGACTTAAAAGGTAAAATCCGGAACTTGCCCCATAATCCTGGGGCTTACGTTAAAAATCAGTAAGTTAAATTTCTTTTGCTTTAGAGAATGCTGATTTCTATTGAGTGAATTAGCAAGAACCCTATTTTTATTTATTAGATGTTTTTTTTGATTGAGTGGGTGAAATCACTTTTTATACCAATTGCAGATATATTTTAGTCCAAAGATTTTGCCATTAAAAATTGGTGGGATTGAGGCGGTAATTACAGGCGTAGCAGGCAGCTACGTCGAAAATTAGCAACGAAAATAACACCAATTTTTATCAAAAGATTGGACTAAAATATATTTGCTTTTGGTATTAAGTAAACTTAGCTTAGATTTGAAAAAAATTAACTATGAAACAGTATTTCCTCAAATCGCTTTTTTACTTCTCGGTAAGTTTAACATCTGCTACCAGCTTTGCACAAGTTGGTTTAAACAACCTTAATTTTGAGATCACCTCGTCCCCTGTTAATGGTGGATGCGGCACTAGTACAATGTTCCCTTCGGGTTTTGCCGCCAATTATAGTCGTTTAAATAATGTCAATGCGTTTGTTGGTAACAACTATACGCTTTCGGCAGTTGCACAAAGTGGAGCTAATTATTTAACCGTTGGTAATTTGCAAACCTGCGGTGCCACCGACTTGGGCACCAAAGCGGTTAGCGTATTGCCCAACGCATTAGGTTCTGGCGAACCCTACACCGTAAGGCCTTCTCTCTTTTCTGGCTATTACCGCACACAGGGTCTCAATGTGCTTACAGATAGTGTGTTTATATTGGTACACCTCACTAAAAACGGACTCGTGATTGGAAAAGGAAGTACGATTATTACTACCAATCAAAGCAGTTGGACTAATTTTTTGACCAGTATAAGCTATTCGAGTTCTGTAAATCCTGATACGATTAGAATACGCTTTGCAGCCGCTCGTGCCTATGGTTCGGGTAGCTTTAGCGGCGTTAATGGAAATAACTGTTATTTAGATATTGACAATTGTTCGTTTGTTATACCATTTTCAGTAGAACAAAATAAACGGTTAGAAGAGTCGTTAAGTATTTACCCCAATCCAACTTCGGGTTTATTTCAAGTTCAATTTGAAAATACAATGCCTCAACATTTAAAACTGTTTGATGTAACTGGAAAATGTGTTGTAGAACAAACTTTTTTTGAACCTCGGGTACAAATGGATTTGCAGCACTTAAATTCAGGTGTTTATTGGATGCGCTGTGCTAACGAAAATGGAATTACTCATCGAAAAATTACGATTGTGAAATAGTTTAAATAACGGTAAGGTTTCCATTATGAACGTTGGAGAGTAGCAGCGTTGTTTTAAAACAGTCTATTACTTTCCAATTTTTTTGATATGAGTCAATACTACACTCCAACCTATCTTATACCAACATCATTTCTAAAAGATACTTAATCACAAACAGTTTCCTCCTTTGAACCATCTTTTACATCTAACTCATTTTTTAAGTATTGATTTTAAGTGTTTACAGAGTTAGCTATTTTATTCTAAAGTGTCCGATTTCTTGAAATTTAGGGTTAAAACGGACTCTAAGCCTAACATTAAAATTATTAAGAGGGAATACCCGAAAAATAACAAATAGATAAACGCAAAGTCTATTGTATAGTTCTTAGACTCACCACCATCAAACGTTTAGAAACACGTTATAAACTTAATTCTAACTATTTTTATTTCTTGAAATAGGGGTTAAATGTTTCCAATTTAAGGCATACAAACCTATAAACACCAAATCAAAAAGGATGTAAATAAACGCGCCGCGAATACCGTTGGCTTCGCCATCAAAATTTACAATTAAGCCAATAAAATAAAATGCCAACTCGGCGGCAGTGTAAATGATAAACCCAACTCGGCGAAGTTTCCATATCGCAATAAGGCCCCAAAGAGATGTGAGTTGTAGCAAAAAGGCTAAACAACTGTAAATGCCCGCCGCTCTAAAAAATGCGTGTGCATCGGTTGAAGTAAGCTGTGGTTGCGATTGCGAGATACTAGACCAAACGCCACTAATGGTAGCTTCACTTAAAAACAAAGAGAAAATGCCTACACCAAACGCGATGAGCATAATTCCACTCATGATAAACGAAAGCACACAAAGTATGCTTAAAAACAAGGGCCTCTTAGTAGAGACCCCTGCTAGTAAATTTTTTCCTTGATCGGGTAAAAAATCGTTCATGTTATTTATTCATGTGTTTGAGATTTAAACCGTAAAGTACGATAAACACAATATCAATAATTAATAGTAATCCAATTACGATGGCTCCAGCCGCCTCTGCGCCTTTGCCTAGTGAACTCAAAGCCCCTAAAGCCGCTGCGCCACCCGTTGCCATACCAATATACGGTATTAACTCGCCAGCAATGTAAAGATAAAAACCAGTCTTTTTTAAATTCCACATCATGTAAGCCCCAAAGCCACTTAAAACTACAGCTAACAAGTTTAAAGCCGTTCCTAAACCTTGCGAACTAGCGTTTATACTAGCTTCCATTTTATCAGCAGCTTCTGGATTAATTTCGCGGATTTGCTCAATCTGTTGTTTTTGAACTTCCGCACTGGGTTTAGCAACCAAGCCATATAACGACATAATTAATGAAAGGCCGCACATGGTCCAAGTTAAAATGCACAATACGCTTAAAAATTGCGGGCGTTTGGGTGCAGCTCCTAAATCGTTTTCGAATGTGCTGTTAAAGGTGTTTTCTACTGTATTTTCCATAGTTTAATTTTAGGGCTAAATAAGCAATTACTAGGCATAAAAACAAGTACTTTTTTGCATTTATAAAAGCCTTTTATTTAAGCTAGATTATGCAGTAGGAATCGTAGTGAGAGGTGAAAGCCCAATAAAACAGGCACTTTTTCGACTGAGGCATAGTGTTGCTATGGTGAAGAAGAAAAAGTGACGAAGTTTACTGTTTTGAAGGGATTTCGACTCGTAATAGATTCCTATTG
>JAAFIL010000097.1 GCA_013297775.1 Bacteroidota bacterium
GTAATTGAAACAACATTATTCGACACCTAAACAAATCAAGGGAGGTCACCGTTAAAAATTAATCACAAAGGCAATGACAATAAACACTTACAAACTCTTTAATTATTTAGTCGGTTGATAGTGATTCCTATTGCATAATCTCGGTTAAAATAATTGATTTTCAATCACTTTCTGTATAACATTCAAAATGAAAATTGTTTTATGTTATTTGATTACCCTGTAAAATCAATAAGTCCAAGTTATTAGGTTAACTATTAAAAAATTACTCTAATTTACACCCAATCATTAACACATCATCGGTTTGTTTTTGGTCGCCTTTCCAGTTTAAGAAGTACGCATCTACTAATTGTTTAAACTCAATCATGGTTTTGTGGTGGTTTTCTATAACCATTTGTTTAATGGTTTTCGACATGAGTTTCTTTCTTCCATCGGGTCCGCCAAATTGGTCTTGCAAACCATCGGTAAAAAAATAAATAGAATCGCCCGCTTGCAACTGAAGGTTAACATCGGTGTAAGGCACTCGGTTACGGGTTTGTGTGCCGCCAATGGGAAATTTATCGGATTTTATTTCTTCGAAAACGCCCGAGCGTATCACGTACAAGGGGCGGTGCGCACCCGAAAATTCGAGTACTCGTGTGTTTGTATTTATTTTACAGAGGGCAATATCCATCCCATCATTCGATTTTTGATTGCGCGAATCTTGCCCCAAATTTTTGACAATTAATTGATGCAGGGTATCTAAAATTTCGGAAGGTTTCTCGTTTTTTTCGAGGGCTTGATGAAGTGCAAAATATCCGACTAAACTCATAAATGCGCCAGGAACCCCATGCCCTGTGCAATCTACCGTGGCCATGTAGATGTTATCGTTTTTTTGAAAGATAAACGGGAAATCGCCACTTACTATATCTTTGGGGCGGTAATACACAAAAGTATTAGGAATGATGGCTTGTATGGCCTCTTCGGTTGGCACTACCGAGTATTGAATGTTTTTAGCATAATTGATGCTATCGGTAATGGCTTTATTTTTTATTTCTAACTCTGCATTGGCATCTGATAGGGCCAGACGGGCAATAATTTCTTTTTTAGTTAAGGCGGTGCGGGTTTGGATGAGTACAATGGTGAAAATGGCGACTGTTGCCGTGAGCAAAGCCCCATTAATTAAAATTTGATCTAAGACCAAGGGACTGTTTATTGCAAAATGAATGATGTTTGCCACTAACGAAATTAAAACAATGGCAATGGAGTAGCGTTTATCCCACAGCACCAACATGCCCGCTCCTATAAAAAGCGCAATGTAAGCAAAGGTGTGTTTTTGCAATTGTTCTACATTCATCACACTGTACATGTAAGCGTTTTGAAGAGAAATGCCAAAAAAAGGAACAAAAGCAATAATTTCGGGGCGTTGTTCGAGTTTTGATTTGAAGGCTACTACCGCTAAACATGCGGCGGTAACGCTGAGTCTGTAAATTAAAAACGGGATAAAATAATCAGGTACTGTAAAATAATCGCCAATAGCCCAAATGGGGTTTAAAACAATGGCGACCCAAATTACAATAGAGTGGTATTTGTAGGCGGTTTTTTGTAATTCGGTCTGCCAAGCAGGTGAGGTTTCAGTATTTTCTTTCATAAATTTATTAGGCTTCGGCTCAAGTTTTACCTCATTCTATACGCAACAACATTTAAAATAGATTGTTTACGAATACTCTTTTAAAAGGTTGTAAAAACAGTTGTAAAATTAATGGGAGTCTTAACATACGGTTGCAGTGGTGGTGTATTCCGCCAAATTATTGTATATTTATTTCCATTTTAAATACAGGATTATTTATGAAGCTAAAGTACGCCCTGTTGTTACTATTGCCATTTGGTGTGATGGCGCAGAAAAACAACTTCTTTACCAATACGGCCGATGTTGCCAAATTGCAAATTGCTAAACAAACCATGTATGCGGGTCAATACATTAAAGCACTTGCGTCGTTTAATGAGTTATCACAAAGTCATCCTAAGGCCTCTCATATTATGTATTACCAAGCTAATTGCCATTATGCCCTTAAACAAATTGATAAGGCTAAAGAAAAGCTTTTAAAAGCGAAGGAACTGCCCGCAGAAGATATTTATCCACTGTGTTACTTATTGTTGGGTAAAATTTACCAAAATGAAGTGGCTTTTGATGAGGCTATAACAGAATTTACAACCTATAAATCAAAAGTAACCGCAGAGAAAGCCTCGGTCGAAGATGTAGATGTTTACATAAGCCAATGTAACAACGCTAAACAATTAAAAGCAAATCCGATTAACGTAGAGGTTACGAATTTGGGTAATGCAATCAATAGTAAATACGATGACAAAACACCTTGCATTACTGCCGATGGAAAGAAACTAATTTTTACCTCGCGCCGACCTGCTACAACCAGTTCGCCTACTGATATGGAAGGCGATGGTGGTTATTTTGAAGATGTGTATATGGCTATTTACGATACTACTCTAAAAAAATTTACTGGTGCCGATGAAATTCCGGGGGCTATTAATACCGATGCACACGATGCGGCTACTAGTATTTCGCCCGATGGGAAACAGGTGTTTATCTATAAAAACGACGTAAAAAATAAAGAGTCGCGGGGAGGCGATATTTTTGTAAGTAAAATCAATACTAACAAATTCAAAAATCCAGAGCCAATGGGGAAACCTATCAATACGAGTTATTGGGAAGGCGGGGCCTGTATTTCGGCCGATGGTAAGAAGTTGTTTTTTACAAGCGAACGCAAAGGTGGTTTTGGCAATAGCGATATTTGGATGGTAGAGCGTGTGAATAAAAAAGAATGGGGAAAACCTGTTAATTTGGGTGCTGTTATTAATACGGCGTTTGATGAGGGCGGTTTGTTTTTAGCCCCCGATGGTAAAACGCTTTTCTTCTGTTCTAATGGCCCTAGTTCTATGGGTAGCTACGATATTTTTAGAACGGTTAACGAAAACGGACAATGGTCGGCACCTGTTAATTTGGGTTACCCGATTAATACCGAGCAAAAAGATGGTCCGCTAACGATTAGTGCCAATGCACGCTATGCCTACATTGCCAGCGAGCGCAACGGTGGCTTGGGCGGAAGTGATTTGTATAAAATAGACTTAAATGATTACGCATTATTAGAGAAAGATTTTAAAACCAAAGCCGGCGATGGGTTAAGTATTTTAAAGGGGGTTATTCGCGATGGATACGAGGGGTATGGCATACCCGATGTGGAGGTAGAGTTGAGTGATGCAGAGGGTAAACAAATGGGCTTGGCTGTTACTGGAGAAAATGGCGATTACTTTTTTACTGCGCCTGGTGGTGCTACTTATACCATTACCATTAAGAAGAAAGGCTTTAAAACCATTACCGAGAAGTTAGAGCTTAAGAAAAGTGAGAAAGAAACTTTTTCGTTGGAAAAGCAGTATTTGCTAAAAAAATAATTGAACCGAAATGAGTCGTATTGAAATTTTGAAAACGTATAAAATTTATATTGGTGGGCAGTTTCCTCGCACCGAAAGCGGAAGGTATTATGCTTTAAGCAACAAAAAAAACGAAACCCTTGCCAATGTGTGTTTGTCTTCGCGAAAAGATTTTAGAAACGCCGTGGTGGCTGCACGGGGGGCTTTTGGTGCTTGGAGCGGAAGAGCGGCGTTTAATAGAGGTCAAATTTTATACCGCATTGCCGAAATGTTAGAAGGACGCAAAGCACAATTTGTGGCAGAGTTGGTGGCGCAAGGAGAAACAAAAGTAGCTGCCGAAAAAGAAGTTGTTCAAAGTATTGAGCGTTTGGTGTATTACGCAGGTTGGAGCGATAAGTACCAACAGGTGTTTGGGAGCGTTAATCCTGTGGCCTCTTCGCACTTTAATTTTTCGGTACCTGAGCCTACCGGAGTTGTTGCGTTATTAGCTCCCGAGAAACCCTCGTTGTTAGGTTTAATTTCGTTAATTGCGCCGTGTATTGTAGGAGGTAATACCTGCGTGGTTTTAGCCTCTTATGCCCTACCCCTTTGCGCAATTACATTTGCCGAGGTATTAGCCACTAGCGATTTGCCAGGCGGGGTCGTTAATATTTTAACGGGTAGTTCCAAAGAGTTACACGGTCATTTTTCGAGTCACATGGATGTGAATGCGGTGGTTTATGGGCGCAACGATGCCAGTGAACAAAAAACGGTGGCCGAAAATGCCGCGTTAAATGTAAAGCGTTGTTTTTTTTGGGATAAGGATTGGACTCAGTTAGAAGAACAAAACCCTTATTTAATTTTAGATTTACAGGAAACAAAAACGACTTGGCACCCAATAGAAAATATTGGGATTGGCGGTGCCAAGTATTAAATGCCCTCACGCTTCCCTCCTACTCTATTTAAAATGGTTGTTTTAACTTGGTGTTTGTTAACGTTTTTTTTGGAACGAACGTTCTGTTATTTTGGCAAAGTTAATTTCGTTTTTGTAGAATAAAATTTGTGTCTGGCCTGTTTTGTAAGGTATAATACCAACATCATTTCTAAAAGATACGTTGACCCAGTTTTTTTTCTCTTATACTTCCTCAAAAATTATACCCTTAGGCTTTGCTACGCCTATAATTTTTTCGTCGCCTAAAAGAAAAATGATTCTGGTTCAACTTGTATCTTTTAAAACCGATATTGGTATAATGTTAAAAAATAAAAAATTCTTTGGACAGAACTAAAATTATGGTTTTGCTGTTTTTATAAAAATCAGTAGAAATAGAATTAAAAAATTTGCAAACACTTAAATTTCCTTTGGGAAAATAATTAATTTATGGAAAAAAACACTCAAAATATTTTCAGACGAACAAGTATTTTACTAGTCTTACCCATCTCTTTGTTAGCCCAAAATGGCAACAAACAATGGCGTAATTTTGATTCTAAAGAAAGTAAACAGAGTATTCTGTTTACCGAAAATAAGGGTCAAGTTTACGACCAAAACTATGCCCCACGCCCAGATGTGCTTTTTAGCGCAATGACGGGTAAATTAGCGTTTCATCTAAAAACCACGAGGGTAAGTTATCAATTGCAAAGGGTAGATAAATGGAAAGAAGTAGAAAATTTAAAAACTCGAACCAAACACCAGGAAATAGATCAACAAACTATTTACCGCATTGACTTGAATTGGTTAAACCACAACCCCCGTTTTACACCAATTACTGACGAAGCATTGCCAAATTATAACAATTATTATTTAGAAAGTTGTCCTAATGGAGTGCTAAATGTAAAAAGCTATAAAGGGGTAACGCTCCTCAATTTATACAATGGCATTAACCTACATTACTACGAAAAAGGCGGCGAACTAAAACACGATTACATTGTTGCTCCACACAGTAATTACAAACAAATACAGTTACAAGTAAAAGGAGCAACCATACAAATCAATAAAGATGGAACACTCTTATTAAACACGCCACTAGGGAAAGTAGAAGAAGGCGCGCCTGTAGTTTATCAAAAAGGTAAACAATTAAAAGCGAAGTGGGTCGTTAAAAACGATGTGTTGAGTTTTGAGATAGAAAATTACAATGCCAATAACGAATTAATTATTGACCCTTTAACCCGATTATGGGGCACTTATTATGGTGGGCTTGCCGATGATTACGGCGATGCGTGCGTTACCGATGCCAGCGGAAATGTTTATTTGACTGGCTTCACAGGGTCGAGTTCAGCAACGGCTATAGCTACCTTTGGCAGCCACCAAACAATTATTGGCGGAGGAGCCAGCGATGCGTTTTTAGTAAAATTTAATAGTAGTGGAGTAAGGCTATGGGGTACTTATTATGGTTCGACGGCATTTGACGGTGCATTGTCATGTGCAACGGATGCTTCTGGTAATGTATATATTTCTGGACAAACCTTTTCGAGTGCATCGGTTATATCTACATCTGGTAGTCACCAGGTTTTTTTTGGAGGGAATGGATTATCGGATGCTTTTTTGGTAAAGTTTAATAGCAATGGCGTAAGACAATGGGGTACTTACTACGGTGGCGCAGGAGAAGATATTGGTTATTTTTGCGCTACCGACGCTTCGGGTAATGTTTATTTAGCTGGGCAAACAACCTCAACGTTAGCAAACGTTATTTCTACTGCCGGAAGTCACCAAAGTGCATTTGGCGGTATTGGTACAATAGAATCTTTTTTAGTGAAATTTAATAGTAACGGCACGAGATTGTGGGGTACTTACTATGGAGGCTTAGGTGATGACTACGGTTTCTCGTGTAACACAGATGCCTCTGGTAATGTTTATTTGACTGGTTTATCGTTTTCGGGGTTGGGAACTTCGATAGCAAGTGCAGGCAGCCACCAAAGTATGTTTGGAGGGTTTGCAGATGCTTTTTTAGTAAAGTTTGACGCTAATGGGGTAAGGCAATGGGGCACTTATTATGGAGGTGCTGGAGGCGATGCTGGTTTCTCGTGCATAACCGATGCCACAGGTAGTGTTTACATGACAGGACGAACCGAATCTATTGGCGGCACCACTATTGCCACGGTTGGGAGTCACCAAAGCTCTTTTGGAGGAGGAACGAATGATGCGTTTGTTGTTAAATTTAACAGCAGTGGCACGAGGTTGTGGGGTACTTACTATGGCGGAAGTGGAATTGATTTAGGCATTTCAAGTTGTACCGATGTGTCGAATAATATTTATTTAGCTGGTTCAACGACTTCAACCGTTGGAAGCATTATGGCCACACCAGGAAGTCATCAAATTAACTATGGAGGGGGTTCGCAAGATGGGTTTTTAATCAAATTTAATAGTTTGGGCGTAAGGCAATCGGGTACTTACTACGGTGGTACCGGAAACGATTTTATCAACCGGTGTTATGCAGATGCTTCGGGTAATGTTTATTTGTCTGGGCAAGCAACTTCTAGCCTTAGTACAGTTATAGCTAGTGCAGGGAGTCACCAAGCACTTTACGGAGGAGGAACGATGGATGCTTTTCTTACAAAAATTCGAGATTGTATAAACTTAAATCCTGTAGCTAGTATCAGTAACTCCGTAGCTTGTATAGGAGCTACAATCAACTTTTCAGCAAGTATTAGTTCTACTGTACCCGTTACTTATGCTTGGTCGGGACCAAATGGCTTTACGGCTGGTATTCAAAATCCAACGATTGCTAATGCTAGTGCCTTAAATACAGGTGTTTACACCGTTACCATAAATAATGGTGGTTGTGTAGCAACTTCTACAACTCAAGTTTCTTTAACAAGTCCAACTATTACTGTAAATAGTGGTGCCATTTGCTTGGGAAATACTTTCACAATAACGCCAAGTGGTGCAAATACTTATACTTTTCAAGGGGGTAGTAGCGTTGTTTCGCCAACATCAGCCAGTGCTTATACGGTTAGTGGCACAAGTGCTGCAGGTTGCATAGGCAATGTTGCCACTAGTAATGTTACAGTTAATCCAAATCCAACGCTTACCGTGGTTTCTAGTGCCTCTAATTTCATTTGTGTTGGTCAAAGTGCCTTGTTAACAGCAAGCGGCGCATCTACCTACAGCTGGAGTAATACTAATACCGGCACAACCATTAGCGTTAGCCCAAGTGTAACAACAATCTATACTGTAACTGGAACCGATGTAAACGGCTGTAAAACAAACGCAATAATATCGCAAAGCGTAAGTCTTTGTACTAATCTAAGCGCGAATGGGTTAAGTCTGATTTCTGGCTTATCTATTTATCCGAATCCTACTAATAGTATTTTAACTATTAATTTAGAAACGCTAAATGAAAATACGACGATTACAATTGTAAATACTTTAGGGCAAATTGTATTAAGTCAAAAAGCAACCACACCAAATTTATCTATTACTATTCAGCATTTTGCTACTGGTATTTATTATGTAACAGCAAATAATAAAACGGTTAAGTTAATTAAGAATTAAAAAGCTACTTTATTAATATTTGCTGTTTATTAGGCTCTTTTTGAAAACGCTGCCCTCTAAAGCAGCGTTTTTCTATTTTATCCAAGATGATGAAAAAGAACAAGTAGATTAGATCTCTTTCATAATTCAATAGCATACATCGCTGGAACGGTTACCTATTCTCGTGCCTGAGTATTTTAATAAAAATACTGAAAGTCTTGGACACAGATAATTTATTCTCAATATGTACATCGCATTGCTCTTTGATAAACAGAATAAA
>JAAFIL010000098.1 GCA_013297775.1 Bacteroidota bacterium
GCACGAAAAAGGAAACTACCAACAGTTTTTAAAACGCCAATTAGAAGATGGAGAAATGCCCGACAGCATTGGCTCGGTGATGGATTTACACAACAACGAATTAGGCTTTACAATTGGAAAACAACATCCAAAAAGCACCATAGAAGAACTAGTGCCTATTTGTATTTTAGCGCTGCAAAACCAACAGGGCCTCATGGTAAAGCGAAATGCAAACGGCGTTTATGTGGATGAAACCAATCAAGTACTTAAACCAGAAATGTATTTACACCAATGGAAAACAGCGAAGTGTTTAGTGAAAACATTGAAGTTGTTTGAAGTTGAAATAAATAAATGATTTATTTGATTTTTAGGAGGCCAATTTTGCAGAGGTAATGGCTATTTATCTCGAAAAATTTAACGAAGTAAAAATCAAAAAGGCGCATAAAGGCTTTACTTAGTTTGACTTTAAACAACTTCATTTAGTAAATAACGAAATTAATCTACCAATTCTTTAATGCGCACCACTTTAACAAAACGTTGACGATAAGCCCCAAAGGCATAAAAATCTGAAATTTTAACGCCCGAATGCCGCTTGTCGCTCGAACTGTGAATGAAGTGTAACGCGGTTTTAGTGCGAGCAACAACAATGCCTACATGCCCAGGTTTTTTAAACACCAACACATCGCCAGCTTTACACGAATCTAAAGTTACAACCTCGCCAAAAGAAGCGTAGCCTTTCGACGAGCGTGGCACTTTTATTTGATAGTGCTGAAATACATAATAAACAAAGCCCGAGCAATCGAATCCTTTAGAAGGATTATTGCTGCCGTAACAATAGGGCTTACCCAAAAATTGTTGACTAAACTGAACGAGGCTATCGCGTTGTGTTTGTGCGAAAAAATGCAAACCACACAAAAGAAATACATAACAACTATACATTCGTTTTTTCACTTACTAAAGGTAATAAAACTTAGCGGTTAGAATAGAAGTTGAGGCGGAGGCGTTGCTTGCTTTTTATAAAAATCGGTAAACTAAAACAGACCTTCATTCTAACTCAACAAATAGATAATACCAAATGCAAATATATTTTAGTCCAAAGATTTTGCCAATAAAAATTGGTGGGATTGAGGCGGTAATTACAGGCGTAGCAGGCAGCTACGTCGAAAATTAGCAACGAAAATAACACTAACTTTTATCAAAAGATTGGACTAAAATATATCTGCTTTTGGTATAAGCTAATGCCGTGCCCCCTTATGAAGTAACTGAAAACAAATATGTTCAATTACAAAAAATAATTTTGGTAAGTGATGTCTTCTCAGGGGTCGGGCTTTTCGCTTTAGCTGCTCGGTCTTTTGCTACATCTGCTGCGGCGTACGGGGTCTTCGTACCTCAGCCTCCGCCGCTCGCGCATCTGTTCGCAAAAGCCCTTCACAGGCTACTGCTTCATTTGTATTGAGCGAAGTCGAAATAATCCCTCAAGGAAAGGGGGATCTAGGTATTTTGAAAAGTTACATTTATATTTTTTAGGGATACTATAAAAATTTGAACAACTCGAAACCAATATTAAAAGTAAACCTTTTTTAAAATTTGGTATTACTTTTTAAAACAAATTGAACTCTTTTTTCTGTGAGGGACGGAGGCGGCAGCGAGCGCAGGGTGTTTGCCAATTTTGAGCTACCCTCGTCCTTGTTTGAGCGTTAGCGGAAACGAGGACGTTCTAAACGGGCGTTTGTAACGCCCACACTAATATTTTATCTGCGTTACAAACACAGTTCTCTAACGTCCTCGTTACGCTTCGCTAAACAAGGACGAGATAGGGTTTGCTATACACTAAATAAAAAGAGGCTATTCTATTTGAAAGCCTCTTTTTTAAATCAATCGTTTTCTTTTAATCGTTCTTGATAATCATCGGGTTTCTCATCAAAACCGCGTGCTTGCCAATAGGTGTCGTCCTCTGGGTTTAATTGTCTTGAATGATTATCAAGTTCTTCTTGAGTATAAACTCTGTCTTTAGGATCCATGTTTTTCATTTTAAATTAATTTTACTTTCCTTTAGTTTTTGGAGTATTGCCTCTGCCCAAACCCGATTTTTTACCAGGAATAGTACTTGGATAATTTGGATTTGGAGTTGGGGCTGGTGCTGGGGTCTGGGGTGATTTTGGTGTTGTCTTTGCCATAGTTTATCATTTAAAAGTTAATACTATTTTTAAGCAAAACATATTCCAATTTGTTTAAATGTCATCCTGTCAGTTTTAAATTTCAATTAAATGTACCCTCATAATAACAGATGATATTACCTGTAATAAAGGCAGTATCAGCCTGTTCTTTTAGCATGTTACTTTATCTTTTCTATCCTTTAAACTAAAGCTATGTAAATTCTGAGAGACTTATTCCCCACTTTAAAAAATACAATCCACATAAAATATAATGCTTACTTTTAATTGATGTCTAACCGCCGAAGGTTTTTAAAATTAAGTTCTACCGCCATACTCGGTAGTTTGCTTTCGCCCGCCAATACCATGCCTAGCGCGTTGGTTGCCTCTACTCCAAAACGTATTAAACCTAAGGCTTTAAAAGCGGGCAACCGTGTGGCTATTACCTCGCCAGCGGGTGCCGTGTGGGACGAAAAACAAATTGAAAGTTTTAGTCTCATTCTCAAAAATTTTGGATTTGAAGTGGTACTTGGTAAAACCCTCTCGCTAAAACATGGGTACTTTGCGGGCACCGATGCCGAAAGGGCTAACGAATTGAATGCTTTTTTTGCCGACCCAAGCATTAAAGGTATTTTTTGTATGAAAGGCGGTTGGGGTTGTGCGCGTATTTTAGATCGGATAGATTATAACCTGATAGCGGCCAACCCGAAAGTGCTAATTGGCTTTAGCGATATAACAGCCTTGTTAAATGCCATTACGTTTCGAACTGGATTAATTACGTTTCATGGACCAGTAGGTAACTCGGGGTGGAATGCTTACACACAAGGTGTTTTTGAAAACGTTTGTATAAACGCTCAAACGCTCACCTATCCTGATAATCCGGCTGGTGAAACAGAGTGGAGCGTTATTAAAGAAGGTGTAGCCAGTGGTGTTTTAATAGGTGGCAATTTAACGGTGTTAACGGGCATTATTGGCAGCAGCTATTTACCCGATTTTAAATCGAAAATTTTATTTTTAGAAGAAGCCAAAGAAGAACCATATAGCATAGACCGTATGTTAACGCAATTAAAACTGTGCGGTGCGTTGTCATCTATTAGCGGTTTTATTTTTGGGAAGTGTACCAAATGTTTAGCCGAAGAACCTCAAAAAGCTTTCACGTTTGAAGAGGTGTTAATGCAACATATAAAACCATTGGGCATACCCGCCGTTTATGGTGCTATGATTGGACACATTGAAAATAAATTAACCCTCCCCGTGGGGCTTTCGGTAACGCTGGATGCGACCTTATTAAAATTAAGTTTAAACGAAGCCGCTACTATTTTTTAATTGTAATTTCGAGAAAGAGGGACTTTAGGATGGGAGGACGCAAAGGAGGGAATTAAGTTTTAAAAATCGAGGAATGGCACGCAGAGGACGCGAAGGACGCAAAGGAGGAAACTAAATTTTAAAAATCGAGGAATGGCACGCAGAGGACGCAAAGGAGGGAATTAAGTTTTTAATATCGAAGAATGGCACGCAAAGGCGCAGAGGACGCAAAGGAGGAAACTAAATTTTAAAAAAGTAATATCGAAGAATGGCACGCAGAGGCGCAGAGGACGCAAAGGAGGGAATTAAATTTTAAAAAAGGAACTTAGAATAAATCGTAGGTGGTAGGAACTACTATGAGTTATTTAGATGGAATAGACACTTACAAATTTTACTCTAAAGCGTTTCTTTCTTCACATCCATGTAAAATAATGCTCTGGAAAAAGTATTGACCATAATAGTAAAACATTAGAATTTTGAAGGCGTTCTTTTTTCTACACCTATTTAAAATCCGATTTTACAACGTTCGTTAGCTAGGCTATCTCTATCGGTGTCGGCTTTTACAATGGTTTTTGCATTATCTAATTCTTCACGATAGGTTTGGCGTAAAGTACGTCGTTTCATGGCTTCCATAAAACGTCGAATGTCGGCTTTGGTTTCTAAAATTAAACCCGGCACTGTCGTTGGTTTACCCTCATCATTTTTAGCGACCATGGTAAAGTAAGAGGTGTTGGTATGTTTTACGGTGCCATTTTTAAAATCTTCGGCAATCACTTTAATGCCTACTACAATGGAACTGTTGCCAACATAATTAACACTGGCAAACATACTCACCATTTCGCCAACATCAACAGGTTGTAAAAAATCAACGTTTTCGACCGAAACGGTTACACAATAATTTCCCGCGTGTTTAGAGGCGCAAGCATAGGCCACTTTATCCATTAACGATAACAAAATACCACCATGTATTTTGCCTCCAAAATTAGCATAAGCCGGAATCATTAACTCGGTTAAAGTGGTTTGCGAATAACTAACGGGTTTATACGTTTCATCTACTTTCATAAGTTGAAGGTAAGCAATATTAGAGTGGTTTACGAATTTGGGAATGCTATAATTTAAAGGCATCAACAAGGGCTAACTGAACTACCTTTATAGCCTCGTGTTATTAAATTGCCATACCTCCTTTAGTACGCGCTTTGGCACGCTTAGTTACGATGTGCTTTTAGAAGCCATTCAGCAACAAGGGTACAAGCAAGTGGCGGTTACAGACATTAACTCTACCTCTGCCATTATAGATGCCTATCGTTTATCGCAAAGCCTTTCGTTGCAGTTTGTAGCAGGTGTTGATTTTAGAAATGGCGTGCAAGCCTGTTATGTAGGTTTGGCTAAAAATAACTCGGGTTACTTTGAACTTAATCGTCATTTATCGTCGCATTTACACCAAAGTCTGCCATTTAAAGCCCAAGCACCGGCTTTTGAGCATTGCTTTATTATTTATCCCTTTTCGGTTTACAAAGGTTGGCCTTTAAAAGCCCACGAATTTATTGGCGTGAGTTTGCACGATTTATTGCGCTTACCTTTTTCGCCTTATAAAACATTACAAACTAAAATGGTGGTGTTGCAATCGGTTACGTTCCTAACTAAAAAACACATCAACACCCACCGTTTATTGCGCAGTATTGATAAAAATTGTTTACTAAGCCGTTTAGAGGCTCACGAACAAGTAGGGGCTAATAACTTACTAGTAGCGCAGCAACAATTAAGCGAGGGCTTTAGCAATTACCCAACTCTACTTTTAAATACACAACATCTTTTAGAGCAATGCCATATTTCGTTTACATTTGATAAGTTTGCCAATAAAAATTTAAGACATTTTACTGAAAGTGTAAACGCTGATGTTGCTTTAATTAAACAGTTATGCGAGGAGGGGTTAAGTTATCGGTTCAAAGAAGTAACGCCCACTATACGCCAACGCATTACCAAAGAAATTGATATTATTTCGCAAATGCAGTTTGCTTCTTATTTTTTAATTAATTGGGACATTGTGCGCTATGCCCGCGAAAACGATTTTTATTACGTTGGCAGAGGAAGCGGTGCCAATAGTATTGTTGCCTATTTACTGCGCATTACCGATGTGGATCCGCTCGAATTAGATTTGTATTTTGAACGCTTTATTAATCCATACCGCTCTAACCCACCCGATTTTGATATTGACTTTTCGTGGACCGACCGCGATGCCATTACCGACTATATTTTTAAGCGCTATGGAAACGAGCGAACGGCTTTACTGGGAGCTTATAACACCTTTCAGCACGATGCCACCATACGAGAACTGGGCAAAGTATTTGGCTTACCGCCGAGCGAAATAGATCGTTTACAGGATAAAAAAAATACGGATAAAAAAGATGAACTGGGGCAATTGGTTTTAAACTACAGTCAAGAAATTAAAGGTTTACCCAATCACCTGAGCATACACGCCAGCGGCATCATCATCTCGCACGATCCCATTCACCAGCACACCGCTACCTTTATGCCTAACAAAGGGTACCCAACTACACAATTTAGCATGTTAGAGGCCGAAGATATTGGCTTGTATAAATTTGATATTTTAAGCCAAAGGGGCTTATCAAAAATAAAAGATACATTGTATATGATTCCGGAGGCCGAACGCGCTAACATTGACCTTCACGATTTAAACCGCTTCAAACACGACGAAAATGTAAAACGTCATTTACAAAATGGCGATTGCATTGGCTGCTTTTACATTGAGTCGCCTGCCATGCGCATGTTATTGGCTAAATTACAAGCTAACGATTATTTACGATTGGTGGCGGCAAGTTCCATTATACGTCCAGGCGTTTCTAAAAGTGGCATGATGCGGGAATATATTTTGCGCTTTAGAAATAAAGAACGGCGAGAGGCCGCCCGCCAAGCCTTGCCACCGTTTTACGATTTATTGGCCGAAACATTTGGTGTAATGGTTTACCAAGAAGATGTGATTAAAGTGGCGCATTATTTTGCTGGCTTAAGTTTAGCCGAGGCCGATTATTTGCGCCGTGGCATGTCGTGGAAATTTAAACAACGCGATGAATTTTTTAAAGTACGCGAAAACTTTTTTGATAATTGTTTACGAAAAGGGTACGATTTAAAATTGGTAACCGACATTTGGAACCAAATTGAAAGCTTTGCCAACTTTGCATTTTCGAAGGGGCACTCGGCCAGTTATGCCGTCGAAAGTTATCAAGCCTTATTTTTAAAATCTTATTACCCCCTACCCTACATGGTGGCCACACTCAACAATGGCGGTGGTTTTTACCGAATCGAATCTTATATTAACGAAGCCCGAAAGCATGGAGCTACCATTCATCCTCCTTGTGTAAATCGGAGTACAGGATTAAGTCATTTACTTGGTACGCATATTTTTTTAGGATTGGGTTTAGTTCAAAATTTAGAACACAACACCATTGCCGCGCTGGTCAACGAACGTAAAAAAAATGGCAATTACTTACACTTTCAAGATTTTATTAAACGGGTTAGCATTAGCTTAGAGCAAGTGAGTTTATTAATACGAGTAGGTGCCTTTGCCTTTTGCGAAGCCAACAAAAAAGAGTTAATGTGGGAAGCCCATTTGCAACTAAGCAATCGCCAAAGCATTAAGCACCCCGAGTTGTTTGAAACGGAAACAGAGGCATTTCAACTACCGCCACTGACCCAAAGCCCCACCGACGATGCCTTTGATGAAATTGAACTTTTAGGCTTTAGTTTAAGTTCGCCTTTTGCCTTAATTGAGCAAAAGCCCGGCGTGTTGTTAGGGGCTAAAGCATTGAAACAACACATTGGTAAAGCGGTATCTATTATTGGCTATTTAATTAATGTAAAAAGCACTTATACGGCCTCGCAAGAGCGAATGTATTTTGGAACGTTTGTAGATGAGGCTGGCTTATGGATAGATACCGTTCATTTTCCAGCGATAGGAAAAAATTATCCCTTTAAAGGAACGGGTTGTTATTTAATTAAGGGTACAGTAACCGAAGAGTTTGATTACGTTAGTATTAATGTGAATGAAATGCACCACTTGCCTATTAAGGGAAGATACGATTAGATAAATGGGCGAACGAATTGTGTTTGTGATAGGGATGGGGGTATGTACTTCAAATGCCAAATAGTATCATAACATAGCGAAATGTTTTTGGGTGTTAAAGTCAATTAATTATTGGAAGGCAACTGTTACCAAATTAGAAGAACCAAACGTATTACTAAGGTCTTCCGATGTCCAAGAGGAAGTTAAAGAAGATTTAACTTAAAATCCATACAGATACTTAATCACAGACAGTTTCCTTTTTAGAACTGTCTGTTTAGGATTTAAGTAATTTCAAAAATCGTTAATGATGATTTTTACGGGTCAGGGTTAAAAGTTGGGGATTAGAAAAATGAAATCACTACTAACCGACTAATTTTTTAATTAAAAGGGTAACTGATGTTACCCTTTTTTAATAATGTAAATTTGTGTTTACTAAGACATAAAAAAACATTATGAGTAAAAATACAGAAATAAAATTA
>JAAFIL010000099.1 GCA_013297775.1 Bacteroidota bacterium
GTAAACTTCGTCACTTTTTCTTCTTCACCATAGCAGCACTATGCCTCAGTCGAAAAAGTGCCTGTTTTATTGGGCTTTCGCCTCTCACTACGATTCCTATTGCATAATTCCATCTAACTCATTTTTAAGTTTTGATTTTAAATAGTTGATGGCGTTAGCTATTTTATTCTAAAGTACTGGATTTCTTAAAATCTCGGTTAAACCATAGTTCCTATAAATCAAATGTTCGGAAATAAATTATAATCTTAGTATTAATGTCTATCTCGCTTTCGGTTAGAGACGAAAAAAGACTTCACCCTCCTTCGTTCATTGTTTAAATAAAGGGGCATTTGCTTTTGAAAAGTAAAAAGATTAGTTGTAAAGTTCTACAATTAACTGAGTATCGCTGCTAATTCTGAATTTTTTTTCGATGGTGTAAATGCTGCCTTTTAGCGATTTGGCGCGCCAAGCCACTCTGTAATTGCCCGGTTGTAAATAATAGGTTTGAATGGTGGTAGGGCTTAGGTTACACACCCATTCTAGTTTTTGTGCGGTTTCTAATAAAATGCACCCGTTGCCTGCTTCGAGGGCTTTTAATTGCAACATGCCCGCATTGGCAATATCTATAACGGTTTCTTTGCTTTGGCTAATTTTAGTTTGGTATTTATAGATACGTGGAAGGGTTAAAATTTCAATATCGTATAGCCCTGTTAAGTATTTTTCTTTCTGATTGAGGGCTTGCACGTTAATGGTGGCGGGGTCTCCTGTTTTTCGGACGATAAACTTTACTTTTTCGTTATAGTTGTAGGCTCCGGCAAACCGATTGATGCTTAGAAACCCTTGTGGCGCATCTAAAGGCACGGTGGTGTGTTTGCCAGCGGCTATGTTAAAGGTGTTGCTTTCAACAGCCGGAATGGTGTGTGCTTTTACTTTATAGGTTGGATAATCATCGAAGAAGAGTGTATCGGGATTGCCAAATGTGTTGAGGGTGTGGATGTAATTGGCGGTGTATTTTTGTTGCTTAACATCGGTAAAGGTGAGGTTTACATCGGTTTCTTTGGGAAGCCCTTTGCTGTCTAATAAATTAATTTGAAGCGAGGTTTTATTTAATTTTTGTTGTTGTATAATTTGCGAAATGGTGGTAAATGTGGTGGCTTCATCGAAGTCGAAATAATTGCCAACGCATTCAAACGTTTTTATTTGCTCGGGGCTTAAACCAATGCCAATAATAAAGGGTTTAAAGACAATGCCTTTTTCCATTAGTTTTTGACGAGCGGCACACGGGTCGCCGCCGCATTCTTCGATCCCATCTGTAATTAAGATAACCATGTTTACTGCATTTTTATCGGGAAAATCGTTGGCCGACTCGGTTAACGAATGCTCAATAGGTGTTATGCCGGTTGGTTTTGCTGCGGCTACTTGGGCTTTTATTTGGGCTGTGTTATTTTTAGAAAAGGGAACAATTAATTTACTGTCTTTACAATTGCCGGGCGGATATTTTACAGTATGGCCATACATGCGCAAGGCAAATACATAATTTTTATTTCGGCTTAAACTGTCTAAAAATTTATAAAATAATTGTTTGGCACTTTCGATTCGGTTGCTGGTGCCATGTTTGGCTACCATGCTGTTGCTGGCATCAAATACAAACAGAATGCGGGTTGGCTTTGTGGGCTTCGTGGGTTGCCCTACTGCCACCCAACTGGCAAAGCATACATTGAATATGAGTAAATATAATTTGATGGCTTAAATGTAAACTTTAATATAGGCTTTGATTGGGTTAAATGGTAAAAACTATAAACGTTACGGTTTTAATAAACCTATTTGTTGAGGTAACACGTTCCTCAAATTTCTTTTTTGGAAGCGAAAAAATAAGGTTTTAAATACGCTGGTTCGGCATAAGCTACATTGGTAAATTGTTTGGCAGTATATAGTTTAGTTACCAGTTGCATGGCTTGCTCGGGGTAGGGGTAAACGGTTGCCTCGAAATGATGTGTGGGTTTTTCTAACAGGGCTTGGCACTTTGGTACGCCATTGCCGATAAAATAAATGGGGGTGCTGTTGGGTAGGCTTTGTACCCATGTTTCGTCGGCAATGACAGCGGCCGCCAAATTGATTATATTTAATTCCCAATCGTACAATGCGGTATAAATTTCCATGCGGCGGGCATCGAGCATGGGGCAAATAAGAGGTTTAGTGCTCAACTGTATGTGGCTTTGTTTAAACGCATTAGCCATTATTTGTAAAGTTGAACAAAGGATGAGCGGTACATTAAGCGCGTAGGCTAAACCTTTGGCGGTACTCAAGCCAATGCGCAAACCCGTGTAAGAGCCTGGTCCTTGGCTTACCGAAATGGCATCTAGTTGTTGAGGTAAAGTTTGGGTTTCGGTGAAAAGCTGTTGTATAAATGGATGCAGTTGTTCGGCATGGCTCATTCCTACATTCTCCCATTTGGAGGCTAATACGGTATTGGCTTCAAAAAGGGCAACGCCACATAAACTGGTGGCGGTTTCAATATGGAGTAGGCGAGCCATTACTTTAATTTATACAACTCACTTTTTTCTACTACTTTCACTTTAGTGCCTTCTTTGAGGCTTTTAGAGATGGCACTGTAAGGACCGCTTATGACTTCATCGCCGGTGTTTAAGCCCGAAAGAATTTCGATGTAATCGTTATCTTGAATACCAGTTTTTACAATTTTCTGAATGGCTTTTCCGTCTTTAATGATAAATACAAGTTCTTTTAATTCTTCTTCGGTGCTTGCTTTTTTTTCTTTTTCTTCCAAATCGTTTTTTACTTTTAATTCGGGTGGACCAAACTCGTCGCTGTTGCTGGTGGCTAGGCTATCTTTGTTGCGCGTGGTTACAGCTTGTATGGGCACGGCTATAACGCGGCTCACTCGCCGAGTTTGAATGTCAACGGCGGCACTCATGCCTGGGCGAAAGGGTACTGGATTGTTTTCGTTAACTAAACTTGCATACGAATGGCGTAATAAGCGCACTTTCACAATAAAATTAGTTACTTGGTCAACCGAAATGCCATTGGTGTTGGCCGAGTTAGCAATTTCGGTAACAATGCCTTTAAATTTTTTATCCATGTAGGCATCTACTTCAATAATGGCGGTATCGTTGCGGTGAACTTTTACAATGTCGTTTTCGTTGACTTCGATGCTTACTTCCATTTCGTTTAAATTGGCTAGGCGCAAAATTTCGGTGCCTTGTAACCCTGTTACCCCCGAAACGCGCTCGCCTTTTTCGACGTTTAGTTTCGATACGGTTCCATCTACGGGTGCATAAATAAAGGTTTTATCGAGGTTTGAGCGCGCTTCTTTTAAACTGGCCTCGCTGCCTTTGATGGCGTAACTTCCGGCATTAATGCTTTCTTCGATGGCTTGCACATTGGCTCGGGCACTTTCGTATTGCGCTTTGGCGGCATCGTACTCTTGTTGCGATATTACATTTTGGTCGAGTAGTTTTTTAGTGCGTTCGAAGCTGGCCTTGGCATTGGCTAAATTGGCTTGTGCTTGTTCGAGCTGGGCTTGAGTGGTTTTTAAATTAGCCACGCTACTTTTTACGCTGGCATCTACTCTGTCCATAGCACTTTCGTACATATCGGGTCTAATGCGGCAAAGCAATTGTCCTTTTTTTACTTGGTCGCCTTCTTTTACCGATAGTTCGGTAATTTCGCCACTAACGTCGCTTGTAATTTTTAACTCTGCTTCGGGCTGAATTTTTCCGGTGGCACTTACCACTTCTATAATGGTTCGCAGGCTTGCTTTTTCGACAATAACATCGGTGGGTTGTTTACCTTTTAATACTTTTATTAGGATTAAACTTGCAATAAGTATAACGCCACTACTAATTATCCAATAAATTCGTTTCATGTTAAGGGATAAAGTTAAACATATAAACTTTAGTTCGAATAAAAGGCTAAAAAATAAACTGTATCTTCACTTTAAAATAGATAAGTGTTGGGTATGAACTGGTTTTCTTTTTTAAGTGGTGTTATATTTTGTGCGCTGGGCTTTAGTGCTTGCAATCAAAAAAGTAATGTAGAGCCAACCAAGCCCGATAACCGCCCCACCGTTAACACCCGCGTTGATGCTGAACTCAGAGCCTTTGGATATTTTAAACCGGGGAGTTATTGGATAGTGGTAGATACAAGTAATAACCAACGCGATAGCATTTATGTAAGTTCAATAGATTCGACGGTTATTAGGACTATGAAAACGGATACTATTTTTAATGCGCAACAAATTACGGTAAGGTTTGGTCCAGCTTTTTTTTATAGAAAATGGACGCTTATTGGTCATCCGCTTAATGTTATTTATGTGAGTCCGAGCGATGTTGGTTTACCAGTTCCTGAAAGTAATGTGTTTACTAAAAGGGTGTTGAGTAATCCTGCACCTCCAAATAGTATTCCTTCTGTTACCATTCAAAATACAGTTTATACTAATGTTTTTGTTTCGGGTTATAATGGTGTGTTAACTCCGCAATCGTCGAACAGTAGTTATTGCGAATCGTTATTTTGGAAGCGAAACGTTGGGGTTATAAAACGTCCGAAATTGACGTGCCAACAATACCCGAGTAAAGGCTACGAACTGCTGAGGTATGTGGTGATTCAGTAAGATTAATTTGATTGATGATTTATTTTTACTTCGTATAAAATTTAGAACCAACGATGCGTTTATTGTTTCTTTTGCAAACTTTACGTTTTTAAGTGTACACGGTAACTGCTTCTGTTTGTTGGTCAAGTGGAGTTGCTAAAAGGTGCACGCCACACATCCATTAGCGAATGCCGTTTTTCTTTGTGTGGAAGTCAATGTGGGTAAAAATACTTTCTCCCAACGTTTTCACTAACAAGTCAATTTCTGATTGGGCAAGGGGTTTGTGTAAAAGCCGTTCGGGGAATATAGTTTCTCTACCTTTTGAACTTTCTGCAACGAACTTATCTACTTCGACCCAAAATTTATTGTGTTCAAATCTTATTTCAAAACCGTAGTTACAGCCAAAGGTTTTTAACCCTCCTTTTGCTAAAGTTCCATAGGAAGTTGAAAATAATAAACTAGACTCGTTGCGTTGATTTATATGTGATGAATTTTTTACGCATTCGTCGTTTAGTTTAGAAATAATTTCATTGGCTGGCTCATTAACAAAATTAATGTGTGGAGAACCATTTGAAACGTAAATGTAATGCTGGGTTCCAATAAAAAATTTATTGAATTTTTGAACCATTGGGATCGCTTCTGTGAGAAGATCTGTAATCTAACCTTTATACATTTTTAAAAAAACATCGGCATTGAATCTATCTTTAACAACTTCATCGGGGTCAACGGCCGCTAATTCTTTTTCAAGCAATAGTATTTTTTTATCTAGGTCGTTTGGCTCTTCAATAGAAATTCTTTGTGCTGCTTTCCATACAATTTCTTGAGAATGAATGAGGTGTTGGCATAAGAATTCAAAAAATAAATCAGAGTTACTGCCATACGCTTGAATATCGGCCAAATATTTATTGTAGGTATCTTTATTTTTAACTTTTATAACGATGGGTGGATAACCGAAAGCAATTAAAATTAGATTGGTGAAAATGCTTGCGGTTCTTCCGTTCCCGTCTTGGAAGGGGTGGATGGAAACGTACTTTAAGTGGAACTCAAAAGCGAGGAGTACCGGATGGATTGCCTCTTTTGTATTTTTTAAGATGTGGGCATAGTTTGCATTTAGCCAATTTATTAATTGGTGCATTTTTTCGGGTACTTCTGGGTATGGTGTAAGTTGGTGCTTTTCGCCTTTGTAATTAATCAGGTGGTTATTTTCTGTTTTCCATTTTCCAATTTTTTTGGCTTGTTCTGGGTCATCTTCATGGATAATAGCTTTATGAATTTCTTGTATTCGTTTTTCTGATAGGCTTAATTCGCCTTTTCCTATTTTTAAAATTTGACTAATTATTTCATCATGGCCTTTCATTTCTAAAACGTCTTTTAAAGGCTTTCCTTCAACGGTAACGTTATTAATCATGATGCTTCGCGTCTCTTGCTGTGTGGGTGAATTGCCCTCTATCGCATTCGAATGGTAGTTCCAATCCAGTCGGAAGCGGTAGTTAATCTTACTGAGTATTTCAGGCTCAAACTTACCGAACGCATTGATTTCCTTTTGTAGCTTATCTATTTTATTTAATATTTCTGAAAGGTGCATGGATAAATATATTTTAACCTAGATTATGCAATAGAAATCTATTACGAGCCGAAATCCCTTCAAAACAGGACACTTCGCCACTTTTTCTTCTTCACCATAGCAGCACTGTGCCTCAGTCGAAAAAAGTGACTGTTTTATTGGGCTTTCATCGCTCACTACGATTCCTATTGCATAATTCCATCTAACTCATTTTTTAAGCGGTTCTTAATTTCTCTTTTCCCCTCGTCCTTGTTTGAGCGTTAGCGGAAACGAGGACGTGCTAAATGGGCGTTTGTAACGCCTACGCTATCACTTTATCTGCGTTACAAACGCAGTTCTCAAACGTCCTCGTTACGCTTCGCTAAACAAGGACGAGATAAAAACATTTCTAATCACTACGGCAGGTTTTGTTTTGTGATAGATTTCGACGGTTTATCTCCATCTAACTCATTTTCAAATTTTGATTTTAAGCATTTTACAGAGTTAGCTATTTTATTCTAAAGAACTTCTTTCTTAAAATCTCGGTTGAAGTTATTTTGAAGTATTATTTATTCTAATGATTTGGCTCTTAGCATTGGTAGCCTTTTTCATCCCATTATTTCTGAAGGGTACGAAAGTAATTTTTTTGCCATCAATTTATTATGTATAGTTTTTATTGGTTTAAAATTCTTCTTCGGTTATTGCATTGTTTAATATTACACCTGCAATATTACCTGTTGATATGGCGTGCGATACAGCGCGGAAGGAGCTGGCATTATCGCCACAAGCTAATATATTATTTACTGTTGTTTTCTGAAACGTATCTACTTTAATAAGTCCTTGTTCTGTTAATTCGCAACCTAATAATTTTGGAATTTCACAATGTTGTTCAAATGCGGGTCGTGAATAGATGGCTTTTAATTCAAAAGTTGAGTTATCTGAAAAAAGTATTTCTTGAACTACTCCGTTTTTATGTTTCAAAGCGGTTATTTCTTTTTCAATAATTGGAATATTATACTTTTTAATTTTATTTGTTTGCTCTTGCGTTAACTCTGATTTTCCGTTAGTAAATAGGGTTAAGTCTTTTGTCCAGTTACGAATAAGTTGTGCGTAATGAAAAGCAGAAAATCCGTTTGCTAAAATTCCTGTTTTTTCATTTTTTACTTCATAGCCGTGGCAATAAGGGCAGTGAAGTACTGTAATTCCCCAACATTCTGAAAACCCTTTTATGTTCGGCATTATATCTCTTACGCCCGTAGCAAAAATAAGTTTTTTACATGAAAATATTTTCTCTGTTTGTGTTTTTATGTCAAAGCCATAATTGGTTTTTGTTCCACTAACGGCAAGGTCTGTTAGGAATGTTACGGTGTCGTATTTCAAAACTTGTGCTTTAGCTTTTTCTGCAATTACGCTTGGTTTTTCTCCATCTTGCGTAATGAGATTATGTGAATGTGGTGTTTGTCGGTTACATGGTAAACCACTATCAATGATTAAAACTTTTTTTAATGATCTTCCTAAAGCCATTGCTGCCGAAAGTCCTGAATAACTTCCACCAATTATGATGACATCAAAATTTCTATTATCTATCATTTAACTATAATTTTATTCTAATTTGAAAAAACCGTTGCTGAAAATGGTAAAGCTAAAGCCGTTAAAGTAAGTTGGTCTAAACACTTGAGTAGTTTCTGCTTAGATCTATTCTTTGTTTCAGTCATCTATTTTTATTGCTTTAGAATGGTAGATAAATTTTTTATAGTTTTTATTATATTAATTCCATCAACCGTTATTATTTTTTTCTTTGTCGTTCAATAAAGTTAACGGCAAGTTTGCTATTAGTTATAAGCCAGTAACTAATAAATATTTTTATACCTT